>NVUY01000002.1 GCA_002733215.1 Sulfurovum sp. | reverse complement strand
GACATTGAAAAGCCGTATGCGGGAAATCCGCACGTACGGATTTGTGAGGGTCCTACCTACAACTGAAACTTTGGTTGAGGGGTAGTTCTACTCGATGAATAATATAGAAATATCACAGATTGCCACCTTGCCCACAAAATATGGCACTTTTAACATACAAGCCTTTAAAGAGTTAGAGGTGAAAAATGCTAAAGAACACTTAGCCATGTTTAGTGAAAATCTAGATGAGATAGACACCCCCATAGTCCGCATACACTCCGAATGTCTCACAGGTGATGCCATGGGCTCTGTAAAGTGTGACTGTGGAGAACAACTTGCTTTTGCTCAAGCACTCATCGCCAAAGAGGGTGGTATGATTATCTATCACCGTCAAGAGGGCCGAAACATTGGGCTGCTTAACAAGGTAAATGCTTATGCCCTGCAAGACAAAGGTTTTGACACAGTGGAAGCCAACCACCAGCTTGGTTTCAAAGCAGATGAACGCACCTATGAAGTAGTAGAGTTCATTTTAAAATATTTTGGTATAGACAAACTCAAACTGCTTACCAATAATCCCAGAAAAATAGAAAGTTTAGGCAAGATAAAGATCGTCGAGCGTTTACCTATCAAAATCCAGTCAAATCCCCATAATGAAGGGTATCTTAAAGTCAAGAAAGACCAGATGGGGCATCTGCTTTAATCTCTAATTACTCAAAATTTGCACTTGTTTGACACTTATATGACATTTATATGACATTTTTTGAGTATAATCCTATTTTTAATTAATATTTATTAACTTTAAAAAAAGTTTAAACATAGAAAAATGCTACACCTGTCGTGAGGCAGGGCCAGAAAACCATGGGTCTTTGATGCTATAACTTTATAGCAGATGAGAAGATCGCCAGGTTGCCTATATAAATTACAAATTACAAACATAGGCGGAGACATGAAACAATTATTTTTAACAAGCATATTTATAGCTTTCTTTATTTCACTATTGGATGCTGATACAATTGATGTACGTATTGCTTCAAATAGTGATGATGCAGTTGAGGAGATAAACACTGGTAATGTATATACGAATGAAGATCAATTAGATATAGTTGTCTACTCCACAGATACCCTTCAAAAGGTAGGTCTTCGTTTCGCTAATCTGCAGATACCTAATGGCGCAACAATTAGTAATGCGTACATCCAGTTTCGGGCAAGAAGAGATGAGATTGGACAGACTGATATAACACTTGTAGGTGAAAATAACAGTAATCCTTTAACGTATGCAGGATCAAGTAGTAATATTACAGGGCGTGTAGAAACAAGTGCTTTTGCTGATTGGCTTAATGTCCCGGAATGGACAAGTGGTCAAGATTATCAAACTGCAGATATTACAGCGATTGTGCAGGAACTTGTTGACCTTGGAACTTGGCAAGCAGGTAATGCTATGGCAATCATGATGAAACCTTATAATGAAAATTGTAACGATGGAGAATGCTCCAGAGTGGCAGTGAGCTTTGATCGTAACCCTGCAACAGCGCCTCTTTTGCATATCGTGTTTAATGAACTGCCAACCGCACCTAAAATGGGTGATGTGCCAGACAGTGAAGCAGTAGTAGACCTTCCTTTTACATTGAATGTTTCTGACTATGTTACACTTACCGATGGAGATCCTGTACTAACATATAGTTTGACAGGCACACTTCCTTCCGGACTTGAATTTGATACTGCTACAGGTATTATAAACGGTATACCAAGTGTTTCGGAAACACAGAACCTCAGTGTAACAGCAACAGATAAAGATGGTACTTCACTATCAGATAGTTTTACGATCACTGTAACAAATACACTTATTGTTGAATATCGTATGGATGAGTGTTTTTGGCTTGGCAGTGCCTATTCGGATGTAAGAGATAGCAGCATAAATGCTCATGATACTATTTCATTTAATAATACAGCGATTACTACTGGAATAATCAACACTAGTGCACTCTTCAGTACGGATCAGGATCAGATGCAGACAGAAGATAGTTCTGTAGGAAATACAAATGGTGCATTGAGTGTCTCCTTTTGGATCAAACTTGATCAACAATTAGGCAAATGGGCACATGTCCTGACGAAGACTAAAATATATAATTGGAATGATGGTTGGGGATTTGTCAACCCTGATAGTTCAGCCGGTGATAAATTACGATTTTACATAGGTAAATATAATTCAAATAATCAATTTATTGATACGACGTTAACGGTATCAGATGGTTGGGTACATATAGCAGCTACCTATGATGGAAATAGTATGCAGCTTTATAAAAATGGTGTTGAAGCTGGAAGTATTATAAATGCCGGGCTAAGTATCAGTAGTGCAGACCCGATAAAAATGGCATTTGATGATATTAGAGATGCTACACTCAAAGGAAATTTGGATGAAGTAAAAGTATGGAAGAGTGGGTTAAGTGCAAATGAGATCAAATGGATCTTTGACAATGAATTACTGAAAAAGAATTACAATGGCACAGATAGAAATCAGGTTACTTGCGGTTCTAATATTGTAGGGGGCAGTTGGGAGATGATCGGAATTCCGGCTGAAAGCAGAAGTGTGGCAATTGGTGTGCAAGAGGTATTTGGCGATGATTTTGTAGGCGCTAGTTACGATTCAAGCGATGAGAATGCTTGGGTGCTTTGGAAGCGTGAATATCATGAGAATGATAACCTTTCTGATTGGGTAAAAGTAGATTATATTAATAATGAACCCATCGTACTTGGAAAAGGGTACTGGCTTGGCAGTGCTGTTGCAGTCGATTGGGATGTGGATGGACTTGAAGATGTTGAGTATGACTCATCTTATAATGGAACAGCAGATTGTGTAAGTAATCGTTGTGTAGAGATCGACCTTAGATCTGTTTCTACTGATGGATCTGATGGATCAGGATCTAAACGATATAACTTGAGCGGATTTGTTGGAAAAACACCGATAAATTGGCGTGATTGTCGTTTTATCGTGAGTGACCTGGATGGAAGTAATATAGAAGTTCTAACACCGGAAGAAGCAGAAACAGCCGGATATGCATCTAGAACCATATCATTATGGCCAGGCGGTCAAGGTACGGGTGAAAATGGTAGTATCATTACTACAGATTATAAAGAGTGTACAGATACAACACCGGGAGGGTGTCAGTTGACACCTTACCATGGAGCATGGATAAAAGTTTTTATTCCAACACTCACAAAAACAGTAAAACTGTTAATACCACAGGAGTAGAAGATGTTATCGAAAAAATATATGATTGTTTATCTAATAATGGGTTTAATGTTTGCAGGGTGTAATTCAACGACTCAAGAGAGCAATGACAATGTCAATACCGTTGTCGTCGAAGATGTACCGGAAACAGAAGAGACAACAGCAATTTCAGTGAGACCGGAGATAGAGACACCTCTGGTCGAGGAAGAAGAGCATGACAGTAAACCTCTGGTCGAGGAGGAGTTTAAACCGGCCAACTGGTACATTCGGTTAGTAGCAGAAGCGCCAAGTAGAGCTTTGAAAACAAACTCAGCACAATTTGGTATACTTGAAAAGAGTGATGCTGCTGCAAAACATACACTTATATCTAGCGGTCGTTTTTCAGGGCCTTATTTGGATGTAGTATTTATTGATCCTGACGGGCGAACAGCAGATGTCTATAAAAGCGATTATCATACGTATCAAGAAGGTACGGAGGAACGTTGGATGTTTACAGTAGGAACAGATGACAGTACATCTGAAGTTTCTTTGACTTGGAACGGAATGTATCTATTGACACCGTATATTGATAGTGAGAACCGTGAACAGTACAAGGAGTCTCTTTCTTTAAACAATCCTCTGATCACATATATGAAACTCGTTGACGTAGAGACAGGGAAAGAAATAGCAGTAAGTGTTGATGGACAGGCACAAACGTATATTTTTAATATGAATGGTCAAAATGAAAGAGTATTTGAATGGGTTGTACAAACTGAAGTTGTGAGCATCCCATTAACGAAAAGTAGCGCTTTGACATCTAAAGCCAAAAGCATTCAAAAAAATGTAGCTATAATGAATGCGAAAATAGAAGCAAAAAGAGCTGAGTCATTTGATCTTTCAAAACCGCCGATATTTAAGGAGGCACGTGATGGAAAATAGAAACAAGCAAACGCTAGAACAGAAAGTAGATCAGGTGGAAGTATCTAAAAAAACCTCTGTATCACGCCGTCAGTTTTTAAAAAGATCAGCATATGCTACACCCAGTTTAATTATATTGGGAAGTTTGGCAAAGCCAGTAGCAGCATTTGGATCAGACAATAAAATTTTTCCTACTAATAACAAATCTTCTACTTGGCGGTAGGACTAGTTGATGAACTTGATCACACATAATCATTAGCATTCAATTGTTAGCTTTCCTTTGATGATTGTTTTTAACCATAACCTTATTTTTAAAAATGAGAAGACATTTCAGAATGATGTTTTACATGATGGTTTGAACACGATAGTGATCTTAAAACAATCAGACTCTTTTCTTTTTGATACTTTTTCTTTAAAAACCTCTTGGGCACTCATGTCCGGACAAGAAGCACGTTACTGTAGTGCAAAACTTTTTTATAAAGCAGATAAAAACTTCTCCTGGGCTTTGGAAATTAAAGATGTGTTAACACTCATCTGGGATGCCAAAGAACGAAAGATTCTTTACACTAAAGGCAGTAAATATACGCCTGTTCAATTACGTTACTGGATCTTTCATACCTTCTTCCCTATTGTTTTGGAGCTAGAACGAAGGTATCGTATCTTACATGTAGGCTCTGTAGAAATAGAAGGTAAACCTGTACTGTTCTCAGCTTTTTCTTTTGGCGGCAAGTCTACACTTACTGACTACTTCATCCAAAAAGGGCATACGATGCTTTCAGATGATTCCATGGCTATCGATAAACGGGGAGATACATATTACGCCATTGCATCTTATCCTTTTCATCGACCTTATAGAGAACTTGAAACACTGGGGTATCCTGTAGAGAATTTTGCTACAGAACCTAAACCTCTTCATGCTGTGTATTTGTTAGAAAAAAGTGAACCTGAAGTAATGGTAGAGATACATGAATTAAAAGGCATAGAAAAGTTTAAAGCATTTCACTATACACCTTTTGTCAATTTTTCATTTATGAAAAAAGAACGTTTTGAATTCTTTGCTGAAATGTCAAAACATATCCCTGTTTATAAGGTTATGGTTCCTTGGAATCTTGATAGACTGGATGAAGTGTATAAGGCTATAGTGGTGAAGACTACAGAAGCCTAAGTACGTATTTTATGTTAAAATACGAACAAAATATAAATCATAGGTCAACATGACAGGAAACTATACCTTTAAAACACTCTATAATCAGATCAAAACACAAAAGAGTGATTTTTGGCGTACTTCGCTTTATGGTGTAGTTGCGACACTGTTATTGCTGCCTATCCCGATGCTTGTCCCACTTCTTATCGATGAAGTACTTTTGGATCATCCGGGGAAAATGACAGAGATGATCTCCTCTTCCTTTGGATCGAATGAAACATGGGTCTATATTGGCGTCATACTTATGATCGTACTATTATTACGTTTTGTAGCATTTTTCTTCAACAATAAAAAAACCTTTTATGCCACAAAGATCACACAAAAGATATCTTATTTGCTTCGTCATCGTATCTTACATCATTTGGAACGAGTATCCATCTCTGAGTATGAAACACTTAAGTCAGGAGGCATCGCTTCAAAGACAGTGCAGGATGTGGAAGGTGTGAGTGGTTTTGCAGGTCAGGTGGTTACCACACTTCTGAGTGCTTCACTCATGTTAGTGGGTATCGCTGCGGTGATGCTTTGGATGAACTGGATACTGGCACTTTTGGTTTTTATGTTAAACCCACTTTTTTTAGGTTTTGCAAGATTGCTTGGACGTAAAACAGGTGAGTTACTCCGTCGTCAGTATGAGGCCTATGAACTGTATCATGAACTGCTGAACGAAACGCTTGAACTTTTCATACAGGTACGTGCAAGTAATCAGGAGCGAAACTTTTTTGGCATCCTTCAGGGGCGTGCGAAGAAGATAGAAGATGCTTCTCTGGATTATGGTTACAAAGCTTCTGTGGCACAGAGTTCTTCTACACTTTTGACCAACACTGTTGTAGACATTTTCCGGGCACTGGGGATCGCAGCAGTGGCCTATTCAGATCTGACCATTGGGATGATGATCGCTTTTCTTTTTTACCTTTCCACCCTTGTCCAGCCTATTCAACAGCTTATGGGTTTGGTTATTTCTTACCAAAATACAAAACCGGCACTGGAACGTATCAATACCTTGCTTTCTCTCGCACAAGAACCACATTACCCACATGAGTCTGATCCTTTTAAAGAGCGTAAGACCGCATCTCTTGAACTCAAGCATATCTCTTTTGCTTATGGCAAAGGGAGCCAGGTATTACACGATATCAGTCTTAAGGCAGAAGAGGGAAAGAAGATAGCCCTCATCGGTCCGAGTGGAAGTGGTAAAACAACCATTGCACAGATCATGGTAGGGTTTTACCCTTCACATACAGGTAACATTCTGTATAGTGATGTACCCATAGAGAAGATAGGACTCCCTGTAGTACGTGAAAACGTAGCACTGATGTTACAACAGGCACTTTTCTTTAATGACACGATACGCATGAACCTTACCCTCTCTAAAGAGAAGAGTGAGGTAGAGATCTACAATGCGTTGAAAGCGGCACAACTTGAAAGTTTTATTCGAAATTTAGAAGATGGATTGGAAACAGCCATCGGGAAAAACGGTATCCGTCTCTCTGGTGGTCAACGTCAACGTCTAGCCATTGCAAGACTTATACTCTCCGACCCGAAGATCATCATATTTGATGAAGCCACTTCTGCTTTAGACAATGCAACAGAGTTTCACCTTTATGAAACGTTAGCACCATTCCTTAAAGGACGAACGACCATTATCATCGCTCATAGAACGACGACTATTAGGCAGGCGGATTATATTTATCTTATAGAAGAGGGTAGAGTGCAGGCTGAAGGGTCTTATGATGAACTTCAGGAAAGAGGTTTGATCAAAGAAGATTTTGACTTTATGGTATAATTATCTCATGAATAAAACTATCGAAGAAACAAATATTTCAGTGCGATTAAGCAGTGCAGAGATAAAGAATTTGAAAGAATCTGTTTCCTCCGCTGATCCTCGTGCTGATATTTATCTGTTTGGTTCACGTACTGATATGACAAAACGGGGAGGAGACATAGATATTTTGATTATTTCTCAGAGTATAAAAAAGAGTGACTTGAGAGATATTCGTTGGAATTTTTTTGAAGAATTTGGAGAACAAAAGATGGATATAGTTAGAGATGATGGTAGCGTACAAACGCCATTTGTTGAAATGGTATTTCCCAAGGCTGTAAAACTTTGAGCATAGACAATCTGCTTGCAAATCGTGCACTATTGGAAAAACAGCTATTTTGGCTCAATCACTCATTTGATGAGGTACAAAACATTGGTCTAAAACCGGAGTATGAAGTTTCTGAATTTGACAGTTACGAAAACCTCTGCAGTCGTTTTAGTAGGATGATAGACTTTTTAGTTCGAAAGATATTTCGCAGTATAGATGCGGTTGAGTTTGAAAATCAGGGTACGTTGATAGATACGGTCAACCATGCACATAAGCGGGGATTGTTTGAAAATATAGAAACCATACGGCAAATAAAAGATCTACGCAATGAAATTTCACACGAATACATTGATGATGCATTACAGGATCTTTTTGAAGACATTATAAAACTAACTCCTTCCCTTATACAAATGGCTGAAACAACTTTAAAGTATACACAGCAGTATCAGAAATAATACAAATTTTTAATGATCCAAAAATTTAAAAAATTCACCAAACTATCATCAGAAGAGAAAAAGCTTTTTATGGAAGCTTATTATACTTTAGGAAAAATGCGTGCAGCTATTTTAACGGTTTCATTTAAGCGATTAACACGTTCTTTAGAACATGTAGCGAAGAAAAAAGAGTTAGTAAAACTGGGTGAAGAAGAGATGAAAACTGCGAAGATGGTAGGGCAAGCCATCCTGAGAGCCTCTGCCTACACTCCCTGGGAAAGTGCCTGTTTAGCACAGTCACTTACTGCACAAAAGATGTTACAAAAACGTGGGATTCCCGGAGTGTTTTATCTGGGAGCGGCAAAAGATGAAGAGAGTAAAGAGAAGATGAAAGCCCATGCCTGGTCACAGTGTGGTGATGCCATCATCACCGGTGCTGGAGGGCATGAGGAGTTTACTGTATTATCTGTGTTTGGGTGGAAATAGGTAGGTTTGGTCCCACCAAACGTCAAATCCCAGGTTGCATGATAGGTAATTTTAGATTGTGATTGTAGTTTAGATTTCCTCTTGACGTTTGGCACGGATAAACCTACAGAAACAATGCAAAATCCCGTAGATTTCGTCCTGCCAAATGTCAAAATAAGATAGTGAAGAGTTTTCCCTATGTTAACTTAACTGTGATATAATCTATATAGATTAAAATATAAGGATACAAAATGTTAAGTTATGGTATCACAGAGATTCAGAGTAAACCTTCTTTGATAAAAAGTATGACAGTAGGTGAGATAGTGGATAGGCGTGCACACAAATCATTAGGTTTTTTTATTGCTGCGAAGTATGAAGAGTATATAAAAGAAGCTATGGAACGGATTGAGCGTGAAGAAAAATTACTCAAACTAAAAAAAATTAAACATAGTACAGACTGGGAATTTATGGAGAGTGGAGTAGATGACGGTTTATAAGCGTAGAGAGATCATTTTGGTGAACCTTTACCCCAAAAAAGGTAGTGAGATGGGGAAGATACGTCCGGCTCTCATTATGAGTGATGATATGGACAATGAAGAGTTGGAGACTCTGATAGTTTTGCCATTGTCTACACAGCTTATAGATGATGTCACTCCCTATAGGGTAAGGATATCCAAGAGAGATGGGTTGGAGTATGAAAGTGATGTATTGATACATCAAATAAGAACGATCTCAAAAACAAGAGTGATCAAACTTATCTCACAGATCAGTACAAAAGAGTATGAGCAGATAAAATCTGCACTGTGTCAAGTAGTGTAAATATTTTTCGTAATGAAGCTTAAATATTTAGAAGACAATATTCTTATTTTGAGTAGTATCACTGCCGTGAAAGATTATATATGATCGCTTTTGGGATCTGGCACATTAGGGAATATTTGCAAGAATAGGTAGGTTTGGTCCCACCAAACGTCAAATCCCGACTGGACTACATAGCAATTGAATAGGGAAGAAAAGATTAAAATTATTTTTGGTTTTATGCTATACTAATATCAATAAATCGAAAGGACTATATCATGTCAATAGTTGAAAGTAATCCGAATGTGTTGAATGGTACATTGGTGTTTAGTGATACGCGTGTACCTATACGAAATCTGTTTGATTATCTTGTGGCAGGAGATACAGTAAAAGATTTTCTTGAAGATTTCCCAACAGTTTCTTTTGAACAGGTACGTCTTGTATTGCAAAGTGCGGAAGTTGCCATTGAAAACACAACTGCTGCTTAAAATATGAAGATCATCATAGATGAGTGTCTGCCAAAAAGAATAACACAGTTTTTCCCGGACGATGAGGTATGGACAGTACCTCAAATAGGACTGTCTGGTTCAACAGATAAAATACTGCTTGAAGAATTGGATATTCGGAATGTAGAAGTTTTTATCACGATTGATGGAAATATTGAATACCAGCAACAGTTTAAAAATAGAGTTTTTGGCACTATAGTGATTCGAGCAGTTTCTAATCATTTTTCAGATCTGTCACATTCAAAAAATGCACTTGTTGAAGCAGTTAAGAATGTATCTTCAGGGAATGTCATACGTGTATCGTTGTAGTACAATATGACAGTGAAGGAATATTTGCAAGAACATGGAGGTTTGGTCCCACCAAACGTCAAATCCCGGTTTAAACTGAATGGCAGTTTTAGATTGTGATAGTGATTTGGATTTCCTCATGGCGTTTGGCACGGCCAAACCTACACAAACCTACAAAAAAATTCAACACTTCATTGACAGTAAATACTTGATAAAATAGCGTATGACAGTTTACGGTACAAAGATCAAAAGATAATGATATGAATAATAAAATATTTTTTAAGAGAATCAAATGATCGCATACAGGCACTACATCAAATTTATTCCGGAATTGAAGAATGATAAAAAGGTTGAAGGATCATTTGTAAATTCTATCATAATCAAAGAAAGCAAATATCTTGAATTAGCTGATACAGTACAAAACAAAATTGAATTTCCAGAAAGTCAGGGAAGAGAGCTTGCACTTTATTCTGATGGAGAATTCAACCACAATCAAAAAGAGCAGACCTGGGCTTTTGAAATCAAAGGTATTTTGACTTTTTTTTGGCATAGTGGCACATATGAGATCGAGTATATTGCACATGAAAGTTTTACTGAATACCTGTTGAAGTATTGGCTTCTTCATGTTGTATTACCGACTTTTTTTACTATCGAGGGTATTTACGATTTTCTACATGCGGGAGCAGTTGAAGTAGGGGGGAAACCGATTCTCTTCATCGCAGAATCTTTTGGTGGTAAATCGACGATGACAGACTACTTTATGAAACAGGGTCACACGATGATCTCTGATGACAAGGTGGCTACGCTTCGGAAAGAAGATGGTATTTTTGCAGTGCCTTCGTATCCTTATCATCGTCCATACCGCAATATGGAGGATATGGGGTTTTTTGTCGAACAGTTTACGCATACTCCAAAAGTGATGCAGACTATTTATGCGCTTGAAGGTGTGGCATCAGACCAAGAAGTAAGCATTGAAAAGCTTTCAGGAATAGAAAATTTTAAGGCTCTTCGTCAAGCAAAAGAGATGAATCTATTTTTCCCTGAATCTGTACAAATGAAATATTTGACCGATATTTTACAATTTGTATCTATTTTCAAAATCACAGTGCCCTGGGATCTGGAAAGACTTAGCGAGGTATATGATGCTATCATACAGCATCAAACCGATCTTGAAGGGAAAAACGAATGAGTGGTTTTTTTGGTATTTTCAATCGTAATGGTGAGCCTGTTGATAAAAAAATAGCGAATGATATGCTAGATACAATGTCCTCTTGGGAGCCTGATGAACGTAAACTGTGGATAGACGGTTCTGTGGCACTTGGACATGCAATGCTCTTGAATACACCTGAGTCCAAGTATGAACATTTGCCTTTAAAAAAAGAAGCATATATCTTAACTATGGATGCCCGGATAGATAATCGTGAAGAACTTGCAAAAGAGATAGAGTTGCCAGATCGTCCTATGGATCAAATCGGTGACAGTGAGTTTATTCTTGGAGCGTATAAAAAATGGGGAGAAGAATGCCCTAAGTATCTTTTGGGTGATTTCTCATTTGTAATTTGGGATGAAAAAAAAGAGCAGTTGTTTTGTGTAAGGGATCATATTGGCATAAAATCTTTTTATTATTATTTAGATAATGATCACTTTGTCTTTGGAAATGATATATCCACTTTACTTTCGCATCCTATAATTCCTTATACCTTGAATGATGATACAGTTGCCATATATATGCAAGATGAGGGAGTAGAAAAAACAAGAGAGACTTTTTTCAATAGCATAAACAAGCTACCGGCTGCCTCAACAAGAACAGTCTCAGGCGGAAATGTGGTTGAAGTTTTTTTTTGGGATATAGAGAAAATACCTCAAATATCATACAATACAAGAGAGGCATACGTAAAAAAATTAAGAGAGCTTTTTGAGATGGCTGTTAAATGTAGATTGCGTACCGACTATCCTATCGCTTCACATCTTAGTGGAGGCATTGACTCTTCTCCCCTTGCAGTATTTACAGCAAGAGAGTTAGAACAAAAGAGTGCAATGCTCCATGCCTATAACTGGATAAATATACCGAAGGATACTGATGAATATGAATATGAATCTTGGAGCTTTAGTAGAAAAATTGCGGCATTAGAAAAGAATATAGAGCATCATGAGTTTTCCATTGATTCGAAATTTATGGTGGATCAATGGAAAACTCATAATATTTTCACAAAAGGTACGATGTACGAGTGGAATGAATATTATGTACAAAATAGTGCAAATTCATTAGGCGTACGTACAATTCTTTCAGGGTGGGGTGGTGATGAGCTGATTACTAATAATGGAACAACATATATAGAAGGTTTATTTTGGAAAGGGGATCTTTTTAAAGTATTAAAATATTTCTATCAAGAAAAAAAATATGAAGAAATATCTTGGAAAAAATTTATGAAGCTTGCGCTGGTTCGTATCCTTCCAGATGTCGTAATGGATAAGCTCAGAAAAAAAGAAGAAAGTCCTATTGATTCAAAATACTGCCTTTATGCAACACAATATTTATCTAAAATTCTTGATTTGTATAATGTAAAAAAGTTTTATAATGTTTCCGGTGTAAGAAATCAGCAAAAGATGTATTATCATAATGGACATATTTTAGAAAGAATTGAGTCGTGGGGATTGATGGCTTTTTCTAAAAAACTTGAGTACAGATATCCTCTTTTGGATAAACGTATTGTTGAATTTGCTCTTGGTGTCCCTGAAGAACTATTTTACCCCAAAGAGGGAAAATGCAGACACCTTATAAAAGATGCTGTTAATGACTTATTGCCCTCTGAAATCCTTCACTTTTCAAAAACAGATGAGGTCAAGGTAAATCATACGTATAAAAGACGATACGTTGAGGCACTTAAAATTTTAAAAAAGGAAATAGAGCAAATAGGCTGTAGTGATGAAAAACAAAATTATATTAATTGCCTCCAGTTAAAAGAGGATCTTTTAAAGTTTGATTTTAAAAACAATGATCCTTATGAGCTAGGAAAGATCATTACAGCATATATGCTTATGAGATCACTTGAAAGTGTTTAAGCAGGTCTTCTATTTCTATTTGTTTGCCCTGTTTTTTCTGTCTTAGAACCACTTCCCCCTAGGGTTATTTTCTCCAATAAGCCAATTTTCTTAAATATTGGTTTTTTCCATACCTTTTTCATAACTTACTCTTTCATATATAAATTTTGTGTAAATACATTATAGCATAAAAAGTAAAGCTAACATTCCAAATTGTAGATTCCCGAATTTTAGTTTTAGGTGCCAGGTGATGCTAATGCTACTTGTCCTTATATCCCAAAAAAAATAAGCTTATCTTCAACTTCGCGGAGCCCTTCATCTTTAGGCTATAGGTAGTGACTGACCCCTCTGACCAGCCGGCGGTGAATGCTGTGATAAAGAGAAATAGGGAATAAATAATGATTACTATTGACTCTTTTTTAATAATTAGGTATAGTTTTGGTATGAAATTTGAATACAATGAACCCAAAAATAGAACCAATATTGAAATACATGGTGTCGATTTCATAATAGCACAAGAAATTTGGCAAGATGAAATGATGCTTGAAATAGTTTTGAATTTTCCCGATGAAACACGTATAATGTGCATAGGGAAGATCAATCATAAATATTGGACAGCAATTATTACTTACAGAGAAGAAACCATAAGAATCATTTCTGTTAGAAGATCACGGAAAAAGGAGATTTTACGTTATGAAAACAGCTAAAGAATTTGATGAAGCTTTTGATAATTATGAAGATTTGGATGAGTATGTTGATTGGTCTAAAGCAACAAGACCAAATATAGAACAGAGAAGGGTAAATTTAGATCTACCTAAATGGATGATAGAAAAGTTAGATATGGAAGCTAAACGTATTGGTGTTGCTCGTCAAGCAATTATGAAGATGTTTCTTGCAGAACGATTGGAAATGTAAATTCAAAAATACAATCAAAGTTTAAATTATACTATTGCTATCACCCCTAGAATGCTAAATTTCCAGACAGAAACTATGCTATAATACTTTATGGATTAAGAGGTGATGCTAATGCTATATAATCCAATCTAAGCTATACTCTCAATTAGTAAAAGCATCAGCAAGGAATTCCATGCCAAGAAAACCACGTTTAGAGATAGCAGGTTATTACCATATTATCAACAGAGGGGTAGAGCAACGTTATTGTTTTTAAAGAATGCTGTTCGTACCATACTTTGATATCTAATCATCTATCTGATATAATGCCTTATGGCTAGAATTGATGAGATAAAAGAAGAGATTGGCGCTATTAAAACTTATTTAGGTTTTATTGTTGCATTTATTATTACTATAGGTGCAGGTACATCGAAAGTCTTTTTAGATAATTCATGAGAATTACTATTGATACTTGGTGTCATTAGTATTTTGGTTTTTGCAATGATGTTCGCTTTTTTAGCAAGGGTAATGCATAATAAAATAAAATCCTTAAAGGAGATAAGATGACATTTATGGCTGTATTGATAATCATAGCAACAGCTGCGGTATTGGCTTCAATGGCATATGGAGCTTATCAGTTAAGCTTATAAAGACCACAACCTTACTATTTAAATTTTATGGGGTCAGTCGCCACCTATAAATTTCACTAACAATGCTACAAATAGTAACCTGTTCCACTAAAGAATCAACCATAATTTTCCCTCCCTTTGAGTTATAGTTCACATCATACTTCCTGTTGTTTCTATAAATTTAAGGTGCTAGCTAGACCCCTATTTGTAACCCAAAATAAGTGTCAAAATGCATCAAAATGCTCTTTGACGAAATACGGCTACTATATGCACTGTATCCTCTGAAATATGGTAACAAATCGTATATCCATGCACTATCATGTCGTGTGTCTTATCGTTTTTAATGTAAATACTCATGCGACAACGCTCTGGCATATAGACCAATGAACTTATGGCAACCTGAAGTTTACGCAAAAAATGTTGCGCTTTTACAGGAGTATCATTCTCTACAATAAAATCATAAATATTTTCCAGATCATCTCCTGCTTCCGGTTCTATAATGACACTATACTGCTTCACTTGGTTAAGATCTTTGAAAAAAACTCATCAGAAGGTATACCTTTTTCTTCAGATATATTCTCTATGGATCGCTGCACTTTTTCTTGTGCTTCCTTGTAAGATAGGGCAGGATACTTAGAACTTATCACATCAAAAGGAAGTCCCCTCTCCTGTACGACCATAGAAGCAAATACATTAACTGCTTCTGTGAAATTCATACCAAGAGATTTGAGTATTTTTTTGGCTTCATTGAAAGTCTCTTCTTCTAAGCGCAGACTAGTTTGTACTTTTGGCATACAAATCCTTTTTTGATGATTGTACACCATTTGGTATATTTTGTCAAATTAGAGTAGAAAATTTAGTGCTTTTCATCTAGGAAGATATTTGGATAATGTGATACTCGGATAGGAGAAGCAGTTTATCATTAAAAGTTTAATGTTATACTTTGGCAAAATAACTCTAAGGAAATATAAGATGAATCGAATACTTCTTCGTGTAATTATCGCAATGACCACGGTCACTGCACTCAACGCTACTGATATCATTATAGATAAAGTGAAGCTTAAAGAGATCAAAACAAAAAATAAGGTGCTGCAAGACCCGGTACTTCATTTGGCCGGGGCGATAGAAAAACCTGACTCTTACATACTTAAAATTGAAGCAAGATCACCACAGGGTTCACAGCTTATCACCGCAATTTTAGATAAAAAGACATCAGAACTTTATATCGGTTCTGCCTACGATAAAGAGGGTAACGCGATCTTCTTTCCTAAAGATGCGAAAGCGATTAAAGAGGGTGTGTCATTTTCCTACGGGAAAGGGAGTAAAGAGATCTATGTCGTGACGGATCCGGAGTGTCCTTACTGTACCAGGTTTGAAAAAGCAGTTGCCGGTAAACTGGATGACTACAGGGTGCATGTCATACTTTTCCCGCTCTCATTTCATAAAAAATCACCTGCCATGATTGAGTGGATCATGCAGGGTAAAGATGATGTCCAGAAGAAAGAGAGATTTGAAGAAGTCATGTTAAAAGGTTCTACCCAATACCAGGTACTCATAAAAGATGCTAAAAAACCTTTTGTCTACTCTGAAGCAGTAGCACAGGCTATGAAAAAAACGGATAAAGCAGCGATGGAGCTGAATGTGAGAGGTACCCCTGCGATCTATGATTCAAATTTTATGCCTGTGTCGCAAGATCAACTTTTGAAGTCGGGTAAAAAATAGATTGATATTTACCTTTTATAATAGTATTATGGCATATCTAAAAACCCATTATAAAGGATCCATTATGATAACTATTTCGTCTAGTGATATTATTAAAAAACCATCTTATGTAACGCGTCCGGAAGAGATCGCATTTGTTGAAGATATGAAAAAACATGTGATCAAAAGTGTTGTTCTCCCTTATGAACTTTATGAGCGAGTGAGAGAAAAAGTAGAAGATGAAATGTATCTGATGCGTAATGCAGAAGCATTAGGCGAAGATGCCTATAAAGAGTTTTTGGAAATAGAAAAAGTTTCTGAGGACTTAGCGTGAAACGTGCTGAGATCTATCTTGTTAATTTTGGCAAGAAGTATAATAGTGAATTTGGGAAAATCAGACCAGCACTGATCATCCAAAATGACATAGCAAACAGAAATATAGACAAAGTTTCATTTAAAGGTGTAACGGTGATCCCTATGACAACATTCATTGCTGGTGGTGATGTGCGTGTTAAAATAGGAGCGAGAGAGAATTTGGAAAAAGAGAGTGAAGTGTGCATCAATGAAATGTGTACCTTGGAGCTGAGTCGTATAAAAATAGAAAAATGTTTAACCGTTTTAACAGCTAGCGAAATGAATGAAGTCAATAGTAAAATACTTTGGCATCTTGGTTTAGTCAATAATTAATATATAGGGATAATAATGAATCTAGATCAAAAAGTCACATTTGCAGAGACAGTTTTTGCCCAGGAAGTGGACGGAGAGATGGTACTTCTCGATATGGAGAGTGAAAACTACTTTGGACTTGATGAAGTAGGGACTGCTATCTGGCAGGCGATGCAGGAGAAAGAAACTTTAAAGGAAGTGTTTGAGGTGTTATCGGAGCAGTATGAAGTAGAAGCAGAAATGTTGGAAAAAGATCTTTCTGATTTTGTAAATAAGCTTGTTGAGAGTGGGTTGGTAAAGGTAGAAGAGAGTTGAATCTATCACAATATCTAGACAATGAAAAAATCATTTTAGAAGATAAAATTATTGTAAAGTTGGAAAACTTTGCTTCACTTTTACATGAATGGAATCAGATACACAACCTGACGGGTGCGAAGACTATAGATGCTATTTATGTGAACATTGTGGATTCTCTTTTTCCTTTGACTTTTATAGAGATACCAAAAACACTTTTGGATGTAGGAACGGGAGCGGGATTTCCCGGACTTGTCTTGGCTATAGCTTTGCCAGATAGCAAAGTAGTACTTGCTGAACCACTTAAAAAACGGGTCTCTTTTTTAAAATATGCTGCCATAGATCTGGGACTTCCCAATGTCTCAGTGGAAGCAAAAAGAGTGGAGAAAGTAGAACATGAAGCTTTTGAACTCATCTCTTCTCGCGCGGTAACAAATACCAAACTGCTCTTGGATCTGACAAAAGCCATCTCTGACAGTCAAACAGAGTATCTTTTTTATAAAGGGTCTCGTGTATTTGATGAGATAGAGGATGTACAACATCAGTTAGATTATGATATAGTACAGAAAAATCAACGAAATTATCTCTATATTAAGGGTCAAGAATGATCTTAAAACTTATTATCTTTGCTGTAGCAGGGTTACTTATTTATAAATTTTTTGGAGGGAAACTTCCAAAGTTAGGAAAAAGCCCACATGAGAAAAAACTGGATGAAGATACACTGGTAGAGTGCACAACCTGTCATACCTATGTCACGGTTAAAGAGAGTCTCATTGTGAATGGAAAGTATTACTGTTCGCAAGAGTGTACACCATAACAAGGAAGGAGTTTCATGATCATTATTGGACATCCATGGATAAAAAGTAATCGTTTTTTTAAAATTTTTTCTATCAAAGGGATTACGAAGAGTCAGTCTGATGACATTATTTTACTTGAACCTTTAGTAGACTCACATACTTATGCAGCGCATTGTCAATCCAACTCTATCCCCTTTTCAGTAGTTGTAAATACTTTGGATGATGCTCTTTATGCCAATGCTTTGGGAGCAAAGTATATCATTTGTGAAGAAGATGATGCTCTGATGATACAGCCCATAGCCAATGAATATCTTTTTGATACACGTATCTTAGTACTCATCCATGATCTCAAAGAGATCTCCAAGATCGCAAGAGGTCATCTGGACGGTGTGGTGTTCGCAGAGGCTATTTGTGAAAATTGATGATAGAGGATATCAAACGCTATAAACTAACCTATGCACTGATCATACTTAACAGTATCATCTATCTTTTTTCTGCATTTTTTAGCCATAATTTTACAGATATGGACATGCGGACCCTTGTAGATATGGGTGCATTGTATGGTTCGTATACCGTACTGCAGGGTGCATGGTGGAGACTTTTTACTGCGATGTTCCTGCATGCTGGGATGACCCATATACTTATGAATATGTTTTCGCTCTATATCGTGGGACGTGCTGCAGAAATCTACTTCGATACAAAGTCTTACTTAAGCATTTACTTGTTCTCCGGACTCCTTGGGGGGCTGGCATCGCTTTATATGCATCCTGACTCGGTAGGTGTAGGTGCATCGGGGGCGATCTTTGGTATATTTGGTGCATTGGCAGGCTTTTTCCTGGCGAACAGAGATAAGATCGCCTCACACGCTAGAGCTTTTATGAAAGACTTCGCCATCATTATAGGCATCAACCTTGTGATAGGGTTCTCCATCCCTTCTATAGATGTCTCTGCGCATATCGGTGGACTTGTGGTAGGGCTTGTAGGCGGATTTGTACTTTCTAAAGATCCCAAATGGCTCTTAGCCTATAATGCAGTGATGGTTCTTCTTATTATCCTTTCTGGAAGATATCTCGCGGGTGAGTATGTTTCGTCACTTGTTTAAACTTTTACTTTTTTCTTTCTTGCTTTCAGGCTGTGTGCTTACAGAATCTTCTCTGTCAGAAACAAAGATAACACAACTCTCGACACTGTTACAGGGCTTAGATAAGCATATTCCTCAAGAGGAAGCAAGACAGCTCTCTCAAGATATTTTTCATAAAACACAGCTCTTAACAAAAGAGTTTAAACTTACCTCTCCGCCACAGTATCATAATTTTTTAGTCAATGTGGGCCTGCGTGAAAAAGGGCTTTGTTACCATTGGAGTGATGCTTTGTACCTTTATTTGTCTCATGAAAAGTATGTTTCTTTTGAGTTTCATCTCATGGGTGCCAATATAGGGGAATATTTGTATGAACATAATGTACTGGTTGTGGTTGCCAAAGGTGCAAGAGTAGAGGGTGGTATCATCATAGACCCCTGGCGGGATTCGGGTGAACTTTATTTTTCTAAAGTGCGTGAAGATAGAAAATATCAGTGGAAGCATAGAGCCAATAGAGGCTGTCTTCGTTATTAGCGCACTAAGTAAATAGCTAATCAGGAACAGGTTCCTCTCCGACACCTGCTTCACGAAGTTCAGCTTCTTCTGCTGCCTGTGCTTCTTTTTCTGCTTCAGAAATTTCTTCTTTAGGTTCAACTTCCTCTACGACTTCTGCTTGAGCTTCCAGTTCTGTAGGCTCAGTTTCCTCAACTGCTTCACTCTCTTGTGCTTCTGTCACTTCTACAGGAGGAGTCTCTTCTTCTGCCAGGGATGTGCTTTGAAAAAGTAAAAAGAAAGAAAAGATGATACTTGAAAATAGTTTAGACATAATAAACCTTTATGAAATAGTATAAAAATAGTTTACAGAAATTTTCTTAAAATGGTAAATAAATTTTATCAATGAGTTCCTCATATTCATTTTTTGCATTAGAATCTATGGTAATGCCTCCGCCGCTTTTATAAAAGAGTGCATCATTATTTTTTTCTATAAAACGTATCATGACAGAAGAGCGTAGAGACTCACCGTCAAAAATACCAAACACTCCGGTATAAAATCCCCGATCAAAATCTTCTACATTTTCGATGATGTTGACGGTACTTTTTTTAGGTGTGCCGGAGATGGAACCTGCCGGAAGGATCTGAGAGAGTAGGGTACCTAGAGTATCTTTCCACTCCTCAGGGAGTTGTGCCGTGATTTTGGAACTTACTTGAAGAAGCTCTTTCTCCCCCGCTTGTATCTTCTCTACATAACGAAACTTCTCTACTTTAATGTCTTTTCCTATAATACCCAGATCATTACGTATAAGATCAACAATCATGACATGTTCAGCCATCTCTTTTTTGTCATTTAAAATACGCTCTTTGGCATGAGGCAGATTGGCATCTATGGTACCTTTCATAGGGAAGGTCGCGATGGTATTATCTTTTATCTCTACAAAACGTTCCGGAGAAAAACAAATGAATTCATCTTTAAAATAGAGTTTAAATTTGGCTCTGGCATAGGTAAATATCTCTTTGAGTGTCAAGCTGCTTTCTATGGGGGTTTTAAATGTGAGGTTGAGTAAGTAGGTGTTGCCTGAACGTATCTCTTCGAGCACTTTGTTGAGGGATTTTTCGTAAGTATTGAAATCCACGGGAGATTTGAAAAAAGTAAAGGTTTTACTACGTTTTTTTAGAGGGTAGTTACGCCAATTTTCCAATTTATAGAAGATGTCATCATCTAAATTATTAAGAGGTTTTGCGAAGACTTTTGCACCATCATAAGAAGTGATAAAAAGAAAAGGAGTACGTTTTTGACCAAAATGATTAATTTGTTTAACCCCTTCTGCATGATTTAACCAAACGGTTTGAGAGGGTAAAGATCTTTTTTGGCTACTACGCACTACGCACTACTCGCTATGTACTAATTATTGCTATCTAGTAGCAATAATTTAAGAATAGCCATACGCATATACACCCCATTCTTAACCTGTTCAAGCACTTTGCATCGGGGATCTTCAAGCATCTCATCAGAGATATCTATATTTCGCATCACCGGCCCGGGGTGAAGAACCAGGATGTCTCTATCTCCTAGACGGTCATGGTTAATGCAGTAGTGTTTGGCATAGGCAGCATAATCATCAAAAAGAGGTGAAGCATGACGCTCAAGTTGTGCACGAAGTGACATGATCACATCGACTTTTTCTAGCACATCTTCAAGTTTCTCAAACTGCGGCAAGTCACTCTCGGGCATAAATGGCTTAGGTGCGACCAAAAGGACATTCATCCCCATACGTGTAAGCAGACGTATGCCCGAAGAGGCAACTCTGGAACTGACAATGTCACCTACAATAGCGATAGTTTTCCCTTTGATATCACCATCAAAATGTTCTACCATGGTAAATAGATCCAAAAGTGCCTGGGTAGGGTGTGCATAACTCCCCGCGCCGGCATTGATAACAGAAGTCATCTGCATCTCTGCCAGCATTCTGGGCGCTTCATTATCACTGTGACGGATAATCACGGCATCAGGTTCCATGGCACAGAGGTTTGCAAAGGTGTCTTCAAGACTTTCACCTTTTTTGGTAGAGGAGCGGGAAGGATCAAGATGCACTACTGCCGCACCCAGTTTTTTGGCGGCAACTTCAAAAGAGCTTCGTGTTCTGGTAGAGGCTTCAAAAAAGAGGGTAATAAAAAGTCTGTCCCTGAGCAGTTGAATAGGACGGTTTTCTTTGAAGGATCTGGCATCATCCAGCAGGTTTTGTATCTGTTGGTCTGTAAAGTCGTTTGTGTCTACCAGGTGTTGCATCAGTACCCTTTGCATTTAATTTTGTCATTATATCGAATCGATGGTAAAAGGTTTAGAATGATTGTGAGATAAATCTATTTAACCCGTCCTCAACACTCCACCACTCAGGAAAAACTTCATCATAATAAGGCTGCGTGACTTCCTGAAAACTTTCTTTGTCTTCATAGACATTCACACACCAGTCAAAATCTATATCAAACGTTTTTAAGGCAAGTATGGAAAGTATTGTGTCGTTTATGCAACCTAGTCTGCTGGGGGTGACCAGAAGTGTTTTGGCCTCCAGTTCTTTGATGAGATTTATCATCATATACTCTTTTGTGACGGGCACCATGAGACCTCCTGCCCCTTCTACAAGAAGGATGTCACAAAGTTTTGAGAGTTCATCATGTTTTTCTATGATTTTTTGGATCTGGATAGTACGCTCAGGGTCGGCACAAAAGGGAGCTGCAGGTAAAGGAAAAGTGTAGGCCGTAATGTCATGCGGATTTAGGTCTTTAAATTTTTCATTTACCTTTTGACAGGCTTTTAAGAGTAAACTGGCATCAGGTGCGATATTCTGTACGCCTGTTTCTATAGGTTTGAAAACCCCTACGGACAAGCCTTTGGAGGCAAAAGATTCGATGAGTTTAACTGTGGTGTATGTTTTACCCACGTTGGTGCCGGTAGCAGTGATGAAAAGTGATTGCACTTGCATTTTCCTTGAATTTCTGTATAATAGAAAAGATAAATAATATTTGAGTAGGAATTTTAACATAATATGCCAAAGATAGAAGAAGAATTAGATGTAGCTTTAGAACTACAGGAACCACAAATGTTTAAAGTGCTGTTGCACAATGATGACTATACCAGTATGGATTTTGTCGTTGAAGTGTTGACAGATATTTTTCACAAGAGTTCTGCACAGGCAGAACAGATCATGTTACAGATACATGAAAAAGACAAAGCCATTTGTGGTGTCTACAGTTTTGAAATAGCACAAACCAAAGCGCAGCAAGTCAAGCAACGGGCCAAACAAAATGAGTTCCCGTTACTTGCTACCATAGAAGAAGACAGTTAAAGGACAAATAATGATAAGTATTGCACTAAATGATGTATTTAAGCAAGCTGTAGGGTATGCAAAAGAGAACAGACATGAGTATTTGACGGTGGAGCATGTATTTTTGTCCATTGTCAGCTCTGAGGCAGGACAGGAGGTACTCTCAGCACTGGATGCAGATCTGAATGTACTTGAAAACGGTATTGTAGAGCATATCACCAAGACAGTACCCTCACTGAAAGAAGCAGTAGAACCGTTTGAAACCGTAGCACTTTCCCGTGCCATCAATGATATGATGACACATATTCACAGTGCCGGCAGAACAGAGGCCAGTATAGGGGATATGCTGGCAGCGATCTTTATGCAAGAGCATTCCTATGCAGTCCACCTGATGAAAAAAGAGGGCATTGCACGTGTGGATGTGTTGGAGGTCATCTCTCACCGTTATACAAAAGTAGAGGACAATCCAAAAGAGAAAAAAGAAGAAGAGACACTTTTAGGTCAGTTTACCGTGGAGCTTGTTGCACTTGCCAAAACGGGTAAGATAGACCCGGTTGTGGGACGTATAGCTGAGATAGAACGTGTGATGCAGACACTTTGTCGTCGCAAGAAAAACAATCCTTTGCTTGTCGGTGAACCTGGCGTGGGTAAAACAGCCATCGCTGAAGGGCTTGCACTGAAAATTTCTGAAGGAGATGTGCCTGATATACTCAAAGATTCAAAAGTCTTTGCTTTGGATATGGGTGCTTTGGTAGCAGGAACGAAATACAGAGGTGACTTTGAAAAGCGTTTGAAAGGTATCATTAAGGAACTTAGCTCACAAGATGATGCTATCTTGTTCATCGATGAGATACATACGATGGTAGGCGCAGGTGCAACGAGTGGGGGGAGTATGGATGCTTCCAATTTACTCAAGCCGGCACTTGCACGTGGAGATTTGAAGTGTATAGGTGCCACAACGTATACTGAATATAGAAACTTTTTTGACAAAGACAAAGCACTGAGCCGCAGATTTGCCAAGATCGATATAGAAGAGCCTAGTATCGAAGATACGATGATCATTTTAAAAGGGATCAAACATAAATATGAAGCGTATCATAACATTGAATTTACTGACGCTTCACTGCAGTCAGCTATCGATCTCTCCGTAAAATATCTGCACGACAGATTTCTCCCGGATAAAGCCATGGACATCATCGATGAGGTGGGTGCGCATTTTATGCTTCGAGGACAAGAGGGTGTTGTGGTACAGCCTAAAGACATTGAAGAGTCTGTGGCGAAGATCATGAAACTTCCTTCCACTGTGATCGGTACGGACGATACAAGAAAATTAAAGTCGCTTGAAAAAGATCTTGCTTCGCATATCATCGGACAGGATGAAGCGATCAAGGCGTTGACAACAGCCATTAAACGTTCCTATGCAGGACTCAATGCTGAAAACAGACCGATAGGAAGTTTTTTATTTGTAGGACCGACAGGTGTGGGGAAAACAGCACTTGCGATCCAATTGGCCAAAACCCTGCATGTACACTTCGAGAGATTGGATATGAGTGAATATATGGAGCCGCATACGATCTCCCGTCTACTAGGAGCGCCTCCGGGATATGTAGGGTATGAGCAGGGAGGACTGCTGACTGAAATGATCAAAAAACATCCACATACCGTGTTGCTTCTTGATGAGGTGGAAAAAGCACATCCGGATATCATGAATATTCTGCTTCAGGTGATGGACGGCGCGAAACTGACCGATAATAACGGTGTGATATCTGACTTTAAAAATGTAATACTCATCATGACCTCGAATATAGGAACCAAAGAAGCCAATGTCATGGGCTTTAACAAAGATGCATCCATGAAGACCGATAAAGCACTTGCAGCGTTCTTCTCTCCTGAGTTCAGGAACCGTTTAAGCGGGACCATTGAATTTAATGCGCTTGGTTTAGATGTGCTTGTCACGATTGTCGATAGAGAATTGGATAAACTGAATATCCTTCTTGCACCTAAAGATGTGAAAGTAAAATTAACCAAAAAAGCCAAAGAATATCTGGCCGAAAAAGGCTATGATGAACGTTACGGGGCAAGACATATTGCCCGTGTCATAGATGAAAAAGTAAAAGAGGCACTCAGCGATGAGATCCTCTTTGGCAGCCTGAAAAAAGGCGGTTTGGTTAAAGTGAGCTATAAAGATGAGAAGCTGGTATTTGCATTTGAAGGTAAATAGGTTTTATAGCTTCAATGTTTGAAGAGGAAAATTACACTATACCGCCTTTGAGTCAATACTCATCTACATTCCCCGATCCTAGACAAGCTTCAGATGAAGGTTTGCTTGCGTATGGGGGTGATCTCTCTTCCCATAGACTTCTCTTTGCGTATAAAAAAGGGATATTCCCCTGGTACTCTAAAGATGATCCTATACTTTGGTGGTCACCAAATCCGCGTCTTCTACTCTACCCCGAAAACTTTAAAGTACATAAATCATTTAGAAGAGTGTTACGTTCTGGAAAATTTTCTGTGACGTTTGATCGACACTTCTCAGAGGTCATTGGACATTGTGCTACTATGTTTAGAAAAGGACAGGAGTCATCATGGATCGTAGGTGAGATCATAGAGGCCTATACACGCCTGCATGAAGAGGGGTTTGCGCACTCTGTTGAAGTATATAAAGAGGGTACACTGGTAGGTGGACTCTATGGTGTGGCATTTGGAAAGGCATTTTTTGGTGAGTCAATGTTCTCTTTGTCAACAGATGCATCGAAGGTAGCATTTAAAGCACTAAGTGATGTTTTAGGTAGCAGAGGTTATGATTTTATAGACTGTCAGATGAAAACAGATCATATGTTGCGTCTTGGGGCTGAAGTTGTGGATAGAGATATTTTTCTTGATGCATTGGAAGTGAGCATACATAAAAGCAGTGATGTGGGTTCATGGCGGAATTTTACATGGGAATATAAGGAATAAAAGATGGTAAACAGGGACATAAATTTCTCTTTATGGTTAGACTTCGTTGAGAGGGATTATCTTAAAAATGAGTTTCCAAAACTCATTGAGAATGGAATCATTAACGGTGCAACAAGCAACCCTTCGATCTTCGCATTGGCTATTACTACGTCACCTGCGTACAAAGAGCAGTTGGATTCTCTTAGCGGAAAAAGTGCCAAAGAGAAATATGAAGCCTTGGCTATAGAAGATATCCGTACGGCTGCGAAGGCCTTGAGATCTTCTTATGATGAGGGAAATGACGGGTATATCTCTATAGAAGTGGATCCTTTTCTTTCAAACGATACCCAAGGTACGATAGAGGAAGGTAAAAGACTTTTTGCTGCCATAGGTGAGCCCAATGTGATGGTGAAAGTGCCTGCAACGGAAGCCGGGTATGAAGCGATGACAGCACTTATAAGCACAGGGATCTCTGTCAATGCTACACTGATCTTCTCTCCCAAGCAGGCACAAAAATGTCTAAAAGCCATAAAAAAAGGTTTAGACAGTTTTGAGAGTGACGGAGGCGGAAGAGTTGAAGCGGTGATCTCTATCTTTGTCAGCCGTTTTGACAGATTACTGGATGTTGAGCTGGAACTAGAGGGCTTGGATGTTTCAAAAACAGGTATTTACAATGCAGCAAAAATTTACAATCTTATAGAAGGGAAGCATACACCCAGCGTGCGTACGCTGTTCGCGAGTACGGGCGTAAAAGGTGATAAGCTGGAAGCAGATTATTATATGAGAGAGTTACTGGCGCCACACTCTGTCAATACAGCACCGTTAGCAACCATAGAAGCATACATAGAGACTGAAGCCTCGGCACCTAAACTTCCTATCGAAGAGGATGTCATCAATGGATACTTTACCAAATTGGCAGACAACGGGTTTGATATGGATGAAGTTTACAGCCAACTTTTAAAAGAAGGTCTCGAAGCTTTTGAAAAAGCATTCCAAGAGATGCTCGATAGCCTGAAGTAGAGAAATACCTTAAAAGGATCAGTATGGAAGAAAAGCTCAAACTCTATCTTAGAACAATGATCAACAATAGTGGGAGTGACCTCCATCTTAAAGCGGGCTCTCAAGTGAGAGTACGTATCCATGGTGTTTTGAAAGTATTGGGAAAAGACTCTTTAAGTCCGGAGATGATGGAAAAACTGGTCAAAGAGATCACTACAGCAGATCAGTTTGAAAAGTTAAACACAGACAGAAGTCTGGATTTTTCCTATGTATTGGGCGATGAAAACAGATTTCGTGTAAACTTTTTCTATCAGATGGATGGACTCTCTGCCGTTTTCCGTATTATTCCTGTGAAGATCTTAACACTGGATGAGCTGAATCTTCCTCCTGTGATAAAAACATTCACAGAGATACAAAGAGGGCTTATCCTTGTCACGGGTGTGACAGGTTCCGGTAAATCTACCACTCTGGCAGCGATGATAGACAAGATCAACAGAGAGCAGAAAAAACATATTATCACGGTGGAAGACCCGATAGAATTTGTACATAAAGACAGAGGATGTCTGATAAATCAAAGGGGTATCGGTCAGGATGCCCACTCATTTTCTGATGCACTGAGAGCAGCTCTGAGAGAAGATCCTGACATCATACTTGTGGGGGAAATGAGGGACCTGGAGACGATCGATATCGCATTACATGCGGCGAATACCGGGCACCTTGTATTTTCAACCCTTCATACTCTGGATGCAAAAGAGACGATAGACAGGATCGTCGGTATGTTCGGTAATGAAGAACAGAACCGTATCCGTATGTCTTTGGCTTCTGTACTTGAAGGTGTTATTTCCCAAAGACTTATTCCTACGAAACGCGGAGGAAGGGTTGCAGGGATCGAAGTGTTGAAAAAGACAGCAAGAATTGAACAATTGATAGCAGAAAACAGGGATGCAGAGATCCCTGATGCACTTTTCGACGGGAAAGAGATCTATGGAACGCAGACTTTTGACCAAGCCGTGTTGGATATCTTACGCAGAGGCGAGATCACAGAAGAAGTAGCCTTGGAGTATGCAACGAATCCTGCAGATATGAAATTGAAAATGCAAGGGGTTGGAAAAGGGGCGATTGTAGATGAATATGCCGATGAAAACAACGCAGATGTCTTTGCCTTTAAAGAGGAAGAAGAATAATTAAATTAAAGAGGGTTTAATTTAAACTAAAGCGGGTATAATTCGCGTCTATTTTACTGAATGAAGCAATTGATTGAGTAAAAAATTATACAATGTAATAAAGGACAGATATGTTAGAAGGTATCGTTAGAGAGAGTATCGGTAAGCGTAATGCAAAACAGCTTAAAAGAGATGGTTATCTAATCGCAAACATTTATGCACAGGGTGTTGAAAACATCAATGCTGCATTTAAACGTGGTGAATTTGTAAGAACAGTCAGAAATAAAGAGACACTTGCATTCCCGGTTAAAGTTGGCGATAAAGAGATTTCTGTATTTATCCAAGAGTATCAATTACACCCGGTGAATGGTGATGTGCTTCACGTAGATCTAAGAGTAGCAGTACCAGGTCAGGTAACAAATGTTCTTGTACCTGTTATCACTCACGGAACACCTGTTGGTCTTAAAAACAAAGGGGTACTTGTACTGTCTAAAAAAAGATTGAAATTAAGAGGGGCTATCGAAGATATGCCTGTAAATTTTGATATTGATGTTGAGCCTCTTGACAGAGATGAGTCAATTCTTGTAAGAGATATTGAAGCACCTGCAAACTGTAAAATAATGGACAGATTAGATGTTGCTGTCTGTGGTGTGATCAAAGCCAAATAAGTATAGATGAAATAAACCATTATGACACTTTTCGTAGGTCTAGGTAATCCGGGATCACAGTACGAAAACACACGACATAATATCGGCTTTAAAGTCATCGACAAACTTGTTGATGACTGTGCCATTAATGGTCTTCCTGCCCGAGACATTTCCAAAACTTCTTTTCACGGTAAGCTCTGTCGCTCTGCCTCTTCACTTTTTTTAAAACCTACAACCTTTATGAACCTTTCAGGAAAATCTGTGCAACCTGTCAAACATTTTTTCAAGGTAGAACTTGAAGATGTGATCGTGATCCACGATGATATAGATCTGCCTTTTGGCGCGGTACGTTTTAAAAGAGGTGGCGGAAATGGCGGACACAATGGACTCAAATCTTTAGACTCACATCTTACAAAAGAGTATTTACGTGTGAGGGTAGGTGTAGGAAAACCGGAACACAGGTCTCAGGTATCAGACTATGTATTGCATGACTTCAATGAAGAAGAGACTCAAGTACTTGAGTCTCTTATCGACCATGTTGCCAAGGCATGTAAAGTATTGGCGGATCAAGAGTTAAATGAAGTCAAATCCAGATATAGCTTGAAATCCATAGACGGGTTGGACCTGTGAGTCTCTTATATCCCTCTTTACATTTTAGATATTTATCAAAACTGTATATCAAAAATCTTTTGGCTATTCTTCTTGGACTCTCTTTTGCTTATGCTGTGATCGATTATTTTCAATTTGCACAGCATCTGGATGTTGCCTCAAATTATAAAATACTTTATATCTTTTACAAATGGGAAGAAGCCTTAGGTACACTCTATCCTCTGGCTACTGTCTTCGCCTTGATCATGACAAAACTTGCACTGGTCAAAAACAATACAATGGGTGCCTTGCATGCCTTTGGTTACAATAAAAAAAGACTTCTTTTACCCTTGTTTACCGTAGCATCAGTGACCTATGCCATTTTTTTGATACTGCAGACGACAGAATTTGCATATGCACAGGATAAAGCAGGTGCGCTGGTCAAAAATGAATTGGATGTGTATGATGTCAATGATATCTTTTTTAAATATGATGATACATTTGTCTATATCAAAACGCTCGACCCCATAAAAAAAATCATAGAAGATATTACGATCTTTAAAGTTGAAGGGCATCAAGTACGCTATACGATAAACGCGCCCAAAGCAGAGTTTGACGGTACAAAATGGCATGCAAAAGATGCGACGATAAAAACACATATCTATGAAAATAATATCTTACAAAGATACAAGGTAGAGCATAAAGACAATATTGAAACGTTAGAAGGCTACAAGCCTAAGATCATAGAGTCACTTTATGAGGGTAAGTCACTGAATACTCTGGATGCCTATCAGAGCTGGATCTTGCTTGGTAAGCAAGGTCTGGATACAGATACGATCAGAGCAATCTTCTATGACAAAGTAGTGGTACCTCTTTTTGCCTTGGCACTCTTGGTGATACTGTTCTTTAAATTACCTTTTCATGCCAGAATGGTCAATTTAGGAGCGGTGATCGCATTTTCTATGGCCATTACATTTTCCAGTTGGGGTCTGTTGTACGGATTGTCTCTACTGAGTTCCAATAGTATTTTGATCCCTGAATTGACAGCAATACTGCCCGTAGTGCTTTTGTGGATCTACGCCATATATGTATATTTTACGGATGAGAAAACGATCAGCTAAGCCCCATATATCCATTAAATCCGCCTTTTAATCAACATTTAGATAAAATCACCATAAAATAGAACCCGTTTAGAGGTAGATTTAGGATAATACATGAATATTGACACTAAAGCATTGGCAGACAAATACGGTACGCCTTTGTACGTTTATGATTTTGATTATATTGAAAATAGATACACAACGCTAAAAAATGCTTTTGCGGGTAAGAAATCTCTCATTAACTACGCAGTAAAAGCAAACTCCAACCTTTCCGTGATCGCACATTTGGCAAAAATGGGCGCTGGTGCGGACTGTGTCAGTATCGGTGAAGTGAGACGCGCACTGGATGCGGGCGTTGACAGATACAAGATCATATTTTCGGGTGTAGGAAAAAGAGATGATGAGATACGTGAAGCACTGGAAAAAGATATTCTGCTGATCAACTTAGAGAGTGAAGCAGAGATGAAGCGCGTTGAAATGATGGCAAAAGAGCTTGGCAAAGAGGCACGTATCTCTGTGCGTGTCAACCCCAATATAGACCCTCAGACCCATCCCTATATCTCAACAGGTTTACATGAGAATAAATTTGGTGTAGAGATCGATATGGCGAAACGTATGTATATTTATGCAAACAAGTCAGAATTCCTTAACCCTGTGGGGATCCATTTTCATATCGGTTCACAGTTGACAAAACTTGATCCGATCAGAGAAGCCTGTGTGATCGTTGCAGACCTGGTACGTTCACTTAAAGCGATCAAGATCGACATTAAATTTTTTGATGTAGGTGGTGGTATCGGTGTGGTTTACTCTGATGAAGTAACGATCTCGGAAACTGCATATACGCAGGTGATCTTTGATGCAACCAAAGGACTTGATCTGACCCTATTGTGTGAACCGGGACGTTATATGGTAGCCAATGCAGGTGCATTTTTTACCAAAGTACTGTATGAAAAAGTGAATGACGGCAAACGTTTTGTTATTGTAGACGGAGGGATGAATGATCTTTTAAGACCGAGTTTATATGATGCCTATCATCAGATAGAAGCGGTGAAGGCAGAAGGTGAAAAAACGGCAGCAGATGTAGTGGGACCTGTTTGTGAGAGTGGAGACTTTTTTGGTAAGGGTGTACAACTTCCGCCACTTGAACATAATGATCTGCTTGTGATACACTCTGCAGGTGCTTACGGATTTACTATGGCAAGTAACTACAATACCCGTGGTAAAAGTGCTGAAGTTGCTTTGGAGGGTGGTGTTGACAGACTCATCCGAAAACGTGAAACCTATGAAGATCAGGTACGTTTGGAACGAGAATTTTTGGTGTAGGTTTGGCATTGCCAAACGATATAATGGATGAACTTTATGTTTGGCAATGCCAAACCTACAAGAGGAGAGGGAAATGACTTTAGATGAATTAAGAGTAAAGATAGACAGCGTTGATGACAAGTTACTGAAACTCTATAATGAACGTATGGAACTCGTACATCAGGTAGGAGAAGTAAAAAATACTACCGGTGCGCCTATCTACCGTCCTGAACGTGAACGAGCTATTTTAAATCGTCTCAAAGAACAGAATGACGGCAAGCTGACTGATGATGCCATCGATGCACTTTTTCTGGAAATGTTCGCTGTGGCGAGAAACCTTGAACTTCCTGAAGGGGTAGCATACCTTGGACCAGAAGCAAGTTTTACACATCAGGCTGCAGAGAGTAAGTTCGGTGCAATGTCTGCTTATTTGCCTATGGGGTCTATAGAGGGCATATTTCGTGAGGTCAATAAGGGTACGGCAAAGTTTGGTGTCATCCCAATAGAAAACTCTTCTAACGGTATCGTGAGTGATACGATCCACTGTTTGGATGAATATGATCTCAAGATCATTGGAGAAGTGATGGTAGATGTGCATTTGGCCTTTGCTACTGTGAATGATGATATCACAAAGCTCACAAAAATTTACTCTAAAGATATCGCTTTTGGTCAATGTCGTAAGTTTTTACAGAATCTTGGACTGGATCATGTAGAACTTATCCCTGTAGAATCTACAGCCAAAGCAGCAAAGCTTGCATTGAAAGATGAAACAGCAGCAGCACTTTGTCCTGCAGTTGCAGCAAAGTTGAACAATTTACCTATACGCTTTAACAATGTAGAAGACAGCACAAAAAACAGAACACGATTTTTCATTATTTCAAATTTTGAAAATGCTTCTTCGGGTAATGATAAAACATCACTCTTGGTAAGACTTTCAAATAAGCCGGGTTCACTGGTAGATTTCCTCAATTACTTTGAAGAAGCAAAGGTTAACCTGACCAAGATCAAGTCACATATTGTAGAGGGTGAGTCTATTTTCTTTATAGAGTTTAACGGACATAAAGATGATGCAGTGGTCAAAGCGATCTTGGAAAACATGAAACATGAAATTAAAGTACTGGGCTCTTATGTTAAAGAGACTGAAGACGTTTAAAAAAGAGTATGGAATGAGATTTAATAAAGTATTAAGAGACATCAAGATTTATGAAGCCGGAAAGCCTATTGAAATGGTGGTACGAGACTATGGTATTGCTCCTGAAGACGTGGTAAAACTGGCTTCCAATGAAAATCCTATAGGAACAAATCCTGCTGTATCAAGAGTGATCAGATCCAATGCTGATCTTGCCCATCTTTATCCTGATGACTCTATGTTCGAACTCAAGGAGGCATTAAGTGCCAAGTTTGATGTGGAAGATGAAAATATCATCATCGGTGCAGGGTCTGACCAGGTATTGGAGTTTATCTCTCGGGCAGTTTTACATGAAAACGCTTCTGTTCTGATGTCTGCCGTCACATTTGCCATGTATGAAATTTACGCAAAACAGATGGGTGCCAAGATATACAGAACAGCCAGTTATGAACATAAGTATGATGAATTTATGGAAGCTTACCGTATGTATAAACCGGAGATCATTTATCTTTGTACACCCAATAACCCGACAGGTGATGCAACAAGTAAAGAAGAGGTATTAGAGATCATCAAGGCAGTGGACAAAAAAACGCTTATTGTGGTTGACTGTGCCTACATGGAGTATGCTGCGGCGAAAGACCCTGCCTATGCGATCACGCCAAATGATCTGCTAGGCTTTGAAAACGTGATCTATCTAGGTACATTTTCCAAAGCACATGGTTTGGGTGGTATGCGGGTAGGATATGGTATCTCACAGCCTGAGCTTATACAAGAACTTTATAAAATGAGACCTCCTTTTAACATCTCTACACTCTCTTTGGCCGTAGCGATAGAAGCGTGTAAAAATGATGACTTTGTGCTTAAGTCTATCGCTTTACACCAAGAACAGATACAACGTTATGAAGCTTTTTCAAATGAACAGGGGTTTAAGTACATTGAGAGTTACACAAACTTTATCACTTATTTGTTTGATGAGGATATGGATTCTACAAAAATTTCAGAGGCATTATTGAAAAGAGGGATTATTATCCGTAACCTGGCTTCTTACGAAATGAATGCCATACGTATCACCATAGGAACAGCAAAACAGAATGATGTGTTCTTTAAACACTTCTCAGAGGTCATAGCTTGAAAAAAGTTGCAGTGGTCAAAGCAGGTGAAGTGAAAGAGAAACCTTTTATTTTGGATGATTTTATCCCAGATAAAGCAGCATACAGTAGTATGAACAAAGTAACGAAAAAAGAGTTGAGGAATTTAGCTGAAGAGTTAGGTTTGGCTTATGATGATGCACAGATCATTTTTACAAAAAAACTGACGAATGCTTATATAGAAAGCTTAGTTGGAAAAAAGACAGGATAGCATGGATATACAAACGTACTCTATAGAAGAGCTCAATACTTTAGCTACGGATATCAGACAGAAGATCTTGGATACGGTCAGTCAAAATGGCGGACACCTCTCTTCGACGATGGGTGCAACAGATCTTATCGTAGCGATGCATAAAGTTTTTGATGTGACTAAAGATCCTTTTATCTTTGATGTAAGCCATCAGGCATACGCACATAAACTGATGACAGACAGATGGGAGAGTTTTGATACCTTGCGTCAGTTCGGAGGGTTGTGCGGATACACAAAGCCTAAAGAGTCCAAGTATGATTATTATGTGGCGGGACATAGTTCGACTTCTATTTCTTTGGCTGTAGGTGCAGCAAAAGCTATAGCACTTAAGGGAGAAGAGAGAGTTCCTGTTGCTTTTATCGGTGACGGGAGTATGTCTGCGGGCATGGTGTATGAAGCACTGAATGAACTGGGTGACAGAAAATACCCTGTTGTGATTATCCTCAATGACAATGAAATGAGTATCGCAAAACCTATCGGCGCTATTTCCAAGCTGCTTTCTCAAACGATGGCAGGGTCTTTCTATCAACGGTTCAAAGGAGGTGTTGAAAAGGTACTTGAACATATGCCTGAGAGTGCTTCTTATATGGCAAAAAGATTTGAAGAGTCTTTGAAACTGATCACCCCGGGTATTTTGTTTGAAGAGCTGGGGATCGAATACATTGGACCCGTAGACGGACATGATATTGAATCCTTGATCGAAACCATGGAAGTGGCCAAAGCTTTGGGCAAACCGGTGATCATTCATGCCCAGACCACCAAAGGAAAAGGTTATGAGATCGCTGAGGGTACCAAAGAGCATTGGCATGGCGTCTCTGCTTTTGATCTTAAAACAGGGGAATCCCCAAAAAAGAATGGGGCGAAAGCCGCCACTGCCATTTTCTCTGAGAAACTGGTAGCACTTGCAGATGAAGATGACAAAGTGGTCGGTGTGACGGCTGCAATGCCAAGCGGTACGGGAATGACAGCTGTCATGGACAAATATCCTGAACGTTTTTGGGATGTTGCCATCGCAGAACAGCATGCAGTGACTTCCATGGGGCCTCTTGCAAAAGAAGGTTTTAAGCCGTTTTGTACGATCTATTCAACCTTTTTACAACGCGGTTTTGACCAGGTCATCCACGATATCGCACTGATGGATCTGGGTGTGGCTTTTGCTCTTGACAGAGCAGGGATCGTTGGAGAAGATGGAGAGACGCATCAAGGTGCTTTTGATATCTCTTATTTGAGGGGTATCCCGAACATGACACTGCTGGCACCGTATAATGAGACAACGATGAAGCTTTGTATGGATTTTGCCAAAGAGTATGATCATCCTTGTGCCTTTAGATATCCCAGAGGGGCTTTTTGGGCTGAAGATAGAGAGAGTCCAGCCTATGAACTAGGAAAATCTGTTTTATTGCAAGAAGGTGAAGATGTACTGTTTGTAGGGTATGGAAATGGTGTAGGACGTGCAGAACAGACGGCAAAACTTCTTGAGACAGAAGTTGGTATTTTAGACTTGCGTTTTGTGAAACCTTTAGATGAAGAGATGCTTGTCAATTTATCTGCCAGATATAAAAAATGGTTTGTCTTTTCAGACTCTGCGAAAATGGGCGGCGTAGGTTCTGCGATCCTGGAACTTTTAAGTGAAAAGCAGATCTCTGATGTTTCATTAACTTCATTTGAATATGATGATGCCTTTATCACCCATGGTAATACAAAACTCGTAGAAGAGTCTCTGGGGATACTGCCGGAGCAGTTGGCAAAACGTATATTGTAGGGGCAGACCTGTGTGTCTGCCCATGGGTCAACACATAGGTTGACCCCTATGATATTGGATTTAATAAAGGGATAAAATATATTTTTTTATTAAGTTCAGTGGCAGTGAACAAATATTTTCAAGGAATAAAAAATGGCTAACGAATACATTTTTACAAGTGAATCGGTAACTGAAGGTCATCCAGATAAAATGGCTGATCAGATCTCAGATGCTATACTCGACTATATCATCGAAAAAGATCCGCAGGCACGTGTGGCTTGTGAGACGTTAGTGAGCAATGGTTTTTGTGTTATTGCAGGAGAACTTAAAACAGCAGCATATGCACCGATGCAGGAGATCGCACGTGAAGTGATAAAGGATATAGGATATACCGATGCAAAATATGGTTTTGACTATAGATCTGCCGGTGTACTGAATGGTATAGGTGAACAAAGCCCGGATATCAATCAAGGTGTGGATCAGGCTTCCGGTGTGATAGGTGCAGGTGACCAGGGACTTATGTTCGGGTATGCTTGTAAAGAGACACCTGAATTGATGCCTTTGCCTATTTCATTGGCACATAAGATCACTGCAAAACTTGCGGAAGTGCGTAAAAACGGTACTGTTCCATTTTTGCGTCCAGATGGAAAAGCACAAGTTTCTGTGAAATATGTAGACGGTAAACCGGTATCGATAGATACGATCGTTGTTTCTACACAACATCATGATCATGTCTCTTTAGAACAAGTACAAAAAGCAGTACTTGAAGAGGTCATTAAAGCAGTAATACCCTCCGAATTGATACATGATGATATTATATACCACATTAATCCGACAGGACGTTTTGTGATCGGAGGACCTCAAGGTGATGCCGGGCTTACAGGTAGAAAAATCATTGTAGATACCTATGGTGGTGCTTGTCCTCACGGAGGAGGTGCTTTTTCAGGAAAAGATCCAACAAAAGTTGACAGATCTGCAGCTTATGCAGCAAGGTATGTAGCTAAAAACCTTGTGGCAGCAGGCGCATGTGAAAAAGTAACATTACAAATCGCTTATGCGATCGGTGTGGCAAAACCAGTTTCTATTTATGTAGATACACATGGTACTGCATCTGTAGATGAAGAAAAAATCTCAGCGTGTGTAAGTGAACTGTTTGACCTTACACCCAAAGGTATCATAGAAGAACTTGATCTGCTCAGACCGATATACAGAAAAACAGCAGCATATGGACACTTTGGTCGTGAAGATGAAGATTTTACTTGGGAGAAAACCTCTAGAGTAAATGACATCAAAAAGTACCTGAATATTTAAGGTAATATCCATTATCAATATCGTTATATATACGCTCTGTTGGGAAAGGGAGCGAATAATGAAATTTAATGTTGAATGACTTTGAGATTAAAGATTAATTTAACTTTTTTTGCTATAGTGTGATTATATTTAAATAAAAAGGATAAAAAATGGCAGTAATTATTAATGATACATGTATCAACTGTGCGGCATGTATTGATGAATGTCCAGTAGAAGCAATCGTAGATGAGGATGATAATCCAACGGGTGAGGAGTACTACTATGTATATCCTGATAAATGTGTTGAGTGTGTAGATCACTTCGACTCTCCAGCCTGTGCTGAAGCATGTCCAACTGAAGGATGTATTACTTGGGATATGCCATTTACAGCTGATCACAAAGAATTCTTTGCCGGTGGAAACTACATTGATGGTGAAAATTATGTTGTGAATGATGCTGATGTAATCATGCCAATGAGAGAAGATATTTCTCTTGAAGATAGAGCAGCTAGAAAAGACGTAGTAGAAGACTAGTCTTTTACTTTCTTCTATGTGTCGGAATTTCCGGCACATATTACTTTACTTACGTACTCACTTACAAAAATTTAAACTCACATTAAAATATTTTTCGATATAATCCCGCCCGAATACTCTCCAGATAATATAATTTGGAAGTAAATAATCGCTTAGGACTATAAGTATGGAACAAACATTATCAATCATTAAACCAGATGCAGTAGCTAAAAACGTTGTAGGACAGATTCTTGCAAGATTTGAAGCAGCAGGACTTAGACTTGCAGCGACTAAAAAAATCAGACTTTCACGTGTAGATGCTGAAGCATTTTATGCAGTTCACGCTGAGAGACCTTTCTTTAAAGACCTTGTAGAATTTATGGTTTCGGGTCCTGTTGTTGTGACTGTACTTGAAGGTGAAAATGCAATGACGAAAAACAGAGATCTTATGGGTGCTACCAACCCTGCAGAAGCTGAAGCTGGCACTATCAGAGCAGATTTTGCAGAGAGTATTGATGCAAATGCAGTACACGGATCTGATTCTGTTGAAAACGCAACGATCGAAATTAATTTCTTCTTTGCACAAAGAGAGATCAACTAATACAGTTTAAGGAATTTCCTTATGAAAATTGTATTTGATAAGGTAGGTTCTACAGCAAAACCCATTGGACTCAGTTCAAAGGGTGTAACGCTTGAGGGAACTTTACAAAAGAGCGGTTATCATCAAGTAACTTTAGATGCACAAATGTGTGGCGAAATTGAGTTGACCTGTGACAGATGTGGAGACGCATATGCATATATGATAGACAATAAGCTACGACTTAAACTAAGTGATTTAGTTTCTGAAGATAAAGTTGATTTAGATATAATTGAATTTTTAGATGGCGAAATAGACCTTTCGTACATACTAGAGAGTGAAATAACTTCAATAGAAAGTTCTTATCACTATTGTGACAAATGTGACAATAATGATGAAGACTTTGAGATCGAGTTTTAAAACGAGACTTTAGTGAGATGAATTGAAAGATGGGCTTTGCTCATTTTCAAGAAGACAATAATAATAACATTCAAATAAGGAATATAAAATGGCAGTACCTAAAAGACGTGTGAGTCACACAAGAGCAGCGAAAAGAAGAACACATTACAAATTGACATTACCAATGCCGGTTAAAGATGCAGATGGAACATGGAGAATGCCTCATCACATGAACATGACTACTGGTGAGTACAAAACAACTAAAGCGTAATCTTGATGATTAAGATCGCGATTGATGCAATGGGTGGAGACTTCGGTCCTGAACCCATCATAGAAGGTGTGGTTCAAGCACTGGAACAAAAGAAATTCCTCCCTATTTTAGTAGGTGACAAAGAAGAGATACTCTCTTTACTTCCCCAATATTACACAGATAAAGTTGAAATTGTTGAAGCCTCAGATGTGATCGCTATGAGTGATCAGGCGACCAATGCACTGAAGCGTAAAGATTCATCCATTTACAAAGCAGTTGAACTTGTACGTAATAAAGAAGCAGCAGCAGTAGTTTCAGCAGGGCACAGTGGCGCGACGATGACATTGGCTACTATACGTATAGGACGTTTACCGCATATTTCCAAGCCGGCACTTGCGACATTGATGCCGAGTATCACTGCAGACAAAACACTGGTACTTGATGTAGGAGCAGTGACTGACTGTACACCTCAAAACCTTTATGAATTTGGTGCGATGGGTGAAGCCTATGCACAGAAGATCTTAGGTATTGCATCTCCTAAAGTGGGTCTTTTATCTAATGGTTCTGAAGATTCCAAAGGGAATGCTTTGACCAAAGAGGCTTTTGGTCTGCTTCAGCATTTGGATGGTTTTGTGGGAAATGTTGAAGGTAGAGATATTTTTAATGGTAATGCCAATGTCGTTGTATGTGACGGATTTACAGGGAATATTTTACTTAAAACATCTGAAGGTGTTGTCTCGACCATCTTTACCCTGATGAGACAGCATATACGCAAGTCACTTCCTGCAAAAATAGGTGCACTGATGATGAAAAGAAAAGTATTTGGCAATATGAAAAAGCAAGTGGATTATGCAGAGTATGGCGGAGCACCCTTACTTGGTATTGACGGCTGTGCGATCATCGGTCACGGAAGCTCAAATGCCAAAGCAATAATGAATGCCATATTCCAGGCGATCAGATATACAGAGTCAGATGTAAACTCTACCATAGAAAAACTTCTTACAGAAAATAAATAATTTTTGTTACCGCAGATACTGTGGTAGCCTGTAGAAGGAAGCCCAAAACAAACACACTTTCCCCTCTTTTTAAAACTCTTCCTACTTATTTTATGGTAAAATGTAACAATTAATTTATGTCCTAAGGATAACTATGTCACAAACAAAACCAGTATATGCTTCATTTAGATCTATAGGCGCTTATGTACCAGAAAAGATTTTGACTAACGCAGATCTTGAAAAGATGGTAGATACTACGGATGAGTGGATCTTGAAGCGTACGGGTATCAAAGAACGTCATATCGCTGCAGAGGATGAGTATACAAGTGATATGGCTGCTAAAGCATGCGAGCTTGCTATTGAGCGTTCAGGTATTGCTAAAGATGAGATCGACCTGGTCATTTGTGCAACAGTGACCCCTGATTATTTTAATATGCCTTCAACCGCGTGTATCATTTCAGACAAGATCGGTATTCGGGATGTACAGGCATTTGATATTTCGGCTGCATGTAGCGGATTTGTCTATTTGCTTTCTGTGGCCAAAGCATTTATAGAGTCGGGGATGAAGAAGAATGTACTGATCGTCGGAGCAGAGAAATTCTCTTCCATCGTCGACTATACAGACAGAACGACCTGTATTTTATTTGGGGACGGTGCGGGTGCAGCTATGATCTCGGCAACGTCCAATAAAGCAGAAGGAATTATAGACTTGCATGCTTCCGCAGATGGGTCTTACGCAGACTTTTTGGTCACACCTGCGCCGGGTTCTGTAAATCCTGTAAGTCAAAAAGTACTTGATGAAGGCTTGCAGTATGTACAGATGAAAGGGAATGAAACCTTTAAACTGGCAGTGAAAACGTTGACAAAAGATGTGAAAGAGATACTTGCCAAAAATGAGATCTCTGCGGATGAGATCCCGCATTTTATCCCTCATCAAGCAAATTATCGTATCATTAAAGCTGTTGGTGATGCATTGAAAATGACAGAAGAACAAGTGGTAGTTACTGTAGGTAAGTATGGGAATACTTCTGCGGCTTCTATCCCCATGGCGCTTAATGATATCTGGGAGTCTGGGAGACTTCAAGAGGGTGAGTTGATGTTGTTGGATACTTTTGGCGGTGGGTTGACCTGGGCATCTGCATTATTACCTTTTGCAGGGAAAAGTAAGTAAGTTTCTTCTCGTTACGCCTCTCCTGAGGCGTAACACATATATTTTTACGTTTTTAGAGTAGTATGCGTTCCCACTCAGGAGAGTGGGAACGAGAGCGAAAAAGGTTATATATTGAAAATAGGGTTTATTGGTGATATTGTCGGGAAACCGGGTCGATTGATGCTTAAGCGCCATCTTAAAAGACTTCAACAAGAACATTTTATTGATTTTACTATTGCCAACTATGAAAATGCTTCTCATGGTTTTGGTTTAACCGAAAAAAACTGCATAGAGTTGCTGGGGTACGGTATCGATATGATGACCGGGGGTAACCACAGTTTTGACAAAAAAGAGATCCTCACTATGTTTGACACTTATCCTCTTGTCCGTCCTATTAACTACCCCAAAGAAACTCCTGGTGAGGGATTATATAAAACAACACTTTTAGGCTATGAAGTGGCTATCATCAATCTTATGGGACATTACACGATGCCTATGGTCGATAACCCTTTTACGATGATAGTAGAAGAGGTTAAAAAACTTCAATCACAAAATATTAAACATATTATCATCGACATACATGCTGAAGCAACTTCAGAAAAGAATGCTCTACGTCAAATACTGAAAAATGATGTCTCTGCTATATTAGGTACACATACACATGTAGCAACAGATGACCTGCAAATAGTAAGTGGATGTTGTTATGTGAGCGATGTTGGTCTTACTGGCTGTAGAGACGGCGTGATAGGTATGGATGATATTATACCAATGAAACGTTTTTTAACATCACTGAGTGGACATTATGATGTACCGGATAAGTGCAAAGCTATCTTGCAAATGATAGTGTTTGAATTAGATGAAAATGGTCGTTGTGTAGGGGCTGAAAAGATTAAGATTCATGATGACAAACCTAAGATCGTGACGAAGGCTTGGACGGAATCGTAGGTTTGAATTGAGGTTTGATGTTTGGCAGTGCCAAACCTACGTGTTGCGTTTAATTCTTACCTTTTTCGGATCAAATAAAGCGATCGCTTCTTTGATCATAGGCTCCTGAAGCAGGGTAGAGGGATCTTTCTCTTTAGCCGCTTCTGTATCTCCGGCTTCCGGAGAAATACATGAACTTTTCATTTCGATATCTTCTATCATGGAGCCTGTGTCTGCATCCTGATGGGGAACCTTGGCAGGTTCAGCCACCTTGTTTTGGTTTTCTTCTGTGATTGTGTTGCTTTTGTTCCCAGGGCTTGTCGAAGTGCTCGAAAGGTCAACTACTTTTTTTTTAGTTACATTAACGATCTTGGTTTCAAATCCAAAGATGTCTTTTACAAGCATATTGATGAGTCCCCAGTGTGTGATCAGTGTTTTTTTATCATCACCCTCAGTCATAGAACTCCAAGTCAATGTGTTGTCTAAAAAGCTTTCAAATGCAATATTACGTTCAAAACATGCACCCAGATCATAATTCCTATCATAAAGTTTTTTGACAAGTATATCAAATGTTTTTTGATGGGGATTGATTTGTGGTGTAGGTATTTCTTCAACATTTTGTGTAGGGGCAGACCTTTGTGTCTGCCCAGGGTCAACACGTGGGTTGACCCCTACATCATTATTCTCTTTTTCTTTTTCTTTTTTTACTATCGTCTCCACAACTGGGAGTGAAGCAACTATTTCATCTTCAGTGATGGTGATGACTTTTGCCGGGGCAGAGACATCGGGAGAAGGTGTGGTTACCATGATCTCAGACACTTCAACTCCTTTGAGTTCTTGTTCCAGTCCACGTATCATAGTGTCTATATCTTTTATTTCCAAAGATTCCATCATTTTGAAGAGCGATAAGGAGAGTACAAATTCACCATCAGATCCAAGAGAGAGTAAGGCTTTGGATTCGGCTATGACCCTGAAAAAACGTTCGATGATCATAGGGTTAAATTTGCCATTACCTGCTAAAAGCAACTCTTTGAGATAGAGGGTAAGTTCATCGAGGATCATTTCAGCTTCATAATCTGCTGCCATTTTGATAAAGGCCAGGATCTTTGCTGTGTCTTTGTGCATGATATCATGGAGTAAAGCTTCCAAAAGACTGGGCTCTATGATGCCAAGCATTCCGGTCACAGTATTGACGTCTACAAAATTCTTAGAGTAGACAATGGCTTGATCCATCAAGGTAAGAGAGTCTCTTAGAGAGCCTGCACCGGAACGTGCAATAATATCCAGGGCATCTCTTTCATACTCGATCTTCTCAAGGTTTAAAATGTGTTCTAAATGTTTAAGTACAAGATTTTGAGGTATTTTTTTAAATCTGAAATGCTGTGTTCTTGAAAGGATGGTTGCAGGCAGTTTAAGCGGGTCAGTCGTTGCCAGAATGAACTTTACGAAATCAGGCGGTTCTTCAAGGGTTTTAAGCAGTGCATTAAAAGCCTGGTTGGTCAGCATATGTACTTCATCAATGATGAAGATCTTGTAGCGTGCTGAAGAGGGCTTGTATTTGGTATGTTCTATAAGGTCTTTAATGTCATCTATACCGCGGTTGGAAGCGGCATCCATTTCGATGATGTCCATATGACGGTTCTCTGCAGACATCACACAGTGGATACAGGTACCGCAGGGATGAGAAGTGGCACCCTGTTCACAGAGTAATGCTTTGGAGAAAATACGTGCGGTAGAAGTTTTACCGCTTCCTCTGAGCCCGGAAAAAAGGTAAGCATGAGAGAGTCTGTTGCCGTCAAGTGCCAGAGAGAGTGTTTGTGAAACAGCTTCCTGACCTATGAGGTCATCAAAGGTGGCAGGACGGTATTTTCTTGCTAGGGCTAATGACAAAAGTACTCCTCGAACGCCTCTCGTTCCCAACGTCCTCGTTGGGAATACATATATGGTTTAGATGGTGAAATCAAAACGTATATTGCTTATAAAATTTAAGTATGCATTCCCATGCAGGAGCATGGGAACGAGTTTGTATTGGTTAGTCTAATTGTAGTAGATTTTTACTTTTGGTTGGTATAATTGAAGGAATAAAAGGAATAAAATTAGAATCTTAAAGGGGACACTATGAAATGGAAAGGTGGAAGAAAAAGTACCAATGTTGAAGATAGAAGAGCAACTTCAGGTGGTGGTGGAGGTAATATGCCTTCCATGGGAACAATGATACTGTTGTGGCCTATAGTTAAACCTTTACTTCGTTCTAAGTTTGGAATGTTGATAGTGGGTGTGGGAGCTGCTGCATATTTTATGGGCTATAATCCATTGACACTCATTGGTATGGGTGGTACAGCAGGTAAAACAACTGTAGCCAATGAAGCCAAAGATAATCAAATGTCAGACTTTATGAAAACCACATTAGGGTACACAGAGGAAGTGTGGAATGATGTACTTCCTAAGTATGGCATGAGATACAAAGAGCCTGTGATGGTACTTTACCGTGGGGGGTACAAAAAGTGGTTGTGGTTTTGCCTCTTCTGCTATGGGACCTTTTTATTGTCCCGCCGATCAGAAAGTATATTTGGATCAAAGCTTTTTTGAAGAGTTAGCAAAAAACCATTCTGCTCCCGGAGACTTTGCACAAGCTTATGTGTTAGCACATGAAGTAGGGCATCACATCCAAAACTTGCAAGGTACACTAAGTAAGGTACAAAAAGCAAAACAGAGTTGGGGTGGTAGCAGTACCAAAGCCAATGCCTTACAAGTCAGAGTTGAGCTTCAAGCAGACTGTTACGCCGGAGTCTGGGCACATCATGCACATAAAAAGTTTGGCATACTTGAACGAGGTGATGTAGAAGAAGCATTGAGGGCCGCTGCTTCCATAGGGGATGATACTTTACAGAAAAAATCAGGTAGGCATGTCAACCCAGATGGCTTTACACATGGCTCTGCAAAACAACGTATGGAGTGGTTAAGACGTGGATTGAAGTCTGGGGATATGCGTCAGTGTAATACGTTTCAATAAAAAGTGTAATAAAAATTTAAAATCCATCACGTAGGTTGGGTACTACCCAACGTCAAATCCCAGTTTGGATTCCCTCTTGACGTTTGGTCTGCCAAACCTACAGCATAGCAATCATTAACCACACATTCGATATAATCTTTTCAATTAAATTAAGCACCCTGCGTATAGTTGAAATATGCATTCCCAACGAGGATGTTGGGAACGAGTGGCGTGTGAAGGACGAGACAATAATGAGTTACAATCCAAGTGAGATTGAAGCCAAATGGCAAAAAAAATGGGATGATGAAAAGGCTTTTGAGCCTGATGATGCGTTAACAAAAAAGAAAAAATATATTCTTTCTATGTTCCCTTTTCCAAGTGGAAGATTACATATGGGGCATGTGAGAAACTATGCCATCGGTGATGCTTTTGCACGTTATTATAGAAAACAGGATTTTAATGTTCTACATCCTATTGGTTGGGATGCTTTTGGGATGCCTGCTGAAAATGCTGCTATCAAACACGGCAGACACCCTAAAGACTGGACCTATGCGAACATTGATTATATGAGAAAAGAGCTCAATACACTTGGACTTTCTTTTTCAAAAACACGAGAGTTTGCTACTTGTGACCCACTTTATACAAAATGGGAACAAGAGTTCATCATTAAGATGTATGAAGAGGGTTTACTTTACCGAGAGAGTACCACTGTAAACTGGTGTGAAGACTGCCATACGGTACTTGCTAACGAGCAGGTAGAAGAGGGCTGTTGTTGGCGTTGCGACAATGAAGTACAGCTTAAAGAGATGCCAGGGTATTACCTTGACATTATCAAATATGCAGATGATCTGCTAGGTGACTTGAAACAGCTTGAGGGTAAATGGCCAAATCAGGTACTTACCATGCAAGAGAATTGGATAGGTAAATCTCAAGGGCTTGAATTTGAGTTTGAACTTAGTGAAAGTTCTAAAGCAAAACTTGCTGGAAACTTTGATAAGTACACAGTCTTTACAACACGTCCGGATACCATTTATGGCGTGACCTATTCTGCACTTGCAGCGGAACATCCAATTACTAAATATTTATTAGACCATGACTTACTTGATGCTAAAGTAGTAGAAAAAATAGTCACTATCACAAATATGACTGAGATAGAGAGAGCCAAAGAGGGTAAAGAGGGGTATGACTTAGGCTTGACGGTGATTCACCCGCTTACAAAAGAAGAGATACCGGTATGGACAGCGAACTTTGTACTGGCTTCTTATGGTGGTGGTGCTGTGATGTCTGTGCCTGCACATGATGAGAGAGACTTTGAGTTTGCTACAAAGTATGCTTTGCCTATAAAAAGAGTGATCTCCGGTGTTGAAGCGTTACCTTATACACTAGAAGGGGTATTGGAAAATTCAGATATTTTTACGGGTGTAAAGAATACTGAGGCTAAAGCAGAGATCATTGCATACTTTGAAGAGCAATCTTTAGGTAAAGGTACAACAAATTATAAACTTAGAAACTGGGGTATCAGCCGTCAGCGTTACTGGGGTGCACCTATACCCTTCGTGCATTGTGATGCCTGCGGGCTTGTGCCTGAGAAGATAGAAAATCTACCTATCGCACTTCCTGAAGATGTGGAGATCACAGGTGAGGGGAACCCGCTTGAAAATCATCCTACATGGAAAAACTGTGCCTGTCCTGTTTGTGGCAAAGATGCGAAACGTGAGACAGATACACTCGATACTTTTGTACAGTCAAGCTGGTACCAGTTTCGTTATGCGACAAACCCTAAAAAATGGAATGAAGTAGGCATAGACAAAGAAGACGCAAATTATTGGTTAGGGGTAGACCAATATATTGGCGGGATAGAACATGCCATTTTACACTTGCTTTATGCACGTTTCTTTACGAAAGTACTGCGTGACCTTGGCTACCATGACGTAGATGAGCCTTTTGAGAACTTGCTGACTCAAGGTATGGTTTTGATGGATGGCACAAAGATGTCCAAGTCTAAAGGTAATACGGTTGATCCGGATGCACTTGTGGAGAAGTATGGCGCAGATACAGCCAGACTCTTTACGCTTTTTGCTGCACCGCCTGCTAAAGAGCTTGAATGGAATGACTCTGCGGTTGAGGGTGCATTCAGGTTCATCAAAAAACTTTACGATAGAAAAGAGAAAGTGACCCAAAGCACTCTGCCTGACATAGATCAATCCTCTTTAAGCAAAGAGTCTAAACTGGCACGGGTGAAGGTGTATGAAGCACTTCAAAAATCATCTGATGTTTATGAGAAAACATTTGCCTTCAATACCCTCATCGCAGCCTGTATGGAAGCACTTAATGCACTAGACAAACAGGACAATGCAAAGGTATGGACAGAGGGGATGTATATTATGTTGAACCTTCTTGAACCCATCATCCCACATGTGACGACTGAACTTTCTGAAGTATTGTTTTCAAGAGAAAACTTAGGCGCTATACTGGAAGTCAAAGAAGAAGTATTTGTACAGGATAGTATCTTGTATATGGTGATGATCGGCGGTAAGAAACGTACAGAGCTTGAAATGAACCCATCTGCCTCACAAGATGAGATCCTGGCAGCAGCTAAAGAGGCAGGTGCCAAATGGCTTGAGGGTATGACGATCGTGAAAGAGATCGTGGTGCCGAACAAGCTGGTGAATCTTGCGGTTAAACCAAATTAATTAGTAATGAGGAATGAATAATGAGGAATGAGGAATGAATAATGAGGAATGAGGGTATGCGGTGCAGTGGCTCCGCTTTGTTGGAAATAGTGCAGCAATATAAAAGTTCTTTTTGGACAAATAGACAAAAATTACTCATTACTCATTACTCACTACTCATTTTAGCAGTATTGCTGCTAACTTCCTGCGGCTACAAACCCTCTTCTCATATGGTCAAAAATATTTTTGAAGATACCGTATATGTAGAAGTGGTCGTTGACAGAGCAGAACCTGAGAATGCACCGTATGTGAAAGATGAAATGAACCGTCTGGTCTATACACGATTTAAAGGACGGGTGACTTCCAAAGAAGAAGCGAAGAGTCAGATACGTATCGTCTATGCGGGGAGTACTTTCACACCGCTTGTCTATGAAGAGGGGTATGTCACGCGTTACCGTGCCAATATCACAGTGCGTTTCTATATGGTGACCAAAGAGGGTAAACTTAATAGAACGATCTCAAGTATCGTTGAATCTGACATTCAGAAAAGTTCTCTTACTTCTTCTGCACTTAGAACAGATGCGATCCGTAAAGGTCTTGCTAAAGCCTTAGATGAGTTCCTGGCTTATGTGAGTGCCAAAGGGATGCTTGATGCTTCTGCACCAAAATGAGGAATGAGGAATGAGGAATGAGGAATTAGATCGTTTTCTTTCTAAAAAACCTCTTTATTATAAAGAGATAGACCATGAGAGAGTACATAAGGCTTATGCCTTGCTCAAACCGCAACTAAAGCAACCTCGAACAGTACATGTCGTGGGAACCAATGGTAAAGGTTCTACGGGACGTATAGTGGCTCATTTAGCTTATAAAAGTGGGCTCAAAGTCGGACATTATACTTCTCCTCATATTGTGAACTTCAATGAACGTATCTGGCTAGATGGTGTGGACAGTTCAGATGAAATACTTGAATCGGCACATCAAAAACTTTTTAGTATTTTGGGCAGAGAGATGAGTGAAAGTTTGAGTTATTTTGAATATACAACACTTTTGGCATTTGTAGTATTTGAAAATTGTGATCTGATGGTGTTGGAAGCAGGGCTTGGCGGTGAATTTGATGCGACCAATGTCTGTGATAAAGAGTTGAGTATCATCACTCCCATAGGCATAGACCATCAGGCTTTTTTAGGTGAAAGCATAGAAGAGATAGCGGGGACGAAGATACGAAGTATTCAAAAAAAGGCATTGTTGGCACCTCAGGTGTATGATGAAGTTGTTAAAATAGCAAAGAAGATTGCAAATAACGTAGGGGCAGACCTGTGTGTCTGCCCAAGGGTCAACACACAAGTTGAGCCCTACGGGTTGAATCAAATTGCAAAACAAAAAGCTTGGGCTGATTATCTTATAGAAAATGCAAACGTAGCGCTACAAGCCCTGGATATTTTAAATATAAACTATGATATAAATGATTTAAAGTCTGTAGAACTCTTTGGACGTTTTTATGCTTTAACTCCAAACATACGCATCGATGTAGGGCATAATCCTTTGGCAGCGCAAGCCATAGAAGCAGCGCTTGACAAAAAAGTGGTGCTGATCTATAACTCCTTGGATGATAAAGATTATGAAGAAGTGTTACGTATTTTGAAGCCTAAATTGAAGCGTGTGGAGATACTGCCTATAGATGCACAAAGAGCGACTACACTTGAAGCAATAGAAGAGGCCTTAGAGAAAGTAGGATTGAAATATAGTAATTTCAACAATGAAATAAATGATGATGAAGACTATTTGGTTTTTGGCTCATTTTATGTAGTAGAAGCATTTTTAAAATATACAAACCATGGTGGGGAAACCCACCCTACGCGTTATAAATATGTCTCCGCGTAGGGTGGATTTATCCGCCACAAGAAGAATTTGGAGAGTAAATGTACCAAAGTAATAGTTACCAATATTTAGAAGAGCTGAAAGAAGCCAAACTACTCATCTGCAAAGATGACAAAGAAGCCATACAGATACGGGATGTAGCCGTGTTACTCAAGTTTGATACCTTTGTTCTGCCAGACCTTCGTGTCTCTGCAGGAGAAGACTTACGTGCCTATGATGAAGATGTGCAGGCATTTTTCATTACTTTGGCAAACTATTATCAAAGTCAAAAGAAAAAGGTGCTTATTTCACCTTTGCGTACTTTACTCGTGCCTTTTCCTAAAGAAGAATTTTTTGATAAAAAAACCATAGAGTTCGGGGACACACTTAATTTACAAGAACTTAAAGATACTTTGTATCATTGGGGATACCATTTTACAGATATCACTGCGGGGCAGGGTGAAGTTTCTTTTCATGGAGATATCATCGATATATATCCTATAGATGCGGACAAACCTTACCGTATCTCTTTGTTTGATGAAGAAGTGGAAGCGATCCAGTACTATGATGAAGATACACAAAAACGTTTCAGTGAAGAGTTGGAAGTTTTCACTTTTACTCCGGCATTTTTAGCGCTAGACAAAGCGCAGTACGAAGCGCTCAAAAACAGAACAGAACGAAGCAGATACGATACCTTTGTTAAAGACATAGATTCTCTTGGCTTATGGCACCTTGATGAGTTAGGAGAAAATGCCTTAGAAGTTTTTGACGGTGTATGGGCGAGTAATCTGGACGATGAACTCAAAGAGGTGTATGAGCTTACTGAACCGCTGGTTCCGAGAAAATCATTTTTACTGCCATCTATTCCGGAAGGGAATAGGTATCGTGATCTTGAGGCGGTGAACCCCAATAAGTTACTGGAGTCACACAAAGACAAAAAGATCACGATCATTGCTAAAAATGAAAGTATCGTACGCGGTTCGGAATTGGACTCTTTTGAAAATATAACATTTGTCTACCAAGAGGGTATTGTCAATCTCCTGGGCGCCGACAGGCTCATTTTATCGCTCAATAAACCGGTCAAACGCAAACGTGTCAAGAAAGCGGGTATCGTCCTTGATGAACTCAAGCCCGGTGATTATGTGGTGCATGAGAATTATGGTGTGGGTATCTTTAGGGGGATCGAAAAACGGGATGTTCTGGGGTCTACCTCTGAATTTGTAGTGATGTTCTACCAAAATGAAGACTCCTTGCTCATCCCGGTGTCAAGTCTTGAAGTCATAGACCGTTATGTGGCAGAGGGCGGTGCCTTGCCCATCCTGGACAGACTCGGGAAAGCCAGTTTTAAAAAGCTTAAAGCCAAGGTCAGAGAGAAGCTCTTTGCCATCGCCTCGCAGATCATCAACCTTTCTGCACAACGACATTTAAAAAAGGGTATCAAGCTCAAAAAAAATATGGAAGAGCATGCCATCTTTATGTCTGAAGCGGGTTTTGTGCACACAGAAGATCAGGAAAAAGCAATTAATGATATGCTGGATGATATGAGCTCAGGGAAGATGATGGACAGACTGCTTTCTGCAGATGTAGGTTTTGGAAAAACAGAAGTAGCGATGAACGGGATGTTTGTGGCAGTGAAGAACAATTATCAGGCGATGATGATAGCCCCTACAACACTTTTGTCCGCTCAACACTTCAAGTCTTTTAAAGAGCGCTTTTATGAACACGGTATACGTATAGGGAAACTTGACAGATTCTCTACTACAAAAGAGAAAAATGCCACACTCAAAGGTTTGGAAGAAGGGACCATTGATGTCGTGGTGGGGACACATGCACTGCTTAAGGCCAAGTTTAAAAACCTCGCACTAGTCATCATAGATGAAGAACACAAGTTCGGGGTCAAACAAAAAGAAGCACTCAAAGAGATAGCCATCGATGTACATCTTCTCTCTATGTCGGCGACACCGATCCCCAGATCGTTGAATCTGGCGATGTCTGATGTAAAGTCTTTCTCTGAAATTCTTACACCGCCTACAGAGCGCCAGGGAGTAAGGACCTTTGTCAAATCTTATGATGATAAAGTCATCAAAGAAGCCATACTGCGTGAGATACGCAGGGGCGGGCAGATATTTTATGTCTTTAACTCCATTGCAGGGATAGAAGAGAAGAAAAAAGTACTCTTAAAACTCTTACCTAAGCTTCGCATCGCTGTACTGCACTCGAAAATTTCGGCCAAAGAGACAGAAAATGAGATGATGCTTTTTGAAGACGGTGAGTATGATGTACTGCTCTCTACTTCCATTGTAGAGTCAGGTATCCATATGCCTCATGCCAATACCATGATCGTTGACGGTGCTGACAATTTCGGTATCGCCGATCTGCATCAACTTCGGGGGCGCGTCGGGCGTGGAGGCAAAGAGGGCTACTGTTATTTTATGGTCACAGACAAAGAACGATTGACGGACAATGCCAAACGCCGTCTGCTTGCACTGGAGTCACATTCTGACCTTGGAAGCGGTGCCGTATTGGCATTCCATGACCTTGAGATACGCGGCGGCGGGAACATCATCGGTGAAGCACAGTCCGGACACATTAAACAGATAGGGTATTCTCTCTACCTGCGCATGCTTGAAGATGCCATTAAAGAGCTTTCCGGACAGGACAAAGAAGTGGCACAGAACATCGATATGAAACTCTCAGTCGATGCCTACCTCAATGAAGATCTCATTGAAGAGGACCGTTTACGTCTGGAACTCTATCGTCGTCTTTCTCTCTGTGAAAGTGTGGGTGAAGTGTATGAGATAGAAGCAGAGATCGCCGACCGATTCGGGAAACCGGATACGATCACAAGACAGTTCATCGATGTGATGGTGATGAAAGTACTTGCCAGAGATAAAGGTATTTCAAAAGTCTCTTCTTATGGAGAAAATGTCTTTATAGAGTTTAGAGAAGAGGGTAAAGAGAGAGTGGTTTTGAAGGCAAGAAGCAAAGATGATGATGACATCATCGCTGCGGCCATGGGGTATTTGAAAAAATAACAATCTCAGCTTTAACTAATACTCCTAATAATATACTTAAAGCAGTTATCTTATAGAAAGAGAGAAAATAAGTGAACTTTTTTGAATCAGAAGTATTGAAAGGTAAGTATTTTATACCCAAAAGCCGTGATAGGCTAAGAGCGACCATGGTCAACCTGTTTATTTTGGCCGGTGCTTTTATCATGCTGCTTTATGCCTATGAAAACCTGGTGCAGGGGTATTATGTGATGTTGATGATCGAGTTGCTCATTGTCCTTATCCTTGTGGTCGCTTACCTTGTTTTCCCTTATTATGTGACTATCAATCAAACTTCGTATATGATCCTGGGGGCACTTACTTTTCTGCTCTCCATGTCACTGATCGTACCGGATCAGGATCCTGAACTTTCACTGTTCTGGCTGGCTTCTCTGCCTATCTTTGTTTTCTTTTTTTTAGGAGTGGAGAAGGGGATCAGATGGAGTACAAATATGTTTTTTATTTTACTCTTCATCCCTTTGATCTCTTATGTTTCAGGCGTAAAGTTCGTCTATGAATGGGAACTGCTATCCCAGATAGTTCTGGGGTATCTGGTCGTCTCTTATATGCTGTATATCATTGAAAGGGAACGAAGTACTTATGAAGAGAGGCTCAATGTGGCACTCGAAGAGAATAAAATACTTTTTAAAGAGGTACACCACCGCACTAAAAACAACATGCAGGTAGTCATGAGTCTTCTTGAAAGCCAGTCTTTCAAGATCGATGATCCCAAGTATAAAAAAATGTTTGAAACCCATGTTGACCGCTTAAAGGCGATGTCTCTCATGCATAAAAACCTTTACAGCAATCAAAGTTATGAAGAAGTGAATATACAGGAGTACCTCGAAGAGATAGCACAAAGTCTGCAAACCTACACGGAGTACAGTATCAACACAGATATAGACCCGGTTGTGATCGACATGAAAACAGCCATGAACCTCGGGCTCATCTTCAATGAAGCGGTCACCAATGCCATCGAGCATGCTTTTGACGGGGACAGTGGAAAGATTGATATCTCTTTTAAGCAAAAAGAGGGTCGCTATGCTTTGTCCATAGAAGATAATGGGAAAGGGTTTGATACCTCAAAAACGTATCAATCCTTAGGCATGACCCTTATCAATGATCTGAGTGCTACTTTTCCAGGATCTGCCATCTACATAGACGGGGAAGAGGGTGTGAAGATAAAGATCTTTTTTGACAAGGAGGAACAGTTGTAATGGACTTACCTGAAAATATTGTGATCGTTGAAGACGAGGTCATCACCCAGCGTTATCTGCAAGATATTTTTGCCCAGCACAAGGTAAATGTCTCGGGATGTTTCGATAATGCTGCAGAGACACTTGAAGCACTCAAGAGTATAAACTGTGATATGATCCTGATGGATATTAACATCAAAGGTCCGGTAGACGGGATACAGTTAGCCAAAAAAATATTAGAGACCCATCCTCTGCCCGTCATCTTCATCACCGCACATAACGATGATGCCACACTTGAAGAACTCCTGGAGCTTGCTCCGTACGGGTTCATAGGAAAACCGTTTTCAAGCAAAGAGGTACTGGTCACACTTAGAATAGCCTATAAACGCTACCTTATACATTCGGAAGCATCAAGAATCGCCCCTCCGAGTGAGGAAGCTACAGATATCGTGATCAATGAATATTACAGATATTCACAGACTTTGTCTCTCTTGTATTATGACAGGGAAGCCATTAAATTAAATAAAAAACAAGGTATGCTTCTGGAGATCTTAAGTAAAAATGTCAATACCACTGTAGCCTATGAAGCGATCATTTCATACTTATGGGATGACAATAGCATATCAGACTCTGCATTGCGTACTTTAGTGTATTCTGTTCGCAAACTGCTTCCCGACCTGCCTATTGTCTCACACAGTAAAGTAGGGTATTCCTTGCAGGCGACACGTTAGATTAATAACAATCAGTTGATTTTATGACATCATCTGACATTTTTCTGACATTTTTATATTATACTTCGTCAGAATTTAGATAAAGCCAAACCATACCGTGAGGATGGGACGGAAAGCTACGGATCTGAGGAGATAGCCGGGTTGCCTTGAGATACACAACAAGATAAGCGACTTCTATATACTTCTCAGACCGCCGGGTTACCAAAAATCATACTTTAACGATACATCTAGGGAGATGAAATATGACGATAGTTTGGAAGTGGTTAAGGGCGTTTGCTCTGTTAGGTTTTTTGGTTTTTTCTCCGACATCTTTGTCAGCAAAAAATTTATGTCCTGATTTGACAGGGCAAGTGTATGATCCAACAGATGATATTATTGTCACAACGTACCATTCACATATGGGTGCAAGTTTTGGGGGACCTATTACTTGGGGTGAAGATATGGGTTCTGACGGGCATGATCAACTTCTTATGAACTTGGTTATTCCAGCCAATGGCTATAACTATACAGGTGATGTTTTGATGTTAACCGCTTCAGGGAACAGTGCCGCACAAGGATTTGTACTGACAACAGATGGTTTATGGTCATGGGGACCAGTCGCAGAAGTTGTAGATATGAGAAGCCCAGATACTGCTATAGGACAAATGAGTTTACCAAGTGGGGTTTCTCCAACTGATATTTTAGATATTAAAGCCAACTCTGATGTATTTTTTATAGTGACTACAAATGGTGAAGTTTGGGTAGCAGGACAAAATGTTGTTCAAGTCTCAGGTAATACAGACACGACAGCAAATACTTGGCATAAAGTAGAAACATCTGTAGGAGTAGCATTAACAGGTGTAGTAGAGTTAACAGGAAGTCGAGAAGTAGTATATGTTAGAAAATCTGATAATACAGTTTGGACATGGGGACGTGGCGTTGCTTTAGGAAATGGAACACCTGGTACTGATGAGACATATGCAACACAAGTAAGTTCAGTTGGTTTACCTGGAGGAGTAACACTTTCACAACTTGGAACATACTTTGACAATAATGCTAATAGTTCAGGTATATTGGCATTAGGTTCTGACCAAAAGCTTTATGGACTTGGATACAATAGTGATGGTAGACTGATCAATAATGGGGCAAATACATTTGTGGACATTTGGACAGAAGTATCGACACCTTTAGGGGAGTCTGTTCTTTTTGTTTCAACATCAGATAACTCTGAAGAATATGCATCAGCGGCCATCATTACTTCTCCTGGTGGAGGTGCTAAAAATAGACTATATACATGGGGAGAAGTAAACAATAATAATATTGGTCATGGAAGCAGTGGGCTTGTTGAAAATCCATCTGTACCAGCTGGCTTTGTTGTAGGAACAAATGATCCGGTATATACATCTGTTGGTGGTCATGCCATGTCTTTTGCTGAAAAAGCAAATGGTGGTCAAATTTGTTTTGTTGGGCATATAATAAATGGAAGTACAGGTGGGTTAACCACTACAGCAAATTCATTTTCTTGTGTTGGAGGGAATAGTCCTGGATGGCCAGCAGATGCTGATTTGTGTTTTCAAACACCACCTGAGGGTAATGTGACTGGTAGTGTTAAGCATAAAAGTGGTACTCCAATTTCTGGTGTCACCATACAGATTCAAGATGCTAGTGGAAATGTTGTAAATGATGCTAATGGTGCTCCCTTGACAACAATGACACTTGCCGATGGTACATACCGGTTTGATCACGTAATTACAGATGATTACTTTATTGTACAAATAGACAATCCAACATATATATCACTTAGTGACGGTGATGATACTGATGATGGTGATGCTCATACTAATACAGATACAAATGATAATATCATCCCAGTAACAGTATTGAAAAATGAAGTGGATGCTGATAATAACTTTATAGATACTTTTCCTCCTACTGCAACGGATAATAGTAATAATACAAATGAAGATAATGATGCAACTGGTAATGTATTGACAGACGATGATGGAAATGGGATAGACAGTGACCCTGATGGTGATAGTCTTAATGTATCACAGTTTGTGGTGGATGGAGTAACGTATAATGCAGGTGACACAGCAACACTTGTAAATGTTGGTACAATTACTATTGCAATAAATGGTGATTATACATTTTCACCAGTTACTAATTATAGTGGTAGTGTTCCAACAGTGACGTATACAATAAGTGATGGAGAAGGTGGAACAGATACCTCTACATTAGATATCACAGTAACAGCAGTATCAGATCCAATGAGTGATGGTAATGAAAATGTAACAACACCTGAAGATACACCAATCACAGGAAATGTGATGAATGTAACAGATGCAGATAGCACAGACCATACATTAACGACATTCACAGTAGGTGGAACAACGTATAATGCAGGTCAAACAGCCACACTTGCAAATGTTGGTACAATTACCATTGCAGCAAATGGTGCATATACATTTACACCAGAAAATGATTTCAACGGAGCAGTACCACAAGTAAACTATGCAATGGTAGATGATAATGATGCAACAGATACAGATACCTCTACATTAGATATCACAGTAGGTGCAGTGAATGATGGACCAGTAGCAGAAGACGATAGCCAGTCAACAGCAATGAACACAGCAGTAGCAGTGCCAGTACTAAATAATGACCATGATCCAGAAGGTGATACCTTGACTATTATAGATGTCAATACTACGGGTACAGAAGGTAATGTAACATTTGATGCTAACGGTACCGTTATATTTACTCCAGATACAGATTTTGTAGGTACAACAACATTTACCTATACAATCAGCGATGGAAATGGTGGGACAGCTACAGCTACAGTAACCATAACCATAATAGACCCAACAGACCCTGCAAATAATGCAGTAACAGCAGTAGCAGACTCTGCGAGTACAGAAGTAGATACAGCTGTAGACATTCCTGTAGTTATAAACGACTATGACCCTGACTATGATGACTTTAACCTTACAGGTATTACAAGTCAGCCAGCAAATGGTACAGCAACTATCAATGATAATGGTACGCCAAATGATGCAAGTGATGATTACATTGAGTATACTCCTAGCAATGGATTTGTAGGAACAGATACCTTTACGTATGAGATTACAGATGAACATGGCAATACAGATACAGCTATAGTTACAGTGACTGTCGTTGATTCAACTGTGACTGATCCTGTGCCAAATGCAGTAGCAGATGCAGTGTTCACAGAGGAAGATACAGCTGTAAACATAGATGTTTTAGACAATGATTCTCACCCAAATACTGGAGAAGAGCGTAATATCACAGGATTTACACAACCTGCAAATGGTGTCGTGACCATAGATGACGGTGGAACACCAAATGACCCTAGTGATGATCAGTTTATATATACACCAAATACTGGTTTTGTAGGACATGATACCTTTATGTATACGATTACAGACAGTAATGGTGACAGCGCATCAGCAGCAGTTACTGTAACATTAAAAAGTCTTAGAGTAACGCTCATTGCATTTTGTGAGAATGATGTACCTTACATCTCTTATGACATTCGTCTTCAAGGACTTGACCCATCAGGGCAAACAGCAACCTTGACATGGACAGGTGCAGGAGGAGATGAAGAGATAGTGACAGGTTTACCTCTCAACGATACACACTATGTATGGGCAGGAGCTCAAGTAGATGGTAGCGGAAACGGAACAGTATGGCCAGGATGGATTGAGCATTCAGATGGAACATGGGAAGAAGTGTTTAGCGACTGGAGACGTTGGAATCCGGATCAGAGTGATGCAATGGTGACGGTGACACTTTCTGTCAACCCTGCATCCTCTGTAACGGTACAATACCCGCCGGCAACATCTGTTTGTAGTGCAAACCCGCTTGTTGTACAAGACCCTGGTGCTGCACCTGCACCACCTCCTGGAATTTCTGCTTCAGGGTTGCCAAATGCAACAGATAACTTGAACGTACCTATCACGCATTACGGTGCAACCGTGATCAATGTGCTTGCAAACGGTGATTCTTTTGGTTCAAATGGTCCAGGTACGGTAGAAATTAAATTTACACAGCCAATTTACGGTACGGTTGGACTGGATGATGGTGGTACAGCAAATGATCCGACAGATGATGTACTCATTTATACGCCAGCAGCCGATCTAAACAACTTGGTAGATAAATTTACCTATACGATCACAGATGCGGCAGGCAATACATCGACGGCAACGGTGTCTTTAAATGTAAACTGTGCAAGTTCTCAAACATCTGATGGCGGTGATGCTTTAGGTACATTCAGTATAATGCTGATGATGTTTCTGACACTTATGACAGGACTTTATTTTGCAAGAAAAGAAGAAATGAGAAAAGAAGAAAAGGGAGAAGTGTAATGAGAGGAAGAATTTTAATTTCATCTTTGCTCGCTGTAAGTTTAAGTACAGCACTCTATGCAGGAGGTAAAAATGTATCTGCAGCAGGAGTTCCGGTCATTCCTATAGAAGTGATAGATCCTTCACCATGGTATCTTGGTGTCGGGCTGGTATGGGCAAAGCTCAGCGGCTGTGATCTGCTGCCAGGCTGTTCTTATGAAGATGCTACGTATGGTGCGATGGTCAGAGGCGGGTATGATTATAATGAATACATAGGTATCGAAGCAAGATATATCCGTACTTTTTGGGATGAAGGTCCCCACGGCGGAGCACCGCTTGCCCATGCAGGTCTTTTTCTTAAACCGCAATACCCCGTAGGTGAAAGAGTCAATGTTTACGGACTGCTTGGTTACGGATATACGGAAAATTTGGGAAATGGTGCAAGATTGCGCTATTTTGACAGTGACTGGGGATGGTCTGCCGGTGCCGGTATAGAGTATGATCTCTCAGACAGAAAGGGAGATTATGATGCCCATAAAACCGAGGAAAATCCAAATCCTCTTTTTGAACGGGACTTTGACGGCTATGCCGATCAGGGTAAAGGCTGGAGTCTTTTCCTCGATTACCAGCGTTTGCTTATCAAGTCAAATATACCTGATCTTGATGCCGTCTCACTTGGTGTAAGGTATGACTTCTAGACTGGTACTTATCTCATTTTATTGACTTGAGATTTCTGGGGTCACCTGCTGGAAGCAGGTTCTCCCCTATCTCATAGATATCACACTGTTATCTCTCTTTCTCCCTCTCTTTGTCCAATTATTAACCTTCAATTAACCTCACAAAAGTATACTTTCTACATAAAAACAGAGGAGTGTCGTTTGAGTCAAATCGTAGAAAATATTAAAACAGAGATCGCTAAGGTTCTGGTCGGTCAAGATAAAATGGTTGAAGGACTTTTGGCAGGTTTGCTTTGCCGCGGACATATACTTTTAGAGGGTGTTCCGGGACTGGCTAAAACCACAGCAGTCAATGCACTTGCAAAGACACTTGGACTAGACTTTAAGCGTGTACAATTTACGCCTGACTTACTCCCCTCAGACATCATAGGTACAGAGATCTATGACCCTTCAAACAATACCTTTAAGATCAAACAGGGACCTGTTTTTACCAACCTTTTACTTGCAGATGAGATCAACCGCGCCCCTGCAAAAGTACAGTCTGCACTGCTTGAAGTGATGCAGGAAAGACAAGTGACCATCGGGGATGAAACCTTTAAAATAGACCTTCCATTCCTGGTTATGGCCACACAGAACCCGGTGGAGCAGGAAGGTGCTTATGAACTTCCTGAAGCACAGTTGGACAGATTTATGATGAAGATTGTGGTAGGTTACAACACAAAAGAAGAAGAACTGGAGATAGCAAGACGTGTAGCCAATAATACTTTTGAAAAAATCCAACAGGTAGCGACACTTGAAGACTTAATGACCATTCGAGAAGAAGCACTCAAAGTACATATGGATGAAGAGATAGAAAAGTACATTATAGAACTGGTCTCTGCCACTCGTGACCCTAAAGCGTATGGTCTTGAAGAGTTAGAAGCCTACATAGAGTTCGGAGCATCTCCTCGTGCAAGTATAGATATGTATAAAGCTTCAAGAGCCATCGCTTACCTTAAAGGACAGGATTATGTTTCACCTATAGAGATAGCCTACATTGCCAAGGAGATCTTACGTCACCGTATCATACTTTCGTATGAAGCACAGGCAGAAGAGATCACACAAGATGAGATCATAGAGAAGATCTTGGCAGCGGTTCCAATTCCATAGAGTGATGTATGATTAATGGTGGACAGGAACCTTAAACTTGTTTAAGGAAAATGTCCCTAAACGAGTTTAGGGTTCCAAGTTGGGAAACTCAAACTTGTTTGAGGAAAGTGTCCTTAAACAAGTTTAAGGTTCCAGTTATAGTGAAAGGATAACATTGAACAAAGCAGTAAAAAAAATTATCCTTAAAACAAAAAAACAAGTTTACGGAGATATGCTTGGAAACAATGCTTCATTGTTCCAGGGAGAAGGCTTTGAATTTGCAGAGCTTCGTGAGTATGTTTATGGTGACGATGTACGTAAGATAGACTGGAAAACAACAGCCAAACTCGGCAAACCTTTTGTAAAGATATACAAAGAGGAGAGAGAACTCAATGTCGTTGTGGTCTCCATGCTTGGAGGGTCTGTCTATTTTGGTACAGTGAAACAAAAGTCAGATGTCATGGCTGAAGTAGCGGCGACCCTGGGTTTTTCTGCGGTTAAAAACTCTGACCTTTTTTCACATATGATCTTTGCAGACAAAATGTATGGCTTCAGTAAAGCAAGTAAAAAACTTTTTTCTGTGCATAAAGCGGTAGAAGACATTGTGGCATTTGACCCCCTGGGAAAAGAGGCAGATTATCAGGCTTTGGTAGAAACGCTTATCAACCGTTTGAAAAAGAAAGCACTGCTTTTCATTGTGTCTGATTTTGTAGGTGAGATAGATCTGAAACTGCTCGCTAAAAAACATGATGTGTTTGCGGTCATTGTCCGCGACAGGTTTGAAGAAAACCCTTCTGAACTGGGTTACCTCAGGCTGATAGACATGGAGAGTAAACAGAGTTTTGAAGGGGATGTGGACAGCGGCACGCTGAAGCAATACAAAAAAGCCCTGCATGACAATGATGAAAAACTCTATAAACAGTTTAAAAAACAGGGTGTACGATTCACGAAAGTTTATACACATGAGGAACCGATTTTGAAGTTAATGAAGAAGATGAGGTAAGAAGATGAATGAAAATAATATCAGTGAACAATTAAAAGACATCAAGCCTTTACTTGAAATACCCGATAACTCTTACTCTATTTATTGGGGATTAATACTTTTTGCTTCTTTGTTGGCTCTGGGTATTGTATTTTTTGTGGCGAAAAAACTCTGGGAGAACAGAAAGATAAATTTGGCCAAAGGCTATCTTGAAGCACTGAAAAAAATTGACTGGCAAGATACAAAGAAGTCAGCGTACGAAGCAACCCATTATGCAAGACTTTTAGCTACCGATGAGAGAAGAGTAGAACTTTTTTTACAACTTGAACCGATGCTGGAACAGTATAAATATAAAAAAGAAGTAGATACAGTAGATACAGATACACAAAATAAATTTAATCTTTATGTGCAGGTGGCCGATGAGTCTCTTTAGTTTTGAATACCCATACTTTCTAGGGGTCATATTTTTATTTGTCATTTGCAGCCTTTGGTGTAAAGAGCGAAGCCGTGCGATCTTTTTTCCTCATGTGAAAACGCTCATGATGAAGAGTGCAGGGAAGGGTTCTCTGCTCTCAGTTTTAAAATGGGTAGGTATCGCTACTGCCGTCATCGCTTTGGCTTCACCTGTCATTAGCAAGTCTTACTCCAACACTAAAAAAGAAGGACGGGATATCGTACTTATCATCGATTCGAGTGACTCTATGCGCCAGCGCGGTTTTGACCCTTCTGATTTGTGGAGAAACAAGTTTGATGTGGTCAAAGAAGTAGTAGGTGATTTCATCGAAACAAGAGAAGACGACCGCATTGGTATGGTGACTTTTGCAGACATTGCTTTCATCGCATCACCGCTTACTTTTGAAAAGAAATTTCTGACCGACATCACCAAAATGCAGGAGATGGGTGTGGCCGGGAAACGTACAGCGATCAATGATGCCATTGTTCAGAGTTATAATCTCCTGAGTAAGAGTAAAGCCAAGTCAAAGATAGCCATCTTGCTTACCGACGGGGTGGATAATATGTCGAAGATCCCTTTTGGCGACGTAAAAAGTCTCATAGAAAAACGTGACATTAAACTTTACGCCATAGGTATAGGAGATGCACGAGATTATAATGGGCAGTATTTACAGGCACTGGCAGATGCGGGGAAAGGTCTTGCTTTTGGTGCCAAAGATGCGACAACACTTTCTCAGATCTATGATGAGATAGATAAACTTGAAGCGACTAAAATAGATGATAAAAAGATCGTACAGCATACCTACCTGTATATTTATCCGCTCTTTTTAGCCATACTTTCTTTGTTATTGTTTATCTATTTTAGAAATAGCCGGGGGGTGTAGTGATGAGTTTTGTAAATCCACAATTTTTCTTGGTAATGATAGTCCCTTTTATCATTCTTATGTTTCTTATCTCTACGAACAAAGAGAGACTTTCACGTATCTTTGATGAGAAAGTACTCAAACGTTTGAGTGCTACAGATGAGAGTATGCCTTTAGTCGTACGCAATGTCTTAATGTTCCTCGCCATATTTATGATGATCGTAGCCATGTCTCGACCAGTCATGGAAAAAGGTGATAAGATCGTAGAAGTGCAGGGCTTGACACTGCTTACGGCTTTGGACATTTCGGGTTCTATGCGCAGTACTGATGTCTATCCGAACCGTTTGGAGTTTGCGAAAAAGAAAATGTCTACACTTTTCGATGCCATGCCAAGTGATGACATAGGCGTGATGGCTTTTGCTTACAGTCCTTTTGTTCTGGCACCTTTTTCAAGTGACAAAGAGACCCTTAAAATGATGGTAGAAGGGGTAGATGACTCTTACATAAACATGGGTTCTACCGATTTCTCTGCACTGGGTGATCTGGCATCTTCTTTACTGGAAGAGAAAAAGCCCAAGATACTGCTACTCTTTTCTGATGGTGGAGACGAAGAAGCCATAGCAGGGTTTGCAGAGATCCTGAAAGCAAACGAGATCGATCTTTATGTGGTACTGGTAGGAACGGAAAAAGGAGCACCGGTCATAGGTGAAGAGGGTAAACCTTTTACACAAAAAGACGGGACCATCGCCATCACCCAGAGAAATGATGCCCTAGGGGAGATCGCGAAAGAAAACGGCGGTGCCTTTGTGATCGCAGGTAGTGGAAAAGAAGATATAGAACAACTTGTTTCCGTGATACGAAGCAAATATAAAAACCAACAGCAGGGTGAAGTGACGGTCAAAGAGCGTGTAGAGTATTTTTATTATCCGCTTTGGCTTGGATTGTTGTTTTTGCTCATAGCATTTAGCTCACTGCCGAGAAGGAGAGAAGTATGATAAAGAATTTGGTAGGGGCAGACCCCTGTGTCTGCCCAATGGTCAACACAGGGGTTGACCACTACAAGATAAAATGGGTACAAATATTTTTTATTTATTTCATATTTTTTTGCACTTTTGTTTCAGCTGGTTTGACAGATTTCAAAACCATAGAAAAGGCAAAGCAGGCCTATGAAGCAGAAGAATATGCCAAATCTGCGACTCTCTTAAACTCTTTAGATGCAAAAAGCCCTCAAAAAGAGTATGCCATAGGAAATGCCCTTTATAAAGATAAAAAGTATGATGAAGCTATCAAAGCTTATGAAAAGGCTGAAGGAGTGGATGAGGCAACAAGGTTACATAACATTGGTAACACACACTTCCAGAAAAAAGAGTTGGACAAAGCCATTGCATCTTATGAAAATGCCTTAAAGCTCAAAGAAGATGAAGATACGAAGTTCAATCTTGAATTGGCAAAAAAACAGAAGAAAAAAGAAGAAGAAGAACAGAAAAAGAAAGATCAGAAAGATAAAGATAAAAAAGAAGACAAAAAGAACGACGATAAAAAAGATAATAAAGATCAAAAAGATCAAGACAAAAAAGACCAAGAGAAAAAAAATAAAGACGACAAGCAAAAGAAAGATAAAAAAGACAAAGACGGCAAGAAGAAAGACGATAAAAAGAACAAAGAGGGTGATAAAGATAAAAATGACTCTAAAAAAGAGAAAGACAAGAAGCCCAAAGATGAAAGGGGTGACAAAGAGTCAGGCAAACCTCAAGAGCAAAAGAAGATGAGTAAAGAAGAGAAATTGAAAGAACAAGAGTTGAAGCGTCTGATGAAAAAGATGCAAAAAGGTAAAACGCCCACCATGATGTATCAGATGGGTGAAGGTAAAAAAGGTCAAAGGAGTGAAGATGCAAAACCTTGGTAGTAATAGCGTTCAGAATTTATTATTTATTATTTTTAGTCTGTTAGTGACTTTTGTACACGCAGGAAGTGTTAAAGCGACTGTCAATACGGTTGAAGTGGTGAAAGGAAACCCTGTACAATTGCGCATCAAAGCAGTAGGAGGGTCTGCTGCTTTTCCCAAGATCCTTATGGTTGCAGATGCTATTGTTACCGGCAGATCAACAAGCAGCAGCCAAAATTACACCATGAGTAACGGTACGTTTAAAAGTGAAAAGATCACAACACAGACCATACAGTTTTTACCAGAACATAATATGACCATACCTTCTTATACAGTGAACATAGGTGGTGCAGAATACAAAACAGATCCCATAGCGATAACAGTAGTGAAAGAAGACAATACAAGTGTGCAAAAGAATAGTATTTTTTCACTGCAAATGAAGGCAGAAAAAACCAGGGTCATAGTGGGTGAGTCATTTATGGTCACGGTATATTTCTCTTTGCAGAACGGTGTAAGGCTATCACAAGAGGTACAGTATACTCCACCCACTTTTCCAGGGTTCAGCGCCACAGCTGTGAATGAACAGAATGCCTACAACAAAGGCAACTATCAAGTCCAGGAGATCAGATACATTCTTACCGCACAGGAAGAAGGAAATATGACGATACGTCCATCCCATGCCAAAGTGGGACTGGTGGACAGAAGCAGAAGAGATATCTTTGGTATGACCTTCGGTACCAAATGGGTACAAACGGTATCTAACAGTCTGGAGATAGAAGTCCTGCCTCAGGAAAAAGAGAGTGACCTGCTAGGTGACTTTAGAGTGGATGCAAGTATAGATGCACAAGAGGTGAAAGCCAATAAACCCGTTAACCTTACCGTGAAAATAGAAGGAAAAGGAAATCTAGAGAATTTTGAGTTCCCCAAATATGAGATAGACGGTGTGACTGTTTACTCTGATGAAGCTAAAGTAGAAATAAAGGTCATGAACGGCGAACTCCACAGTACATACAGTAAAAGTTTTGCCTTTATCTCAGGAGAAGACTTCACGATCCCGGCGCGCAGTTTTTCTATGTTGACACTTGCGGATCATGAGATCAAAGCATTAAAGGTAAATGCTTATGACATCAGTATAAAAGCAGACCGTAGCATCTCTGCAGGCTCTTCGAAACCTCATACAACCGGCGTGGTCCAAACAAATATGTCACAAGCCTCAGAGCTTAAAGAAGTGATCGTGGAAAAGCAGGTGGAAGTCAAGTCTGTCGCATGGTGGATGCTCGCTGCTGCCTTTGCTCTGGGTGCCTTGTTCATGGTTGCGTTTAGATGGCTGCCCAAACTTAAAAACAGATCTGTAAGTCCTTACAAAGAGTCTGAAGCCTTGAAGATACTCTATGCACATATGAGTGAAGATGCGGAAATTGAAGCCATGGTGCGCAAGCTTTATGCCCGTAAGAATGGTGACAAGTCTGTACAGATAGATAAAAAAGTCCTCAGGGAGATGGTAGAAAAAGTGACGAATTAAAAATGATACGGTAAAATTTGGGAGGAGAGAGGGGGATGTATAACTGTTTATATTTATTCTGAAGAAGATCAGGCCTTTGTGGAAAAGAATAAGGCATTGGATCTATGGTCTTCGAATATAGGGTATATCACTTTCTCAAAATTAGATACGATCGATCCAAAAAAAATCTCACATTTACTGGTGACAGGCTTGGTCAAAGAGATCAAGCACGTCATGCGATTTGCATACAAACATGATATTAGTCTTGGTATCGTGCCTACCCCTAAACAAAGAGAGTTAAAACGTACATTCGAACTTCCCTCCAAAATTGAAGATGCCATCACACTGGCACTGACACCTGCACAAAAAAACTTGATCTGCTCTTTTGTAACGATAAGATCGTATTGCAGGAAGTGCTTATCGGGGATGCACCGCCGCTTGATCACTTTGACACGGTGCTCAAATGCAAAACCTTTTTTGAACAGTATACGACGCTTTTCACAAATTTAAGAGAAGAGGGGAAGATAAGTTCAGTCTATATAATCCTGCTTATACTTTCTACCATGATCGCGACTTTCGGGCTTTTTATTAATTCAAGTTCTGTTGTGATAGGTGCGATACTTTTGGCACCTTTGATGCAACCGATCATCTCTTTGAGTATGGGTGTTCTGAGACAGGACAGCGGACTGGAACTCAATGGTGCAAAAAGTATTTTTTGGGGAGTTCTGGCAGTGATCTTTACTGCCGCAGTCATTGCTGCTTTCATCCCTATTGACAGATTGACTTCAGAGATGGCAGGACGTTTGTCGCCTACGATCCTGGATCTCTTTGTGGCCATAGTTTCAGGTATCGCAGCAGCGTATGTAAAAAGTAATGAGAAAATACTCGGATCACTTGCCGGTGTGGCGATAGCTGTAGCTTTAGTGCCTCCTCTGGCTGTTGCGGGTATAGGTCTTGGCTGGTTAGACTGGCATATGTTCATCATGGCATTTTTACTTTTTATCACCAACCTTGTGGGTATTGTATTGGCCGCTTCATTGACCTTTGTCTTCCTGGGGTTTTCTCCTCTTCGTGTTGCCAAAAAAGGTCTTTTGACATGGTTGGTCGTTGTACTGCTTGTTGCTGTGCCTCTCTACAGTGCTTTTGGTCAAATGAAAGAAGATATAGCGATACAGAAAATCCTTTCAAATTTAGCGTTTAATGTAGGCACACATGATGTGAAGCTCACACATGTTGAACTCATACATCGTGCAAAAACAGATGAGATAAGATGTGAAGTGATCACTACGGGGATATTAAGTAAAACAGAAAAGGAATTATTGAAAGAAGCGATTGTGAAAAGTATAGGCAAAGAGGCTGAAGTGATCGTGACCTTTAGGTACAGGCTGTAAACTGTCGAAATTTAATCTAAAATGTCATGTAAAGTATTTGCATCTTTCATCCAGTCATTCAGGGTATCCCACTCTTCATTCTCTACCATCTTCTGACATTTTTTGAGTTCTGACTGCAATGTCTGTATGGCTTCGAGGACATTGGATTTGTTCTGCCTGAAGATATCTTCCCACATATTGGGTGAAGATTTGGCGATACGGCTCATATCTTTGAATCCACCTCCGGCAAGTGCGATGATACTCTCAGAAGCCTCCTGTTTTATGACGGAATTTGCAATGGCATAAGAGAGCGCATGGGGCATATGTGAGATGAATGCTGCATGTCGGTCATGCTCTTTTGAGCCCATACAGACGATATTCATACCGATATCAGAGAAAAGTTTTTTGGCAACTTTTTCCTGATGTTCCCCGCTCATCTTTATGTCACAGAGTACCACCACTTTGTCGTTGTAGAGGTCTTCGATCGCGGCGTTGGGACCGAACTTCTCAGTACCTGTCATGGGGTGTGCCGTCACAAAATTATGTCGTATCTCTTCGGGGACGGAAAGAGAGATCTTCTCTTTGGTACTTCCCAGGTCGATCACCGTACAATCAGCAGGTAAAGAGCCCAATTGTTTGCTCACTGCGATAATACCGTCCACAGGGATACTCAAAAAAATGATATCACAGGTTTTCAGGGTGTCAAGAGAGGTAGTGATCTCATCTGCGAGACCCAGTTTAAGTGCCTGTGAACAATGTTCTTCATTATGGTCTAAACCGATGAAATAATAGTCTTTGGAATGCTTTTTAAGTGCCAGGCTTAATGAGCCCCCCATAAGCCCCAGACCGACTATTCCAACTTTTATTTTTGCCATCGCTGTCATCCTCATTTTTGAAAGAGTATAACATGATTTATGAGGTTCTTATTGAAAAAAAGATAAAATAATGCAAATTATATTAAGGCTCAACTATGATAAAAAAGACAGTGCTTTTCAAGATACTATTTTCTTGGATGCTGATAGGTTCATTACTTTTGGCACAAAAAGTCACACAGATCAAATTTGAGGGACTAGCGCATCTTTCCCCAACTGTGGCAAAAGAGATCGCAGGTATTCGTGTAGGTGAAGAGATCAATGCCGAAAAGATCAATGATTCCATTAAAAACTTTTTTTCACAGGGGTATTTTAAGGATGTATGGGTAGATCAACAAGGCGGCGTACTTATTTATCATTTTGAAGAAAAACTGGCTATCGCGAATGTGGATATTAAGGGGTATGGATCTGGTGATGAGGGTAAAAAACTTTTAGAAGGCATAGGGCTTAAGAAAGGTGATCTTTATGATACAAGACGTGTGAAAAAAGCCAAAAGAACACTGATCGCCAAACTGGAAAGCCAAGGCTATTATGACACGGTTGTTGAAGTGAGTACAACACCTGTAGGAGAGAGTTCTGTTGCGCTTGTATTTGATGTTAATAAAGGTGAAAAGATCATTATTGAAAAAATGAATTTTGTCGGTGCCACGGAAGTAGACACAAGTGATCTTACCTCAGAGCTTGCCAATAAACAAAAAGACTGGCTGGGGTGGATGCCTTGGCGGAACAGCGGTGAAGCAAGTGTCGATCAACTCGAATATGATGCCTACAGAGTAAAAGATGCCTACATGACGCGCGGGTATATGGATGCGGATGTAAGTCAACCTTTAATGCGCGTGGATTTTGGCTCTTATAAAGCAGAAGTGGATTATCAGGTTTCTGAAGGGGTACAGTATCGTGTGGGTACTATTGTCATTACGCAATCAGTAGAGGGTTTGCAAACTGAAAAACTAAAAGAAGGTCTTATTCTTCAGGAAGGCAAGATCTTTAATGTGAAACGTATGCGTAAAGACATGGTATTTTTAGAAGAAGCGGTGGGTAACTTTGGATATGCCTATGTCAAGGTCTCTCCTCAAATGCATAAAAACCCTGAAGCTAAAACCATTAACCTTCAGTATATAATCGATCCGGGTCAAAAAGTGACGATCAATGATGTCATTATTTCTGGTAACGACACTACAAAAGACAGGGTGATCCGACGTTATATCTTCTTGGCACCGGGTGATATGTTCAATGCCAAAGATCTTAAAGACTCTAAAGGGGCATTAAAAAGAACAGGTTTCTTTGATACGGTTGATATCCAAAGTCAAAGAGTTTCAGATACTCAGATCGACCTTCTTGTTAAGGTATCAGAAACTTCTACAGGTACGATATCTGCAGGTGGTGGATATGGATCTTATGAAGGATTGATGCTGAATGCTTCCATCTCGGATAGAAATATATTCGGTTCAGGTATCAATACCACCTTGGGATTTGAAATTTCAAAGATCTCCAAGAATGCCAATCTTTCGTTCGTCAACCCGAAAATATGGGACAGTATCTATAGTTTTGGTCTCTCTTTTTATAAAAGTGAATATGAATATGTGGATTACACTCAGGATCAGTTAGGTGGAACGATGACTGTAGGTAGAGAGTTTTTTAGACATATGCATGGTTCGGTAGGACTAGGATATGTAGATAACAAATCAAAAGTAAATACTGCTATTGTAGACGTAGAAAGATTCCTCTTATACCAGGATCAATACAATAAGACTTCCCTGTATCTCAGTGGAAGTTATGACAATACAGATGACTTTTATCAGCCAAGAGAAGGAGTGAAAGCGATCGTGAACTTTGAATACGCGAGCATGGGGGGAGAAGATTTCAACAAGATTCTCTACCCCGGAGGGTATGCAACGATCTTAAAACCAAGTATCAAAGTCGGACTTTATTACGGTTTGGAAGATCTGATCGATTATGATCTTATCTTGCGTGTGAAAGGGAGAGGAACCTATATTAACAGAGAAGATGATAAAAAGTTACCTACGGCAGAGAGACTTTTTATGGGAGGTATCGGTTCTGTGAGAGGGTTTGATCCTTACTCCATTTCACCCTACTTTATTGATGAGTTCGGTCAGCGTAACCTGGTCGGGGGTACACACCGTGCCTCAGGGAGTATTGAAGCAAGTATCCCTCTTTCCGAAGCGGCAAAAATGAGACTCTCATTTTTCTATGATTACGGGTATGTTGGTTTTGATTCCAAGTTTTTTGAAGCCAATCCTCTTGTGGAAACCAGTCTGAGCAGATCTTCAACCGGGGTAGTACTTGAGTGGCAATCTGCCTTTGGCCCTATTAACCTTGTCTTTGCCTATCCTATTGATGATCAGCCCCAGGATAGAACGGCGGTATTTGAATTCTCTATGGGAACACAGTTTTAAAATATGCAGGGTCGATAAATCGACCCTACGTTAGATCCCCAAGATCTTATTTTTAGGCAAGGTACTTTCATCTTCTATAATAATAGCAAAAGAGATAGGTTTTTCCAAAGCTTTTATTTTCTCTTTTGCAAGATAAAGAGGTTTGTCGGATCTGATGAGCAGTGTTTTGTTACGGTAGGTGAAGGTAATGTTAGCAGAGTTTGAAGCTTCATATAAAAATACCGTAAGGGTATAGATGAAACTGAGGCAAAGTAATGACTGTTTTTCCGGTAAGAGAGGCTCGAAACTTTGAAAGAGAGGTTTATGGAGTAACTCTTTTCCATGCATACGCAGGAGCAGTGAGATCAAAAGCATCTCTTCATGGGTAAAACCGTAGTTTAACTCTTGCATCGCGATGTAAAATGCGTGCTGGTGTGAGCGGTAAATATTTAAAATGTTACCTATACTCGAAAGTTTCAGTGCCCAAAGCAGTTCAGATTCATACTGCTTCGCATCCTTGATCTCTGTCTGAAGTACGGCATAGAGTTTAGAAGCCATTTTGAGTTTAGATTTTTTCCTCTTCTCTATCGTTTCCAAAGGGTTGAACCGGTCTAAAATGGAAGTGACACTTGGATTGATATTCTTTGGCAGTTTGAGACTGTCATCTCTCAGTAACTGCTCAAGAAAAACACCTTCTCTTACACCCACAGAAGAGCTGATCACTGTTTTTGCACCGATGTAGGTCAGTATTTCATTGAAGATCAGTGTCCCCTCTCTGATCGTATCATAACGATTTTTCTTAAGTCCGAATCGCTTTAAATTCTTTGCAGAAGAGAGAGGTATGTCAGAAAGGTAGGGTTTGTAAGTCTCTACATCATAGGTAAATGCATGCAGTTTGTCTAAAGGGTGTTTGGAGAGCTTCATGATACCTTTACTAAGCGTTCGCGCTGTCCCGCCTATACCTATGGCTAAACTGTGTTTGAAATGTCCAGGAAGCTTATTCAGTTCATTTTGTATATATGCTTTTGCTTTTTCATTGCTCTGCTCAATGGACATCCCTTTATCAAAAAAAAGTTCTTTAAGCCTCACGGTCCCCAAATTAAGAGAATAGGTATCAGTAATATGCCCCTTTTTAAGCAGTGCCATATCAGAGGAACCTCCGCCTATATCTATGGTGATACCTTCAGTGACAGGAAGGAGGTTATTCGCAGCGATCGCCCCGTATTTTGCTTCTTTTTGACCGTCAATGATCCTGATGGCAAGTCCGAGTTCTTTCTGTATCCATTGGACGAATTCTTTACCGTTGGGGGCATCTCTGAGTGCAGAGGTTGCTACACAAAGTGTTTTTCTCACCTGGTATTTATTGATCGTATGGAGAAAAGATTTTAAAGTGAGAAAAGCACGGGTGATACCGATGGGCTGGAGATAGCCTTTTTTTTCATAAGCACCTTCACCGATGCGCACTTTGGATTTCTGTTCGCAGATAAGATGGAAGCCGTATCTACTTGTTTTTTCAAAGATAACAAGTCTGGCAGAGTTTGAACCGATATCAATGATAGCAGTTCTCTTTGCCATTAACTAAGACTCTTCTTTTTGAAGTTTGTCATATTTGAATTTTAACTCTTCAACATTTTCAACATTGTCAGGATCCGGGACAATACAGTCTACCGGACATACCGCGATACACTGAGGTTCATCAAAATGACCTACACACTCTGTACATCTATCTGAATCTATAAGATAAACCGGATCATTCTCTTCGATTGCCTCATTTGGACACTCTTCTCTACATGCGTCACATGCTATACATTCGTCAGTTATTACTAATGCCATTTGTTCCTCTGTATTGGTTATTTGATACGTGTTATAACTCAAGATTGCTTATGCCTAAGTTAAAAATTATATAAATAATAAATATTTTACACTTTATGAGGCTAATATGGGCATATAAAGAAGTTTAGCTTATCTTTTTAGGAAAACAAAATCTATACCCGCGTCTTCTCACTGTTTCAATAGTGGTAATATCAAGAGGTTTATCCATTTTTTGACGGATCTGGTTAATCGCTACTTCGATGACATTGGGTGTCACAAGTTCAGGTTCTTCCCAAATGGCATCAAGCAGTTGTTCCTTGGAAACGATCTGGTCTTTATGCATAGCCAGATGAGTGAGGACTTCAAAAGGTTTACCTTTGAGTTCTATCTCCTCACCCTGATAGATGATCTTCTCTTCTTCAGGGTTAATGATAAGGTCTTCAATTTCGATGATGTTTGAGATACCAAAACGCAACTTCGCTTCAATGCGTACAAGTAAAATATCATAATCAAGAGGCTTTCTGACAAAATCATCTGCACCGGATTTGAGTGCTTCTATCTCACTCTCTTTATCTTCACGCTCAGAGAGGACGATGACAGATGTTTTATAGGCATCCTTTTTAATAGTCGTAATCAGAGGAAGACTTTTTTCATTCCCCGGTGCCCATGAAAGCAGTACCAGATCATAATTTCTGATATCAAGATAATATTTTGCATCACCAAGATTTTCAGCGATATCAGCCTGATAGTTTTCTTTTATTAGTGTATCCGAAAGTATTTTACCGAGCTCTACATCATCTTCAATGATCAATATTCTCATAAACGAACCTTTTATCTTTAAGATTTATTTAATAGTATAACATAAAAATGAAGGATTTTTGAAAAATATCTAAAAATTCCAAGTTTTACTTAAGGAGACAGAGCATTCTGACAAGATATCGGGTTTAGATATTTTGAGTACAAGTGTTCGAAGTTGTGGATAAGTCGTGCAGAGTAAATCTTTAAGGCCCAGGAGGGCATTTTCTAAAAGTTCGTAGCGTTTGACTTTGAGTTCATCTTTTATCAGTGTGACCAACTCAGCATAATCTATAAACAGATCATCTTTATATTCATAAGAAGCTTCAAGGTCTATGATAACACGTTGTGGTCTGTCCCGTTCAAAGTCAAGTAGACCAATGATGACATCAAAGGTCAATGCTTCTATATGTATGGTCATATTAGACTTTGCCTTCCTCTTTTTTAACCATCCTTACAATATTTGGAATATGTTTATAGAAGATGATAAATGCAATGATCCAGATAGGAGCATGTGAACCAATACCCGGGACTTCAGGATACATGACATACGAAGCGATGATGAATGCAGCGAGTCCGATGAGTGAAGAGAGGGAAGAGATTTTTAAGCCTTTTGCAGCGCCTAACCAAACAGCAATGGCTATGAGTGCCGGTATAGGCATCATGATAAGCAGTACACCAAAACCTGTTGCAACACCTTTTCCCCCTTCGAATCCTAAAAACAGAGAGAAACAGTGTCCTACAACAGCCAGTACAGCGATGGTCCACAGTACAGATTCCGGAGCACCCAGTACTTTGGCAACAAGTATGACTATAACCCCTTTGATGGCATCTAAAAAGAGTGTGATAGCACCCAGTTTTTTAGCCAGTTTCGGATCCTGTTCTTTGACCACACGCAAGACATTGGTTGCGCCTATGTTTCCGCTGCCTGTTTCTTTGATGTCTACACCTGCAAATTGTTTGGCAAGAAGATAGCCAAAAGGGATACTGGCTATAAGGTAAGCTGCAAGATAAAGTATGATGTTTTGGTTAAGTAAATCCATATGTATTCCAGAGTTTTAAATTAGACTAGGTCTTGTTAGGTGCAATTTTAACCGAATTTTGCTAAAATAGCCACAATTAGAGAAGGATAACCATGAGTATTGATTATAAAGCTGAGATAAACAGGCTTAAAAAAGAATTGGATGTGACGGTTGTTGCGCATTATTACCAGCGTGATGAAGTATTTGAGATGGCAGATATTACAGGAGACTCTTTAGAGTTGGCACGTAGATGTCAAGCAGATGCTAGAGAGTGGGTAGTCTTTTGTGGTGTTGGTTTTATGGGACAGTCCGTGAAAATCATTGAGCCCGATAAACGTGTGCTAATGCCAAAGATAGCCTGTTGTGCTATGGCACGTATGATGGATGGCTCTTACTTTGAAGAGTCTGTAGAGTACATGGTAGAACGGGGGATTGCCAGAGAAGACATTTTGCCTATTACTTACATCAACTCCGATGCTTCCGTGAAGGCAAAAGTAGGAGAGATGGGTGGGTATGTCTGTACCTCGTCTAATGCCTTTAAGATCATAGAAAAAGGACTAGAAACGGGCAAGAAGATACTCTTTGTACCAGATAGATGTTTAGGACAGAATTTTGCCATACAAATGGGACTGAAGTCCTGTGTCATCGGTGTAGATGTCGATGGGGAAGAGTGTGATCCGAAAGAAGCAGATATCATCTGTTTCAACGGTTTTTGTTCAGTCCACCAACTTTTTACCGTGGATGACATAGAGTTTTACCGTAACAAATACCCAGACATTAAAATAGCAGTACACCCGGAATGTGACCCTTCTGTCGTACATGCAGCAGATTTTTCAGGCTCTACTTCACAGCTCATCAAATATGTGAACGATCTTGATCCGGAACAAAAAGTAGCCATAGGTACAGAGTATAACCTGGTCAACCGTATGAGAAAAGGGAACACTTATGTACTCTCTTCCACAAAACCAGAATGTCCTACGATGAATGAAACCACTTTGGAAGACCTGTACAATACGTTAAAGTCCATAGAAGATGGTCGGCCGATCAATGAGATCGTTGTGGATCCGCATACTGTAAAGTATGCAAACCTGGCACTTGAGCGAATGTTGGCGATAACATAAATTTTGACTCTCGTTACCCACGCTGTGCGTGGGAACGAGATAAGGGGATGCGACTTCAGTCGCATGTCAGCGACTGAAGTCGCTGCTCCAAAAGTGCTTAACTTAATGGCATTGATACCCCACCTACAGTAAGAGGAAAAATGATGCTAAAAGAAGAATTTTTAAAAGCGCTTGTAGCGGAAGATATTGGACGCGGGGATCTTTTCTCCCGTATTTCTGAAAGCAAAGAGATAAGTGCCTATATTATTGCCAAGAGTAACGCTGTGTTTGCCGGACGTGAATATATTGATGTGTTGGCGAAGATGTATGACCTTTCCCTGATCTGGAAAGTGAAAGACGGTGAATCTTTTAAGCAGGGTGAAAAACTTCTTTTTATCTCAGGAAACTCAAAAACCATCCTCTCTTTGGAGCGGTCTATTTTGGATATCGCTTTACATGCATCATCCATTGCTACTTTAACTTCTCATTATGTTGATGCCATCAAAGAGACGGGAGTGAAGCTGCTCGATACAAGAAAAACCAGACCACTGCTTCGTGTCTTTGAAAAATATGCTGTACGTTGCGGCGGAGGGTTAAACCATCGTATGGGGCTTGATGACTGTTTGATGTTGAAAGACACACATTTACAGACCATAGATGACTTGGATGCTTTTATGAAGGAAGTACGTCAAAAGATACCGTTCACTTCAAAAGTGGAGATAGAGTGTGGAAGTCTTGATATGGCCAAAAAAGCGATGAAAGCAGGTGCAGACATCGTAATGTGTGACAACATGTCCATAGAAAAGACAAAAGAAGTGGTGGCATATAGAAATGAAAAATATCCGCATATTTTACTGGAAGCCAGTGGCAATGTCACGCTTGACACGATAGAGGAGATCGCTCGAACAGGCGTAGATGCCATCTCTTCTGGCTCTGTGATCCATCAGGCGAACTGGATAGACTTATCCATGAAGGTAAAATAATCATGTCGGAACTGCCTTATGAAGAAGTAAAAGAGAAGATAGACTCCGCGGAGACCATCACCATACTTTCCCACCTTAATCCAGATGCAGATACCCTGGGCACAGCGTTGGGCATTTATGCGCTTTTGAGTCAAGACAAAAGTAAAAAAATAGAAGTAGTGAACGCTTCAGCTTCACTGCCTCTTCATCTTGATTTCCTTCCAAACTTTAAGAAGATAAAACATCATATGGATTATGCAGAGAGTCTGATCATCTCCTGTGATTGCGGGAGCATAGACAGACTGGGATTTGAGTTAGAGGGGAGAGATATCATCAATATTGATCACCATCAGAGCAATACGCGTTATGGAAGTGTCAATGCGGTGGTGGCAGAGTACGCTTCTGCTTCTCAAGTGGCATTTGCACTGTTTAAAACACTTTACCCTGTAAAAGCAGATGCAGCGACATGTTTTTATACGGCGCTACTCTCTGATACAAGATACTTTACAACGACTTCTGTGAATGAAGAAGTTTTTTCTGTGGCCAAGTCTCTGGTCGAAGCAGGGGCTGCACCCGATGAGATAGCGTATCACCTTACCCAAAGGCGCTCTTTGGCTTCGCTGCGTATTTTAGAAAAAGCTTTGCTCTCTTTGTCTTTGCATCAGGAAGCGAAAATAGCAACACTGATGCTGACAAAAGAAGAGATAGAGGCAGCAGGTGCCACAGTGCCGGACATGGAAGGTATCGTAGATTATGCAAGGTCTTTGGTGACAGTGGAGGTAGCAGTGTTTGCCATGGAATCGGAGCAGGGCATACGTATCTCTCTGCGCAGTAAAAAAGTGGATGTATCCAAAGTAGCTCTTGCCTTTGGCGGCGGTGGACATAAGGTGGCTGCAGGATTTACTTTCCCTAGAGGGGAAATACAAGGCGGACTACAAGAAAGTATAGATACAATTTTAGAAAAAATAGAAGAATTAGGATTGATAAATGAAAAATAAACGCGCTAAAAAAAGCGGAGGAAAGTTCTTCAGTGTATTACTGTTGTTGGCAGTATTGGGAGGGGCAGGATATATTTATACCGCTCCGGAGTTTGAAAGAGAAAAGCCTCAGATCAAAGGGACAGACAATGTTTTTTGGAATCGTAAAGATCCGCTTATGGTTACATTGACAGACAATGTAGGCTTAGGCAGCTATGAACTTATTTTGAGTGATGGTGCTAACAGTGTGATTGTCGGGCAGGGATCTTTCCCGGCTCAGACCAAAGAGCAAACCTTATCCGTGAAATATCCAAAAGGAAAAGTGTTAGATCCTAAAGCAAAACGCTTTACCCTGGAAGTGAAAGTGACTGATAACAGTTTTTGGAATATGATGCAGGGTAACTCTGCGCAAAAAACACTTCATATCACTCTTGACTATAAACGTCCCAATGTGAATATACTGGCAAACTCACGTATGATCAATCAAGGCGGAGCTGCACTGGTTGTTTTTCAGGCTGAAGATGAAAACCTGGATGAACTCTATGTGGAAGCCAATGGAAATAAGTTTAAACCGCAACCTTATAAAAAAGAGGGATATTATGCCACTCTGATCGCCTGGCCTTTTACGGAAGATACTTTTTCTGCAAAGATCATTGCTACGGATCTGGCAAAGAACAAACGTGTGACCGAGATCCCCTTTTATCATAAAAATCCAAGGTATAAAAGATCAAAGATCAAGGCCAGTGATAAATTCATTGAGGGAAAGATCACAGATCTGGCATCCAGTGATCCGGACTATTCCGGAATTGATGACAAACTGGAAAAATTAAAAGCCATTAACGAAACCATGCGTTTTAAAAATGAAGAGTTGATCCATGATCTAAGTAAAAAAGTCTCTGATGAGATCTTGGATTCGTGGAAAATAAAAAAATTCTATCCTCTTAAAAACGGTGCAAAAGTAGCAAGCTACGGTGACCATAGATTTTACTATTATAAAACAAAAGACAATGTGGTCTCAGAGTCATACCATGTCGGATATGACCTGGCAAGTACCAAAATGGCAACGATCATCACCTCCAATGCAGGTACAGTGGTATTTACCGGTGATAATGGTATTTATGGGAATATGCCTATGATCGATCATGGACTGGGACTTTTCAGTCTTTACGGCCACTGTTCGCAAGTATTGGTAAATGACGGTGAGGAAGTTAATGCAGGGCAAGCCATAGCCAAAACTGGTATGTCAGGTTTGGCTATGGGAGACCATCTGCATTTTGGAATACTGGTCCAGGGTATTGAGGTGAGACCTGTTGAATGGTTTGATGCAAAGTGGATCAAGAAATTCATCGACAATGTGTTTAAAGAAGCAGACAATATCATTAGTCCTCCGCTAGAAAAAAAAGCAGAGAGTGAAGCGTAAGATAATTCATAAAGAGTGCATGGTGAAAGTGTATACTTTGAAATAATGAAAAATTATACTATAATACTGTAAACAAATGATAAATGGAAGGAGAAAGTGATGAGACAAAGAACCCTTAAAAAACCCGTTGAAGTGATCGGTATCGGTCTGCATAAAGGCGTACCTATCAAGTTAAGACTTGAACCGCTTGATGTGGATGCAGGTATTATGTTCTATCGTGAAGATCTGGCGATGAGCATCCCTCTTTCTCCCGACTCTGTCATCAACACGCGCATGGCTACGGTCATAGGCAGTGAAAAAGGCTCTATCTCCACGATCGAACATTTCCTCTCAGCAGTCTATGCCTATGGTATAGATAATATGCGTGTCATCGTAGACGGTAATGAAATGCCGATCATGGACGGTTCAGCTATCTCTTTTTGTCTTTTACTGGATGAAGCAGGGATAGAAGAGCAGGATGCTCCAAAGAAGATCATTTTTGTGAAAGAATCTATTGAAGTAAGAGACGGCGACAAATTTGTACGTTTAGTGCCTCACAACAAAGCAGAGTTTGATTTTCGTATCAAATTTGAGCACCCTGTCATAGGGGATCAGAAAGAAAGTTTTACTTTCAGTACTAAGAACTTTGTTGAAGAGATCGCAAGAGCAAGAACATTTGGCTTTGCAAAAGATATACAGTATTTGCAAAGTCAAAACCTTGCACTTGGGGCAACACTTCAAAATGCCATAGGACTTGACGATCATAAAGTACTTAATCCTGAAGGTTTACGTTTTGACAATGAATTCGCAAGACATAAAATTTTGGATGCCATGGGAGATATGATGGTCTCCGGACATAATATACTTGCCAAGTATGAATCATTTGCCGGAAGTCATCATTTGAATTATCTCTTGACAACAAAACTACTGGCTAACAGTCAAAGCTATGATCTTGTGGAAGTTGAAGAGTTGCAGAGTAGAGCATTTGCCAGATCATTCGCCTAAATATGAACTTTTGATCCTCTCCATCTCTTCCCCTCTGCTTATAGGGGTTTACGAAGAGGGCAGACTCATCAAGAGTTTCTCCTCTGAGTTAAAAACTTCCGAGATTCTTTTACCTTACATCTCTGAAACTTTAGAGCAGTATGACATTTCAAGGATGATATACACGCGGGGTCCAGGATCTTATATGGCCATAAAGCTCACCTATATCATGCTTAAAACGATCGAGATCGCACGAGGGATCGAGTGTGTCGGATGTAGTGGTTTTACTTTAAATGGGGGGCAACCTATCAAAGCTGTGGGGAATCTTTATTTTATCAAGGAAAAAGAGACTATAATTACCAAAAAATATGAGCAGCCGGTAGATGCAAACTTTGCATTACCTCAGAGTATTCATGATCTTGAATTAGATGAAGAATCAACACCTGAGTATCTATTACCAGCTGTTTAACGGAAGAAGTAAAATATGTTTGTAAGCGTACCTGCCACTTCAGCGAACCTGGGACCCGGATTTGACACTTTAGGACTTGCGGTAGATCTAAGAAATGAGATCATTATCAAACCTTCAAAGTTTTTAAGTATTTCTACGCATGGTGAAGGTGCAGATAACCCCAGGATCAAGAAAAACTCGCTTTTTTTGAGTATCTTTAATGAGAATTATAAAAGACTCACAGGAAGAGTAGATAACTTCAGGTTTGAATTTCATAACCGCATTCCTATTTCCAGAGGACTTGGCTCTTCCTCTGCGGTGATCGTTGCTGCATTGAGCGGTGCGTATACAGCGGCAGGTACCAAGGTTAATAAAAGAGAGATCCTTAATCAGGCACTGCGTTATGAGCATCATCCTGATAACATCACCCCCGCAGTGATGGGCGGCTTTAATGTTGCCTGTGTAGAAGGGGATAGAGTCTATAGTAAAAAAAGACGTATGCCTGACTATTTACGTGCTGTTGTGGTTGTACCAAATCGTACGACTTCTACTGCAAAATCCCGTACTATCCTGCCTAAGATGTACAGAAAAGAGGAAACAGTCTATTCTCTTTCCCGATCTTCTTATATGACAGCGTTGTTTATGACGGAATCATGGGATCTTTTACGTATAGCATCAAAAGATAAACTGCATCAGGCAAGACGTATGAAAATGATCCCTGAACTCTTTGATGTTCAAAAAATGGCACTCAAGCATGGGGCACTCATGTCTACGCTTTCGGGTTCAGGGTCTACATTTTTCAATCTTGCCTATGATAAAGATGCAGACAAAATAGCACAGGCATTACAGACACGTTTCCCTCATTTTAGGGTTTTTACACTCACTTTAGACAACTATGGAGTAACAACCAAAAGTTAAGCTGTATGCTTAATCTATTTTTGGGTATAATACGCATGAAAAAATCACAGCCAATACGTATGTGCATCGCTTGCCGAAGCCGACATCCTCAAAACACTTTGATCAGGTTAAAGCAAGAGGGTAAAGATATCGTAGCATTTGATGGTAAAGGACGAAGTTTTTACCTCTGTCGTGTATGTTGTGTAAATGAAAAAAAAATCAAGGGCTTAACGAAACGTTTTAAACAAGATGAAGAACGGTTCAGAGAGTTATTGAAAAAGTTGACGATTGAAGTCAACTAATGTAACTTGTTGCATTATAAATTAAGGAGTTAATCAAGAATGGATAAAGTTAAAATCCAAGAAATAGCAGATGAAGCGGGATTGTCAAACGGGGAATTGCTGGATAAAGCAAAAGAATTAGGGTTTGATGTAAAAGCAGCCAACAGTACTATCAGTATGAAAGATGCTGGAATTCTCGTAGATTTTGCGATTAGCGGAACCTTACCAAAAGGCTTCAATAAACCAGGCAGTAAATCTAAGATCACAGTAGTGAAGAAAAAAGTAGAAGCAGTCAAAGAAGAAGTTTCGACTCAAGAGCCTGAAACTGCTGTTGTCGAAGAAACTACAGTGACTGAGGAAGCTGTGGTCACTGAGGAAGCTGTGGTCACTGAAGAAGCTGTGCTCACTGAAGAAACTGTGGTGACTGAAGAGACTGTAGCTGAAGAAGTGGTTGAGACTGAAGAATCTGCAAGTGATGAAGCTGTTGAAACGCCAACAGAAGAAGTAATTGAAAAACCTGTTGTCAAAGAAGTAAAAAAACGTAAAGGTATTTCTGTTGTTTCTAAGAAAATAGAGCCTGAAGTGACAGGTGAAGCCGCCGGAGATAAAGAAGTCAAGCCTAAGAGAAGACTGCTCTCACGTGCAGGTATCAAGATCGTAAGAAAAGCTAAACCGGCGCCGGTCAGAGCAGGGACCAGGATCTCTATGGGTGATCAGACACCTTATATTGCAAAAAAGAAACCTAAGAAAATAGCAGAAGCCAGAGATGCCGGTACCAAAATAGATATCTTTAACCATGACAGTATGAGTGGAGATATAGATAGTGGTTTTGGTGGTGAAGAAGTGGTACTTTTGGACTTCTCTGATAAAAACATTTATGAAGATATGATGCGTCAGGAACAAAAACGTAGAGAAGAAGCTAAAAAGAGGGAAGCAGCCAATGGCGGACCTGCAAAAGGCAGACAACCCTTCCGTCCTCAGCAAAGACGTTCACTTAAGCGTGGTGGTAAACGTAAAAAGTATGCCAAAGAAGAGAATATAGATGCGGTCACTTCTGTAGAGATCCCTGAGAATGTAAGGGTTTACGAGTTTGCTGAAAAAGTGAATAGAAAAGTCGGCGAAGTGGTTGGTGTTCTTTTTGCACTGGGTATGATGGTGACTAAAAATGACTTCCTTTCCAAAGATGAGATTGAGATTTTGGCTGATGAGTTTGAAGTTGAAGTAAGTACAGTGAATCCTCTTGATGAACTGGATTATGCAGATGCGTATGATGCTGCTGAAGAGAGTGATGAAGATCTTGAAGAGAGACCACCGGTTATTACGATCATGGGTCATGTTGACCATGGTAAGACGTCATTACTTGACAAAATACGTTTAGCAAAAGTGGCAGACAAAGAAGCAGGTGGAATTACACAGCACGTAGGTGCCTATCAGGTAGAGAAAAATGGTAAGAAGATCACCTTTGTTGATACTCCGGGTCACGAAGCCTTTACTGCAATGCGTGCCCGTGGTGCACAAGCAACCGATATTGTGATTATCGTGGTTGCAGCAGATGACGGTGTGATGCCTCAAACTAAAGAAGCGATCGCTCACACAAAAGCAGCAGGTGTACCTCTTATTGTTGCGATCAACAAAATGGATAAAGAATCAGCGAACCCTGATAATGTCAAGTCACAGCTCTCAGAGATAGGTGTGATGGCAACGGATTGGGGCGGAGAGTATGAATTTATACCTGTATCGGCACACTCTGGTATGGGTATAGACGATCTGCTTGAAACTATTTTACTTCAGGCCGAAGTGATGGAACTTAAAGCAAATTCAAAAAGAGAAGCAAAAGCTGTTGTGGTTGAAGCATCCATTGAAAAAGGTTTTGGACCGGTTGCAAATGTAATCATACAAAATGGTACACTCAGAGTGGGTGACAATGTCATTGTGGGTAAAACATACGGACGTATCAAGGCGATCAAGCTTGATGACGGATCTACAGTCAAAGAGATCGGACCAAGTACACCGGCAGCCATTGTCGGACTTAATGAAGTACCGGGAGCAGGCGAAGCGCTTATCGTAATGGCTACAGACAAAGAAGTACGTGAACTTGCAGAGAAAAGAGCTGAGTATGACAGAGCCAAAGTGCTTTCTAAAAGTACTAAAGCAACGCTTGATGATCTTTCTGCACTTATTGCAGAGGGGCAGCTCAAATCACTTCCTATTATCATTAAAGCTGATGTTCAAGGGTCACTTGAAGCGATCAAAGGCTCTTTGGAAAAACTTAGAAATGAAGAAGTAAAAGTAAACATTATTCATGAAGGTGTGGGTGGGGTGACCGAGAGTGATCTTACACTTGCAGATGCCTCTGAACATGCAGTCGTACTTGGATTTAATGTACGTCCAACCGGAGCTGTGAAGAAGAAATCCAAAGAGTTGGGTATCGAAATTCGTTCATACTCTATTATCTATGATCTTCTTGATGATGTGAAAGCACTTCTTGGCGGTATGATGTCTCCTGTGATCTCTGAAGAGGTAACGGGTCAGGCAGAAGTACGTGAAACATTTGTTGTCGGCAAAGTCGGAACGATCGCCGGTTGTAAAGTTTCTGACGGGTCTATCACAAGAAATTCAAAAGCAAGACTTATCCGTGATGGTGTGGTTGTATATGAAAGCAGTATTTCTTCACTCAAGCGTTTCAATGAAGATGCAAGAGAAGTGAAAAACGGTTATGAGTGTGGTATCATGCTTGAAAACTTCAATGACATTAAAGCGGGTGATGTGATCGAGACATTTAAAGATGTTGAAGAACAAGTGGTAATGGACTAATCCTTTATGACACATGAAGAGATCAAACGTCACAGAGTAGAGTCAGTACTTAAAGAGCTTTTACCTGAAGCTTTTGCTTCTTTAAATGATGAACGCATCAATAGTTTAACGGTAACAGATGTTAAGTGTTCTAAGGGGCGTTCAAATGCAAAAGTCTATCTTGACACTTCTTTTTTGACTGAAAAAGAACAGGGAGAAGCACTGAATCAACTACGTAAAATCGGTGCATATCTTCAAAATCATTGTAAACAGAGTGAAGGTTGGTTCAAGGCACCTATCTTTACTTTTGAATTTGATCATCAGCTAGAACAAGTGAGTAGAATTGAAGATCTTTTTAAACAAATAGAAGGTCGCAATAGTAAAAAAGAGGATAATGAAGATGAATCTTGAAACACAAATTTCTAAGATCATAGAAGCCAATGGTGCAGCTTTGTATGACACTGAGATCGTCACTGAATTTGAAGAGACCATTTTTCGTATTCTGATCACAAAGACAGGTGGTGTAAGTCTCGATCTTTGTGCCACTATTTCTCATGAACTCTCACCTTTTTTAGATGTACATCCTCCTATGAGTCAAGCCTATCGTTTAGAGGTTTCATCACCAGGCATAGAGCGTAAGCTTGCAAAACCTGTGCATTTTAAAAATGCGATTGGTGAAAAAGTAAAACTTAAACTCGGTGCGGGTGATAAGCTAAAAGGCACTCTGATCTCAGCAGACCATGATGGTATTGTACTTGAAACCAAGCAAGGTGAAGAAGGGTTCAGTTATGCTGAACTTAACACTTGTAAAACATATTTTGACTGGAATTAAAGTTTAAACCTTAAGGGAGTTGCGTATGACAGATGAATTTTATATGCAACTTGCCCTGGATAAAGCCTGGAAATACCAGGGGTTAACCTATCCAAATCCTGCGGTAGGTGCTGTGGTGACTTTGGAAGGCAAGATCTTAGCCATTGAAGCACATCAACAAGCGGGTACTTCACATGCTGAAGTATTGGCTCTACTCTCTGCATACGAAACACTTTCCAACACTTCCATCGAGTTTGATCCTCAAGATGCCAAAAAAGCACATACTTTTCTTTTATCCCTTCCTGACGATTTTTTTTCTGATTGCAGTATCTACGTGACACTTGAGCCATGTTCTCACGAGGGTAAAACACCGTCTTGTGCTTCCCTTTTACATACCTTGGCACTCAAACGTATTGTTATCGGAACGCAAGATCCCATAGAAGGGCATGATGGCGGATCGAAGATCTTGAAAAATGTAAAACTTGCTGTCTGTGAAGAAGCGTGTAAAGCACTGCTTGAACCTTTTAAAATATGGCAAAAGAGAGCTTTTGTTTTATTCAAACTGGCACAAACTGCTAATGGACGCATTGGAGGAGGGTATCTGAGTTCTAAAGCCTCTTTGACACATGTGCATCAGTTAAGAGAAGCCTGTGATATTTTACTTATAGGCGGCAATACGGTGAGAGAAGACAGACCTACTTTGGATTGTCGTTTTACCGGAGGCAGGGCACCTGAGGTGATGATCTATTCAAAGAAGGATAACTTTGACAGAAGCATTCCTTTGTTTGATATAGAAAACAGAGAGGTAAGTGCAGGGGATGATCTGGATTTTATGAGCAAACCTTCTTTTATCATGGTTGAGGGTGGAGAAGGAATGTTAAATGCCTTGGCAAAGAAGATAGACTGGATGCTGATCTATCAAACACCTAAGTTCTCTACAAATAATTTAACCTATAATACGACAATGAATTTAGAGTTTTTACATCAATATAAAAAAGGTGTAGACTTAGTGATATGGAGCAAACAAATTGGGCATTGAAAAACTTACAGATAAACAGGAAAAACAAGATAAGATCGTAGGCATGTTTGATGATATTGCATCAACGTATGATCTAACCAATAGAGTATTGAGTATGGGGATCGACATTCAGTGGCGTAAAAAAGGCTGTGATAAGGCATTTGAGATATTAGGTCAAAAAGAGTTAACTCAAATCACTGATGTGGCAACTGGTACAGGTGATCTACTTATTTACTGGAAAGAACAAGCCCGAAAAAATGCTGTAACTATTGATAAGTATGTTGGGATTGATCCCTCTGTAGGTATGCTTGAAGTGGCTAAAAAGAAAGTAGATTTTGCCCAGTTCATAGAAGGTAAAGCCCAGGAACTGCCTATAGAAGATGAGAGTACGGATGTGATTTCTATCTCTTACGGTATTCGTAATGTGGTTGATAGAGTAGAAGCCTTAGAAGAGTTCTATCGTGCATTAAAGCCCAATGGTATTGTAATGATCTTGGAGTTTACAAAACAGGAGAGATCTGGGATGATCGATAAGGCAGTGGATTTTGGTATGAAAAAGGTCTTACCTAAGATCGGTGGATTTATCTCCAAGAACTATGAAGCGTATCAATACCTTCCGGAATCCATAGAAGAGTTTTTAACCACAGAGATGTTGGCTCAAGAGTTGGAAGAGGCAGGCTTTGAAATGAAATATACGAAGTCTTTCTCTTTGGGTATCTCTACACTTTTAGTGGCACAAAAAAAGTAACGTAGGGTCGGTTTACCGACCACGTAACTCATAAGGTCGGTAAACCGATCCTTGTATAATCAAAATAAGAGGGAAAGAAATGTCTAATGCTATGATGTCTGTCTCCTCACTCAATATCAAAATAAAATCACTTTTGGAAGCGACCTTTCTGCATATTCTTGTAGAGGGTGAAGTAAGCTCTGCAACGTATCATTCTTCCGGGCATCTTTATTTTTCTATCAAAGACAGGGAGAGTTCACTTAAGTGTGTGATGTGGCGCTCTGCTGTGTCTAAAATGAAGTTTCGTATAGAAAAAGGTATGCATATCGTTGTTGAGGGTTCAGTGAGTGTCTATACACCCAGGGGTGAGTATCAGTTTCAGACGGTCCGTATAGAGCCTTATGGTAAAGGGGCTTTAGCCTTAGCGTATGAACAACTCAAAGAGAAACTTAAATCCAAAGGTTACTTTGATGCACAAAGAAAAAAACCACTGCCTAAACATATCCGGAAAATAGCACTGGTGACAGCCAAAGAGTCTGCCGCACTGCATGATATGTTGAAGATCATAGAGCAGCGCTGGGCACTTCTTGAAGTGATCATCGTAGATACTTTGGTACAGGGAGAACATGCAGGCAGTCAGATAGCCAACGCTTTACGCTATGCAGACACTCTGGGTGCAGATGTGGTGGTGGTAGGTCGTGGCGGTGGTTCAGCAGAGGACTTGTGGTCTTTTAATGAAGAGGCAGTGGCAGATGCTATTTTTGCGATGCAAACACCTCTTGTATCTGCGGTAGGGCATGAAGTGGATGTCATGATCTCTGATTTTGTAGCCGATCTACGCGCGCCTACTCCCTCTGCGGCCATGGAGATGATACTTCCGGACAGCAAAGAGATACTTTACACATTAAATGAAATGAATGAACGTCTATTATATACCATAGAGCAAAAACTGCATCATTTTAGCCGTGACCTGAAACACATTGAAGAACTTTTATTACGCTCTTCTCCTTTGCGCCTGCTAAAAGAGGTGGAGTCAGACTTCCAAGGTCTTGGAGAAGAGTTTCGACGAATAATAGACTATAAGATGGAGCGTTTTGCTTCGCCATTGACAGATCTGGAAAAGCATTACAGACAAAGTGTCTTGTTTTCACTCCAGCAAAAAGAACAGCACTTGGACTATGTGAGTAAAAAATTCAGACTGAGTGATCCTAAACTGCAATGTCTCAAGGGTTGGGCACAAATATCTTTTGAAGGAAAAAAAGTGGCACTTTCTGCACTGGAGCGCGATCAAAAATTTATTTTGGAAGATGATGCTACACGTATTGAAGCCTTATACTTACAGAAGCTCTAACAGATTGATAGTCGCCTTCATTGAACTTCATTGAAGTTAAGGATTTAATACTTGTATGATATAATTTAAACCAATAATAATAAGGAAGTTATTTTGGATAAATTTGAACAGATGATCAGTCATATGACACAGAGAGAGTATCTCTTTATTGGTTTATCACTCTTATTGATAGGCTTTTTTTTCTATAAATATTTTAGTGTTAAAAGAAGAAATAGACACAAAGAGAATATGCTGAAGCATCTCAGAATTTTACAAAAATCATTTGATATTTCTAAAGATGCGATGTTGATACTCTCTACAAAAAATGAAGTGATCTATGCGAATAAATCCATGATAAAGCTTTTTAATTTAGACGAAAACTATTTACTGAAGGTATTGAAAAATATACCAGAGATCAAAGTGAGGAACACTTGGGTGGTCTTAGATACATTCATTGGAAAGAATCGCACAAGACTGACAGATACGCTGCTTACTTTTCCTCATATTTTGTTAAAAGTTTCCGATGATGATGAAATCCCTATTAACTTATCTATGGATACCATATCAATCGGTAAGAGTTATACAACCTATTATAAGGTCATCTCTATAGAAGACCTGCGTAAAGAGGAAGGTTTTTTAACTATAGAATCCAGGCATGAACTTACAGACTTACCTGACATGAAGCAAGTGTTTAAAGACCTGCCGGCATTTTATTCCAAAGTACATTTGGAAAAAAATAAAATTGCATTAATCCTTTTGAAGCTGGATAATTTTACAAGATTAAGATCTATTGTCGGATATGAAGAATCCAATGAAGTACTCAAAAAGTTCGCAAAATATTTAACGGGCATAGCAGAAGATTTAAATCTATCTGTTTATCATACCTTCGATAACCATTTTTTACTGACTGTCACTAAATTGAAATCCATAGATGCAGCAAGAAAACTTGTAGAAGATATTCAACTGGAACTGGTCACTTTTTATAAGAAGGAGGACGTCAATTTACATTTAACTGTTTCCGCGGGTATCTCGATTTATCCTGACAGTGGTCCCATACGTAAGCTATTTGATTATACGTATAAGGCATTAGCTAAAGGAGAAGATCAGGGTGATAACAGAATAACCGTATTTTTACCTGAAGAGTTTGCTGAGACTTACGATGAATTGACATTGCATAATTATATGCAGAGGGGATTGGACAAGGGAGAGTTTGAAGTATATTATCAGCCTATTATCCGGGTAGAGAATGAAGAAGTGATCGGAGCAGAAGCATTGATCCGATGGAAACATCCCCAGTACGGTATGATCCCTCCTGATGTTTTTATTCCTTTGATGGAAAAAACTGGTTTTATTATCAAGTTAGGTCAATTTGTACTTGAGGAAGTACTTAAGCAGCAAAAACGTTGGGAGTTATTTAAATTTAAACAGATAGAAGTTTCCATCAATGTATCCATGGTGGAGATCGCCACTGGAGAATTTGCTGAGTATGTAGAAGAAAAACTTATTGAACATCAGGTAAATCCGGAAATCATTAAATTTGAAATTACAGAAGGTGTGGCTATGATCAGTGAATCTGAAACAGTCAAATACTTTATTGCCTTAAAAAAACTGGGTGTAGGTATTTCACTGGATGATTTTGGTACGGGGTATACCTCTTTTGGATATTTGAAAAAATTTCCTGCAGATACTTTAAAGATCGATAAGAGTTTAGTCGATTACATTTTAACCAATGAAGACGATCAGAGAATTGTCAAAGCGATGATAGAATTGGGGCATACGCTTGGGATGAAGATCATCGTAGAAGGTATTGAAAATAAAAAAATGGTTGAGATAATCGCTTCCTATGGATGTGACTATATGCAAGGGTATTATTTCGATAAACCTTTACCTGTGTTTGAGTTCCAAAAATTACTGAGGTAAAGTTGAATAAAGACAGACCGTTTAAAACAACGGTCTGGTAGGGATCTGAATCTGGCTTAAGTTATTTAAGACTACATCATGCCCGGCATGCCACCCATTTCCGGCATAGCAGGTTGCGCAGCAGGGGCTTCTGGTATATCTGAAACTGTTGCTTCAGTCGTAAGCAATAAACTTGCCACGGAAGTAGCATTTTGAAGTGCAACACGTGCCACTTTAAGAGGATCAATGATACCTGCTTCCAGCATATCTACATATTCACCGTTTGCAGCATTGAATCCCAAGTTGGCATCTGTCGAGTTTGCGATCTTATCTGCGACCACACCTGCATCAAAACCTGCATTCTGTGCTATTTGTTTCATCGGTGCATAAACAGCTCTCAATATGATTTCCGCACCAACAGCTTCGTCTCCTTCAAGAGAAAGATCAACAGCTTGACTGGCTTTGACAAGTGCAGCACCGCCGCCAATAATGATACCTTCATCGACAGCAGCTTTAGTTGCAGAAAGTGCATCATCTACTCTGTCTTTTTTCTCTTTCATTTCTGTTTCAGTTGCCGCACCTACCTTGATAACAGCCACACCACCTGCTAGTTTTGCAAGTCTTTCCTGAAGCTTTTCTTTGTCATATTCACTTGTCGTGCTGGAAACCTGAGTTTTAAGTTCATTCACTCTGGCAATCACGGCATTTTTATCACCTTTACCGTCTACGATGACGGTATTGTCTTTGTCTATGACCACTCTTGTTGCCTGACCGAGGTCATCCAGTGTTGCTTTCTCAAGTGAAAGTCCAAGCTCTTCAGTGATGAGTGTCGCACCTGTCAAGATAGCGATGTCTTTGAGGATCTCTTTTTTTCTGTCACCAAAACCAGGTGCTTTTACTGCTACGATGTTCAGTACACCTTTAAGACGGTTAAGTACAAGGGTTGCAAGTGCTTCACCTTCCAGATCATCAGCGATGATAAGAAGCGGTCTTCCGCTTTGCTGTACTTGCTCCAGCATAGGCACAAGGTCTTTAAGAGAAGTGATCTTTGTATCGGTTAAAAGGATGATAGGGTTTTCCATCTCACAAGTCATTTTTTCAGAGTTTGTTACAAAGTAAGGAGAGAGATATCCTCTGTCAAATTGCATCCCTTCTACGACTTCAAGGTCATCATTGATCCCTTTGGCTTCTTCTACAGTAATGACACCGTCTTTGCCTACTTTCTCCATCGCTTCAGCGATAAGATTACCGATCGTTTCATCAGAGTTTGCAGAGATCGTTGCCACTTGAGCGATCTCTTTTTTATCTTTGACTTCTTGTGATATCTTTTGAAGCTCTTCGATGATGGCAGCAGATGCTTTATCCATGCCTCTTTTTACTTCTATAGGATTTGCTCCGGCTGTAATGTTTCTAAGACCTTCTTTGAAGATAGAGTGTGCAAGTACGGTAGCCGTTGTTGTACCGTCACCAGCTTCATCTGCTGTGTTGCTTGCCACTTCTTTGACAAGCTGTGCACCCATATTTTCAAGAGGGTCTACCAGTTCTATCTCTCTGGCAACACTCACACCGTCTTTGGTGATATGTGGTGCACCATAACTTTTTTGTATGAGCACATTACGACCTCTGGGTCCCATCGTTACTTTGACGGCATCATTCAGCTTGCTCACACCTGCAAACAGTCCGCTTCTTGCTTTGTCTGAATAAAATATTTCTTTTGCCATGTCTATTCCTTAATAGTTAATAATTATTTGATAAGTCCTAAAACTTCTTTGCTTAGTAAGATAAGGTATTCTGTACCTTCGATCGTGATCTCCATACCTGTAAAGTTGGCAAATACTACAGTATCACCTACATTGATACCATCTTCTTTTGCCTCAGGGCCTACTGCAGCTACTTTACCTTCCAGGGGTTTTTCTTTTGCCGTATCCGGAATATAGAGACCGGAAGCTGTTGTGTTTGATTGTTCTTCACGAATGACTAAAAGTCTATCTTTTAATGGTTCAAATGCCATATTGGCTCCTTTAATATTATATAATTTTTATAAGCGCATTGTAGTCATTTTTTATCAAAATGTCAATATGTTTCTTTAAATTATTTAATTTGTATGAGTCCATATGACTAAACTATATTTTATTTTTTAAATTAATCACTTTTTTACTCTTTTTTCTCTAATATTATTGACAATAAAGGAATCTTTCGCTAAAATTCGGTCTCTTCAAAATAGTGGTAAGGTAGCTCAGCCGGTTAGAGCGCTGGTCTCATAAGCCGGAGGTCGAGGGTTCGAGTCCCTCTCTTACTACCACTTCTATTCTGAACAATCCCCTTATTTCCTTATAGTATGAAGCATACATACTTGGTTAACTCTTTATTTGCCCATGATTAACTCCTATAGTTTATAATGTTATTAGAAAAGGTAACATCTTGAAAGAGCTTGTTTTACTCCTTGTCCAAAACTTTAGTAAACTTCCTTGTTTGCTCTTTGCTTACCTTTCTAAGAAGAGCTTTATCTCCTTGAATACGTTTTAAGTTCTTCAAACACTACTTAATCAGACTCTTTTTAAATTTACCCTATAATTCCCTTATAAATTTTAATTAAGTTAGGTTCACTCTATGATAGATCTCAAATATCTCCAAAATAATTTCGAAGAAGCCAGTACAAAATTAGCAAAAAAAGGTGTAGAAACTGCTACACTTGAAAATCTTCAAACACTTTTCGCATCTTTAAAAGAAGCCAATGCAAGATTGGAAGCTTCAAAGGCTGAACAGAATTCTATGTCTAAGCTTTTCGGACAGTATATGCGTGAGGGAAAAGATAAGACAGGTAAAGACATTACTGAACTTAAGGCAAAAGTGGATGCGAACAAAGAAGCAATGGTACCTATGCAGGAGAAAGCCAGGGAAGCTGAGGAAGCACTTTACACTGTGGCACTTGCCATGCCCAACTTTCCGGATGATTCTGTCCCTGAAGGTAAAGATGAAGAGGACAATGTTGAACTTCGCAAGGTACTTGAACCTAAAGAATTTTCTTTTAAGCCTAAGGAACATTGGGAACTTTCCGAGATCAATGGGTGGATTGACTTTGAACGTGGTGTAAAACTTGCAAAGAGTCGATTTTCTGTACTTAGAGGAGAGGCTTCCAGACTTGAAAGAGCGCTCATTAACTTCTTCCTTGACACGAATGCCGAAAAAGGGTTTATAGAGTATTCTGTCCCGTTTATAAATAACTCTACCATGCTTCAGGGAACAGGGCAACTGCCAAAGTTTGAAGATGATCTCTTTAAGATAGAGGATGAAGATCTTTATTTGATACCTACAGCAGAAGTACCGTTAACAAATCTATATAATGATGAGATTCTTACAGAAAAAGAACTTCCTTTACTTATGACAGGGTATACGCCTTGTTTTAGAAAAGAAGCGGGTTCTGCAGGACGTGATACACGTGGTATTATAAGACAGCATCAGTTTAATAAAGTGGAGATGGTTGCCATCGCACATCCGGACAGATCTGAAGAAGTGTTCAAGATGATGGTTGAAAATGCATCTGATATGTTGACTGCACTTGGATTACCGCACAGAGTCGTAGAACTTTGCACTGGCGACCTTGGTTTCTCTGCTGCGACAACTATTGATCTTGAAGTATGGCTTCCGGGACAAAATCAGTACCGTGAGATCTCTTCTATCTCCAATACGAGAGATTTCCAGGCGAGACGTGCGAAGATCCGTTTTAAGGATGGGAAGAAAAATAGATTTGTACATACGCTGAATGGTTCTTCACTGGCTGTTGGGCGTACTATTGTTGCGATTATGGAGAATTATCAGAATGAAGATGGAACGATAGAAATTCCTGAAGTACTTAAGAAATATATGTAATTTTAAAATTACCCTTTATTTTACTTGTGGCGTTGTTTCTCTCTTCATTTTTTTAGAAAAAACGAAGCAAAAAATCGTCGTGGTTCTCGAATCGCTTCGCTTTCAAGGGCGTTCGCCACGACAAAGCACACTAGCGTGTGATTTGATAGGGAAGAGTGAGGGTATTAGACAGTTTTCGAAGAGTCACAATGACGTGACTTCAATTTCCCTTCCATACTCAAATAAGAGTTCAAGGCACCGATGTACGCTCTGGCAGAGGCTAACATCGTATCGATGTTCAATCCATGTCCTATGATGGCTGGCTCACCATTGAATGAGACTTTAACTGTGACAGAAGCCAAGGCATCTTTTCCCTCAGAGACTGATTTTACCTTATAGTCATCCAATCTTCCTTCATAACCGGAGATACGGTCTACGGTCTTAAAGATGGCATCTATGGTGCCTTCACCGATGCCCGCTTCGATGATCTCATTGTTGTCTTTTTTGATCTTGACGGCAGCAGATGGCACACCGTTGGAACAATCCATTAACTGTAATGAGATCAACTCAAATACTTTTGGTGCGGAGGTCATTTCATTGGTGACCAAAGCGCGTAAGTCATCATCATAAATCTCTTTTTTTCTGTCTGCCAACAGTTTAAAACGTTCAAATGATTTATTTAAGGCTTCCTCTTCCAAGGCGAAACCCAATTTACGCAACTTGTCTTTAAAGGCAGCACGTCCTGAGTGTTTTCCCAAGACTAAAGTATCATCCATATCCAAGCCGATATCAGCCGGAGAGATGATCTCATACGTCTCTTTATTCTTCAACATACCGTCCTGGTGTATACCGCTTTCATGTGCAAAGGCATTTTTACCTACAATGGCTTTGTTCGGCTGTGGTTCGATGCCGGTGATGTTTGCGATCAAACGGGAACTCGGATAGATCTCTTTGGTATTAATGTTTGTTTTATAAGCAGAAAAGATATCTGAACGTGTTTTTAATGTCATCACGATCTCTTCCAATGCAGCATTTCCTGCTCTTTCTCCCAAACCGTTGATGGTACACTCTACCTGTCTTGCACCATTCACGATGGCTTCCAAAGAGTTTGCCACAGCCAAGCCAAGGTCATTGTGGTTATGCACAGAGATGATGGCTCGTCCTTCAACATACTCACTCATCTCTTTGACCATGGCACCGATCTCAAAAGGAAGTCTGAAACCTACGGTATCCGGTAAATTGATGGTCGTTGCACCTGCTTCTATGACCGCGTCAGAGATCTCTTTCATAAAGCCCATGTCTGAACGTCCTGCATCTTCACAGGAGAACTCAACGTCATCTACGAAAGTACGTGCATACTCAACGGCTCTGACTGCTCTTTTGATGACTTCATCCGGGGTCATTTTTAGTTTATATTCCATATGGATACTGGAAGTTGCGATGAAGGTATGTATACGTTTCATTTTTGCTTTGGAGATGGCTGCACCTGCTGCTTTGACGTCTGAATCCAAAGCTCTTGCCAAAGAACATACGGTTGAGTTTGTCACGCGCTGTGATATTTTATCGATAGCATCAAAGTCTCCCGGGCTCGCTGCTGCAAACCCTGCTTCGATGATATCTACACCCAAACGCTCCAACTGTGCTGCGATCTGGATCTTCTCTTCCGTGTTCATAGAAGCTCCAGGACTTTGCTCACCATCTCTTAATGTTGTGTCAAATATTTTAATTGTTTCTGTACTCATGGTAATAACCTTATTGTCATAAAAAGCCATTTTGGCTTGAAAATTGTTCTAATTTTACCTAAATGTTGGTTAATTAGAAACTAGAAAATTGAATTGTTTGTTTGGAAGTATTAGAGTGAGAGTAGCAGGAGAGCACTGTCTTTGGTGAAAATAGTGTTTGTGTTAATGATTGTTTTCATAATGTTCTCCTGTGGTTTTTTACGAAGTATACAGAATTAATATATTTGTGTCAAGTAATACTAACTTTTATCTTCCTGGTTTTTCAAAGCCTGCTCTTTGGCAAATGCCTCTGCTTTTGCTATTTTCTCTCCATGTGCAAGACGACTTTCCATATGGTTCTCTTTTTCATATTCGGCTATGATCGAACGTACTTTTGCACCTTCAATGACTTCAACATCCAAGAGTACCGCAGCCATATTCTCTATGGCTTGATGATATTCGTTGAGTGTTTTCTTTACAAAGGCATAACGTTCATTGAGTGTATTACGGATATAACTATCCATCTCTTCCGCCATCTTTTCACTATAGTCTGTACTTACAGCTCCAGCACCTAAAAATGAGTTAGAAGAACGTGAAAGCACCATAAGCCCTGCTACATCAGTCATACCATAAACTGATATCATGTCTTTAAGTATGGCCGTGGCACGGTCAAGGTCGTTTCCTGCACCCGTACTAATCTCTTTTATAAATATCTCTTCAGCGGCACGTCCACCAAGCAGTACGTCCACCTCAGCCATAAGCTCATGTTTCTGTTTTAAGAATCTGTCTTCATCATCCGGAAGGTGCAGAGTATAACCCAATGCTCCTAGCCCTCTAGGAATGATGGAAACTTTAGTCACACGTGTTGCACCTTTGCTGAGTTCTGCCATTAAGGCATGACCACTTTCGTGGTAAGCAACAATTCTCTTTTCGACTTCAGAAATTTTTCTGTTTTTCTTTTCAAGTCCGACAAAGGAACGCTCTATGGCTTCCAGCAGATCAGACTGATCTATCTCTTTTTTGTTGAATCTACCTGCAAGTAAAGCAGCTTCATTAATGATGTTTGCCAGGTCTGCACCTGCAAGACCGGCCGTTTGTTTTGCAACAATGGTCAAGTCAACTTTTGCGGAGAGTTTTACGCCTTTGGAATGTACTTTCAAGATAGCCAAACGTCCATCAAAGTCAGGTTTGTCTACAAGAACCTGTCTGTCAAAACGCCCCGCTCTCAGAAGTGCGGCATCCAGTATTTCCGGTCTGTTTGTCGCAGCAAGTACGATAACAGGTGTATCAGTACCAAAACCATCCATCTCTGCAAGTAGTTGATTCAATGTCTGTTCTCTCTCATCGTTTCCGCCCATTTGTCCACCGGATGCACGGCTTTTACCGATAGCATCTATCTCATCAATGAAGATGATAGAGGGAGCTTCTTTTTTTGCTTTTTCAAAAAGGTCACGTATGCGAGATGCACCAACACCAACAAACATTTCAATGAATCCTGAACCAGATACTGAGAAAAAAGGAACAGAAGCTTCACCTGCAACTGCTTTTGCAAGCAGTGTTTTACCTGTACCCGGAGGTCCTACCAAAAGCAAACCTTTTGGTATCTTTGCTCCCAGTTCCATGTAACGTTCCGGAAATTTGAGGAAATCAACGATCTCTTTAACCTCGTCTTTGGCTTCTTCTACTCCTTGAACATCAGAAAACTTTGTGTCTGGCTTTTCAGAGTTGATGAGTTTGTCAGCTTTACCGGCACCTAAGATACCTCCACCCATACCTTTGCTCATTTTCTTGGCTAGGAAGATCCAAATTCCAAAGAAGATGAGTATAGGAAGTAGAGAACCTAAGAGTTCAGTTAGAAAACCTCCACCCATGACACCTTCATAAGAGATATTTTTCTTTTCGAGAAGAGGGATGAGCTCTTTGTCGTAGGTTGGGACATTTTGTGCAACAAAACGTACTTTACGACCATCACTGTCGGAGATAGCTTCTATCGTGGTAGGGGTAAGTTTTACAGAAGTGATACTCCCTTTTTCGATCTCAGCTTTAATTTCTGAGTATTTAACAGATTTGGTTTGTGTCACCTTATTGTCGCTATCCATCATATTGCCCAGACCTTCACCGTCACCGACAAATGATTTAAAGATCAGTATGATGACAATGGAAAAGAGTGCAAATGCCAATAATGGATTATTATTAAAAAAATTATTATTGTTATTATTATCTTGATTGTTATTGTTAGCCATTTATTTCCTTTTTATATACAAGTGTCACCCACTCGTCTCTAAGTGTTCTTTTTTCTAGTTTTAAGTCTTTAAATGACTCTTTTACCAGTTCTTCTTTTTTATCTAAAATACCTGAAAGTATCAACAGTCCCTCTTCTTTGCAGGCAGACTTTAAATCTTTTGCAATAAATCTCAGCACATCTGCGATGATATTTGCGATAACTATATCATAGGTATCATTTGCTTTATCAATGGAGCCTTCCCAAAGTGTGTCATAATGCTCTTCATTGAGTGCAAAATTCTCTTTGCAACTTTTTACAGAGCGCGGATCGGTGTCACATAGTGCAACCTTTGCTCCTAACTTTTTACAAGCCAGACCCAAAATGCCGGTACCACAGCCTACATCGATAACAGACTTTCCTGTATCAACATAAGTGTTGATGGCTTCAAGGCACGAAAATGTGCTGGCATGATGACCGGAGCCAAATGCGAGAGCAGGGTCAATTTTTATATTGATAAAATCCTTTTTAGGTTCATACCAAGAAGGGAAGATGTAGAATTTTCCAGCTTCTATAGGCTGCACAGAGTCCTGATAGGTTTTGATCCAGTCTACATTCTCTTTCTCTTCAAGGGTATAGTCCATTTTTATATCACCATTTAACGTTCCTGCTAAGGATACAAGAGCATCTTTAACGAAAGTTAAATCAGATTCACTTCTGACGACAATCTTACCCTTTCCAAGCTCCAGGCCTTCCTCATAAATATTTAAAATGTAATCGGCTATGACATCTACAAAACTGTTATCGAGTTTTATGGTGAGTTCATAATATTTATCTTGCATTGGCTACCTTAAACGCTTCTTCAAGATCGAGAGTACCTTCGTAGAATGCCTTACCTACGATAGTTCCATCGATGCCTGCTTCGATCAAAGCATCAATATCTGTCATATCTTTTAATCCGCCCGAAGCGATCGTTTCAAGACCTGAAGCTTCTTGTATCTCTTTGGTAAATTCAATATTTACGCCTGTCATCATTCCGTCACGTCCAACATCCGTACAGATAATGGCTTCTACACCACAGGCTGCAAATTCACGTGCCAGATCAGTGGCTTTCATGTCTGAAGTTTCAGCCCAGCCTTCTACTGCCACCATCCCATCAATGGCATCAATGCCTACAACGATAGGATATTTTACTGCCATATCTTTTACAAACTGCGCGTCCTTTACAGCGATAGATCCTAAAATAAGTCTGTCTATCCCAAGTTCTAAGTACATTTTGATGGTTTCCTCATCACGTATCCCCCCACCGAGTTCCAGTTTGAGATTACAGTGTTTACGTATTTGTTTGATCTGTTCCAGATTTTCAGGCTTACCTGCGAAGGCACCGTTAAGGTCAACAAGGTGTACCCATTCGCTTCCAAGTTCTTCAAACCGCTTTGCCACTTGCCAAGGCTCATCAGAGTATATCTTGGCCGACTCCATGAGTCCTTTGCTTAGTCTTACTGCTTTGCCGTCTTTGAGGTCGATCGCCGGGAGTATTGTCATTTATTCTATTCCTTCAAATAGGGGTTGTAGTTTTTGTTTCAAGTGGTCAAACTCAGTGCCTATATCTAGTTCTTCTATGTATTGTTCAGGTCTTTTATCATGCTCTAAAGTTGTATAGGCATATAGTTTTGCCTTGTTGTCAATATCTTTTTTTACACATGTTTTATAGGCATCAAAACATTTGATTATTTCATTTTCTTCGTTTACATGAGAAAGAAGAAGTGTTTCTAAATCTCCATTGTCTTTATGATTTGGAAATATATAGAATGGTACTTTATTTGTTTTGGTTAATTCTCCCATTTCTTTATTTCTATTACTAAATGAAGTATCAGCGTCAACTATTGCAAAATATAAATTTTGGCTAAGACCCAACTCTTCTAAATTTTCAATAGTTTTTTTTACACTATCAATTCCTTTTAATCCCAAGAATTCAAAGTCAGTTTTTTCTATTTTAGGAGTTAAAATATTTTTAATCAATTCTTTATCCGTTTGACCTTCCACGATAAAATATATCATTATCTATTATCCAATCCAAGTTCAATTCTGTCTTGAATTTTTTCATAATCAAAGGTGATAGACTTTAGTTCATTTTCTTTATTTCTATATAAACTTAAAAATTTAATATCAGTTTCGTCTAATTTCTTAGCGACTCTGGCATAAGACTCTATACACTCTTTTGAATGGGTTGTAGCGAAGACTTGAACGTTTTGTTGTTTTGAGATGGTTAGGATGATTTCCCATAGTTTGTCTAGGTTCGTGTGGTGGATACCATTTTCTATTTCGTCTAAATAAATAATATGTTTTGTCATAAGTAGACAAATTAAAAAAACAAATTTACCTAGCCCATCACCAAATTCATTTAAGTCATAAAACTGTTTATTGTTTTTATAACTACATTTTGGTTTTGATTGAATAATTCTAAATTTATCTACTGTATTATCAAAACCTTGTATTAATTTGTCTAGTTCATCTTCTAGTCCAAATTCTATTACTTTTGAATATAATTTGTTGTAGTTAAAGCTTGATTGTATTGAAGTATTTAAAAATGATATAGAAATATCTTCTTTTTCAAGTTCGTCTTTATTATAAGTAATTTTTATAGGAGTAGGTTTACGCATACTTTCTGTAGTTCTACATGGTATGAGTTGGTTAAAATTTGTTAGTACTGTACCACCAGTTATCTCTTTAGCTTTATCTTGTATGAAATTAAATATATATTTTTGACCAATATCATTTAATAATTCATCTAGAAGACTCATGCTATATCTTGATAAAATAATGTCATATATAGCTTTTGATGTATATTGTTTTTCAATATAACACGCCTCCATAAAAGCAGTCTTCCCAACATTATTTTTTCCACCAATAAGATTCACACGACCAAAGCCTTCAGCTTTAAAGTTCTCAAAACATTTAAAGTTTTTAATTTCTATATTTGTTATGAAATGTTCGTTCATGCTATCTCCTTGTAGGGTGTTGTGTCCTCACAACACCGATTTTGATGGTTTATATTATATCTTGAATCTATCATTTTAAGGTGTTGCGAGGACACAACATCCTACAACTTTGCAAAATTTTCTATGATCTTTAAACCATTCTCATGGCTTTTTTCAGGGTGCGGTTGTATGCCGTAAATGTTTCCGTTCTGCACTGCAGAGACAAATTTATATCCGTAATGTGTCTTGCCGATGGCATATTTGTCATCACATACTGCGTGGTAGGAGTGGACAAAATAAAGATAAAAGTCTTTAGGTAATCCCTCAAACAGTTTTGTAGGGGTCAGACCCGCAAACGATTCATTGTTCAACAAATCATTTGAGGTCAGACCCCTACAAAACATCTCGTTCCAACCCATATGTGGTACTTTGAGGGGATGGTCGAATTTATTTTCATCAAAAGCTACTACTTTTCCGGGAATGAGACTCAAGCCTTTCGTGCCATCAATGTCTTTTGCGAACTCTTCCGAAGAGTCAAAGAGCAACTGCATTCCCAAACAGATACCCAAAAGAGGTTTGCCTGACGCAGCAAAAGCAATGACTGCTTCATCCATGCCATTCTCTTTAAGGTGTTCCATCGCATCAGCATATGCACCTACACCGGGTAAGATGAGTTTGTCATATCGGCTTAGTTTGGAAGGATCACTTTCAAGTGCAGCATCGGCACCGACTTTAGTAAATGCATTGATGACAGAAGCTAAGTTCCCCATATTGTAATCGACGATTCCTATCACTGCTTTGTTCCTTGAATTAATCTATAATGACCGTGATTATAGCCAATTAAATTGAAAGCTCTTATTTGGCTTTATAGTATTGTGCTAAAATGATAAAAAATAAAATTGGAGAGTAGCATGAAAATAGCGATAGTAAAACTCTCTGCCTTGGGTGATATTGTACATGCCATGGCTATTTTGAAATATATTAAAGAGATGATCCCTGAAAGCCGTATCGATTGGATCGTGGAAGAAAATTTTGCATCTGTTCTGGAACATAACCCTTATATCGATACCATTCTCCCTGTGAACCTTAAGACCTTAAAAACCAATAAACTTAACATTTTCCCAGAGATCAAGAGACTCAGAAAATATGCTCAAAATAATTATGACATAGTGATCGATCTTCAGGGCTTGATCAAATCTGCGATAGTCTCCAAAATATTGGGATCCAATGTCGGATTTGATAAAAATTCAATTCGTGAAACGGCAGCCTCTTCTTTTTATAAAAGATCTTTTTTTATTCCCTACGCCGAAAATGTCATTATGAGAAATATAGAACTGGTCTCGCTAGCATTGGATCTGAAGATCGACATAGAGCGTTTAACAAAAAAAGATCCTTTGCTTTTTTTTACAGAAGAAGATAGAAAAAAAACGCTTTCCCTGATAGAACAAGATCAGAAAACAATCATACATATCCTCGGTTCAAGTTGGGAGAGCAAGATCTACCCTAAAGAAAAATTTGTAGAGATCATTAATGCTTTGGAGGGAAATCATCTTTTAGTATGGGGAAATGACAGCGAACATGATGCCGCTAAATATGTTTCTGAACATACAAAAGCACGTGTCGTCCCCCGTCTTAGTTTGAATGAATTAAAAGCCTTGATCTCTTCTTCAGACCTTGTTATCGGTGCAGACAGCGGTCCTACCCACTTTGCCTGGGCGCTGAACCGTCCGAGTATTACCATTTTCGGACCCACACCGAGTGAACGTAATACACTCACCGGCAGCATAAACAAAGTGGTCGATTGTGGAAAAGTGATCAATCCTCTGAAACTGGATAAACAGGATTTTTGTATCCGTAATATAGATGCCCAAAAGATCGTCAGCATGGCAAAGGAATTACTTGATACTTGATACTCTCTATTTGGGACTCTATAAACTGTTCGGGTTTTTATTATGGATCTTACCGGCTGGAGTCATCCGAGTTTTAATGAAAGGTTTGGCGTGGTTTGCCTACATGGTCTCTGCCAAACACAGAAAGATCATACAGAGTAACCTTGACCTGGCATATCAGCCTCCTGTGGGGGATAAAGAGAAAAAAGAGATAGGGATCCATGCTTTTATGAACCTCATAGATACGGTTTTTGGTATTATAAGACGAGACGGTATGCGTACAGATGACGTACTTGAAAATGTCTCTTTTGCAGGCGGAGAGATCATTGAAAAGTACCAGAAAGAAGGGAAAAACTTCATTTTAGTCACGGGGCATTATGGTAACTGGGAGCTTTTGTCCCAATCTATCGCGATCAAATTCAACCTCACGCTTGTAGGTGTGGGAAGAAAGCTTGACTCTGATCTAATGGATAAAGTCCTTAAAGAGAACAGAGAGCGCTTTAATGTAGAGATGGTCTATAAACAAGGTGCGATCAAAGGATGTATTAAATCCATTAACGAAGGTAAGGTCATAGGAATACTGACCGATCAGGGTATACGTAAAAGTCAGTCTATTGAAGTAGATTTCTTTGGCAGAAGGGCGAGCCATACCCCTTTGGCCTCGATCCTTTCCCGAAAATTTGACCTGGATCTGGTCCCGGCATATATCAGTACGGAAGATTATATTCATTATAAAGTAAAGATCTATGAGCCTATAAAAGCACTCAAAACAGAGAAGCAAGAGGAAGATTTGGCTACACTTACACAAGCACAAGCCGACATTATGGAACAGGTTATTAAAGAAGATCCGAAACAGTGGTTTTGGATGCACAAGAGATGGAAGTAGAAGTACAATACAAGGGGAATACTTAATGAAGAGTCGTAAAATACTGGTGACAGGAACTGCAGGATTCATAGGATATCATTTAGCCAAAAAACTTCTTGAGAGAGGGGATGAGGTAGTGGGGCTTGATATTATAAATGATTATTATGATGTCAATTTAAAGTATGCACGACTGCATGAATTGGGGATAGATAAAAATGAAGTTTTAGCTTCCTCAGATCAATTAGTTCGGTCATCCAAATATAAAAAACATCAATTTATCAAAGCAAACCTGGATGATGCAGAAACGATCAACAGACTTTTTAAAGAAGAGAAATTTGATGCAGTATGTAATCTTGCTGCTCAGGCAGGTGTGAGATATTCTATAGAAAATCCACACACTTATGTGCAAAGTAATGTGCTTGGTTTTTTGAATATTTTAGAAGCTTGCAGACATTATGATGTCAAAAATTTATCTTTTGCATCGAGCTCTTCGGTTTATGGATTAAATAAATCTCAGCCTTTTAAAGTCAGTGACCATACAGACCACCCCGTATCATTATATGCAGCAACCAAAAAATCAAATGAGATGATGGCACATACCTATGCGCATCTTTATGGTTTACATGTCACCGGATTGAGATTTTTTACTGTCTACGGTCCTTGGGGACGACCAGATATGGCACCTATGCTTTTTGCAGATGCCATATTGAATGACAGGGCTATTAAAGTATTTAACCATGGAAAGATGAGCAGGGACTTTACATTTATCGATGACATCGTAGACGGGATCATTAAAGTCATAGACAACCCAAGTCTCGGCAGTGAAAATTTTGATGCCAATACGCCGGATCCGTCCATTTCTTCTGCCGCCTATAAAATTTATAATATAGGGAATAATTCTCCGATAAAACTCATGGATTTTATAGAAACGCTTGAAAAGGCTATAGGTCAAAAAGCAGAGAAAAATTTTATGGAGATGCAGGATGGAGATGTCGTTTCCACTTATGCCGATGTGAGCGGTCTGATGGAAGACTTTGGATATAAACCGAATACTGCTTTAGATGAAGGAATAGAGAAGTTTGTAGCGTGGTATAAAACATTTTACATCAATTAGATATAATATTACCGCACTAACTAAACAGGAAAGAATGAAAGCTATGAATATCACAGTCATCATATCAGTTTATAAAGATGTGGAAGCACTGAGATTGGTTTTAGACTCTTTGAATACGCAGAGCTATTTAGATTTTGATGTTTTGATCTCTGAAGATTGTCAGTCTGATGAAATGAAAACTTTTTTAGAATCGTATCAAAGTAAGGTGAGCATAAGTCACATCAGCCAAAAAGATGAGGGTTGGAAAAAAAATATAGCCTTGAACAATGCCATAAGATCTTCAACAGGTGATTACCTACTCTTTTTAGACGGGGATATCGTACCCTATAAAAACTTTGTAGAGAATCATAGCTTATTGGCTGAAGAAAATAGATTTTTAAGCGGTAGAAGAGCGGAGATCGGACCATTTTTCACAACTTTGATCCGAAAAAGATATCTCTCTTACCGTTTGCTTGAAAAGTTGTATCTCTCTTTTTACCTCTTTTTGGCCATAGACAGAGGAAAACATTTGGAAGAGGGTCTTTATCTTGGTATCGGTACTTATTTAGAGAAAAAGCTTAATGCTAAAAAGAAAAAAAAGATGATGCTGGTCGGCTGTAATTTTTCCTGTTGGAAAAAAGATCTTGAGCTGATCAATGGTTTTGATGAAGATTATAGAGGTCCTTCTGTGGGAGAAGATGTCGACCTGTCATGGAGATTTAACCATTTTGGTATTACCTACAAATCAGTACGATATATCGCCAATACCTTTCATTTGTATCACGGCAGAAGTTGGGGTAATGCATGGGAAGAAAATCATAAGATCATGAAACAAAAAAAAGAAGCAAAAACATTTAAATGTAAAAATGGACTTGTAAAGGAGAATGAACAATGAAAGGCATTATTTTAGCAGGAGGGTCAGGCACACGCCTTTATCCCATTACCAAAGGTATAAGCAAACAGTTAGCCCCTATTTACGATAAACCTATGATCTACTATCCACTCTCTGTCCTAATGCTCTCTGGCATCACAGAAGTACTCATCATCTCCACACCACAGGACTTACCCCGTTTTGAAGAGTTGCTTGGTGACGGAAGAGATATCGGTATGAAATTCTCCTATAAAGTACAGCCTTCTCCAGACGGACTTGCACAGGCATTCATTTTGGGTGAAGAGTTCATAGGTGAAGATGATGTCTGTCTTGTGCTTGGTGATAATATCTTTTATGGTCACGGACTTACAGAGATGCTTTCTACTGCCGTTACAAATGCAGTGGAAGATAAAAAAGCTACAGTATTTGGCTACTACGTAAAAGACCCGGAACGTTACGGAGTGGCTGCCTTTGACGCTGAGGGTAATGTAACAAGCATAGAAGAGAAACCTGAAAAACCTGAAAGTAATTACGCAGTCGTGGGTCTCTATTATTATCCAAATAACGTAGTAGAGATCGCTAAAAATGTAAAACCTTCTGATCGCGGTGAATTAGAGATCACTACGGTCAACCAAAGCTATCTGGCAGCCAAAGAGCTTAAAGTGGAACTGATGGGTCGCGGGTATGCCTGGTTGGATACCGGTACGCATGAAAGCCTCTTGGAAGCATCAAACTTCATACAAACGATCGAGAACCGTCAGGGGCTCAAAGTCGCCTGTATCGAAGAGATCGCTTATGAGATGGATTACATCAGCAAAGAAGACTTGATCGCACTTGCACAGCCGCTTAAGAAAAACCAGTATGGGCAGTATCTTTTACGCCGAGCAAAAGAAGGGAGCATTTAAGATGAACTTTATTCGTACAGATATCCCTGACGTTGTGATCATAGAACCTGCGGTGCATGGAGATGAAAGAGGTTACTTTATTGAGACATTCAGAGCAGATAAACTTGAAACCTTTCTGGGCTATAAAATAGACTTCTGTCAGGACAATGAATCTAAAAGTTCAAGAGGTGTGCTTCGAGGGCTTCATTATCAGTTGGATCCTGATGCACAAACAAAACTTGTCCGTGTGATACAAGGGTCTGTTCTGGATGTTGCTGTAGACATACGAAAAGGTTCCCCTACATTTGGTCAGCATGTTGCTGTGGAACTGACAGCTGAAAATAAAAAACAACTGCTTGTTCCCCGCGGCTTTGCCCATGGGTTTGTCGTGCTGGAAGATGATACGGTATTCGCTTATAAAGTAGACAACTATTACTCTCCTGAGAATGACAGGGGTATCGCCTTTGATGATGTGAATATAAATATTGACTGGCAGATCCCACATACTGAGCTTAATCTTTCAGCCAAAGATAAAATACAGCCTAAACTGCATGAAACCAATGATCTCTTTGAATATAACGTAAATTATTATGCATAATATTTTAGTTACAGGAAGCAAGGGTCAATTGGGGAGTGAGATCAGAGAATTATCCGTTGAGTATCAAGATGTTTTTTATTTTACAGACAGAAATGAATTGGATATTACAAATAAAGATGCTGTAGATGGCTTTTGTATTCAAAACAATATTGAAGTGATCATTAACTGTGCCGCATATACAGCCGTAGATAAGGCTGAAGAAGATGAAGCGAATGCAGACAGGATAAATCACTTGGCTGTGAAAAGTTTAGCAGAGATCTCAAAAGAAAAAAATATCAAACTGATCCATATTTCAACAGATTATGTCTTTGACGGTGAAAACTATAAACCCTATGTGGAAGATGATAAAGTAAACCCAAATGGTATTTATGGCAAAACTAAACTTGATGGTGAACTTGCATTGCAGGAGATAGATCCAAATAACACTATCATCATTAGAACTTCCTGGGTATATAGTTCGTTTGGAGCCAACTTCGTAAAAACCATGTTGCGCCTTGGCAAAGAGAGAGACGCTTTAGGGGTTATCTTCGATCAGGTAGGTACACCTACCTATGCAAGAGATCTGGCCAATACAATACTGGAGATCATTCCGCAACTGAATAATGACAATGTGGAGATCTATCACTATAGCAATGAAGGTGTATGTTCCTGGTATGACTTTGCCAAAACGATCTTTGAACTCTCAAATACAGACTGTAAAGTAAGCCCCATAGAAACCAAAGAATACCCGACTCCTGCAACAAGACCACACTATTCTTTGCTCAACAAATCTAAAATCAAGAAAGAGTATAATATCGCCATTCCTTACTGGAAAGACAGCTTAGATACGTGCTTAATAAAAATGCAAGAGAGAAAATAATGATGGAGAAGATAATGACAGACAAAAATATATTGCTAACAGGATGTGCCGGTTTCATAGGTTCAAACTTTGTACCCTATTTTCTGGGTAAATATCCAAACTATAACATTATCAATCTTGATCTTTTAACCTACGCAGGCGACCTGGAAAACTTGAAAGAATGCGAGAATGATCCAAAATATAAATTCATTAAAGGTGACATCTGTAACCGTGAACTCGTGGAATTCATCTTTACAGAGTATGACATTCAGGGTGTTATTCACTTTGCAGCAGAGAGCCATGTAGACAACTCCATTAAAAACCCGGGTGTATTTATAGAGACCAATGTAAACGGTACGTTTACTTTGCTTGACGTAGCCTATAAGTATTGGATGGATGCCCCCTTCAAGTTCAAAGAGAATTATACGGGGTGCAGATTTCATCATATCTCAACCGATGAAGTCTATGGAACCCTTAATGAAACGGATCTCTTTACAGAAGAGACACCTTATGCACCAAACTCTCCCTATTCTGCCTCCAAAGCAAGCTCTGATATGATCGTGCGCAGCTATCAGGAGACATACGGGATGAACACTGTCATTACGAACTGTTCCAACAACTACGGTCCAAAACAGCATGATGAAAAGCTGATACCGACCATTATCAGAAAAGCACTTGCGGGAGAATCTATTCCTATCTACGGAGATGGGAAGAACATCCGTGACTGGCTTTATGTACTGGATCACTGTAAAGGAATAGATCTTCTTTATCATACTGGTAAAGAGGCCAATGTCTATAATATCGGCGGAAGAAACGAGAGAACGAATCTTCAGATCGTTGCTGCCATTTGTAGGATTCTTGATGAAAAAGTCCCAAAAGACGGTAGCTATAAGGAACTCATCACTTTTGTAGAAGACAGAGCAGGACATGACAGAAGATATGCAATAGATGCAAGCAAGCTGGAAAATGAACTTGGCTGGAAAGCGGATGAGAATTTCGACTCCGGGATCGTTAAAACTATAGATTGGTATTTAGAGAAATATGCGCGAAGATAGTTTAGTTTCTATAGCGATGTGCACCTACAACGGTGAAAGATTCATCAAAGAACAGATAGACTCGATACTAGAACAATCTTATTCACATTTTGAGTTGATCATCACCGATGACTGTTCGAGCGACAAAACGATTGAGATCATACAAAACTATCAGGAAAATGATACAAGGATCAAACTTCATCAAAATGAAGTCAATTTAGGTTTTGTAAAAAATTTTGAAAAAGCGATATCGTTGTGTACGGGAGAGTATATTACTTTGGCCGACCAGGATGACATTTGGAAAAAGGGCAAACTTAAAACTTTTATAGAGAAGATAGGAGAGAATGTACTTATTTATTCGGATGCACTCCTGATAGATGAAGACTCTGAACGTATGGAGAAAGAACTTATCCGTCCTGATAAAGAGTTAATATCCGGTTCAAACAATAGAGCCTTTCTACTGGAAAATTGTGTATCTGGAAATACTTTGATGTTTAAAAAAGTGTTGGTGGAATATATTTTACCTATACCTGAAGATGTCAGTTTTCATGATATATGGATCGCATTTGTGGCGTCAACCTATGGCTCAATTATTTTCACAGACGAACCTATGACCTATTATCGACGCTATTCTGAACAGGTTACAAAGAAACGAGGGAAAGATTATGAAAACTTTTTTGACAGATTTGAGAAAAAGAAGACGTTAAAAATAAAGCATGCAAAGGTTGCAGTGAAAGATCTCAATACCTTTTTATCTTTGAAGATTTTAAAGAATGAAGAGACTAAAGAGATCATAGAGATGCTGATAAAACATTTTGAAAACTATGAACACAGTTATTACAATATGACTTTGCATACTATGCTAAAAAAATATAAAGATGATATCTTTGCGATTCAACAAAGCAATAAGAGAGACAAAAGAGTGATCCGCACAGCAATGGGTCTAAAACTGCATACAAGGACTCTGTTTGTTCTCTAATGTTATCCCCTCTGTAAATACCAGCTATTCACTTTTTTTTAAAGCCAATTTATTATTCAGCAGTATATTATTTCTGTTCTTTTTGCAATATAACCAAAACTACAGCGTCAGTGAGTTGCTTCTTCTTGTCTTAGCGTCTCTTTCCTCTGCAGCAATTCTTTATCTGTTGTTGTATCTTTTACTTTTTATATTCACTTTTACTAAAAAGTTTATCCTGTATCTCTCTGCATTGGTTTTTATACTGGTCAATATTACTTTGATCGTAGATTTTTTTATCTTCAGACTGTATAAATTTCATATTAATGCCATGGTACTGAATATTTTAACCTCGCCGGACGCTGCCGATTCCATACAGCTTGGTATTCTGCCTGTTGTACTCTTTGCTGTACTGCTTTCTGCTTTTATTGGATTGGAATTCTATCTCATTAAAAAGCTTTTAAAGACCCCGGAAAGAACTAAAGCTGATTTCAATAAGAAATTAAATAAATTTGTGATGATCCCGCTCTTTTTGATCATCTTGGGTGAAAAAGTAAGTTATGGTCTTTTGTCACTCTTCTCATACAATGAAACGATCTCTAAATTTAAAGTCATCCCTCTCTATCAGCCTCTGACCGCCAATAAATTTGCAGCCAAACATTTTGGCATCAAACCGGAAGTGCAGACACAAAATACGATTCGGAAAGATGCTGATCTACAGTATCCTCTGGTACCTCTGAGACTGAAAAAAGACCCTCATAAGATCAATATTTTCATTTTTGCCTCTGACTCTGTCTGTGACAGTTGTGTAAACGAGAAGGTCACACCAAATGTCGAAAAGTTCAAACAAGATGCCATTGTTTTTGAAAATCATTACAGTGGAGGAAATGCCACCCGCTTTGGTATATTCTCTTTAATTTATGGATTAAACTCAACCTACTGGTTCTCTTTTCTCAATGCAAACAGGGGACCGGTACTGTTTGATATATTGAATAAGCTTGGCTATGAGATCGACATTATCTCTTCTACCAATACGAACTGGCCTGAATTTAGAGAAACATGTTATGTGAATGTGCAAAAGAGTATTAAAGATGATTTTAAGGGTGAACCCTGGGAAAAAGACAGGCAGAGTTCAAAATATCTTTTAGAAAAGATCGAGATCTGTGCGCAGGAGAACCCTCGTTTTTCTTTCATCTTTCTGGATGCGCCCCACGGATACTCTTCTCCCAAAGCTTTTAACCCTTTTAAAGCGAGTGAGGAGAATATCAATTATCTCACTGTAAGTAAAGAGGGGAAAAATATCAAGGCACTTTATGCCCAGTATCAAAATGCGGTCGCTTATAATGACAAACTCTTCGGAAAAATGATAGAAAAATTAAAAGCAAAGGGAATGTATGATGAGGCTTTGATCATTTATACCTCAGATCACGGGCAAGAGTTTTATGAGTATGGATCATTTGGGCATAATTCTTCTTTTTCCAGAGCACAGGTCGTTACACCTATGGTCATCAAATTGCCCAATAGTCTGAAAAATAAGATAGATCTTCCCTCTGAATTCCCTGATATTTTGACCAGTCATAATGATATCGTGCCTACACTGCTGACACTTCTTGGTCTTGAAAACAGTAGCGGTGATTACAGCAACGGGCAAAATATTTTCGATAAGACATTTAGCAGAGAGTATGTTTTCTCTGCCAATTGGAACAATAATGCGATCATCGATAAAGAGTTCACCTATATCTTTTCAAATCTTCCCAACAAAATGTTTAAAAACGAGATCAGAAAAAATGCAACTTATGAGAGGGTGAATAATAAGAAGATGGACAGTAAAAAAGTCTTAAATATACTGAATGAGAATAGAAAGTTTTTAAAATAAAAGATATAATATTAAATATAATTTGATAATGGATGGTAGATGAAGTATACTGATATAGATTTTAATGACAAAACCATACTCATTACAGGCGGAGCAGGGTTCATAGGCAGCAGTCTGGCTTTTTATTTTCAGGAACATTACCCCGAGGCTACAGTGGTGGTCTTTGACTCGTTTAGAAGTGGAGAAACATTCTCTAACGGAAACCTCAAAAGTTTTGGACACTTCAAAAACCTCTTGGGATTTAAAGGGTTTGTGATCTCTGGAGATATCAATGACGCTCAGGCGTTAAGATCTTTGGAAGAAAACCACAGCTTTGATTATATCTTTCATCAGGCAGCTATTTCTGACACTACCGTAGCAGAACAAGATCTAATGATCAAAACCAATGTCAATGCCTATGAAGATCTCTTAAAGATCGCTATCAAACACGGTGCCAATATGATCTATGCCTCTTCCGGGGCAACCTATGGTGACAGTGACAGGTTTGAAGTAGGCTATGAGCAGCCCAATAATGCTTATGGTTTTTCAAAAGTGATGATGGACAACATCACGACTGCTTATCTGAAAAAAGGTGTGGATATTGATATCGTAGGATTGAAGTATTTTAATGTCTATGGTCAAAGAGAATTTTTTAAAAATACTACCGCTTCCATGGTCGTTCAGTTTGGACATCAGATCCTGGCAAGGAAGACACCCAGACTTTTTGAAGGGTCTGACAAAATCTTAAGAGATTTTATTTACATAGAAGATGTGATACAGGCAAACATTAAAGCATGCAGTCCTAAAAAGTCCGGAGTGTATAATGTGGGTACGGGTAAAGCGCGAAGTTTTGAAGATATTGTCAACATTTTACAAAAAGAACTTGACATTGACAACGGCAAAGAGTATATTCCAAATCCTTTTGTCGGGCAGTATCAGTTCTTTACGCAAGCCAATATCGAAACGACCAAAGAAGCATTGGGCTATCTGCCGCGTTTTGAGATGGAAGAGGGGATCAAAGCCTATATCCCTGAGATCAAAGATCTTTTTGAAACAGAAGTGACCCATGCCAAATAAGCAAGCTAAAATCCTGGTCATTGGTGACTTGATGATAGACCATTACCTTTGGGGATCGGTCAACCGAATCTCTCCGGAAGCCCCTGTACAGGTGGTTGACATCGATAGAGAGTCTACGGTGCTTGGTGGTGCCGGTAATGTGGTGAATAACCTGTACAGTCTTGGATGTGAAGTCTCTGTACTTTCGGTTATCGGGAAAGATGAAGCCGGTGAAGAACTTCAGAATATGCTTGAAGCCATCGGAACAAATGCCTATCTGCTCAAACAGGTAGATCGCAAGACATCGAAAAAGAGCCGTATCATCGCATCTCATTCACAAGTGGTACGTTATGATAAAGAGAGTAAAGAAGATATCTTAGCGCAAAGTGAAGAAGCACTTTATGCAAAATTTACGGCTATTTGTGACGCCTATGAGATCATTTTACTCTCTGATTACGGCAAGGGTGTATTGACAAAAGAGTTGACACAGAAGATCATACAGTATGCAAACCAAAAACAAATAAGGGTATTGGTAGATCCTAAAGGCAATGATTACAGCAAGTATGCCGGTGCCTATTTACTGACGCCAAATAAAAAAGAAGCCATCAAGGCTTCAGGTGTGGAAATAGTGGACGATATGACACTTATAGAAGCACTTAAAAAACTTAAAGAGATCGCGAGCCTTAAGGTTTCTCTTATCACACTGAGTGAAGATGGCATAGCAATATTTGAAAATAGACTGATCATGCGACCTACCGTTGCCAGAGAAGTGTATGATGTGACGGGTGCGGGAGATACCGTGCTGGCTTCACTGGGTTATGCTTTGGCACAGGGAAAAGAGATCGTCTCTGCTGTTGAGTTCGCAAATCTTGCCGCAGGTGTGGTTGTAGGTAAACTGGGATCTGCCACAGCAACACTCGATGAGATAGAACACTACAGAGCCAGTATCCATAAAAGGACAATAGAAAGTCATATTAAAAGTTTTGATGAGATCAAAGTACAAGTGCAGAGACTGAAAAAACTGGGTAAGAAGATCGTCTTTACCAATGGCTGTTTTGATATCCTTCACCGTGGACATGTTAGTTATCTGGATACGGCAAAATCTTACGGAGATGTGCTTATACTCGGATTGAATTCTGATGAAAGTGTGAAGCGTCTAAAAGGTGAAGATCGTCCCATAAACCCGGCAGAGGATAGGGCCTATATCCTCTCTGCTTTGGAGAGTGTGGATTTTGTCACTATATTTTCTGAAGAAACACCCTATGATCTTATAAAGATGGTAGCACCTGATGTTTTGGTCAAAGGTGGTGACTACGAAGGCAAAGAAGTGGTGGGTTCTGACATTGCAGGAGAAGTCAAACTGGTACAGTTCGTTGACGGCCGAAGTACCACAAAAACCATCCATAAGATCCAAGGTAGCGGTACATGTTAAATGAAGTATGAAGTATCAGATAAGTCTTATCTTCCTTTCTTGGAAGAGATCAGAAGTAAGTTCGAGGAGACTTCCTATGGTGCATACAAGGGAAGGAATGCGATCAAAGTACTCTCTTTTCTTGGGCAGGAGATCGTAGTCAAGTCGTTTAGAATACCCCATCTGATCAACAAATTTGCCTATACTTTTTTGCGTGATTCCAAAGCTAAAAAATCTTATGATAACTCTTTGAAGATCATTGACTTTGTTCCTGAACCTCTGGCGTATGCAGAGTTTTTCAGGTTTGGCTTACTGTATGACAGTTATTTTCTCTGTAAAGAGTTTCATTATGATTTTACTATACGGGAAGTGTTTTTAGATTATGAGTTTCCCGACAGAGAGAATATTTTTGCTGCCTTTGCTGCCTTTACCTATGCTTTACATGAAGAGGGTATTGAACATCTTGACTACTCTCCCGGAAATATTCTGATCAAGAAAGACAACGAGTCCTATATTATTAAAATAATAGATGTTAACCGAATGGCTTTTACTCACTTAAACAGACAAAGGCGTTTGGAAAACTTTGCAAAACTCTGGGCAAGTGATGAAGATATAAAGAGCATTACAAAATTTTATGCCCAAAAGATGCAGATCAATGAAGAAGAAGCGATACAAACGGCAGTGCAGGCTTCACAAAAGCATAAAGAGAAGAAAAATTTCAAAAAGCGTCTTAAAGGGAAAAAAGATGTGGCTTAAATCTCTTTTTTTGATACATCTATAAGGGCTTTGTCATGAAATCTTTTTTAATCTATATATCACGGGCGTACAGTATACCCATAGGCAGACCTTTACAGGAAGAGATAGAAAAAAGAGCTTTTGAAGTGAAGTGGTTCTGTGATGAAGAAGAGACAAAAAAACATTTTTCTTCAAAAGAAACTCTGCTTGAGAGTGTGGATGAAGTGTTGGCCTTTGATCCGGATGTGGTACTTGTCTCTGCCAACACTGTTCCCGATTTTTTCCCGGGGATCAAGGTGCAGGTTTTTCATGGTTTCTCTGTCAATAAACGCAGTGGATCAAGAGGACATTTTAATATAAGAGGCTTTTTCGATCTCTACTGTACTTTTGGACCTAGCACAACCTTGCCTTTTCAAAAATTGCAAAAAAAATACAATTATTTTGACGTGACAGAAACGGGTTGGTCAAAAGTGGATCCGCTTTTTCCCTTGGTGTTGGACTCCAGTGGCGAAGAGACTATGACCATCAAAAAGCCTGTGATCATCATCTCTTCCACCTTCAGCACCCGTCTCAGTCTGGCTAAAGATCCGGATGTAGTAAAAGAGATCGAAAGGTTGTCTAAACTTGGAAAATGGAAATTTATGGTGATCTTGCACCCTAATATGGAGCGAGAGATCGTTGAAAAGTTCCAGGCTCTGGAAAATATTGATTTGACTTTTTATGATACCTTTGATATCATCCCGCTTATGAAAGAGGCTGATGTGATGCTTTCAGATACGACATCTGCGATTACAGAATTCATCCTTCAAAAGAAGATGGTAGTCACTGTCAACAACAATAAACCGGACAATTATATGATTAATGTCACAGAGGCATCCGAGATCGAGGAGGCACTCAGCTATGCTTTGGAGAAACCTGAAGAGATCATGAAAAATGTTGAAGCCTTCATTGCAAAGACACATCCCTATGATGACGGAAGATCAAGCCAAAGAGTGATCGATGCCTGTTTGGCATTCCTGGCAGAGAAAAAGCCTAAAAGAAAACCTCTGAATCTCATACGCCGTTATAAGATACGTAAAAAATTAAACTATTTTAAAATCTAAAAGTATATGATATCTTGATACAATATGCAGAGCAAAAAAATGCAAAGGAAAAAGTGAATGATCGATCATATCTCAGTTGTTATCATGGCAAAAAATGCACAAGATACTCTTGCTTTGTCACTTGATTCCTTAAAAGCATTTCATGAAGTGATCTTATACCTGAACGATTCTACAGATGATACGGAAGCGATCGCCAAAAAGTATCTTAATGTGAAGATCATAAAAGGTGAATTCCTTGGCTTTGGAGAGACTAAGAACAAGGCTGGGGAGTATGCAGAAAATGACTGGATCTTGTCCCTGGACAGTGATGAAATTTTAACGACTAAACTGATAGAAGAGATCTCTTCGCAGGAATACAGCGATAACACAACACTTTTTAGACTTAAACGGAATAATTACTTTTTAGGACATAAAACACAGAACTCTGACCATATTGTCAGGATCTATAACAAAAAGTATACAAAATTCAATGATAACAAAGTACATGAAAGTGTGATTGTTCCAAAAGAGAGTCAGGTCATTACGTTAAAAAATTCTTTTAAACATTTAAATATCATCAATATAAACCAGACCTTGACCAAACTGATCATGTATACGGATCTGGGAGCCAAAGAGAAAAAAACCTGTTATTTTATTGTCGTGATAGTAAAGCCTATGTTCGCTTTCTTTAAAACCTATATTATTCAAGGCAATTTTTTAAGAGGCTGGGTCGGTTTCACTGTAGCGATCAATTCGGCAAATAAACGCTATTATAAGTATCTTAAACAGTTTATTAACTGTAAAGATCCACAAGAAGATCAAAAATGAAAACTCCTTTTATTTGGGATAAATACTCAGACCAGCCACATCTGCTAAAAGACAAAGTGTATAAGAAGATGATGCGTAAGAAACACAGGTGGGATAAGATACCGCTCTATTTGAGCACGCTAATATTTTTCCCTCTCAGTATTATGCTTATGCCTCTGTTCAAGGGTAAAAAAGTAGATAAAAAAGACTTTTACGGCATGGGAGTGAGCTTTGACAAGGGCGAAGTACAAAAAGAGCTTATAGAGGAGCTTGGTGTAAAACATCTGCTGGTGCGTATGCCCTTGTGGGAGATGGACAGGATAGAAGAGTATGTGACTTTCGTTAAAAGTTTTGGAGAAGACAAAGAGGTACTCTTAAATATACTGCAGGACAGAGAACACATAGAAGATGAGGTACTGCTGGCTAAAGATATTACAACGATTTTTGAAAAGTTCTCTCCTTTGGTGCAGGAGTATCAGATAGGGAATGCCATTAACCGTACAAAATGGGGCTTCTTTTCTATGGGTGAATATATGAAATGGTATCAACGCATTCAAACGATCAGAGATGAAAAATATCCAAATTTGAAACTCATAGGTTCATCCGTTATAGATTTTGAATATTATTACACCATTCGTACGCTTTTCAACTTTTTTTCTCTCAAATATGACAGATTATCTTCTCTGCTGTATGTAGATCGAAGAGGCAGTCCATGCAATACACAAATGGGTATTTTTGACATGAAGAACAAGATCTCAATGCTTTATTCTCTGGCTAAACTTTCACCTAAGACAAATGCCAAGATCTACATCACTGAAGTGAATTGGCCACTCTCAAGCACTGCTCCCTATGCACCGACCTCAGAGGCGGAGTGTGTGAGTGAAGAGGCGTATTCAGAGTTTATGAAAGAGTATTTAGAAACAGCCAAAGAGAGCGGAAAGATACAGCGGGTCTACTGGCATCAGCTCATTGCACCTGGTTATGGTCTGGTGGATGACAGAAGTGGCATCATACGCAAAACAAAAGCATTTGAAGAGTATAAAAAGATCGTAAAGGAGTCTTATGCAAATGGTTAAGAAACTATTCACCTATTATCTGCTGATGGTGGGAGTCTTTTTTTTAGGGCGGGTGGCTCTTTTTAGTATTTATTTTGATAGATTTTCCGACAGTGGGGTCAACTATTGGCTAAGTTTTGTCTATGGATTGAAGATGGACACCATGGTCGCTTCTATGCTCCTTGTCATTCCTCTTATTGTACTGAGTTTTTCACCCATGGGTTTGGCAAAAATTTCAAACTTTTTTTTACGTCTCTATTTTGTCGTTGTTCTGAGTATGCTGATTTACATAGAAAATGCTACTTTCCCTTTCTTCGTTCAGTATGATGTGCGTCCCAACTTTAAGTTCGTAGAGTATCTGGAATACCCCGTAGAAGTGTTCAATATGATCATTGCAGACTACAAATTGGCACTCACTATGACTTTTATCATGATAGGGCTCTTTGCATGGATCTTCCTGCGAAAAACCAAAGAGAGTTTTCTTACTGTGTTGCAAACACCTTTATGGAAAAGAGCACTTTGGTTTCTCCCTCTGGCACTACTCCTGTTTATCGGTATTCGTTCTTCTTTCGGGCACAGAGCTGCAAATATTTCAGATGCCATGTACTCTACCAATCGCATAGTCAATGAAGTCACAAAAAATTCACTTTACTCCATAGGCTATGCCATGTATACCAACAAAATGTATGCAACCAAAGCGATCAAACAGTATGGACAAATGTCTACGGAGGAAGCACTGCAAAGGATGCAAAATACACTGGGTATTGAAGGTAATGACTTTTCTGCAGCTTCGGTTTTTTCAAGAATGGAGAAAACACATTTCCCAAGTACAAAAAAGAAAAATCTTGTGATTTTTCTTCAAGAGAGTTTGGGGTATCAGTTTGTGACGCCTGAGATCACGCCAGAGTTACTGAAACTTAAAAAAGAGGCTATCTGGTTCTCTGAAACCTATTCCAACGGAACGAGGTCCGTCAGAGGTATCGCAGGAGTGACATCAGGGTTTTTGGCTGTACCGGGTAAAGGTGTGGTAAAGCGAAGCAAATCACAGAGTGATTTCTTTACCTTCTCTTCACTGCTCAAACCATTGGGCTACCATACGATGTTCCTCTATGGCGGTGAGGCACGTTTTGACAACATGCGTTCCTGGTTCCTGGGTAATGGATTTGATGAGATCATTGAAGAAAAAGATTATCTGAATCCTAAAGCTGTCTCTACTTGGGGGGTGAGTGATGAAGATCTGGCGATCAAAAGCAATGAAAGATTCTCTGCACTTTATAAAGAAGGAAAACCCTTTGCAGCACTCATGTTCAGCTCTTCAAACCATAGCCCTTTTGATATTCCGGAAGGTCGGGTAGAACCTGTCAAAAAAGGGGTGCAGTGTGTGGAAAATGCTATACAGTATGCTGATTATGCCATAGGAGAATTTTTCAAAGAAGCAAAAAAACTGCCTTATTATAAAGATACGGTCTTTGTCGTGATCTCAGACCACAACATTCGTGTCTATGGTGATGATGCTGTCCCTATCAATATGTTCCGTATTCCGGCACTCATCATAGGAGAGGGAATAGCACCGAAGATCTACGATGAACTGATCTCTCAACCAGATGTCCTTGCCACAGCTTTGGACTTGATGGGAAAAGATTTTGAGTATCCTATTTTGGGAAAATCTATTTTTTCTGATGCGAAAAAGGATGTCAATCTGATGCAGTTCAATGAAAATTATGCTTTAAGAGTAGGAGATAAAGTGGCCATCATCAGACCTATGAGACCGGCAGAAACATTTCTTTATGTTGATACGCATTTAGTGCCGACAGAACATGACGTAGAGTTGGAAAAAGATGCTTTGGCCTTTGTGATAGGACTCAATCATCTGTACGATAAGCGTTTATTCCGCTAAAGAAGAGATATGATGAATAAAAAGACCATAGGTATCATTCTGATGGTAATGGTTGTTGTCATCTGGAATCTTACTGTTGCCTATGTTGACAGACAGTTGAAAGACAACAATGATGACTCTGTCTATGATAGTTGTCATAAGGTCTGGGCCGCACGCGGACTCTATACTACACATAGTGAGCAAAACTCTATTGTCAGTATGCAGCGTGCATTTACAGAGGGTGCTTTGGGTGTGGAAGCAGACCTTTATTATGATGTGAAGATGGACCGTTTTATCATTTCCCATGACAAGCCTGTTAAAGATAAAGAGGGTAATCTTAAGTATACTGAGAAAAATGGGAAATTGTTGACCCTGGAAGCGTTATTGAAAACCATAGGAGAGGGACATTATCTCTGGATCGATTATAAAAATTTGGATAAACTGAGTGTTCAAGAGAGTGAGCATGCTATCAAACGTTTGTTGCATATCACTTTGAAAGGTGTGCTTCGAGAACATCTTTATATTGAAGGTTCAAATCCATTTCGGCTCTCCATGTATACAGATGCAGGGTTTAAAAYCATTTTGGGTATCCATCCATTTCCTGAGAGCAGTCTCTTCTCATCTGTCGTGATCAACGGCTATAAAATTGGATATTATTTTAGCCATATTACAGGCCTTGCTTTAGCCTATGGTTCGATCGATGATCCTATCTATGGGCTAGAGACAGAAAAGAGTCTTGGATCTATTCCTGTTTTTCTTTTTCATGTGCCGGATGATAAAGAACTACTCCAAAAACTGCTAGGTAAAAGCGCTGTCAGAGTTTTGTTGGTTGGCAGAGATGTGAGTATCAACCGTTTTGATATCAATAGCTGCGAGCAGCCTTAACATTTATTCATGCATTGATTCTTAAAACGAGTCATCTACCGCCTGGCAAATAATATGCCCTATAAGAATGTGCATCTCTTGTATGCGCGGGGTATCTGAAGAGGGTACGACCAAATTTACTGTACATACTTCATTCATCATGCCTCCGTCACGTCCTGACATCCCAAGTGTAGTACATCCCATCTCTTGTGCACGTTTTAATGCAGAGATGACATTGGCAGAGTTTCCACTGGTAGAAATACCTATGAGAAGATCCCCTTCCTTCGCCAATGCTTCAACCTGTCTGTCAAAGATACGATCATAGCCATAGTCATTGGCAATGGCTGTCAGTGCTGAAGTGTCCGTGGTCAGGGCAATACCGGGCAAGCCCTTACGTTCTGTTTTGTAACGTCCGCTAAGCTCCGCAGCAATATGCTGTGCATCCGCAGCGGAACCGCCATTTCCGCACAATAATATTTTATGACCATTTAAAAGTGTCTGACTTACAAGTTTAGAAGCTTCTTCAATGGAGGGTATCATCACTTCTATGGTTTTGTCTATCGTCTCTTTATGTGCCTTGAGTTCGTTTTTTATCATGCTTAACATATGTATATCCTTTACGGGCAGCACCCACACCAGCAAGTTAAAAACAAATTTTTTTTTGGAGTAGGGACTTTAGTCCCGTTATTATGGGACTAAAGTCCCTACTCCTTGCGTAAAATATGGTTTAACTTAATGGTATTGACGGGCACCTCTAATAACCTTTATGTAGTATCTTACCCTTATTTGCTTAGTAGAGCAATATTTTTTTGCAAATACTCTGTACATGCCTGTATGGATGCAAAGGAATAGTCATAATTTTGAAATTGTCTATCTCCTATAGCAATGCTGGATCCTATATGTGCATTACGAGTCAAGTCTATGTCACTTTGTTTATCACCTATCATCCAGGAGTGTTTAAGGTCGATCGTATATTTTTTAAGGATCTCATCTATCATTCCTGTTTGGGGTTTTCTGCAATAACATTTTTCTTTTGGTGCATGAGGACAGTATTGTACTTCCTGAATCTCAATACCATTATCATGCAGTGTATTGATCATCCATTCGGTAAGTACTTCAAAGGCTTCCTGACTATAGTATCCTCGTCCAATGCCGGACTGGTTAGTCACGATAAAAAGCAGATACCCCTCTTGCGTAAAAAGTTGAAGCAACTCAAATATACCTTTGGTAAATTCAAATTCTTCTATGTCGCAAACATACCCATGATCCACATTGATGATGCCGTCACGGTCAAGGAAGAGGGCTTTAGTCATTATACTTGTCTAAAAATGCTTCAGTACTTAGAACTTCTATGTCGCAGTCATAAAACTTTTTATCATTAGTTATCAATACTTGACAGCCATTTTCTTTTGCACTCAAACTTTGTAGTACATCTTCTAGATCTAAGTTTTTTTCTAAAGAGAGAGATATAGAATTACCTATTACTTTTCCCCAAAATGGTATTATTTTCCATCTACTCTGAATAAGTTCAAAGAAAATTAATGTATTTTTTTTATTTTTAGAAATGTAGAAAACTTTTGTTAAAATATCTTCACTAATTACTATCTCAATATTATTGAGTACTAAATATTTCCATAAAATTTTAGCATATTGATTACCTTTCCGCTCTGTAATGATTACATCTAACAGTATATTTGCATAAAAAAATACTTTTTTATTCTCCATATTTTTCTTCTGCAATTTTCTGTTGCATTTCTTTATATGAAAGATCTTTAAAACGCTCTTCTATTTCAATACTGCCTGCAAATTTCTCAATTTCATCTAGCTTCTCTTGTATTTCTCTGGATATCTTCTTCTCTAAAAATTTTTTAAATTCATCTGCATACTTAGGAGAGATGAAAAGACCTTTATATTCATGCGTCTTTTTATCTTCAACATCGACATAATCGTACTGTTCTAAAAGTTTTGAATTCCTCGATAACTTTCTTATCCCAACAGTGGTTGTCATTTTGAATCCTTTGTTGTCTTTAAAACATTATATAATATTAAATTAATATCGTCAACTTGCAGCATCTTTCAGGAGAACGTTTCACACTACGTACAAAAATGAGCAATAAGTTCTAGTTCGTATATTTACTTACGAAAACGTTTAAAAACTTTCTCAAAATCAACACTTGCTTTACAAAGAGTCTCCTCAAAATCATAACTCTCTTTTGAAAAGTCACCTTGTTTGTCGTATTTGCCATCTTTGAGTTTGTACACTTTTGCGTAGAGTTCATCCGGGTAGACGATGATGTAGTACATGACTTTTTCGGTTTCATATTTTTGAAACTTATAGCCCTCGTCATTCTTAGCTGTTGAAGGAGAGATGATTTCAACAATGATCTCCGGTGCTTTCGTAATGTAGGCATCATGAGGTTCATCACAGATGAGTACAACATCTGGACGAAATATGGTATCATCAGCCAATTTATAATCGGCTTCTCCTAATACCATACATTGTTTACAGCCTTCAATGCTATTTCCAATCTCCCTAGAAATTGCATATGCTATAGCTTGATGCACTATCATCGGAGCAGGACTCATAGCAACTGGAAACCCTTCATAGAGTTCCCATCTTCCTTCCCAAAGAGTGTAGTCTTTATATGTATAGTGTTTTAAATAATCAATAGCACCCATAACATCATCCTTCTAAAAGTTTTATATATTATAACATAGTCTTGGAAGCTTAAACTCGTTTAAACAAGAAGGAACCGTAAACTCGTTTACGGATATTTTTGATCATTGTCTGAAACAAGTTTCAAGTTTCATGAAATCTATACAAAAAATTTCTAACTCGCCCCTTCACGGACAAGTACGGTTTTGATCGTTTTTATGAGAATGACAAGATCCATCCAGAGGTTCCAGTTGCGTATGTACCAGACATCTAATTCCACACGTGAATGAAAGTCCACATCAGATCTGCCACTCACTTGCCAAAGACCGGTAATACCGGGTTTTACGGTGAGTATGGTCTCTATGCTTTCTCCGACTTTCTTTTTTTCATTTAACATATAGGGGCGTGGTCCTATGAAGCTCATCTCATTTTTAAAGACATTGAAGATCTGAGGCAGTTCATCCAGAGAAGTTCGGCGCAACAGTTGGCCGATCTTGGTAATACGAGGGTCATTTTTATATTTATGATATGTCTCATAGTATGCTACTTCTTCAGGGTGTTTTTTTAAATAATTTTGCAGTAAATCATCACTATTCTCGACCATGGTTTGAAATTTATAACACACAAAAGGTTTTCCCTCTTTACCTAATCGTTCCTGTTTAAAAAGAATACTTTGTTCAGGTTCATCTTTTTTAATACGATAGGCAATATAGAGCATAAGAGGTATAAGAAAGGGAAAGATCAGCAGTGAGAGTGTGAAGTCAGATACTTTTTTCAGTAAGAGTCTGTATTTGCTTTTAAGTCGGTTTTTAAACACGATAAGATTTGTACGTGTATTGGAAAGTTCATAAATGTGTGAATGGGTCAGATCATAATCGTCGATCAATGGAATGAAGATCACTTCATGTTTATTTTTGATCTCTGAAGAGATGATCTGTTTGAGAGCATTCGCGTCATTACCCTTTGAATTGATAAACATGGTAGCCGGTTCTTCATTTTTTTTAGGTTTGACATATCCAAGATAGGGGTTACCAAAAATTTTATCTGTTAAAAAAGGATCTCCTCCATATATCTTTGCACGTTTTTGCCAAACTCCAAGTTTATGAAGTAACTTTTTACTTATATTTTTAGAAAGTGGTATGAGTATCATCATAAAGAGAAAGGCAAAGCCTATGACAACCCTTGAATAGTCTTGGATAGATTTTGTCATAGCAAGATAGGCAAAGATAAGAATAAAAGAAAAAATAAGACCTTTAAGGATCAAACGACTTTCATGCCAGAAATCATATCGGTAAGAGTAAATGCCTTCATAGAAAAACAGTAAAACAGGAATGATGTATAGAAGGTAAAAACTAAGGTAATATTTCAAAGGAATATCATGTAGAGTTAGCGTTTCAAATGTGCCTCGTAATAGATATGCAAGATAAATGGAGAGTGCTATCATCGCCATATCAAAAAGTACAAATATAGTTTTTGATATGAAATCTTTCATTTCTGCCCTTTAGTAAAATAGAACTAATTTTAACAAAAAATCAATTGTATTTGGTTGATAAAAGAGTAGATATAAGAGAGTTAAGAGCTTCTGTCATTCGTACTTCAGTATAATTTTTCATAAAAATATCATACCCCTCTTTACCGATAGCGTTTAGATTTTTTGTTTGTAAGGATTGTAATATATTACTTAATTCATTATCGTTGCTCATATCAAATAGCCAACCGTTTCTCTCTGCATTAACAAGTTCAGGAAGTGCACCATTTCTACTGGTAATAATAGGCTTAGTATATTTCATCGCTTCAATTGCTGTTAAGCCAAATCCTTCCCATCTTGAAGGAATAATCACAATATCACATCTTAATAATAGTTGAGGTATTTGTGCATAAGAAACCCAACCGTGATTTATAACTTCTTTGGGAATTGTAATTTCTTGATCGACTATTGCTTTTCCTGCTATATGCCAACATATAGAATCTGTAGGGTTATTAATAATAAATTCCATGAGCCAATCAAATCCTTTAGAATAATCATATCGACCAAGAAAGAGAATATTGAGTTTTTGATCTGAAAATGTATTAGAATTTAAAAAATTTGGATCTGGTTTTTCACATACTGCTGAAATACCGTGTGATATCTTATGGAGTTTATTCCTGTCTATACCTACTTTTAAGGCAGCTCTATGTTCATTTTCTGAAATGGTAATAATGGCATCAGTCATAGATGAAAGTGTTTTTTCAATCCATGCATATATCCATTTTTTTAGTGGGCTCCCTTGCATTAAGAAGGACCAGCCATGTGCACAGTAAATAATTTTTGGTTTAGTTGCAAGACCAAGTGTTGCCAATCTTGCAAAGACTCCTGCAAAAGAACTATGAATATATAAAATATCCGGTTTGATAGTTTGTATGTGTTTCCGAGATAGTTTTAAGGCATGCCACATACCTCTTATAGTGCGTTCATAGGGATCAAGAGACATGAAGCCGTCCCTCTTTCTGATACGATCTTCACTTGTGTCTTCAGATGCTAAAATATAAACTTTATGACTTTTGTTTTGATCATTGCAAATGACTTCGAGATAGGTTGCCAAACCGCCATTTGCCCAATCTGTAATATGCAGAATGGTCATTTTTTTGATCCTGAGGGCATTTTCATAAACCATAGTATCATTCCGATATTTCTAATGGTACTTTGTTTATATAGTTGATATTTTTTCATTAAAGTGATTCTTTTAAAAAAAGAAACGGATTGAAGTGAAATCATTGCTTCCAGAATGTCTGTTTTCTCCGGTGTAAGATAATTTTTATATTGTAACAAAAAAGATTCTGATTGTATAATCTGTCTACCCAGTACTTCATAGTATTCATCATTATTAAAAAATTTAGAAGCTTTATGCAAGATATATTTTAAATTAAATTTATCTGCCCCTCCACTAACGTTGTTTCCATGTTGTCTATATGCAATAGTAGACTGATTTAGATAATCCATTTGACCCAGCGAAGAGGCTACCATCCCTACCCAATAATCATGCATGATGGATTTTTCGGGAAAAGGCAAGGATAATTCAGCAAGTTTACGATTGAATATCATGGTACACCCTGTGATATTGCATTGCATTGCAAAGTAGTTAAGTGAATTTTTTTTTGGATCAAGATGGAAATCATTCCATAAAGAGTCTCCCAGAATATTTAAAGTTTCATCAACTACCTGGAGATCAGTATAGATCAATAAGGGTTGCATGGAAGAGAATTCATTTTCTAATTGTTGTATTTTTTCATAAGATCGTAAAACTTTATCATCAAACCATACATCATCTTGGTCGCAAAACATGAAATAGTCATATTGTTTGGCTTGTAAACTGTTTTTTAGAAGAAATTCAAAATTATTTTTTGCACCAAGATTGTTTTTAGTCGGAAGAATAGTTATATTCATATTTGATTCAGATTTAAAGTTTTCAATAAGTTGAAGAGTACTATCGCTTGATGCATCATCACGAATATGAAGATCAAAATAAGGGTATGATTGATCTTCAAGTGATCTAAGTTGATCTATAATATATTTTTCTCCATTGTAGGTTGAAAGTAATATAGCTATGGTATTCATTTTTTGAATGTACCAGTTTTTAATGCTAATGCAGGTTTTTCAATAAAGTGCCATGAAAGTACACTCAAAAATAGTGTTGTAATGAAACTGACAAAGAATAATATTAAACCGGTAACCTCAGGGTATGACGCGACATATGCTTGCTGTATGGGGAATGCATAAATATACATTCCATATGAATAATCACCAAGTTTGTTAAAAGCTCTAATCTTCCCTTTTGGTACATAGGCTAAATAGAGCACAATATACCCGATAAATAAACTATATATAATTAAAAAATAGGAAGATGTAAATACAAAGTATATGACAAAAAGCATTCCGAAAAATACCCTATTTGACAAGAGTACATGTTCACGGTATATCCATAATAAACCGCCAGTAAAGAAAATAGCTACAAATCGTACACCGCTATTGTTGACATCAAGATGATGATAGAGATAATAGGCATAAACTCCCATTCCCAGTACGGAGATCAATACAAATAATTTTTTTACCATAGAATAACTCAAAATAGGTTTTTCTATTAATGCAAAAATTCCAATAATAAATAACAATATATACATAGCTACTTCCCACGGAAGTGTCCATAATGAGCCATTAATTGTGTTTGGGTGAGGGTTACTCCCAAAGACTCCGGGGAGGTTCATCTGGATTGGGTCTAACAATAAAGTTGTATTGGCATAGATATAATGATAAATTTCACTTGATTTAAGATATTCTAAAATAGGGATATCAGTGTAAAGTATACCTATAATAAAGACATTGAATAGCATGGCTACAAATAACCCTGGAAATATCCGTAAAAATCTATTTTTGGTGAATGTCCAAAGACTTTTTCTTGTGAAAAGACTTGCCGTAACAAGATAGCCACTGATAATAAAAAAAATATCTACAGCCACATGACCAAAGAGCCATTCATGAGAAATATGCGATTTTGAAAGAGCATAACTATGACCAAATAAAACCATTGATGCTGCCAGAAAACGTAATAGATTAAAGTTATTGTCTCTGGAGTTTTTTATCTCTGTTAGCATAAATGACATTAGTGTTTCCCTCTTGTATCTAAATAGTTGATTTGATTATTTCGTGAAAATTTTATTATACACTTTTTGATTAAAGAGATAAAATCTATGTGCGAATGGTATTTTATTTAATACTCTTCTGATGCCACTTCTTGAAATAGAAAATACTTGAAGATTTTGATTTAATTCGGTATAGCAATGCACAACATCAATCGGAGTCAGTTCTATTTTTAAATGCTTTTGTTTGTCTACGGCAATGCTGTAATAGCTATCTAGCTCTTTTTGTCTTTCTGCAGAGATCTGATGATGATAGGGTACTCTATATAGGGATGTGGTTTTAGGAATATAAACAAAATCATTTTTAAGTGAATAACGTGTCCATAGGTTCCAGTCTTCCAAATTTTCCAATTCTTCATCAAGTCCACCATATTGTTCATACAGCTTTCGGCTAAACAGTATAGACTGGATCGGTATGTAGTTATGATGCCACATCAAACATCGGGAGAACTCTTGACGGTGAATGATATTGAATGCCTTTTCGACATAGTCTAATGGGCTTTTTGATTTTTCTTCCGTTTGGACTTCAAAAGCTGAAGTGTATGCAGCAGCTATATTTTGCTTATTGAGTAGTTCTTCGGTTAACACTTCTATATGATCTGCGAAAAATAGATCATCATCATCTAAAAAACCAATATACTCACCCGTAGTCATACTTAATGCGATATTTCCCGCCTTACATCTTCCGGACTTTTCTATAGATCTATATTTAATGGTTAAATTATCAATGCTTTTTATATATGTTTCTGCATCGGAAGTACCGTCTTCAACTATGATGACTTCTATATTTTCATAGGTTTGGTTTTGTATTGATGCTATGGTTTCTTTTAAGTATTCTGTTTTCTTGCAACAGGTTCTGACTATAATACTTACAAGAGGTAATGCTTGTTCTTTATTCTCTTGTTTATATTCATAAAATGCACCATCTCGAATAAATTCATAATCCCAATTATAAAAACTATATTGGTTCTCTTTGTTTTTTCTCCGTGTAAATAAGAAATAGGGTGTATTTTTCAATAATGTAAACCAACTGTAAAATAGTTTTTTCCGTTGAGAGGGAAATTGTTCAGGTTTCAATAATAGGCGAAGATATAGAAAATACCCTTTCAAGATATCTTTAACAGTTCCATATCTGAGACGTATATATACATTTGCCAGGGTACTTCCCAAAAACTGTATAGGCTTAACTTCATTTTCCTCTTCGTAAGTATAATGCCAGCATACTGCTTTCGGATAATACTTTAGTTTATATCCATTGTCACGTAATCGATAAGAAAGCTCCACATCTTCACCATACATAAAAATTCTTTTTTCGTATCCACCTATCTTATCTATAGCTTCTCTTCTAAATAATATGCATGCACTGCTTGACCAGGTTGTTTCCAATGTTACTGGATTATAGTATTTGGGATGTTCATGAGGTTTTTGACGCATTTCCCAAGAAGCCACATTATTTTCATCTTTTAAAGCATACGTAACAATTTTTTCAATGGCATCTGCTTCAAATTCAAGGTCAATATTTGTAACAAGTACAAATTGAGATTTACATTGTTTGAAGTTGCTGTTGTGACCATGACCAAAACCAAGGTTTCGTTGTTGTTTTAGTGTAAAACTTGCAAAGGTACTAGCATACTTTTGTTTGAGTACTTTTAAATAACTATACGTATCATCTGTTGAACTGTTGTCTGTTATATAAATATGAAGTTTTTTTGACGAATATACTTGTTTGATTAGTGATCCAAAAAATGTATCCATCCATTTTTTAGAATTATAGGTTACAATTGAGATATCTATTTCTTCGTTCCTCATTATTTTATTCCTAGAAACGATTTTATTTTATTTTTAATTAATGTGTATTTTCTTTTTAGTCTTTTCATGGAATCAAGCTCTTTGGTTAAAGTTTCTATATCATCCTGTTGTTTATGTGCTAGAGTATTTAATTCAATAATTTGATTGTCTTTTCTACTGATAATATCACTAAGTTCAATAATTTGACTGTTCAATTTGTTATTCCAATCTTTTATTGCAGATATTTTTGGTATATCTTGTGTAAGTTTTTTAGTAGGTATTTCTGAGTATTGTAATTCTATGACATATTGATAGGTTAAATAATTTTCATTATTGTATGCTTCCAATATATCAACGACTTGATTATCTAATTTAACTTTAAATTCACTGTCTTTTGGATCAATGTTGATACATTCAATAGATTTCATTTCAAGATTATTATTGTTAAAAAGCTTTTCTAATTCATACTTATCAAAGAAACGTAGATGAGTATGATCCAATATTCCAAGATCTTTATATTGGAACTTACCGTGCAAGAGTTGATCAACAACACCATAATATGTGATATTAGGAAAAGATATGAGCAGTGTACAATTTTTATTTTTTTCTAAATATGTAGAAATTAACTTTACTACATACGTTATATTTTTAAGATGTTCTAATACATCTGCACAAATTATATAATCAATATTTGTATCGAGATTCTCAAAAAAATCTTTTTGAATGACATCCAGATCCATCCACTCGGTTGGGATCCCATGTTCATTGGCTAGGTCGACAGCTTCCTTATCTATTTCATATCCCTGTACAGTACATTGTTTGTGGTCTTTTAAATATTTTAAAATATAGCCATATGAAGATCCAAATTCGATTACATTTGATTTTATTGCAATAGCTTTTACGATTTTTGATACAGAGGAATTACTATCTTCATCTATGGTATAATTTCCATATTTCATAATGCTCTTTCATAGGTGAGTTCAATCTGATTTTTTTCAAAAGCCAAAATGGCAGCAACTTTATTTGTTTTTGCAGCTGATAGATAATCAATAGTATAAATATCATGAACCCAGTGATGTTGAATATGATTATCCTGTGTTCCTTCTGAGAGTGCAACAGATATTGTATATTGTCCCTCTGCCAGATAAGGAAATTCAAATGAGAAGTGAACAATATTTGAGGAGCCTTTTTTTACTGTATCTATTGCTTGATCGTACATGTAGGAGTTTAAAGTGAAAATGTTGTTAGACAATCTATCCTTGAGTAAGAAACCAATTCCAACGGTATTAAGATCACGAAAGGCTTGAAATTTAACATAAAAATTTACTTTTTGTGCATGTAAAAGTGTGTTGAGTGGATTCCCCAAGGTATCACATAAGGATACAGCAATTATTTGAGCACCTCCCTCACCAAAAGATTCACATCCTTCAGGCGTAACCCAATTTAATTGTTCATTTGATATCGTATGAGAAACTTTATTTTCATTAGCGCTTATATCTTCTTTATCATTAGCAGCGACATCTGTTAGCCCATAAGCCATGAATGAGATATATTTCTTCGATATTGAATCAGTTTCTCCTTGCTCCACAACTTCTCCAGCATTTATCCAAACTACTTTTGAACAAAATGTATTAATGACTCCCATATCATGGGCAACAAATAAGATGGTTATACCTCTTTCTTGCATTTCATTCATCTTACGTAAAGATTTTTGTTGAAAGCGCATATCTCCAACACTGAGAACTTCATCGACTATTAAAATATCTGGATCAACATTAATAGCTACCGAGAAAGCAAGTCTTGCGAACATACCTGAACTATACATTTTTACAGGCTGATGTATAAATTCACCAATGTCTGCAAATTCTAAGATGGCGTCTACTTTGGGATCCATCTCTTCTCTTGTAAAACCCATCAGAGTTCCATTAAGATAGATGTTTTCTAAACCAGTCATTTCCGGGTTAAAACCAGCTCCTAACTCTAAAAGAGAAGCTATTTTACCTTTAACTTCAACCGACCCAGATGTAGGCGTTAAAACTCCTGTTATCATTTTAAGAAGAGTAGACTTACCAGCACCATTTTTTCCAATAATACCGATCGTCTCACCTTTTTTGATCTCAAAAGAGACATCGTTCATCGCATAAAAATCATGATGGTAAGACTTTTTAAAAGGATTTAGGGCTTCTTTTAGCCTATCTTGAGGCTTATCGTAGAGATGATAGATCTTAGTAAGATTCTCTACCTTTATAGCGATGTTATTAGTCATTGATTCTCCAGTATCCAGCTTTTGTACTGCCAACTCTTGTCAATAGTTTTTCTTCTTTTAATTTTGCTAATTGCTGTTTAATTGCATTGGCACTTATACCTATTTTTAAAGCTAGTTCGTCTCTTGTTATTTTGCTGTTATCTTTTATGTATTGTATAATTAACTCTCTTGTGGATACTTTAGTTTCTTGGGTAGTTGTTTTTTGAGTCTCATACGCAACTGTAACGAGATAACCATTACCCATCTCTTCGTAGTTAAACTTCATAGTTGGGTATTGCTCTAACTCTTTTCTCACTCTTGTATATCCACTACCATACTTCTCTATGTCTTTGGTTAGGTAGAACGCTTCTGCTATAAGTTTGTTTCTTGTTTGCGCTTGATAGGTGTCTGTTTTTAACTTGTCTATGGTTATATCTCCATAAAGTGTACCAGGGTTGAAGATGCTTATGTGTTGGTCAAATATTTTTATCTGTGTATCTATGGGGCTTGTGTAGTCTCTATGAATCACTGCATTAATAACAAGCTCCCTTATGGCAGAGATAGGGTACTCCATAATCTCAGTTCTTTGAATCTCTCCTGTAAACTCAAATGCCACTTTCATCCAAGAGATAATGTACCTCATAGTTTTCTCAACTGCTTCATAAAGAGTCTCTCGTATCATTTTGTCATCGATAATAGTTGAAGCTGTTTTAAATCTTCCTACATGTATGTTGTAAATATTTTGTTCTTTTGCAAAGAGTAGCATTGCTGCGTGTGTTGGTTTGTTCTCTTTTAACAGATTGAGTTTTGCTAAAGAGTCATCAATGTTATCACTTAAAACAAATCGTTCGCTATCATTTACTCTTTTAAAATACTTTCCTTTGTAGCCAACAGGTTTAACAGGGAACTCATCGATGCTTAGTATAAGCACACTCTTGCCTTCTGTTTTTTCTATCTGCACATCCACTATCAAAGAGGGTTCTGTAGAACTTTTTATTTGGTTAATATAGTTTTGTATAGTCTCAGACTCTATGGGCATGCCAATAACATTAGCATCGTCATCTAAGCCAACAAAAACTTTTCCACCCTTAGTGTTGGCAAAAGCCACTATAGATATAATAACTTCTTTTTGAAATGAAGTTTTAAACTCTATAGTTTCATTTTCAAGTAGTAAACTAGATATCATAATGCATCTGCCATGATTAAGCGTCCACCATTACTAAAGTACATCAGCAAAGTGAGGTCTTAGTTTTTTAAAGGTGAGTGCACCCAGTACAAAGATAATGGCTGTAACCGTCCAGAAGTAAAGCGTCATTTGCATGTCTTCCCAGAACCATTTGTGGTAGATCATGCTGTTTCTGTAGCCTTCTATAATGTAATTTATAGGATTTAGTTTTATGATCCAGTGATATTTTTCCGGTACGGTTGTGATATTCCAAAAGATAGGTGTGAGCCAGAATCCAAACTGGATGACAATAGCTACAAGTTGACCAATGTCTTTAAAAAAAATAATTACAGAAGAGGTAAACCATGAAAGCCCAATGAGTAGTATGGTAGTGGCAACAATGTAGTATATAGTCTGTATCCAATAAATTTCCGGAGAATATCCATAATAGATAAACATGGCAAACATACAAAGGATAAAGAAAATATGTACACTAAGAGCAGACAGTAGAGGGATGAGTGGTAGTAAGCTAACACGAAAGACAACTTTTTTGACAAGAAAAGAGTTTGCTATAATGCTGTTTGTACCTGTAGATAGTCCTTCTGCAAAATAAAACCAGGGGAACATACCGGTAACAAGCCATAAAATAAAAGGGAAATTGTCGACAGGTTGTGCTTTGAAACCGACTTGAAAGACGAACCAGAATATGGCGATCATAGCAGTTGGCTGAATGAATGCCCAAAATATTCCAAGCATATTACCTACGTATTTTTGTTTAAAATCATTCTTGGTGAGTTCTACTAATAATCTTCTGTTCTGGAATATGGCTTTTAAAAATGATAACAATTACTTGACTCCAATTTCATCATGAATAATTTTACTGATATACTCACTAAGAGAATCTTTTCAGTAAGGAATGACGATATTATATCTTTTTTTGATTTTTGACTTGTTTAAAAGGCTATGAGTGCAGGGGGTAATAGTATTAACAGAAGAGCTTGTAAGTTCCCTTTAGTATAAAATCCAATTCCTCTTTACTAAGATGCTAGGCATAGTAGTTTAGGTTATAGTCAAACAGGTCAGCATTTTTTAGTAAAGGTTGTTTGGTATCTTTCTCTGAAAGTTTAAGTAGTGAAGCATCTATTTACCAGTTAATTCCGATGGCAGGGTCATTAAAAGCAAACCCTCTGTCGTTTTCCGGAGAGTAATAGTTGTCTACTTTGTATGCAAATACTGTGTCATCTTCTAAAACAACAAAACCGTGGGCAAAACCACGGGAAACTAACATTTGTTTTTTATTCTCCGCTGTCAGTTCCACTGCTACATGTTGACCAAAGGTAGGAGAACCTTTTCGTATATCTACGGCAACATCCAGAACAGATCTCTGTATGCCACGTACCAGTTTTATCTGGGCATCAGGCGCCAACTGATAATGAAGCCCTCGAAGCACACCTCGTGAGCTTTTAGATTCATTGTCCTGGCAGAAGTTTATAGTATGGCCTAAAAATTCTTCGAGTTTATCTTGTCGGAAAGTTTCAACAAAATAGCCTCTTTCATCTCCATGTATTTGTGGATCAATGATGATCACATCTGGAATTTGACTTCTTGTAAAAGTCATCGGGGCACCATTCCTTTATTCGCTCTACGAAGGAGATATTGACCGTATTGATTTTTCTTAAGTGGTTGTGCCAGAGTAATGAGTTCTTCTTTCGATGTGTACCTCATCTCATAAGCTATCTCTTCAATACACGCCACTTTAAGTCCTTGACGATTTTCAATCGTTTGTATGAAATTTGATGCTTCCAAAAGGCTTTCATGTGTACCAGTGTCGAGCCAGGCATACCCTCTGCCCATGAGTTCAACTTTTAAACGATCTTCCTGTAGATAGTCTTGATTGAGTGTTGTGATCTCAAGCTCACCACGATCTGAAGGCTTCACATCTTTGGCTTTTTTCACTACATCATTCGGGTAAAAATAAAGACCAACAACAGCGTAGTTACTTTTTGGTTCTGTAGGTTTTTCTTCCAGTGAAGTTACCTTTCCTTCTTTATCAAATTCAGCAACACCATAACGTTCCGGATCTTTTACATAATAACCAAATACAGTTGCATTTTCAACAGAAGAAGCCAGTATTTCAGTGAGTCCATGACCGTAAAAGATATTATCACTCAAGACTAAAGCTACATCATCATTACCTATGAATTCCTCACCTAAGATAAATGCCTGAGCCAATCCATCTGGCGAAGGCTGAACTACATAGCTGAATTTCATACCTATATCTGTCCCGTCACCTAAAAGCTCTTCAAATCTTGGTAAGTCTGTAGGGGTGGAGATGATGAGTACTTCTGTAATGCCAGCAAGCATTAAAACAGAAAGTGGATAATAGACCATTGGTTTGTCATAAATAGGTACAAGTTGTTTAGAAACACCTTTTGTAATAGGGTAAAGACGTGTGCCTGACCCATCAATAGAACGGTCTACATGAGATTCTGCGGCAAGATGCATAATGATATCGGGTTGATGTTCCTTATAGACTCTACGTATTTCCTTGGCATCGCAAATATCAACCTGTTCAAAACAGTAACGTTCTGAATTACTTACACTTTCTATAGAATGCAGATTACCTGCGTAAGTAAGTTTGTCAACATTGACCACTTCATGTTCGGTATCATTAAGAAGGTGACGTATGACGGCAGAACCTATAAAAACCAGCACCTTCGGTGACTAAAAATTTCATGTGTTTATCTCCTTTTGATAAAAATAATTCGTAGCTTCAACAAAGCCATCCACAGATCCACAGTCAAAACGTTTACCTTTAAACTTATAAGCGATGACCTTACCTTGTTTTGCCTGCTCCAGTAAAGCATCAGTGATCTGTATCTCTCCACCTTTACCCGGTTTGGTTTCTCTGAGGATGTCAAAGATGTCTGGAGTCAAAATGTAACGCCCGATGATCGCCATGTTGGTTGGTGCATCTTTGGGGTCTGGTTTTTCTACCATGTTCGTAACTCTGTAGGTATCATCAGTTCCATCTACCAGGTTTCCTGCTATGACACCATATTTATTGGTATCTTTCATAGGGACTTCTTCTATGGCTACGATGGAACATTGGTATTTTTCATAGACTTCGATCATTTGTTTGAGTACAGAGTCATTCTCATTTGTGCAGAGATCATCTGCTAAAATAACAGCAAAGGGCTCATTTCCTATGAGGGTTTCCCCTGTGAGGATGGCGTGTCCCAAACCTTTCATCTCTACTTGTCTGGTGTAAGAAAAGGTACACTGATTGATAAGGGAACGGATCTCTTTGAGTAGGGGTTCTTTAGAGGTACCTTTGATCTGATGTTCCAGTTCATAGGAGATGTCAAAGTGGTCCTCTATGGCACGTTTGCCTCGGCCTGTGATGATGGCCATAGTATGAATGCCCGCCTTAACGGCTTCTTCTACACCGTACTGGATAAGCGGTTTGGTAAGCACAGGGAGCATCTCTTTTGGGGTGGCTTTGGTGGCAGGTAAAAAACGTGTTCCGTAACCTGCTGCTGGGAATAGACATTTTTTGATCAAGAGAGCCTCCCTTGGAGGCGGTTATTGCTTACTTGTGTATTTGTCATTGATTGTCTTCCCTGTGCTTAATTTGGGGGTTATTATAGCAAAATAGATATTAGAGTTCAGAAGGTAGTTTTATGGCTAATAGTGGCAGTTTGGGCACTTTGCACAGTGTATTGTAAATAAATTCTATTTTTACAAAAAGAACTCTCAGCTTTTTAAAACTTGAGAGGTCTATGGTATGTAAATCTACTTACTTAACTTTTCTTTCAAAATAATTTTCCCTGCTTCCACCCCTGGTTGATCATACGTATTGACATCCATCAGTTCTCCTACCAGTGAAGTAAGAAGCTCGTAGTAATAGATAAGTCCCCCTATGGTATCTTCACTCACACGAGAAAGTGAAATGGTATCAAGCGGTATATTGCCTTCCGCATCCAGTGACTCTATGACAGAATCACATTGCATGTTGATAAGGTCTGCAAAAGGCAGGTTATTTAAGCTGTCCAGTGCTTCTAGATGAGGCAAGGTTATATCCGGTACACAAATGCCGTCTTTAATGTTTTCTATCTTGATGAAAGTGACAGATTTGTTTCTGATACCGTCTGCAAGAAGCTGTAAAAATGAGTGTTGGTCTTTGGGGCCTATAAGTCCTATGGGTGTGAGTCCTACATGAAAGGCTGAGTGCCTTTGCTTTTTACCCAGACTTTCACCCCAGAGTTGGACATACCATTCACAAAAGTACTTGAGTGATTCTGAGTAGGCAAAGATACAGTTTATGTTGTACCGGGCATGGTTTTTGGCGTAAAAAACAGCTTTCTTGAGAAGGGTCTCTTTGATGTAGCCATCGTTAAAAAAACTTTGTTTGATATGTTTGGCACCATCAAGAAGTGCCTGTATATCTATGCCACACAAAGCGAGTGGAAGCAGTCCTACACTGGAAAGAACGGAGAATCTCCCTCCTACATTGTCCGGCAGGTGAAGTACAGAGGCATTGATCTCTTTTGCATATTTTTCCAAAGGAGAACCGGGATCTGTAATGAAGGTGAAAGCAGAAGGATCTGATTGTAATGAATAGATGTATTTATAAAGTGCAAAGGTTTCTACCGTTGTACCGGATTTTGAGATGACCAGAAAATGTGTTTTCTTTAACTCTATGTTTGAAAGCAGATCGCTGATCTCTATGGGGTCTGTTGTTTCAAGAAAGTAGAGTTTTCTTTTGAGTGATTTTACAGGTTTGATAAAATTATAGATCGCCTTTGCCCCGAGAGAACTGCCACCGATCCCAATGACGATAATAGACTCTATGTCATCTGAAATAGACTTACTATACTCTAATATAGGGGAAATATCTTGCTCCGGAAGTGCATAATAGCCGATACTCTCCTGCTCTGCACAAATGGCACTATAGGCATGCGCCTGTGCTTTTGGATGTTTGGATGTAAAGCTGAGTATGTTTTTCATAATAGACCTTTTGCTTGGCGAATAAGTGCATTCACTTTTTCTTCATACTCTTTTGCCAGTGCTTCATCAGTAGACTCAAAACGTGTCACAAGTACGGGAGTGGTGTTGGAAGCTCTTACAAGTCCCCATCCTTTTTCAAAGTTGATGCGTACGCCGTCTACATCAATGATATTGACGATGACGGGGAAATCAGCAGGAGGGTTTTTGAGCAACTCTTTGACTTTGTCAATGATGAGGAACTTCTCTTCTTCTGTGGTTTCCACTTTTAACTCTTCGGTGGAAAACACTTGGGGAAGGGCATCCAATTCAGCATCAAGGTCAACGCCGTCCTGGATGAGTTCCAACATTCTCAGTGTGGCATAAATGGCATCGTCATAACCGAAATAACGGTGTTTGAAGAAGATGTGTCCAGAGACTTCACAGGCCAGGTCAGCACCGGTCTCTTTCATCTTTACTTTAAGATTTGAATGTCCTGTTTTGTACATGATGGCTTTTGCACCGCGACGCTCAAGTTCATCATACATGACTTGTGAACATTTGACTTCACCGATGACCGTAGGATTTTCCATTTTCATCGCATAAAGCAGTGCCATCTGGTCACCTTTGATGTTATACTTGTGTGTAAGTACTGCAATGCGGTCAGCATCTCCATCGTAGGCAAAAGCGATGTCTCCCTCTTTAGCCAAAGCAGCTTTGACATCTACAAGGTTCTCTTCTACAGAAGGGTCTGGATGGTGGTTTGGGAAAGTACCGTCCGGCTCAAGATAGAGACCAGTGTAAGTAAAGTTCAAGGCATCAAAAATATCTGTGATCACAGTATCGGCAACACCGTTACCACCATCGATCACAATCTTCTTTGGGAAGTTTTTAAGATGTGAAAATTGTTCTACCATGTAGTTAATATAAGGTGTTTTTACATCTATGTCAATTTTTGCAGTATTGTCAGCAATGACTTTGTCTTGATTGGCGATGATCTCATCACCCAGTGCATAAATAGCTTCTCCGAAAAAAGGACTTTTATCCACAGTCATTTTAAAACCGTTATATTCAGAGGGATTGTGTGAACCCGTGATCATGATGGAAGCGTCTGTACTTATTTTATGGGAGTCTTTGTCATCAAAGTCAATGTAATTACTGAAATAGTTGACAGGTGTGGCAACCATGCCCATATCCAAGACTTTGCACCCTGCAGCGTTAAGTCCTGAGGTCAGGTAGTCACGTAATATAGGAGAGTGTGAACGTGCATCATAACCAATAGAGACCACTTTAGCGCCGCCTATTTTTTGACCTAAATAGTAACCAATGAGTTTGACAGACTGTTCGTTGAGCTCTTTTTCGTAAATACCACGGATATCGTATTCTCTGAAAATTGAAGATGGGATGGACATATATTTTGCCTTTATTTAATATTATTGTAATTATAGCAGAAGAGTATGGTGTAGGAACCTTGAACTTGTTCAAGAATATAGAGGGTTGTTGACAGTTTTTCCCTAAACAAGTTTAGGGTTCCTGTGGGGTAGATGGTTTATTCTAATTGTATCCGTCAGGATTATTGCTTTGCCATCTCCAAGAGTCTACACACATCTCTTCTATATTTTTCTTTGCTTCCCAGCCCAATACTTTTTTTGCATAAGAAGGATCGGCAAAACACTTTGCTATATCTCCTGATCTTCTTGGAGCGATCTGATAGGGTACTTTTTTACCGGATGCTTTTTCAAAAGCTTTGACCATGTCCAGTACAGAGTATCCTTTTCCTGTGCCCAGGTTGATGGTCATGACTTCTTTGAAGTTCTCTATTTTATCGAGGGCTTTTACGTGACCGTCTGCCAGATTCATGACATGAATGTAGTCTCTTACTCCGGTACCGTCGTGTGTCTCATAATCATCTCCAAAGATGCTGAGGTAGTCTCTTTTCCCTACCGCTGTCTGGGCAATGAAAGGCATGAGGTTGTTGGGTATACCGTTTGGATCTTCTCCGATGGTTCCGGATGCATGTGCACCTACGGGGTTAAAGTAGCGAAGCAGTATGACCTTCCATCTATTGTCTGAAATATAAAGATCTCTTAAGATCTCCTCCACAAATAGTTTGGATCTTCCGTAGGGATTGGTTGCAGAGAGTGGAAAATTCTCATCTATAGGTGTGCTGTGCGGATCACCATAGACTGTGGCAGAGGAGCTGAATACGATGGATCTGCAGCCATGTTCTGCCATCACTTCACATAAAACAGCGGTTCCGTTGACATTGTTGTCATAATATTTTAAAGGTTGCTCTACTGATTCACCTACCGCTTTGAGACCTGCAAAGTGGATCACTGCATCTATTTTGTGCTTGTTAAATACTGTGTGAAGGTCATCTCTGTTTCTTACATCACCTTCGATCGTTGTGATCTTCTGGGCTACAATTTTTTCCACTCTTTTGATGGATTCAAGGGAAGCATTGCAAAAGTTGTCGAAAATGATGATGTCATATCCTGCTTCTATGAGTAGAACGGCAGTATGAGATCCTATATAACCGGCGCCGCCGGTGACGAGGACTTTCATCATAAAACACCTTTGGTGTTAGTGGGCAGTGGGCAGTGGGTAGTGGGTAGAGTAGGATTTTTTTGCATGATGTACCTTGCTTTAAATGATTTTGTAATTGTATCAAAATAATGTTGGTTCTGCTATTGAGCTAGAAGCTCAACTTCATCCCACCGTAAAAGCTGCTGTTGAAAGTTTTATCGTAGTGATCATACTCTGTATCTATATTTCGGTATCCGGTAAAGAGATGGATATTTGAGATGATTTCCATGTCTGCTTCGATCCTGAATTCTGTATAGCTTTCTCCATCTCTGAATGTCAATACAGAAGGTGCATAAGCAAAGCTGGTAGATACAGAAGTTGTAGGGATACTGTCATTTAGCGGCAGTGCATAGACTGCTTTCCCAAAAAGAGGAACAGCGAAAAAATCACGGGCAAAGACACCTTTGACTCCAAATGCAAGTGCCAGTCCCTGGATGCCCTGAAAAGTGTTTTGCCCGCTTAAGCCTAGCGTAGAGAGATTGTCACCATCTGTATGCAGGTAAGAACCGTCTATAATGTATGTGGTACTGTCAGAGTAGTCAGCATAACTATTGAGGTTTAAGGCAGCGAGTACTTCAATGTCATCATTATTGATGTTAAGTCCTATAGTGCTTTGTGCATGAAGGATCCCTAAAGAGAGAAGAGAGGAGAAAAAGAGTTTTTTGACGGACATAGACAGACCTTTTGTAGTTATTCATATTTATTCATATAATGATAACATAAATTTCTTGTAAAAACTTAGTCTGCAGGTCTATAGTTTCTTTCTTTTTTCAGTCTTTCCTGCTTCATCTTCTCTTTATAGGCTTTTTTCTTCTCTTGCATCATGGCAGCATCCTGCAAGTCTTCTACATTATCGTGACGTACAGCATCTATGAACTTACTGTGGTCGTCAAATTGACCTGTTCTTACAGCCCAGATCAGAGCCAGTAAGCCTATGGCACCTAAAAGTGTAGAGATACCTATCATTAGAACCACTATATTTTCGCTCATACTTCTTTCCTCTGTAGGGTCGGTTTATCGACCATTTTGGGTGTATTATATCTTATTTATATATGTGTGGTCGGTAAACCGAGCCTACGTATTTTTGAATTTCAAAAATTTTATTCTCATGGAATTGCCTACGACCACCAATGAACTCAAAGACATGGAGAGTGCGGCTACCAGCGGGTTTACAAATCCCATCATAGCCAGCGGTACAGCTACGACATTATACAGTAATGAAAAACCTAAGTTCTCTTTAACTGCTCCATAGGTTCTGCGTGAGAGTTTGTATGCTTCATAAATACTGGCAGGTTTTTCATCTAAAAGAACGATGTCACTCACTGAGATCGCCACATCCGCACCATTACCCATGGCTATAGAAATATCTGCTGAGGCGAGGGCAATGGCATCATTGATACCGTCTCCAACCATGACGATGACATGTTCTTCTTCATGGAACTTGTCTATCATAACTGCCTTGTCTTGCGGGAGGAGTTTGGCGTAGACTTCATCTATGCCTACCTGTTTTGCCACTTTTTGGGCACTTTGTTCATGGTCTCCTGTAAGCATCACTACTTTAATACCCAGGTTTTTGATGTTTTGTATCGCTTCGGCAGCACCATCTCTAATGGTATCACTCAGTTCAAAACGTGCGACAAGGGTATGGTTGATTGAGAAGAAAAAGAGGGCGTTCGGGGAATCTGCATCAACTGTTATGTTATGTGTCTGAAGCAGTTCCGCATTTCCGCCGATGAGTGTTTTCCCTCGGTAAGAAGCAGATAAACCTTTTGCTTCGATACTTTTTATCTCTTCGAGTGTGAGTATTTCCAATTTTTCATGCTTGGTTTCAAGATATACTTTGATCCCCTGGGAGATAGGGTGGTTCGAAGTGCTCACTAAAGAGTGCAGCAAGGTAGGGTTAAACTCTTCATAAAAATCTGCTGTCACAACAGAAGGTTTTCCCTCCGTGATGGTTCCTGTTTTGTCTAAAGCAAGTATGTCACTTTTTGCCATGGTTTCAAGAAAAGAAGCTTCTTTAAAAAGTATGCCTCGTTTAGCTGCGACAGAGATCCCCACAAGGGTTGCCATAGGTGTTGCCAGACCCAAAGCACAGGGGCAGGCGATGACGATCACGGAGATACCCACGATAAGTGCCTGTTCAAAACTGTCAGCCCAAAAGTACCAGCCCACAAAGGTGAGGAGGGAGATGATGAGGATGATGGTTGAAAAGTATCCGGAAATAGAGTTTGCCAGTTGTTCTATGCGGGGCTTTTTGGTGATGGACTCTTCGAGAAGGTTGACGATGGAAGTGAGCATGGAACTGGAAGCATCTTTGGTAGCACGGTAGTGTAAAACAGAGTCCAGACAGAGGGATCCGCTCAAAATGCTGTCAGAGCTTTTTTTATAAATAGGTTCATTCTCTCCAGTGAGTGAAGATTCGTCAAAGGATCCCTGTCCCCAGGTGACGGAGCCGTCTATCACTACCTTTTCACCAGGCTTGAGTTCTATGACATCATCAACAATGATATTTTCGACACTCATCAAGGCTTTGACCCCGTCTTTCACCGTAGTGACTTCTGTGGGCGTACTCCCCATGAGAGAGTCCAAGGTATCCACAGCATGTTTTTTACTCAGTACTTCAAGGTATTTTCCTACCAGCACAAAAGTGATGATCATCACCACAGAGTCAAAATAGACTTCTCCTCTTTGCATGATCATGGCATAGATGGAGTAGATATAGGCAGAGAGTGCACCTGAGGCAACAAGGGTGTCCATGTTGACGATGTTGTTCTTGTATCCGTAGTAGGCACCTCTGAAAAATATCCATCCGGAGTAAAAGAGTACAGGAGTGGCCAATATAAATTGGGCAACATTGAGGATGTCTTTAAAAGATTGCTGTATACCGGAAAAGTATCCAGCATAATGTGCCACAGCCAACCACATGATATTCATAGCACCAAAGACAGCCACCAAAATGCGTGTATAATAGGTTTTTCGTGTGGAGATGGCACGTTCTTCCTGTAGTTTCGGGTCATAGGGGTAGGCATTGTACCCGATGGAACGGATGGTTTCTATGATCTGTGAGAGTTTGACCACGTCAGGATCCCAGACCACTTTGGCTTTGTTGTTACTGTAGTTGATACTTGCTTCGATGACACCGTCTGTTTTGTGCAGTACTTTTTCGTTGAGCCAGACACAGGCAGAACAGTGTATGCCTTCTATAATGAGGCTGATCTCACACAGTCCGTCTTCATCGGTCCGGATATACTTGTTCTTAAAGCCTTCCAGGTCAAACTTTTCCAAATCGTCATGACGTTGTGACGCAGGCTGAAGTTTGGTATCTCCCAGCTTGTCATAAAAAGTATCCAGACCTTCTGCATTGAGAAGATGGTAGACACCCTGACATCCTTTGCAGCAGAAAAAAAGTTGCGTATCTTCTTCTTTCTCTTTTATCATGACCTCTTCAGAAAATCTAAGGTTACAATGGGTACATGCTATTTCTGCCAAGATGATCCCTGTAGCGTGGGCATTCCTGCCCACGATTCTTTAATTAATATTCGAGGGCAGGAATGCCCACGCTACAAATTTATGGATTTTACCTAAATAAGGGTAAAATCCCCCTATGGAAAATGCACTCTTATTCACACTGATACTGTTAGCAGCTGAACTTTTTGAAGCGTACATGCAGCGTTCGGAGACACTTTTGGGTGTTTTGGAAAAACTGTATGTCTATTATGAAAAAAGTATCTTTCTGTTTTTTCTGATCCAGCCTGGCTTTTACTTTATTCTTTTTGTCGTATTGTTTACCGGCGTGCTCAATGCAAGTATGATCTTTCTTCTGGCCATCAAAGTCTTTGATATCTTCTATAAGATTGAATTGATCAAAAAAGTGTTTATTCAGCGTGAGGTTTCTCCTGAAATGGCAGAAATGTTAGAGTGGAAAATGCCTCCGCTGTTTTTTCTTATAGGTGCAGGAATGTATCCGCCACTGTTATTTTATGCACTTGTTTGACTTTTCAGCCAAAAAGGATTATAATGGCATCACTACACGTAGCATATTGTATGACTAACGTATAATCTCCATCATGCATATTCAAAACAAGAGGACATATGAGCGATAACAAAAAATCTTCTAACGGCAATCCTGCCAACAGAAAAAACAGAACACACATACCCGTAGACGGCTATAAAATAGAAAATCTCCAAAAACTTCCACTTACAGAACTTGTGACCATAGCAAAAGAAGTAAAAGTTGAAAACCCGAATGAATTCCAGCGGAAAGACCTCATTTTTGAAATTCTTAAATCACAGGTAAGTCAGGGAGGATTCATCCTTTATACGGGTATCCTTGAAATTATGAATGACGGGTACGGTTTTTTACGTTCCATCGACGGGAACTTTGCAAATTCAAGCAATGATACCTACGTCTCCGGTACACAGGTCAAACGTTTTGCACTAAGAAACGGTGACATTGTGACAGGACAGGTACGTTCACCTAAAGATCAGGAGAAATACTATGCACTTCTGAAGATAGAAGCGATCAACTATGTGGCTCCGGATAAATCAAAACAGAGACCATTATTTGAAAACTTGACACCATTGTATGCCTCCGAACAACTCAAACTTGAATACAATCCTATGAAAATGACAGGACGTGTACTGGACCTTTTTACCCCCATAGGTAAAGGACAAAGAGCCTTAGTTGTTGCCCCTCCAAGAACGGGTAAAACAGAGCTTCTTAAAGAGCTTGCTCACGGGATTACTCATAACAACCCAGATGCCTCACTCATGGTACTGCTTGTAGACGAGAGACCAGAAGAGGTCACAGACATGCAACGTTCAGTTAAAGGTGAAGTGTATGCTTCTACGTTTGACCTTCCTGCACAAAACCACGTACGTACAGCAGAAATGGTGATAGAAAAGGCCAAAAGACGTGTAGAGATGGGTAAAGATGTGATTATTTTACTTGACTCCATTACAAGACTTGCCCGTGCCTATAACACGGTCACACCAAGTTCAGGTAAAGTACTTTCCGGTGGTGTGGATGCCAATGCACTGCATAAACCAAAACGTTTCTTTGGTGCAGCAAGAAACATCGAACATGGGGGATCTTTGACTATTATAGCTACGGCACTTATAGAGACAGGATCTCGTATGGATGAAGTGATCTTTGAAGAGTTCAAAGGGACAGGTAACTCCGAAGTCATACTGAGCCGTCATGTTTCTGAAAGACGTATCTACCCTGCGATCGATGTAACCAAGTCTGGTACAAGAAAAGAAGAACTTATGGTAGATGCAGAGACTTTGCAAAAAGTATGGGCACTTAGAAATGCGATGCAAAATATGGAAGAGGTAGAAGGACTTAAATTCCTTTTCTCTAAAATGATGAAAACAAAAAGCAATGAAGAGTTCCTCTCTATTATGAACGAAGGTGCATAACAGGCTATGTTAAAAATCGGTGTCTTTGATTCTGGCTTGGGAGGCTTGACCGTCGTTCACGCAATGACACAGATCATCAAAGGTGCCAAAATATATTATGTGGCAGACACCAAAAATGCACCTTATGGTGAAAAAACACCGGAACAGATCTTACAATACTCCCTAAATATCACCGAATATCTTATAGAAACCTATAAGATTGATGCCCTGATACTCGCCTGCAATACCGCAACCTCCTCAGCCATAGAACATTTACGTAAAAGCTATCCTTCTCTTATCATCATCGGTACGGAACCTGGAATCAAGCCGGCCATAGAACAGACAGCCACAGGTAAAATAGGGGTACTTGCTACACCGGTTACACTACAAGGAGATAAATATCAGAAGCTTGTGGATGCCTTGTCGATGCAAAAATCTGTTGATATTTATGAACAGGCATGCCCCGGATTGGTGGAAGAGATAGAAAAAGGTGAAGCCGATAGCGAAAAGATAAAAGTGTTACTGGAAACATGGCTGTCTCCCATGCGGGAGAATGACGTAGATACGATTGTTCTAGGCTGTACACATTACCCTTTAGTAAGTGAAGTCATAGAAGCTATCATGCAATGTGATGTCAATCTTATCCATACAGGTGAAGCCATATCCAAACATTTACTCACTTTAAGTACTAAAAATGGTCATTCGAATGAGGGCGAACTACTGATACATGTCCATACTACCGGAGAGATCCAAATACAAATTATTGATAGTATTATTGAGACCTATGAAACTATAGATTTGATAAAAGTTGACAATAAGTTGAAAATAAATAGATAGACTTTTTTGATATTTTTACCCATTATTCATTAATTTTAATTATTTTAAAAAAACACCTGTGAATATAAACTTAACTGTGATAGAATATTTTATACGGTTATACTGTATAGAAAAAGCCTAACTTGTTGTGACATAAGTACGGAAAGTCATGGGACTCATCATCTTAGTATGAGTTCGCCAGACTACCATAGATGTACAGTGCTAAAAGGTCTCCATTCGTATGACTAACACTTAAAATCAAAACTATTATAGAGAAGAAATAAAGGAGTTATGAAATGAGATTATCTTATTTGGCCGCTCTTGCACTTAGTACGCTGCTGGTCAATGCTAATGTTGTTGAGATCGTTGAAGGGTTGCCTTATGTTAAAGTTGAAGCAGAGGGAAAAACATATAAAATTGAACGAGCGCAGGATCCAAATGGTTATCTTACTAATACCTTTGCACTGACTTCCCGACCTTCTCCTCCATTCTTTATAGAACCTTTTTCGGTTGATGAAGGTATTGAAACTTATGGTGAATTGGAAGTATTGGACTTCATCTCTAAGAAGCAGGGGATTTTTATTGATGCAAGACTGGGAAACTGGTATGCAAAGTCGGCGATACCCTCTGCGGTGAATATTCCTTTTAAACTTTTCTTGTCTGAAACAACTGAGCGTGAAAAGATACTTAAAGACTTAGGGGCAGCATACACTAAAAGCGGAAAATGGAACTTTTCCAATGCCAAAACTATACTTTTATATTGTAACGGTGCATGGTGCGGACAGTCGCCTACAGCGATCAATGCCTTGATAGAAATAGGATATCCAAAATCCAAAATGAAATACTACCGTGGTGGTATGCAGGCATGGCAATTACTGGGATTGACAACGATCGTGCCTAAGGAGACAAAATGAAAATCATAGCATTCATAGTATTATGTGTAGTCAGCGCAGCAGCCGGTAAATATGATAAAGTTAAAATAACACCGGATATGGCGTCTATTTATGTGTATCATAAAGGAAAAGCGGTGAAAGTACATCGCATACAAGATACGAAACATAAACTCACAGGAGAGTATGCACGTGTTTACAGACCAGGTAAAGATATTCAGCCTATCAAAATGCATAAAGACATTCAAACGATCGCTGAGGTGGAATTACTTAAATTTATGAAAACCAAAGGAAATAAGAAAAAAGGTCTTCTGGTTGACTTGAGACCCAAAACAGCGTATCAAAAAGAGTCTATTCCTTCTGCGGTCAATATACCGGCAAAAGTCAAAGACAATAAGGCCAAAGTAGAAAAAATACTAAAAGTACTGGGTGCAAAAAGATTGGCGGATGGTTCTTTGGATACCTCTAAAGTCATGGAAGTTGCTTTTTACTGTAATGGATTATGGTGTGATAAATCATCAGAATTCATTAAAGTCTTTTTAGCGCTTGGATATCCGGCAGATAAAATGTACTATTATCGTGGTGGTTTCCAAATGTGGAAGATCTTGGGCTTTACGACCGTGACAAACTAAACGAGGGTGAAAAAATGAAAAATTTATTAGAAAGTTTTGCAATATTACTTGTAGGACTATTAACGGTATCGATCATCTATTGGATCGTACAATACAGTATGATAGCCGACGAAGAGATGATGGAAGAGCTGGTTGAGTATCAACAATCACAGAAGAAAAAAGCACCAAGGAAAGCAAATACGACAGAGTATCTCCAAAATCTTGAAGGTTATGAAGATGTGGATGTGAAAGTGGATGCAACAAAAGAGAGTCGTGCCAATACGGTTGTGGTTAAGTCTGAGTTGAGCAGGGATGCACTTGGTGATGCGGTTGAAGACAAATTAAAATCTTCTTATATGGAAAATCTGGAAAACTATGCTGAACCGGAAAAAGAAGAAGTTGTAGTGGAGGTAGAAGAAGTAAAACCTGCTGTTGATACGGCTTCTGATCCTGAAGTACCGGATGAAGAAGTGACTGATGAGATAGGTATGGCTATAGAAGCAGCCTTAGATGATATATAGGGACCTGCTAGAGAGGTTTCCTTTAGAGCAGTCCTATGGCTTCTTTCACTTTTAGCATCTTGTCATTGGCAATGGTCCGGGCTTTTTTAGCCCCTTGCGCCAAAATGTCATTTACCTCATCCCTATGGTTGAGGTAATACTCACGTTTTTCTCTCGCTTCACCCAACTCTTCCCAGATCAACTCTTTGAGATATTTTTTGAAGTGACCATAGCCTTTTTTACCGCTTTTGTAACGTGTTTGTAGTTCACATTTTTGATCAGAACTCAAAAAAAGTACAGCCATGTCATAAATATTACACCCTTCCCACTCTAAAGGTTCACCCAGTGGTGTAGAGGATGAAAGGATTTTGTTACATCTTTTCTGAAGTGATTTTTCCGGCATGAAAAGGTCGATGGCATTGCCATAACTCTTAGACATCTTCTGACCGTCAATACCTGGAATGGTCGCCACCTCTTCCTGAACAGCATGTTCGGGAAGTACAAATATTTCACCATATTCATTATTGAATTTGATGGCAATGTCACGTGTCATCTCTACGTGTTGTATCTGGTCTTTGCCCACCGGTACTTTCTGCGTGTCATAAAGTAGAATATCTGCAGCCATCAGTACAGGGTAGGAGAAGAGTGCATGGTTCGCTGAGATCCCTTTTGCCACCTTGTCTTTGTAAGAGTGTGCACGTTCAAGCAGTCCCATAGGGGTGAACTTTGAAAGTATCCAGTAGAGTTCAAGGACTTCAGGTACATGGCTCTGCACCCAGAAAGTGGTTTTCTCAGGATCCAGTCCTACCGAGAGGTAATCTACCGCTGCATCAAATGTGTATTCTCTTAGTGTATCGGCATCTTTTGAGGTGGTAAGAGAGTGGTAGTTTGCGATAAAGGTAAAGAGCTCATTCTCTTCCTGAAGTTCTATCATCGGCTTCATCGCCCCAAAATAGTTTCCTATATGAAGTTTCCCCGAAGCTTGTATCCCTGTGAGTACGCGCATAGTAGTTCCTGAATAAATTTTTTTGTGATTATAGCGAATTTAATTGTAGGGTCGATTCATCGACCGTTTATTTTAATATTGTATTGGTCGGTAAACCGGCCCTACTCGTCCTCATCTACTCTTTGACCTCGTTTTCTGGCAACGATGTCCAACGGCACACCCTCAAAGTCAAACTTAGATCTGAAGAAATTTGCCAGGTAACGTCTGTAAGAAAAGTGTATGAATTCCGGTCTGTTGCTGATGAGAGCAATTTTGGGCGGTTTTGTTTCGTACTGTGTAGCAAACTTGATGTTGACAACCGCACCATTATGTGCTGGCACATGGTGTCTTCTTATCGCTTCACGCAGTGTGTCATTGAGTTCTGAAGTGGGGATACGTCTCGTATATCGTTTATAGATATCTGTCACCTGGTCAAGTATCTTGTTGACACGTAATCCTGTTTTTGCAGAGATAGTGATAAACGGTGCATAATGTAAGAACTTCAGTTCATCACGAATATCATCCACTACTTCTTCATAGCTTCTGTCTTCTTTAATGTCCCACTTGTTAAGTACGATAAGACATGCGAGTCTATGCTCTTCTATGAGCCCGGCTACTCTCTCGTCTAATTCTGAAATCCTTGTGGTTGAATCCAGTATAAGCAAAACAAGATTTGCTTTTTTTAGCATTTCAGTGGTACGAGTCAGTGCGTATTTTTCTATACCGAGGATCTTGGATCTTTTTCGTATCCCTGCAGTATCGATGAAAGTGATTTCATAATCATTATGCTCTATCATTTCATCGATGGGGTCTATGGTCGTACCTGCAACATCAGAAACAACAGAACGCTCTTCGCCTAAAAGTGCATTAAGAAGAGAGCTTTTTCCTGTATTGACACGACCGATGATGGCGACTCTGATCTGATTGTCTACTTCCTCTTCTTTGACTGTATTAATGTCACGAATGATCTCAGCAAAAGGGTCCGCTAAGGCGTCCTCATCTTCTCTGAGTGCAAGACCTTCCTCTTCTTCCTCAGGTACAGGAATATGTTCTTCCATCCAGGCATAAAAGTCGTTAAAATAACGGTTATGACTCACAGACATAGGAAAAGTTGCCTCTGCACCAAATTCTAAAAATTCCCAGTAACGCTCTTCTTCTTTGTCATTGTCGATCTTGTTGACAACAAGTGCCAAGGGTTTATTCATCGCCTGAAGTTTGTAAAAAAGTTCTTTGTCTTCTTCACTTGGAAGCGTTTTCCCGTCTACCATATAGAGTATGATATCCGCTTGCTCCGCTGCACGTAGAGCAAATGCTGCTACCTTGGTAAAGAGTTCAGAAGAGTAGTCTATACCTCCTGTGTCGATGACTTCAAAGTCACGGTTCTCAGAAATGGTGACAATACGCCTTTTAACATCTCTTGTGGTCCCTGATATGTCTGAGGTAATGGCATCTCTTTGTCTTGCCAAACGGTTAAAGAGGGAGCTCTTCCCCACGTTTGGTCGTCCAACGATGGCTACTTTTTTTAATATTTGTTCTTGCATGATAGTTGTTTCTTTCTTAGATAATTGCGTATATTATAGCGAAATTTTATGTAGGGTGGTGCACTTGTGCCCACCTTTAAAAAAATATATTATTTGATTATTTGGTGGGCACAAGTGCACCACCCTATAGCTTATTGGAGATTACTGGCAGCTGTTCCACATAAATAGATTGTGATGGAAAGGCAAAAGATGAGCCGTTCTCTTCTATTATCTTCATTATTGCGAGGTTCACATTCTCTCTGATGTCCAGATATTTTTCCCAGTTGGCAGTTTTTGTAAAAGTATAGATGAAAATATTCAGTGAAGAATCTCCAAAAGTATCAAAGTTCACCATAAGTGAATCGCTTTGTGAAATACCCTCATGCCCTTTCAGCATTTCTTTTAACTCTTCCATGATCTTAATGATCTGCTCACTGTTTGTAGCGTAGGTTAACCCTATATGCATTTTGATACGTCTGATCCCTCTGCGTGAAAAGTTCTCTATAGGGTGATTTGCGACGATATGATTGGGAACGGTAATGAGTGATTTTTGAAAAGAACGTATTTTGGTGGTTCTCATACCGATGTTCTCTACTGTACCTTCCACCCCATTGACTTTGATCCACTCTCCTATGCGTATGGATTTGTCTGCAAGCAGCGAAAAAGATCCAAAAAGATTGGCTGCGGTATCTTTGGCCGCCAAAGCAAAAGCAAGACCACCGATACCCAGTGAAGCAACAAGTGCAGTGACATTGATACCCCAAACCTGAAGCATGGCACCCAAACCTATGCCTGATATGAGTATTTTCCAAATAGCAAGTACAAAGTTACCTATCTCTTTGGAAAGCTCAGCATTAAATTTTCCGGTCGCAGAGTAGATGAATTCGCGAAGTGCTTCGGAAATAGAAAGAATAGCCCAAAAAACCGTATAAATCACCAGCGTATTAAGGATGTTCTTGATCGTCTCTGTCTCTTTGAAAATGAGTATAAAAAAGATATGCAGACCTATGATGATAAAAGCGAAACTTAAGGGTCCTTTGAGTGCAGAGATGATTCTGTTGTCATAATAAGTTTTTGTTTTTTGTGCAAGTTTTTGAAGAGAAACCGTGACAATGGTTGTAAAAAGATGACGTAAGCCCAGAAAGATAAAAAATACCAAAGTGGCAGCCATAAGATTTGCCAATGGGATATCTAAAAAAGTGTTGGCTAGAAAAGGAAAGGTTTCATATACGGGTGAGAGTAGCTCTTGTATCTTTTCAGGCAGGCCCATATCGAGTCCCTCCATCATGTTCAGGGGGAGGGTAGTATTGTTCTCTATCTCTACTGCTTGTGTCGTATTTCCGCTGTTTACATTTAGTTCCGTTATTGCCATAGTTTTGTATCCTTGCGATTTATTCCTGACATTATAGTAAAACTAGACTCGATTTTATGTTACACTTGCGAAAAAATTGGGATAAAGTTGAAAGATAAAATTAAAAACATGGACAGAGGCATACTTTTTATGCTGCTTGCTTCACTCTCTTTTGCCGCTATGGGCGGGTTTGCAAAAGTAGTGAGCCAGGTGCTGCCTCCGGTTGAAGTCACATTTTTCAGAAATATTTTTGGTGTCATACTTGTAGGACTTGCTATCTACAAAGTACCGCTCAAGCAGATAGGCGGTAGACCCTGGTTACTGCTCTTTCGCGGTTCCATGGGCTTTGCCGCACTTTTGGCGTATTTTTATATTATGGCACATATTCCTCTAGCTGAAGCAGTAACATACAACAAGACATCCCCGATTTTTGTCGCTATTTTTGCCTTTATCTTTTTAAATGAAAAGTTACATAAAAATGCTATATTTGCTATCGGACTAGGGTTTATTGGCATCATTTTGGTGGCACAACCCCAGGGTGGAAGTTTTGACAAGTATGACATTTTGGGCATCTTTTCAGGTATCGGTGCAGCGTTAGCATACACTTCCATACGTGAACTTCGCAAATATTATGACACCCGTGCCATTGTGATGTCGTTTATGGCTGTGGGAACCGTAGCACCTCTTTTTTTAATGCTGATCACACCCTATGTGACTGTCTCAGAAGATTTTGACTGGATGTTTGCCGAATTTGTCATGCCTCAAGGTGTGGAATGGGCGTATGTAACAGCCGTAGGCATATTTGCAACGATTTCTCAATTGTTAATGACCAAAGCCTATGAGCTTACCAAAGCAGGGATTGTTGGTACCATAAGTTACAGCAATATCGTCTTTGCATTGATTATTGGCATAATGTTAGGCGATCCTATACCTGATGTTTGGACATTTTTAGGTATACTATTGGTTATTATGTCAGGGCTCTTAGTGGCTTTTTCAAAAAAGTAGAAGAGGGAGAACATAGTGATTTTAATAGCCGGCCCTTGTGTCCTAGAGAGTAGAGACAATGTAATGAGAATTGCGGAGTCTTTGCAAATATATCATGAAGACTGTACAAAAGAATTTTATTTTAAAGCAAGTTTTGACAAAGCAAATCGTACCTCTTTAGACTCTTTTAGGGGACCAGGTTTAGATGAAGGTCTTAAAATGCTTCAAGAAGTCAAAGAACAATTTGGCTATAAGATATTGACCGATGTGCATGACTATACGCAACCAAAAGCGGTTGCAGAGGTAGCAGATGTATTACAAATACCTGCTTTTTTGTGTCGTCAAACAGACTTGCTTGTGGCAGCTGCAAAAACATCTGCCGTAGTAAACATTAAAAAAGGGCAGTTTTTGGCACCACAGGCGATGGAACATTCGGTAAAAAAAGTTCTTAAAACAAGAGGTTTTGAGGGTGACGCAAGTTATGAAAATGCACAAAAGTATAATGTATGGCTTACCGAGCGTGGTTCTACCTTTGGGTACGGAAACCTTATCGTAGATATGCGAGGGCTTAAACAAATGCGAGAGTTTGCTCCCGTCATTTTTGATGCCACACATTCGGTACAACAACCAGCATCAGGGGGTGCTACTTCTGGGGGAGATTCCGCTTTGGTACCCTACCTTTCACGAGCAGCAGCAGCAGTTGGTGTAGACGGTTTCTTTTTTGAAACACATTTTGATCCAGGCATTGCTTTGAGTGACGGACCAAATATGATAGAATTGACAAAACTGGATGCATTGATAAAACAGATCGATGCGATCAGAAGCATCGTAGAATAAATATCATAGATTACTCATTCCACCTCAGGAGAGATGGAACGAGAGCGAATAAAAACAAATTTTAAAGGATAAAAATGACAATAGTAGAAGGTAATTTACAGGTAGATAAGAGTAAAAAAGTAGCGATCATCAATGCAAGATTTAATCACTTCATTACAGACAGACTTGTAGAAGGTGCAGTAGATGCCTATGCAAGACATGGTGGGAATGCAGATGACCTGGATCTTATCTTGGTACCGGGTGCATTTGAAGTACCGTTTGCACTGGACAAAGCATTGGCTTCGGGTAAATACGATGCAGTATGTTGTTTAGGTGCGGTGATCCGTGGTGCAACACCTCATTTTGACTATGTTTCAGCAGAAGCTACCAAAGGTGTGGCTTCAGTGACTATGAAATATGGTAAACCTGCAACCTTTGGTGTACTGACAGTAGACACCATAGAACAGGCCATAGAGAGAGCAGGGACGAAAGCAGGAAACAAAGGTGCTGAAGCGATGGTTGGACTGATAGAACTCATTAATTTATATGGTGCATTAGAGAAATAAATGCGTAGGCTCGGTAAACCGAGCCTACAAAAGGAAAAATATGGCAACAAGACATCAAGCACGTACTGCAGTTGTAGGTTTACTTTATGCTTATGACCTGGGGAATGAAAACATTGCAACCTTTTCAGATGAAATTTTGGAAGAGGGTAAGATCCGCAACAAACAAAGAGAGTTTTCTAATGCTCTGTTTGAAGGGACCATTGAAAATCTTGAGATGATAGATGCCCAGATAGAAGAACATTTGAAAGACTGGGATTATAATAGCATCGGAAAAGTAGAAAAAGCCATTATGCGTTTAGGTGCCTATGAAATACTGGTTGCCAAGACAGACAAAGCGATCATCATCAACGAAGCGGTTGAACTGGCAAAAACACTGGCTGATGAGAAGTCACCACAGTTTATTAATGGTGTTCTTGATGCACTTGGTGAGAAAAAAGACGTGTAAGGTGCGTGAATACGCACCCTACGGAAGAAGGATATATGACTAGCCCGATAACAAAACGTATGACCATTGATGAAGCTGTGGAGCTCATAGAAAAAGCAGATCTGAAAACGCTTGGTAAAATGGCACTCGCTCGTAAAAGAGAGATGCATCCCAAAGGTGTGACTACTTTTGTCGTGGACAGAAACATTAATTATACGAACATCTGCTGGGTGGACTGTAAGTTTTGTGCTTTTTACACCCATGAGAAAAAAGAAAATGCTTATATCCTGAGTTTTGAGGAAATAGATCAGAAGATAGATGAACTTTTAGCCATCGGTGGTACGCAGATACTGTTTCAGGGAGGGGTGCATCCTAAACTTGAGATAGAGTGGTATGAAGATCTGGTGGAACATATCTCTCAAAAATATCCGAAAGTGACCATTCACGGTTTTTCATCTATAGAGATAGACTATATCGCCAACCGTTCAAAGATCAGTATATCAGAAGTACTGAGAAGACTAAAAGCTAAAGGTCTTTCCTCTATACCGGGTGCCGGTGCAGAGATACTTTCAGACAGAGTGCGTGACATCATCGCACCTAAAAAACACGATAAAGATCAGTGGCTAGAAGTACATCGTCAGGCACATAAGCTTGGCATCAAGTCTACTGCTACGATGATGTATGGTACAGTAGAGACGATACGTGAGATCGTCGAGCATTGGGACTATGTACGTCAACTTCAAGATGAAACAGGTGGCTTTAGAGCCTTTATCATGTGGTCCTATCAAAGTGACAATACACAGTTAAAGCGTGAATTGCCGACTATTACGAAAACAACACCTAACCAGTATCTTCGATATTTGGCTGTGGCAAGACTCTTCTTGGACAATGTACCCAACATCCAAAGTTCATGGGTGACACAAGGCTCTTACGTCGGGCAAATGGCACTCCTTTTTGGGGCCAATGACCTTGGCTCTACCATGATGGAAGAAAACGTTGTTTCTGCTGCGGGTGCCAAAAATGAGATGAATCAGGATGAGATGATCACGTTGATTCGTGATGTTGGGGAACAGCCTGCCAAGCGCAATACTGCTTATGATATTTTAGAAAGATATTAATCTTATAGGAAACTAAATGAAAAAAATATTGATTTTATTATTACTACTACAAGGAGCCTTAATGGCAACATCAGTGACCGATATACAGATAAAAGATGCAAAAGTACCTGTTGTATTTGAAGAGGGGGACTATATTCCTATCGTTTCTATTCAACTTGTGTTTACAAATGCAGGACATTTGAACAATACGATAGACGGTTTGGCAGATATGTCTGCAAGACTGATGAATGAAGGTACATCAAAAGAGGGAAGTATAGGCTTTGCTACAAAGCTTGATGCCCATGCTGTAGAGTTAGGAGCGCATGTAGGGCGTGAAAGTTTTATTATTGAAGTTTCTGCGTTAAAAAGTGAGTTCCCTTATGCGGTAGAACGTTTAGTGGAACTGTTGAACGATCCAAATTATACGCAAGAAGCGCTTGATCAGATCAAACATCAAAAGATAGGTTGGCTGACACAAAAAAAAGGTGACTTTGATTACATTGCAGCCAGTTCTTTACGGGAAACACTTTTTAAAGGTTCTGCTTTGGCAAGACCTTATGACGGTACCTTAGAGAGTATAGAAAATATGTCATTGGATGACATTAAAACATTTATCTCTACACACCTAGGGTATAACAATGTCATAGGTTTGGTGGGGGGAGATATCAGCTTTAAGGAAGCAGAGAAATACCTTAGAGAGATCATTGCCGCTTTTCCAAAAGTACAAAGCAGAGAAATGAAAAAGATAAAAGCTTCCGAGTTAAAAGAGCTGGTACTCATAGATGAAGATACGCAGCAGGCTTACATCTTTTTTGGATCACCTTTTAACTACTCTTATAAAGAAGAAGACCAGTACAAAGCAAAGATAGCAGAGTACTTGCTTGGTGGTGCGGGGTTTGGTTCACGACTTATGGAAGAGATACGTGTCAAGCGCGGATTGACTTATGGCGTGTATGCTTCACTGAGACGTACCAAACCTGTCTCTTACTTGAGCGGATACCTGCAAACAAAACTCTCTACTCAGGATGAAGCAAAAAACTTGATCCAGGAAGTGGTAGATACGTTTGTGAAAAAGGGTATTACTCAGAAAGAGCTGGATGATACGAAGAAGTTTTTACTGGGTTCTGAGCCTCTGCGTACAGAGACACTCTCCCAAAGACTTCAGCGTGCCTATAATGACTACTATTATGGAAGACCACTTGGTTTTTCCAAAGAGCAGTTAAAGAAAATTGAAAGTGTTACACTTGAAGAGATGAATAGCTTTATCACATCACATAAAGAGCTGTCAGAACTCTCTTTCAGTATCGTGACAAAAAAGAAATCATAATTCTGTAGCGTGGGTTTTCCAACCCACGGATGAGCTAAGCGAAATAGTCTATATCAATTGAAAGCAATTGTTTGTGGGTTGTGCCAAAAGCATACACTTCGATAAAAACCCACCCTACAAAAACATGACAATTTGACATATTTTTTCTTAGTTATTCAAAGCTTCGTTATAATTGACTTCTAAATATAACATAAACCTCGTTCCCACGCAAAGCATAGGAACGAGAGTTTTCTGGAGTTCACCATGAAAGAAGCAAAGCAACTCTTTAAAAAACTTAAGATCCATACGCTGCTTGACCTGGCACTTATTATCCCTTCCTCCTATAATGATACAACACTCTCTACCAGATTGGAACTAGGCAAGGTCAATACTGTAGAAGCCAAAGTTGTAGATTCCTCTATCTATGCAGGGAAACTTCGTGTGACTTTCAATCTTACTCTGTCAGGAAGACGTCTCTCTTCCACTTTTTTCCGTGTGACTCCTTACCATCATAAACTTTTTGAAGTGGGTTCTAGTCATGTTATTCAGGGAAAGTTGGAAGAGTATAAAGGCTATCTGCAAATGTCTCAGCCAAAATCTATTAAACAGATAGGCAAGATAACCCCTAAGTACAAAACCGTGCTCAAAGAGTCTGAGATCGCTTCGCTTATAGAGGTTTATGTCAGTGAACAGAACTTATTTAATGAAGGTTTGGATTCTAGAGAAGTGGCGACATTGATGCACATGCATTTTCCAAAAAGTATGGAAGAAATCTATGCGAACGGTACATTCAAGCTGGAGTTTGTCAACGTATTGAAATTTATAGAAGCCTTCAACCATCTTAAAAAACTGCGGGGGAAAAGAGCAGATTTCCCTGCGCTTCATGCACTTTCAGGAGACAGTAAACCTTTTATAGACAACTTGCCATTTATGTTAACAAAAGAACAGAATGAAGTCATAGGAGATATAAAGCAAGACTTATCCACAGATCTAAAAGCAGCCAAGCGAATGGTCGTAGGAGATGTGGGTTCGGGTAAAACGATGGTCATCCTGGCTTCGGTGATGATGGCACTGCCGCATAAAAGTATTTTGATGGCACCCACTTCTTTGCTTGCTTTGCAGCTTTATGAGGAAGCATGCAAACATTTACCTAAAGAGGTGAAAGTGGCTTTGGTGATGCAGGGTAAAAATAGGGGAGATTATACAGAAGCAGATTTTATTATAGGTACACATGCTTTGATTTTTAAGAAAGATTTACCACAAGTTTCACTAGTAATGGTAGATGAACAGCATCGTTTTGGAACGAAACAAAGGGCTAGTCTTGAGGCATTGGTTTCAGTTAAACCGAGGGAGTCAGGTGATAATGATTTTTGCCCAACAGGCTTATACGATAAATCACTAAATGATTTATCGTCATCGCCTGAGGCGACAAATCATAATCACCAGACCCCTCTACTTAAAAAACCACATTTTCTACAATTTTCTGCCACACCGATTCCCAGAACACAGGCTATGATGCAGTCTGAACTGCTGGATGTTTCTCTCATCACAACCACACCGTTTGAGAGAGAAGTACTTACGCAAACCATAGGTAAGCAGGATTTCCCAAACTTGCTGACACATATCAAAGAAGAGATAAGCCAAAAACATCAAGTACTCATCATCTACCCTTTGGTAGAAAAGAGTACAGAAGTGCCGTATCAGTCTTTGGAAGAGAGTCGGGCATTTTGGGAAGAGAAATTTGATGCTGTCTATGTGACACATGGTAAAGACAAACAAAAAGAGGAAGTGTTGCTCGAATTTAGAGAAAAAGGGAACATACTTTTAGCCACCACAGTGGTTGAAGTTGGTATTTCTTTACCGAAGCTCACGCTTATCGTGATAGTAGGTGCAGAACGGCTTGGACTGGCGACTCTGCATCAATTGAGAGGAAGAGTAGGAAGAAACGGTTTAAAGTCTTGGTGTTACCTCTACAGCAACACTACAAATAACTTTAGACTCGAACAGTTTACCAAAACTACCAATGGCTTTGACATCGCAAAACTAGATCTGAAGTTTCGTGACTCTGGAGATATCTTAGATGGTACGATTCAAAGCGGGCAAAAGTTTAAGTGGCTCGATATGGGGGAAGATGAAGAGATTGTGGCTGTTGCTAAAGAGAGGGTGGGAAGTTAGGCTATATACATCTTTGCATCAATATGCTATAATGCAAATAAAAAGGAAAAACTATGTCTGTTCGTACAACTGTTACATTTGAAGAAGATATTCTTAAACTTTTAAAACTAAAAGCGGTCGAAACTTCTCATTCTGTTTCTCAGCTTATTAATGCATTGGTTATTGACTCATTTAGAGAAGATAGCCAAGATTTGAAAGTGTTTGAAGAGAGAAAAGATGAAGAGAGCATCTCTTTTGAAAGTTTTATGAAAAAGTTAGAGGCTGATGGTAAGTTATAGTATTGAAATCAAAAAGAGCGCTTCTAAAGAGATAGAAAAACTTCCAAAGTTAGTCTTGAAGCGTATACTTAGTAAAATTCAATCTTTGTCTGCTGAACCTAGACCTCATGGATGTAAAAAACTTACTGCTGATGAAAAGTATAGGGTAAGGGTAGGTGGGTATAGAATTTTATATAGGATAGAAGATGATAAATTGATAGTTTACATAGTGAAAGTAGGGCATCGTAAAAAAATTTATGATTAAATAAGGACAAACACATAGGCTTGCCCCTGCACATGACCGTTAATAAAGTCCGAATTTCCCATCGGCTCTTTTATACATGACACGCATGAGACCGTCATTGTCATTAAATACAATAAATTGTCTTTTTTTCTCTGCTTTCAGTGCATCTATCGCTTCATCAAAATCCATAGGTTTGTGAAGTACAAGGTCCATTGGTACGATATCTGCGTCATTCTGGTCAAGGTAATCAAGTTGTTCCATTACCGCTTCAGCCTCAGTTCCCAAGTCTTTAAAGCTTGTTATCCTATGTCCTTTGATCTTATCGGCATGTCTTCTAAGTGATTTTTTTAACCTTTCAATGGCAAGGTCTATCGCTGCATAGACATCTTTATCATTTTGTGTGATTACGATGGTGTTTTTATCTTTTAAGTTAACGATGAATTCAACGGTAAACCCTTTTTTTTCAGATTTTGAAATAACGGTATTGGCTGTGGTGATGTCAAGATTATATTTGTCCAAGACATCAACCGCAGCTTCTGCATAATTTTTAATAGCTTCTGTTAATTCAAAATGTCTACCTGTAATACTACGTTTCATGATAATTCCTTTAGTTATAAGATATGAGCATCAAAATACTCATACTTAATTGTAACTTAAGTTGCTTAATGGTGGGTAAATAGAGAAAAAGTTATCGTCTCCATATGGTAGAAAAATTAAGATCAAAAGTGCAGATACTTATGTCGAAATGATAAAAATCGTCGCTAAAATCTCCCTGCTTTATATAACTTCCACTATCTGCTAGTCTGTAAACTTTTGCTATTTTTTCTAGAGGATTTACAAGTACATAATAGGCAACTCCCTCTCTTTGGTATATATCGAACTTGACTGTTTCGTCTCTTCTTGTGGTTGACGCCGACAGTACTTCAAATATTATTTCGGGTGTTTTATTTAATTTTTCATCGATAGGTTTGCATATCAATACCACATCTGGTCTTAGTACAGTATCGGTTGATACCTCATAATCTATCTCACTTAGTACCATGCAGTCACTACAATTACTTACAGCATTTTTTAGTGCATAAACAATATTTGAGCTTACTAGTTGGTGTGTCACCATGGGAGATGGTACCATTGCATAGGCATCTCCATATATAAGCTCCCAATCTCCTTTCCAGTGGCTATGATCGTTGGCAGTGTATTTTTCTTGATAGGCTAAATTACTCATTTTATGTCCTTATGGAACGTAGTTGATATTTTTATATTATACCATACTTAGATTTTGCATAAAAAATCTCAAGAGCACCCAAAAGAACTATGTTATAATAAAACAAAAAGGATCCCGGATGCCGGCAGTTAAAAAAGAAGCGTACTTGCCGCACTATCGCTATGACGACTACTTACTGTGGGAGGGAGAATGGGAGCTTATAGATGGCATTGCTTATGCGATGGCTTGCACCTGTGAAGAAGCATCAGATATTGATAGGTTTGCTTTTTAATGAACTCTTGAAACATATAGGAAAATGTCCAGAGTGCGAAGTGCTTATAGACACAGACTGGAAAGTGAGTTCAGACACTATACTTAAATCAGATGTTTCTCTAGTCTGTCACGACAGCAACCCAAAATACATCTCAAAGACACCTGAGATCATCTTTGAAGTTATCTCTCCTTCTACTGCAAAAAAAGATGAAGGTTTAAAGTACGAGATCTACGAAGAGGAGGGTGTAAAATACTATATTTTGGTCTACCCTGACGACTTAGTAGCCAGAATCTATCATCTGGAAAATGGTACATATAAAAAAGTAGCAGAGTGCGACACCGAACGTTTTGACTTTAAAGAGACAGAATGTCCTGCCTCTGTGGATTTTGCAGCAGTGTTTGGCAAATACAGAGTTTAACGCAAGTAGTGCAAGTGTTTGAAAAGGTTTTTCTCGGTTTAGGTAGTGCCTTTTTTAGAGATATTAGAGGTGTATTTTATTGCCTGATGCTTATATGAAAAAATATCGTAATCTGCTAGCAAATTAATTCAGCCTGTCCCCATTTACCCAAGGCTGTTTTATGAGTCTTCTTGTCCTACAATGAATGCATAGCCTGTTTCTTTTGAAATGTTAATGTCCAAGTTTGCGGAACCATCTTCAAAACCGAAGCTAATAATACAGTTAGCTGTCATCACCGTACGATAATCATTTTTTGCTATGTTATATACACCTTTATGGGGTCTGCCTAAGTGATCAAATGCAATATGTGTAGATGCATTATTACCATTTGCAGTGGATTCACAATTTGTAAAATCAACAGTATCAATACCGTATTTTTTTCCAAGAAGTACATTTGGACTTTCATCAGCTTGGAGTGTATTATTACTGGCAAACATGTGTTTTCCATTGCTAGGGTCGATCGCAGATTCTGATTTTGCTATGTTGTTACCACTGGTATTGGATGCAACTTTATATAAAAATCCACCTTCAGTATCTGAGTCAAAACGTATTGCCCAGAGCTTTTTTTGCCAAGTCAAATCAAAAGGATCAGTCTTGTTATCAGTCAATGCCAAATGCTGTGTGTATCGTATTGCAGAGAGTATATTGTCCGCTGCTTCCTGTCTGATATCACGTTCCAATCTTGGAAGAGCAAGTGCAGCAAGGATACCTATCACGACAATAACAAAAACCAGCTCTATCATAGTAAATGCTCTTGTTTGTTTATTTGAAATTTTCATATTTTTTGTAAGCTCCTTCTATGGTAGGTAATATCGGGTGCATTTGTTCCATCCGGGTGGTCCAACTGTTTATATCTGACGAAGACATCTACAATAATATTAAGAGGGGATTTTTCTGTAATTGCGAGTGTAGCTAGGTTTAACTCTCTGGCACATTGACCTTGTAAACTAGCAATAGCTAGCCCTGTAATTGGGTCAGTGACAGTATTACCGATATAAGAGATATTAACGTCGATATTATAAATATAATTTCCATTACCATCATCCCCGTAGCCACCAGTTATGTTATTGAGACAGTTAGAGGTATTGTGTTCATTTGCAGTGACAGCTAAGATAGCGTATTCAGTATAGCTTTTTGCTAAAAGAACAGACTGTTCACGCAAAAACTGTGAAGAGGTACCTTTCACCATTTTACCTGAAAGGTTCATAATGAATCCTGCCACAACTGACATTAGGATAATGATGAAGATCGCTGTTAACATAGAAAATGCTTTTCTCATTAGAATACCGCCTTTTCTTTACATGAAGTGATATTTAGATCTGCACTAATGCGTTCTTGTTTACAGATCTTAAAGCGGATTGTTCGTCCTGCTCCTTTAAATTTGAATGTACTGATATTTTTCATCAATAGCGATCTTGTTGTTTCGTCTCGGGCAGCCATTGCCGTAGGATCAAAATTATAGTAAAGATAAAGATCTCCCCCGTCAACTATTAAAGCATAAGAAGTCCAGGCAAGTTTATAGTGTTCTACGATATGTGTAGGAATTGTACCCGTAAAGGTAAGAGTATTTCCTGCAGGAGTTGTTACTGGATATGCAGTAATATCATAAGGAAAATATACTGCAGAGTTAAATGATGGAAAAGTTCCACCGGCAAGATTGCTAATAACATTTGCTGTACTATTTAAATTTGAACCGGGTGTTGAAATGGTAGGCGTACTACTGCCGTCAATATCACAAAAACCACTCCATCCCGGTGTAGCAGTAGCGCTAAAACTCTCGGTATCAGCTCCTACCCATTGTATACCTTTATAGTCATCACCTGATATACCTCCAGGAATGTCTGAATCAATCGGCTCGTAATTGTTGTTGGTTCTGATTCTATAAACTGTTCCAGGTATTGCAGAAGCAAGTCTATTGGCTATCTGTGTTGCAGCAAGTTGGGTTTTAAGTGTGGCACGATGCTGTGCTCGCTGGACTATATAGCTATCATAGATCTTAACGATCATTTCAGAGCCTAAAGATGCAACAACACCGAGTATGGCAATCACAAAGATAAGTTCAAGCATAGTGAAAGCTGGTGTGAGTCTTTTATGTTTCATACTAGAAATCCCTCTCTTCAAGTTTATACGCACCTATGTTACAGCTAAATGCACGAAGAGAGATGGATTTGTTTAGATCATCTACAACACTGGTACTGCTTAGGTTAACAGTGATCCCTTTTATATTTGTAGTACCCGTGGCATTGACAAATGGGATATACGTGATATCTGATTGATTGTATCCTCCCGTAACCGTATCGGTATTGTAATTGGTCGATCTTGAAATATTAATTGTGGTTTTTTCTACATTGTCAGCTACAGAAGTTGCAATTTCTATAAGATTTGTAATACCTGTAAAATCATCTATGTCATCTTCCGAAGTTTCTGTTCCATCTTTTCCCAGTACTACTGAAGCATTGAGATCATCTGTTCCATCGGAACGTATGAAGGATCGGTAACTTTCTTTTGGGGTTCCTTTACGTCTACTGGAATTGACATCGGAATCCAGGTCTGAACTTCCAGCACTTACACGTAATATAGGATCAAGAAAGAGCTCATCTGCGCTTCTTTCGTCCCAATGGTAACCTGTCATCATATTGACTTGAGAGGAAGCTCCATGGATCGCTTCTTGTATGATGGAAACATACCCACTTTTTGTCGCAGTACTTATGAGCATAGGCGCAGACATAAGTACGATACCCATGATGACGATTGCAAAGATCAATTCTATCATGGCGATGGCTGGACGTATCATCTGAATATTTAACATACCTACCATCCCATACGTCTGTTTTTCTTGGTGCTGGTATTGCTGTCAACAACATGTCCTGTTTTACCATGTCCTGCCCAGTCACTTTCACCTACGAAAAGGACACGATAGAAGGGAGAAGGAATACTATCATTATCTTTATTGTGTATGAGCCATCTGCTTGTATCTGCTCCGAAGTCGATATAGACATCCAGAGGACGCGTAGCTACTGTGGCACTGACATTAACATTAGGATTATTAACTCCACCGCTATTATTGATATTTACAGCACTTGGATCTGTAGGGGCAACACTTCCTCCTGTACTTGCGTCCAGTGTGATATTCCCATCATTTTCACTAGTCACATGTCCCAGTGAAAGATACCAGTTGTATTCATCTGTTTTACCCAGTGCGCTGTTAATATTGTAAACTGCAGAACAGGTAATAGGATCTTGATCACAATACACAACTATTGAAACAGGTGTATCGATGTTGTTTTCTATGACATCATCATAAAAATCCTGAGAAGGTTTGGCTCTTCCGTAGACAAAAGTCACATTGGTATTAAGTGTTTTGTTTCCAAATATTTGGAAGTCACTTTTTAAGTCAGCTTTGACAGCGGATGGATTTGTAACATAAGTGATATTGAAATCTTTAAATTCTATGTATCTTGGGTTTACTCTTGTATTGTAATCACGTTTAAAGTTATATCCAAGATCCATCGTGATGGATCCATTCATTTCTTTAGCAAAGAATCCTTCACCCTGAGTAATAATGATTGGGTTGGTATTGCCTGTAGGTTCCGTTGGTCTATCGAAGTCATTAGTTCCCGAAGCAGGTCTGTAAACGACAGTATTATCTGTAGTGTTATGATCTTTAATACTGTACCATAGGTAGGGTGCTTGGGTTGGAGGAGGGCTGTTATAGGTATAATTAAGATCCATATTAACATTATCTGCATAACATCCTGCAACGAAGTTGCTAAGTCTGCCATTGTCATAGCCTGCTGCAAAGAATGTACCGTTCATGTTATAACTCATATTGGTATTGTCCGCATTTAAAATTGGAGGGGTATCCATATAAATAAAGTTTTGCCCATTGGTTCTGCTGTATGGACCAATGGCAGGAGTAATACCGGAATGGTCAAATTGATAAGGGTGAACACGTAATGGCAGATCTGTGTATGCGGCACTGGTATCAACATTAGTATGTGAATCAGAAGTAATATCACATCCGCTTACATTTAGAAGATTTTGTCCACTTATTGTTGTGCTTGTCCCTGTGGTGGGAACTAGAGATGTAGCCCAGACACAGTCATCCCCCGTGAGGAAATGAGATCCTGTATGATGTCCCGTTAAGGTATTATCCCAGTCTACTCTTGTCCATAATCTATCTGTAAGTGTCAGGTCATATTCTCCAACCTGCGTACTGGTTAAGTTCAGGTCTACACGCCCACCAAAAAATGTTAATGTTCTGTTATGGTCTTCTGTATCGTTACAAAGGTTGTCATTCGCAGATGTTTGCCATGAGAATCTAAAGGTACGGTTACTAGCGTTACCGTCAAAAGGGAAAGAGACATCATACCCCGGCGTAGAGCTGTCATTTTCATGATTGGTCGCATTCACTTCAAGTGCATAGTTATATCCTGCAGCAATTTGATGTCTGGTACTGTCATCATCATTGTTATCAATAAAACTTTTTTGTGTTGCATCATTTTGATCCTGGTCACTCAGATTCATACGGAAACTCTCTGGACGTGTTGCGAAGTTGTCTCGTGAGCAATTCCGCACCAAGTCATAGCCGTAAATACACTCCATACATAGTTTAAACTCCTTCTCTGTAATAGCTGAACCACTTCCTCCCCCGGCATTTCCACAATAGGTACCAACAGTATCTGTGCCATTTGTGCTTGCAAATTGTTGAGGACAATGTGCACTAGCCTGTATAAGTGCGGGAAAGTTTGTGATTTGATAACATGTTTCACCAGTATTGCCATGACAAGCTACAGCATCATATGTAATTAGACTCCCATTACCATCACGATTATAAGACATTCTAAATGCAGTATTTTCCCGGACATTTTCATAAAACTCTCCAACGGAATTAATAATCTTACCGTTAACAACTTGATCTGAAAGTGACCCCTCATTAATGGCATCTTGAATTGTAGTAGGAGAGAAGTCAGTCAGTGAACTATTGTTATCGGCATCTCCAAAAATTACCCATACGCGAGATGTCAATGCACTGTCCGGTTCAATACATGAAGCATCAATACCATGGAATTTCCCTGCATCTATGAGTTCTATAGCAACAATAGTAGAAACAGCATTCCTGTTATTGGTAGACTGAATATCATATGCAGCTACTTTGAAATCACCTGGACGGTTGGCAGTTTGTGTTGGTAGGTTGTATTTTTGGCTGGATGTGAGCGCAGCATCTTCAACATTGAATACACCGTATGTCGGTTCATAAGCGAAATTTAAGGGACTACATAAAGGTATATCACTATTAAGATAAGCACTGGTGTTTATGTCGATAAACTCTCCACTGTTACCAAAAGGAAATCTAGCTGTGTACTCTATATTAACATTAAGAGGCATAAAGATAGAGCTTCTTACAAGATCAAGATCATAGTCGACATAAAAAAAGTCTTGGCTGTCGATATCTCCGATCAATATATCTTTATTGTAACTAGGTGCTGCGTTTGTATCAGGATATAGCTCAGGAAATACACTATCAGGTCTTATGATATAGGTAGTTGGCGATATATAAGCAGCTTGTGCTGTATCGATCGGACCTATGTTTACGGTCATATCTTTTGCAATAATATCTGAATCTTCTGTATTCTGAATAAAGAGTTCAACGGTGATAGGTTCGCTCTCAGTAAGTCCACTACCTATAATGTGGGGGTCACGGGAGCCATTGTTGTCTTCTGTAAAATACCGATCATACTGTTTGTAAGCATAATCGTAGCAAAGGTCAACCGTACGTAATTCTGTTGAGAAGCCAATCACACCAAGGATAAGTCTATCGCTATCTGTTTGAAAAGTAACCTGGGTTGAAGATTGATCAGGGTCAAGTGCATCTCTCAGACGATAGTTCTTGATGGTCATACCTATAGGATAGATATATGCCGGAGTTCTGTCAAGATTATCACTTCCGTCTTTGTTGGTGATCTCATAATTCCATGCATCATCACCATCAACTGTGTAAGAACTACCGTCTTTTTTTGTGATACTCAATCGTTCCGGTTTTGTAGGATCGGACTGACCACCGTCAGGGTCTGATTCGGTGACAAATACAGATAGGTCTGTATCAAAACCAGGTGTTTTTGGTGTAAGGAATCCACTAACATTAAAATCTACTGAGTAAGCATATACCCCCGTATTGATACCTCCTGTTGGACAGTCTTGATCATTAGCATAATCATCACCTTGAGAAGCTGACCCATACAGAGCAACATATCCGTCATTTATGGTGACACTTTTTGCTTTTGCTCCCTGATGCTCATAAATCACCTGAAGGTTCCATGCTGCTTCCACACCTGGGTAGTATAATGCACCGACAGTGGCTTGAATATCTGCAACCCAATAACTTCCATTTGCTCCATCCGTCCCAGTAAGCCCCTGAAGTAGGGATGTTACATCTTTAAAAGATTGATAGTGTTCTTCATATCTTGTTATACCTGAATAATCATCTTTGTTATTTGCGGTTTTTCTTTTTACAAAGACATAATAATGTTCATCTGCCGTAAGCTCCTGATAGGTACCACCAGGTATTTTGAACTTTATTTTATCTGCAAGTTTTTGTCTGTCTCTACCATCTGCACCATTTTCAATGGCTATAGTCTTTCCATTATATTTGTTGACACTTGTACGACTAGTGTTGCTGGTTTTTATATCCCAAATTTCACCTTGCCAGTAGAGTCCTGCCCATTTAATTGTAGCACCTGTTGGGACTATGAGTTCTGCAGCAGTAGTATTTTCCAAGGTTCCCGGTTCTGTTGCTATAGCAGTACTTGATGAGGAGTTTGTAAAGATAATATTATTTCCTCCATCACCTATATCGTTTCTTTTTAATTGATTTGGATCACATTTTCCATCCCTACTCCCATCATTATTCCCATCATTATCAACACAGATATTGGAGTTACCAATAGCGATTAAGTCTCCTGGAAGGATATAGCTGACTCTTTTTTCAAAAGCATGAGGTTTGGAACATTCACCTGTTACCGGAGCTTGTTTTTTAAAGCTAAAACCTATATTAAAATTCAAGTCATTTTTAGAATTTGCTTCTTGTACTTTTACATAATAAGTTGTACCTGAAACAACATTAAAAGTTTTAGAATCTGAACTTGAGCTAGGACCAGAATAAATACTTGTACCACTACATGTGAGACCAATTATTAGTTTATGGTTCCAGTACCCACTTTCTGGTTTGTTGTTCTTCTGTGTTATTGTGATTACTCCATCAGTAGCTGTCGTAAATTTCCAATATCTTGCCTTTTTATTATCTTTATGTGTCCGATAGGATTTATCTTCATCTACTGTGGCACCATCAATATCTGCTACATTTTCTCCATCACATTTATATGATGCAGCTATTGATGAAGAAGGTAGAACAATGAAGGATATTAAAAGTAAATTAAAAATAAGAGTCAAGTTTTTCATAATAACACCTTTTAGACTCAGTCGTCACTGAGTGAAATTCGTATGACACCTGAAAATGATGACATAAGCGTCAAGGCTTACGTTGGTAACCCGGCTGTCTTATGGATCTGAGTGGTAGATCAGAAATCACCAATCTTCTACAAGTCATTGCCTCGTGAGCATTCATAAATAATCATCAATTAACCTACGGGTTAACTTCAAATTCTTTATAAACCCTCACAAGACAAGCACTTACAGAATATTCAGTGATTCAGACCCACCACTCAGATCGGAAGACCCGTGGTTTTCCGTCCCTGCTTCTCAACAAGTTTGGCTTTTCACTATGAAATACTTTATAGTTGATAATATCATATCTAAGATAAAATAAATATAAAATAAGTATTTTTTATAGTTGAAATTTCTATAATAGTGATAAATGGCTAAGTTTAGAGATCCTAATTTTTGACATTCACTCTTTTTTCTGATAGACTTATAACTATGAGCAAAATAGATGTTATTAAAGAGAAAATTAATTATTTAAAAGTGTGGCTAGGTATTGCTGTAGTTACCTTAATTGGATTACTTGGATGGCTTAGTTCCCACTATGAAGTACTATCCAATATAAGATTAATACTCTCATTTGTAGGAATAATATGGTTGGTTGTTTTGATACATTTTTTGAATAAATCTATTTTGCATAAAATAAACTCATTGGAGGATCTCTAATATGGAATTATTAATCGGATTGACAGTATTGGCAGTAATTATCTTTTTTAGTTATGAAGCCTACCTCTCAACAATGTAGATACAAGAGTTGGTGAGGGTAAAGGGGTGATTCTAATACCCATCATCTTGATGGGAATGCACAGCTATATCTTTATGCCCACCAAATTACCAACCCATACATACAAACAAAACATTTAACTTTGAATGATGAGATTTTCAATATGTAATTCATTGTATCGATAAAAGGTGGGCATAAATGCACCACACTATAGCAGAATGAATTTTGACATTCACTCTTTTTTCTGATAGACTAAAAGTATGGTGCGCCAAGATAAATCGGTGTTTACTAGCAGGTGCGACATTTCAAAATGTTTAGACTTGCCTGGGTAGTCTTTCAGATAAGAGCCTAGTATCGAGCCTTGCACATATCAGGTAACGAAGTATGTGAAGCGTAGGCAGAGAGTTGATAGACCGTCAGGAGAGATAATTCCTTTAAGCGATAGAGCTTCGATAAATATTTGAGATTGTGGGGTCGAGCTATTCATATTGACGCGAAGACAACACTGAAAAGGTTTTAGTTGTAAAACTTGAAAATCACTTCAGCCCACCGGAGTCCAAGAGCATAGTATGTCAATACAGTAAACGTGCGGAACTTGGGAGAACCTTGAGAGGTTGATATGTTACGTATCAAATTACTATTTCAAGAACGACAAATTCAAGAACTTGTATTATTTCTCTTAAGGTAGTCAGACTGTTTCATAGTAGTGAAGATAATCGGTAATGCGAGATGAGCGAAGGGAACAGCAAGATTTTCATCTTAATTATGATAACTATAGGTATCCGCAGAGACACCATAAATGGTAATAAATAGAAGAGCTAAATGCTCTTTTTGAATCGACAATTAAGAATTAGCCTAAGAGCACCTTTTAGGCTGAATAAGATCTTGAAGAGCCGTATGCGGGAAATCCGCACGTACGGATCTGTGAGGGTTCTATCTACAACTAAATATTTTTAGTTGAGGGTAGTTCTACTCGATGGAAAAATAGATGAAGTAAAAGAATTGCTAAATACCTTGCGTGTTGCGATGAGTATTTCCTTTGGTATTTTGGTGATATTGATTGGTAGTATTGTTAAAAGATATGATGCCGAAAAAATAGATATTCTATTTTGGTCAGGTGTCTTGTTTGCATTAACAATTATAGGTGCGATTGTTGTAATAATATTTAAAATCGCCAATAAAACAAAAGAAATAAAGGATCTATAAAATGACATTAGCTGCTGCATCCATTATATTGATTGGAATTCTAACAGTTGGGTTACTTTATTTTACTGCTATAAAGCTCTCTGAAGAGTGATGATACCCTCGTTTGTATAATCAAATCACCACTCAAGAGTACAGTATAATAAAACTGTAGAGTCGGTTGATGTAGATTGATTTATAAGTAAACCTATTTCCAGTATTGATGTATGCATTATCATCGGGAACGATGGGAACGAGAGAAAGATGAAACCATAAAATTTGATATTTATGAAGCTGAAGGCGTCCAGTATTATATACTTGTCTATCCTAATGATCTTAAAGCAAAAGTCTATAGTCTAAACAATGGAAAATATATTAAAGTAAGTGATTTTACCCATGAAGTACTGATATTGGACGACTTAGACGGTGAATTGAGCCTGGATTTTGCTAGAGTGTTTAAGAAGTTTAGAAAATAATCCTTTAGAAGTAAATACAGAACAAGATATGAAACAAACAATAGCATCATGTTGACGTTAGATATGTTTTTCATATATTTGGGGGTAGAAGCAGTAAGATTTTTTTAAACCTACTTACTTTTATGAGTTTGTCATAATCAGAATGATTACCTATCCAAAACCATAAAATCCCATTTTCAACATCTACGCCTAATGATCTATAGTTTAATCCAACTCTTACAGAATAATATTTTCCTATTTTTTAAAATGCAGGGAAAGGTGATGAGGATCCATTTTTAGTAATAGAAAATTTTTATCTGCTAATTTTTGAATCTTTTAAGGAAGAGTGTTGTATGTTTTCCAAAATGATGGAACCGTAAAATGGTTCATAGCGTTTTAACGTTATCATCTTGAAAGTCTTTAAGTGCTTGGTTTGCAAGGTCATCCAGTTTTCCCGAAGTAAAATCATTTTCAATCTGCTCATCCCATTTTTTTACATCATACTGCTTAAACCATTCTCTAAATTTGCTTAACTCTTGTGCTGGAAAGTTTCTAATCTCTTCTTCAATTTTTACTAATATTGTCATAACAGATCCTCATATAATATATTTAATAATGGCATAAGGAAGCTTAAAATTTACCCTCGTTACCATCGGGGAGAGGCTGTGAACGAGAGAAAAAACCAATTTCTTGAAACCTTCTGTATTTATCGGGATAAATGCTGGAAAAATAGTTTATGTTATAATAAACAAAAAAGGAGTGTCTGTGTCATTAGCTTATGTTGAACATTATACTGTAGATGATTATGATCTATGGCAAGGTGACTGGGAGCTGATAGACGGTATGCCATATGCTATGGCGCCATCTCCAATGGTTACACATCAAACTGTCAATGGTAAGATCTTTATACAACTGAATGATGCTTTGGATACCTGTTCGGAATGCCAGGCACTTTTTGAAATAGACTGGATAGTAGCGAATGATACAGTAGTAAGACCTGACACTCTGGTGATCTGTTATGAAGCAGATGAAAAAATAACGAAAAAACCGGAGATAATTTTTGAAGTTGCTTCCCCATCTACGGTGACCAAAGATGAAAAAGTAAAATTTGAAATATATCAGCGAGAAGGTGTGAAATATTATATTTTGGTCTATCCGGATACTCCTTTAGCCAAAGTATATGAATTAAGAGACGGACGATATATTAAAGTGGATGATTTTACAGATGAAACAACCACTTTCACATTACCAACCTGCGAAGTGACATTTGATTTTAGTACAATATGGCGAAAGAAATAAAAATTTACTGGCTCTCGCGTTGGTGAGTAGTAACCCATAGCTCTGTAAGTTTAACTTTTCCATCCACATGTTGGTGTACCAAGACTATAAATCAAAAACCATTTCAAAAGAAAACTCAAATTTACAAGTATCAAGGCTAAAAGTATAAGTTTCTTTTTTAAATTCACCCTCAAGACGATACTTGCCCTTGTGGAGTTTATAAACCTCTGCAAACATACCGGCAGGTTCTACTAAAATATAATATTTTACATTTTCCTGACTATATAAAAGAGACTTGAAATTCCTGTCTTTATTTTTAGTAGATGGAGAAAGGATCTCAAAAATAATAAGAGGTGTTTTGTTTAAAAATGCACCTTTCTCCTCTAGGTTGCATACTACCAGTGTATCAGGTCTCACTACTGTTTCATCATTTACTTTCCAGTCAACCTCTGGCAGTACCTTACAAAACTTACAGTCTTTTAATTTGGATTTGAGTTCTATGCCAATATTGAGATTGAGTTCTTGATGTGTGATGCTTGGTGCAGGTGCCATGGAATAGGGTATACCCTCTATGAGTTCCCAGTCCCCCTCCCACTGTTTATAGTCTTTATAGCTGTAATTAGGTAAATGTTCTTCTTTGAATGCTAACATGATTAAGAAGTTCCTTTTATGCATTTCATTTATTATAGCATACTTTTGAGTTGTCATTTAGAAGCAAAGTCGTCAAGATCAAATTAAAAAAGAAGAGATGAGGAACTAAATCCTAAATACAATTTTTAGAGGTGCCCATAATATGGAGAAAGAAATAATATTACAGTAGCATTTTACAGAAGCTAATAGACCTCTTACATATTTTGAGCTATTATAATGTTTATATATGTATACGAGGGTAAAGATGTTGAATTTTAAGAAAACAGTTTTAATAAGCATGGCAATGTTATTTGTATTTGTCGGATGTTCAGATGATGAAGAAGTTGCCGAGTTTAACAAGCCTGCATTGTATTGGTATCAGCAGATCGCCAATAGCATCGGCAACGGTGGTCTGGATAAGGCTGATTCGTATTTTATCTCTCTTAAGAGTGAGCATATGCGTTCTCCTCTTATGCCTACAGCCATGATGATGCTTGCCAATGCGCATATGCTGGAAGAAGAGTATCTTCTGGCTAATTATTATCTTGATGAGTATAACAAGCGTTACGGTGAAGGTGACAGCCGTGAGTATACAGATTTTATGAAGCTCAAAGCATCGTTTTTGGGTGTAACAGATGTTTATAAAGATCAAAAACTCATCATGGACAATATTGGTAAATCCAGGATTTATATTACACGCTACCCGGGCTCTCCTTATGCACCGCTTGTCAATACAATGCTTATCAGACTCTATATGAGCCAATATTTGCTCAATGAAAACATTGCAGCACTGTATGACCGTACAGGCAAAGAAGAAGCAGCAAAGATCTATAGAGAAAAAAATGAGGGCTCTGTGATCGGAATGACTGATATCACACCACCTGAAAAAGGTATCATTGGTATGGTATTTGATTAAAAGATCAACTCTCCGTAGGGTAGGTTCACCGACCCTACAGTTATAAACCAAATATTTTTTATATAAAGGAACAAAACATGCAACTCAGTGATTATGATGCATTACCAACTAACTTACCTATAGTCGTAGAGGATGAACTTTTTCTTTATCCTTTTATGATAAGCCCTATTTTTCTAACAAATCAGAAAGATATAGATGCCGCTACAGATGCAATGGAAAACAACACCCTGCTTTTTGTCACATCTTCCATACCGGGGAGAGAGGGCAGTAGAGATTTTGATGCGATGTACAGAGTAGGAGTTATCGGCTCCATTATGAGAAAAGTGAATATTCCTGATGGTCGTGTAAAGATACTGTTTCAGGGACTTGCCCGAGGAAAGATCATCGAGCCCCAAGAAGGCAGCTTTAACCGTGCAACCATAGATACAGTGATGTTAGATACTTATAATAAACTCAAAGCGGATGCTTTGATGGATATCTTGAGAGATAAAGTAAAGAAACTCTCTGTATTGAACAGTCATATACCCGCTGATCTTGTGCGTACCATAGAAGAAAATGATGAACCCAACCGCATAGCAGATCTTGTCTCTTCCATGTTGAAACTGGACAAAGAAGTAGCGTATGTGCTATACATTGAACTCAATATTGAAAAACGATTGCTTGGCCTTATAGATATCGTCACTTCTGAGATAGAATCTGCAAAAGTACAACGTGAGATACGGACAAAAGTATATACCAAAATAGAACAGACCAACAAAGAGTATTTTCTCAAAGAACAGCTCAAAGAGATACAGCAAGAGTTGGGTATGGATACGCAAAGAGAAGAAGAGATCGCTACATTTAGAGAAAAAGTGGCAGCACTCAAACCTCATATGCAGGAAGATGCCTTTAAAGAAACCTCTAAGCAGCTGGACCGTTTTGCCCGTATGCATCCGGACTCTGCAGATGCCAATGTCCTTCAAAGCTATCTGGAGTGGGTACTTGAACTCCCCTTTGGCAAGTTGACGAAAAAGAGTTTAAGTGTTCACGATGTTGCAGAAGAGCTAGATAAAGACCATTATGCATTGGAAAAACCCAAAGAGCGTATTGTTGAATTTTTCTCAGTACGTGAACTGGCGATGCTTAGGGGTATTAAGCAAAAAGAGACAGGCGGGGTCATACTCTGTTTTGCAGGACCTCCGGGTGTAGGTAAAACCTCACTTGCCAATTCTATCGCTACCGCTTTGGGGAGACCGCTTGTGCGCATGGCACTGGGTGGACTTGAAGATGTCAATGAACTTCGCGGGCACAGAAGAACCTATGTGGGTGCGATGCCGGGACGTTTGGTACAGGGCTTGATAGAAGCGAAAAGTATGGATCCGGTCATTGTCCTCGATGAGATAGACAAAGTAGGGCGCAGTATGAGGGGTGACCCCACTGCCGCACTGCTTGAGATCCTTGATCCTGAGCAGAACAGCAAGTATCGGGATTATTATCTGAATTTTAATATTGATCTGAGTAAAGCGATCTTCATTGCCACGGCAAATGATGTAGGACGCATACCTGCACCTTTACGTGACAGAATGGAGTTCATAGGATTGAACTCTTATACACCTAAAGAGAAATTTGAGATCGCTAAACGTTATCTCATCCCTCAGGAACTTAAAAAGCATGCCTTAAAACGCAGAGAGTTTTCTATCTCGGATAAAGCACTGAAAGTCCTGATAGATGAATATACCAGAGAAGCCGGTGTAAGGAATCTACGTCGAAGGATCGCCGGACTGATGCGTAAAAGTGCAAGGAAACTCTTAGAAGACAAAACCATAAATAAAATTGCGATCACAAACAAAAATTTGGAGAAATTTACAGATAAAAAAGTATTTGAGATCTCTCTGGTAGACTCTCAACCTCAAGTGGGTGTTGTCAATGGTCTAGCCTGGACAGCAGTGGGTGGAGATGTTTTGACCATAGAAGCGATCAAAATCAAAGGAAAGGGTGCATTGCAGCTTACCGGTTCACTTGGCGAAGTGATGAAAGAGTCTGTACGTATTGCCCATTCTGTGGTGAAAATACTCATAGACAATGGTGCTTTAAAGATCCCTCCTTCCATCATACCTCACTCTGTCAAAGAGAGAGAAGAGCGCATCACTGTGGATGCCTCTGAAGTATACAAGCGTTATGATCTCCACATCCATGTCCCTGAAGGTGCCACACCGAAAGATGGTCCAAGTGCAGGTATCGCCATGGTGTCTGCCATTGCTTCGATCTTAGGCGGATACAAGATAAACAACAAAGTGGCGATGACGGGTGAAGTGACACTTACAGGGAAGGTACTTCCGATCGGAGGGCTTAAAGAGAAGCTTATCGCGGCGTATAAAGCAGGGGTGACCAAAGCTTTGATACCGATGAAGAATTTTGAACGTGATTTGGATGATATCCCAAATGAAGTTAAAAATCATATAAAAATTATAGGTGTTTCTAATGTGGATGAAGTGTTAAAGGAAGTGTTTATAAAATAAATAGTTTGTGTAGGGTGCGTAGTCACGCACCAATAGAAATGTCATAACGGTACGTGCACCCAAGGATATTTCCTGCGGGCATTATGCACCCAATTATGTCCACTGTTCTATTTTAGTACGGAGTACATCTTCTTTCACAGGCTTTCTCAAAAAGTCATTTGCACCATTGTCAAAGACTTCCGTTTTCCTGGTGTCATCAGTTGAAAGAACGATCACAGGGATATGTGAGTTCTCCATGTTAGATCTGAAGATCTTTAGAAATTCTATCCCGTCAACAACCGGCATCATGATATCCAGTAGTATCAGATTGATATCCGGGTGGTGTTTAAGTTTATCTAACGCATCAGAACCATTCTCTGCTTCAACCATCTCTGTCACACTTGCGTTCTTTTTCAAAAGAGTTGACAAGAGTTTCCGGTTGATGAAGTCATCATCAACGATGAGTATTTTTAGTGCCATTTATTTTATCCTCTATACTTGGTAATAATATTTTTTATTTCTTCTTTAGAAGCAGTGCTGGCGATAGTTTCACCTTTTTTCACAGCTACTCCCAGAGGATCATCTGAATTATCTGATGAAATTATAGCTATATTTTCATCAGCTTGGCTGATGCTTTCTGTAAGCAGAGCACTGTCTGCAAAGAGTATGTCATACTCCCCTGATGCAAGTTTTTCTTCCAGTGTATTCATATCAGATAAGAGATCATAATCATATCCCAGGTTGTCAATTACCTTTGCAAGAATTCTACGTGAGAGCAGGAACTTTTTTGCAATAAGGATCTTTTTGTCTGCTTCGATGACCCTAAGGTTTTCACTTGGTTCTTCCATGATGTCAAGCACTGCAGCAACAGGTTGCACTGACTCTACTGTTTCAGCAAGCTCTTCTTTCACAGGAGATTTTACTTTTGTACTTGCTTTATCCGATAAGAATTTATTGAGTACATAAAGTAATTCTGTTGTTTCAATAGGTTTGGTAATGTATTCGTCCATACCTTCACTAAGGAATCTTTCTCTATCACCTTTGAGTGCATTTGCGGTCAATGCGACAATAGGAATGTGTGCCAGCTCCTCATCTTCTTCATAGTCCAGGATCTCATGTGTTGCTTCGATCCCATCCATTACAGGCATCTGAATATCCATAAAGAGTAGATCATAGTTGCCTGATCTGCGTTTTTCGAATGATTCCAAACCGTTGTTTGCAAGATCAACTGTGATCCCATGCTCTTCAAGAATACGTTTGATGAGTTTCTGGTTAATAATATTATCTTCTGTCACCAGTACATGCGCATCAAATTTAGTTTCTTGTCGGTTCACTGACGCCTCAACAAGTTCCGGTGCTACATTAGCAGTATTGCTAAGTACTGTTTTCAACTTACTGAGTGTCACCGGCTTATAGATAACATTACTCTGATCCACACCAAGCTCTTCGAGCTTGTTACGAGATGTCACATTTGCGATAACGATCAGTTTGGATCTGTCCATATGCTGGATAGCATCCAAAATATTTTGTTTTGCTTTATCAATATCGATCCAGTAATTTTTACATACATTGTTATTGTCAAGTTCTTTTAATTCTCCGATAGATTCAAAGTGTTTCACCGATGGACCGAAATATGTAAAGTACTCTTCCAGGTAGCTGTCCAGTTTTGTTGGAATTTCCTGTTCATATTTACCTATGGTAAGATCAGAAAATGCACCTTCGTAATTTACTTCTGTGGAAGTAACTTCTTCCAATGCTAATGAGAAGAAGAATGTGGTACCATGATCCTTGGCACTTTCAAGTTCAAGCTCCCCACCCATAAGTTCAACAAATTGACTGGAAATAGTAAGTCCAAGTCCTGTACCACCATACTTTCTTGTAACAGAAACATCTGCTTGCGAAAAGGCATCAAAGATACGTGATTGTTGATCTTTGGTCATACCAATACCATTATCCTGTACTGAGAATGCTACTCTGTTTATACCGTTTTCACCGGCTACTTTTTTGATAAGAAGATTGATCTCTCCACCATACGATGTAAATTTAATGGCATTGGAAAGAAGGTTAATAACGATCTCTTTGATCTTCGTCGGGTCACCTTTGAGTTTAGGAGAAATTTCCGGATCCATATAGTAGTTGAGGTCAATATTTTTCTCTGTGGCTGCAACGGCGTAAGTCTCAACGGCAGATTCAAATTCTTCAGCTGCATCAAACACAATATTTTCAATTTCAATTTTATTACTTTCAATTTTTGAAAGGTCAAGAATATTGTTGATAATACTAAGCAGGTTTTCTGAACTTTTATCAATGATAGAAAGGAATTCATCTTGCTCTTCTGTAAGATCAGTACTACGTAAGATCTCTGTAAATCCAACAATACCGTTAAGCGGTGTACGGATCTCATGTGACATATTTGCAAGGAAAAGAGATTTAGCTTCATTTGCCTGAAGGGCAGTAAGTTTATCTTCTTTTGCCGTATCAACCAGTGCTTCAAGGAACTGATAGGCTTCTTTTGTCCCTTCATGCGTATCAAGCTCAATATTTTCAATGGCCATGGAATCTGATGCAACGTATTGTCCACTGCTCTTCATCTCATCAACAGCTTTGTTCAGTACCTCTTCAAGTTCTTTAATGTTTCTTGTAATATCCCTTGTTGTTGTGTATCCGAGATATGCAAGGATAAAACTCAGTAACCAGATTGATGCTGCAATAGCAAGAAGGGTGAGTTGTTTCTGAAGAAAGATATCACTTTTTTTCCATAAAGCATTTGAAACAATGAGTTCTGCTTTTGAAAGTAGGGTGATCTTACTGGTTTGAAGTGCGAACCAGTCTATCGCTTCTTCCGCGTAATCTCCATTATCGATATCGGTTTGAATTGCCGACGAAGTCATAGCAAGCTCTTCCAAAGTTTCGTTGGCAGTATCAGAGAAAAGCACAGATTCAAGTTGTTTACGCAATAGCGGGTTGGTTACTTGCTTGATATCAAAAACATTTGCTTTTGTTTTAAACTCATCCCATAAAGCAATTTCATCAAATGCCATAGAAGATTTTTTAGTCATATAATAGGAGATAAATCCTCTTTCCAATCCGGCATTTTCTTTTGCAGTATAAAGCTGAATGAGTGAAGAAACAAGTGATGAGATCTCTGTATCGAGTGCGTAATTTTTAACGGAGATAAGATTATCAAGTATCGGTGTGGATATTGATTCTGTATATTCTGTAAAAAAGATAGTCTTAAAGTCTACAGTTTCAGTATCAACTTTTTTTCTTGTTGCCGGAAGTGCCGCAAGATTTGTTAAGAGTTGTTTGTACTGAGTACTCTGATCCTGACTTTTTTCTTCGAAAAGATCAAGTAACCAGGGAAGGTATGTTGTATCTTTGGTTACTAGGTCTGTTTGAAGTGATTTGGATACTCTATCCATGGTACTTCTTTGTTTTTTCATTGGGGCGGCAAACTCTTTTTTGTCACTTCCCAGATACAAAGACGTCAAACCGCGTTCTTTACCTATGTTGGTCAGTGCTTTATCCAATATGGCATTGTTTTTTAATGTCATTTTGAGAGCATTTGCTTTTTCAAAGTTCAGATATGAAGTTATAAAGAAATAACTCGATAGTAGAATGAGTAGGGTAATTGGTACCAGACCAATTAATTTTAGTCTATTACGTATAGTCATCTATATTTCCTTTTGGCGTGATATCGCATTGATTTGAATTTCAAAAGAGAGAAAGTGGCCCCAATAGTCTTTGATCAAAGTTTCCAGGTTGCTACTGTCTTCACAGAACTGTATCTTGTAGAGTGTGTCTGATAAGGCATTGATACGAAGGTTGCTTGAAGTCCCTTTGAGTAAATGTCCTATTTCCTGTATCGTTTTCAGGTCACCTTTTTCATAGGCTTCTAACATTTTCTTTGTTTCAAGATGTCCCTGATCTATAAAGTCATTAACAAACTCTTCAATAAGTTCTACAGGTAAAGAGAGGTCATTGGCTGCTTCTTCAAGCTGAAAATCAAAATGGATCGGTTTGACATCATAAAGATCGATCGTACCAAAGCTGTTTTCATTGACTACAGGTTCAGGTTCTTCCGTGAGTGTTACCGTGTCCATAGGTTCCATAGGTGCTTCTTCCTGTGGTACTTCTTCATGAGGTGATGTTTGTGTTGTAAGTCTTGAAAGGGTACCGTAAAAAGAGGCTATCATTGTTTTTTGTGTCTCTGTTGATGCTGAGGCTATATTGGCAATGATTTCTCCAATAACAGGAAGACGTAATACTTCACCTAGATGCGAGAGTGTTTCAATCGCATTGGAACGTTTTTCTGCCTCATCAGATTGAAGGTCTTCTTCCAGGTCTATTGCAGCATCGATATATTCGTCAAGGAATAGATTATAGTCTTCCTGGGAAATACCAATTTGTTGACTTATGGTTTCTATATCTATAGGAATTGCAATAGTGTCATCTGTATCTGCCGCTGCTCCAAATAGATCATCTTGTGTAGAGAGATCCAAATCAAATGCTTCTGCTGTTTCTGGAACTTCAATGTTTTCCTCTTTAATACCTATGAAGTCATCATCTGTGAGTAAAAGTGCAATTTCTTCTGATATTTCATCCTGGACTGTGTCTTTATCGCTGTCTGACAAAATAGAGATAAGATCTGAATCCAGGTCTAAAGGTGTAAGATCTTCTGTTATATCATCAATAGAGAATTCCGAAATCGGTAATTCCGCTAGATCATTTTCTTCTTCAGATGCGAGTTCAACCAAGGTGAGATGACCAAGCATACTGGAGAGAGATGTTTTAGATATAGAAAACATTTTATCACTCTTGTCTATGTGAATACTAAGGCTTGTTGCAGACAAATCAAATTTTATCTCACCTACTGCCAGTATTGATGATAGCTCATTGATATTATTCACGGAACATAAACCTAATAAGTGATTATCTGCTGCAATGATCTGATCTGTTTCATTTAATATATAGTACATGGTTGGACAACTCCTCTTTAATTACTTTCTTTTTCAAGCAAATCCCTGTAAATAGGAATTGTCTCTTCGATTTCTGTTTTAGATGCCGGTCTTCTGGCTGCTGAATACCCGGTGATCTCTCCCCCAACTACCATAGGAGAAATATGTGAATAAACCCAATAATACCTACCGTCTTTTCTTAGATTCTTAACGATACCTGTCCACTCTTTTCCTGACTGTATAGTCTCCCATACTTCCTGGAATGCTGCTTTTGGCATATCGGGGTGTCTTACGATATTATGGTTTTTACCTTTGAGTTCTTCTCTGCTGTATCCTGCTATTTCACAAAATTTCCTGTTAGCGTAAGTAATGATACCTTTAAGGTCTGTTGAGCTTACGATCAAACCTTTCTCAAAGAGATACTCTTCATCAATTGGATCAGGTCTATTCATATTGTTTTTGTCCTCTTTTGTTGGTGTGTCAGGGAGAAGTGCAGTTTGCAACCTGGCGATCTTCATGAGACCCATGGTTTTCTGTCCTCACTTCACAATGAGTTTAGCTATGTTTAATGTAGGGTTATAGGTAATATTATATTTATAATAAGTTTATAGTCCAAAATAGTGGTAACAACCCTGTTGATAATACTTTAGTACAATTAAACTAAAAATAAAATGAATTAAGAAGTTTTTTAGTAAAAAATATGAATTTAAGGTTCATTATGAATTATTATTTTTAATAATGTTTGAAATTTTTTTATTTGTAACTTTTTTGATATCTTCAGCTGATGCATTTTCTATGGCTTCAAAGGTACCAAAATAATCGATCAGCTTTTTAACCGTGGCTTTACCGACCCCTTTTTTATTGAGAAGTGAGATCTGTGTGTCTTCTTTGCGTTTTTTGTTCTGATGGTAAGTGATAGCATAGCGATGCGCTTCATCTCTTTGACGCTGCAGCCAATGCAGACGTTTGTCATTTGCTTTGAGTTCGATCAATCCCTTGGTTGTATAGAGCATATCTTTTGCTGCACCTTTGGCCCGGTGTGCTTTGGCATCAAGTTTCTCTTTTGCGATGGCAATGACATCAAGATTTACATGGGCTTCTTTGAGCAGTGTTTTTGCCAGATTAAGATTGGCTTGCCCTCCATCCAGTATCCAAAGATCCGGTGCAGACTCCTTTTTGAAATTTTCTATACGTCGTGAGAGCAGCTCTTTCATCTGTCCATACTCATCACGTGCGTGCAAAGTGTATCGTCTGTAAGCATTTTTGTCCCATCTGTTTTCATCCCAAACGACCATGCCTCCGACGGTAGCTACGCCCATGAGGTGAGAATTGTCAAAGGTTTCTATGCGGTAAGGGATGACGGTCAGGTCAAAGAGGTCTGCTATTTTTTGTTCCATGATCGTATCACTCTGTGTTTTACGCAGGTGTTCTTCACAATTTTGCAGGGCTAAAGCGATGAGTTTTGCTTTGGATCCGCGTTGGGGGGTGTGTATTTTTATCTTTTTATCAAAACGTGCAGAGAGACTGCTTGCAACCTGCTGAGCGTCTTCAAAAGGTTGGGCAGTTAAAATTTGTTTAGAGACATTGGGAGTATCAATGGTGTAAAACTCTAACAAAGCTTGTTTATAGGCTTCATTCTCATCAAAGATATGTGTATGTCTAAAATAGGAGTAGGCTGAAGAGATGATCTTCCCTCCTCTCATAAAGAGTTTGACTATGACACCCCGTTCATCACCGTTCAGTATAGCAAAGATGTCAAGATCAAGTTCATTTGCCAGATCGATGTTTGATGAAATGCTGAGTGAGGAGATAGCGTTTATACTGTCACGCATGGCCGCTGCCTCTTCATAACGCTCCTGCACGGCAAGGCCTGTCATTTTCTCTTCAAGGGTAGAGATGAGATTTTTACGTTTGACTATGGATGTTTTCGCCTCTGTGATTATTTCTCCATAGGCTTCCGGAGTCACTTTTTTTTCACAAGGAGCGAGACACTTTTTGATCTGATAAAAGAGACAGGCTTTACCTTCTCTCAGACAAGACTTTTTTTGCACAAGAGGATAGACTTCATAAAGTGCATCGATCAGGGCTTTACCTCCGGTGGGGAAGGGACCGTAATAAGTGATGTTTTTCCCTTTGATCACCTTTCTGGTAATTTCAAAGCGAGGATAGTCTACAGTTTCATCGATGTAGATGTAGGGGTAGGTTTTGTCATCACGAAGCAGGATGTTATATTTGGGTTTAAGCTGCTTGATGAGAGAATTTTCGAGAATGAGCGCATCTCCTTCTGTCTCTACAACGATATACTCCAGTCTGTCAGCTTCATGCAGCATTTTAAGGATACGCGGACCCTGGGCTCCGTTAGGGGTGAATTCGGGAGTAAAGCGCCAGTAGCTTTTGACTCTGTTTCTCAGGTTTTTTGCCTTGCCGACATAAAGTAATTTACCTGCAGCATCAAAATACTGATAGACTCCTGCAGAAGAGGGGAGCCCCCGGATCACTTCTTTCACGATATTACCTTTTGCATGAAATTACTTTTTGCATGAAATAAGTGCTTTGATACGTTCAAATACTTCTTTAAGATTTACTTCTTCAGGCAGCTCAAAATCTCCCAAAGAACGCTCATGATAGTGGGGTACGGTGGCATACGAGACTTTTTTTTCGGGCATGGCATGATACTTACTGTGAAAGACAATTACTTTGTCAGCATGCATCATTTTGCAGCTTTTGTCATATTTGACCAATTGCATTAATAGGCTTTTTAATAAATCTCTATTATAATTAAGTTCCATTTTAAAGCCAGGATGTGTGACTGCGATGAAAAGTGTCTCATCTTTGATGTAAACAAAGGCAACTGCTTTTTGCCATTTGTTACTTAAAAGATTGATGAACTTCTGATAGCACTCTTGTCGTTTTAATGATTTAAACTGAGGTTGAGAAGATAAATGAGACAAAATCGTATGGGCTTTTTTCATAAAGCGATTATAACATCACTTTGCTGTATCGTCTTGGCAGGATGCGGGTATAAAACTGACCCTGTCTATGTGGCAGATCCTGTAGACAAGAACAGCCCAGTCAAGACAGAAGGGTAAAGATGCAGAAGTATGATGTGCTTATCATAGGTGCAGGTATCGCAGGACTCTATGCAGCGATGCAACTGCCTGCGAGCAAAAAAGTATTGGTCGTGTGTAAAGATATACCCTGGGAATGTAATACTTTTTATGCCCAGGGAGGGATGACAACGGCTCTGAATGAAGAAGATATCCCTGCCCATGTTGAAGACACTATGGCTGCAGGTGCCCATCATAACAATAAAGAAGCTGTAGAGATCATGTCTGAAACTTCTCTTGAGACCACAGCGGATATCATAGCTAAAGGCATGGAGTTCGATAAAGATGAAAAGGGAGATCTTCTTTATACCAAAGAGGCTGCCCACTCGGTAGAACGGATTATCCATGCAGGCGGAGATGCTACCGGACGTTATATTCACTACTTTATGATGGTTCAGAACAAACATCAGCTTCAAAAAAATACACTGGTGTATGATCTGTTGATCGAAAACGGCAGATGTTACGGGGTAAAAGCCACTGTGAATTATGAGCCCACAACCATCTATGCCGATGATGTCATCATCGCATCTGGAGGGATAGGATCTCTCTACGCACTCAATACCAATTCCCGTACCGTCTCTGCAGATATCCATGGTATCTGTGTCGAGAAAGGTATTGAACTTGCAGATATGGAATTCATGCAGTTCCACCCGACTGTTTTTGTCGATACTCCTTATGCCAGAAAACTTCTTTTGACAGAAGCGTTGAGAGGAGAGGGTGCCCATGTGGTTGATGAAGAGGGGAGACGTTTTCTGTTTGACTATGATACGCGTGGGGAGTTGGCAAGCAGAGACATAGTGGCACGTGGGATCTTTAACCATAAACGTAAAACAGGTTTGCAGACTTATCTGGACTTTTCGATGTTTGAGAAGAAGTGGTTTGAACATCGTTTTCCGAATATTACACGTACATTTGCTGCGCTGGGGTATCATTTTCCAAAAGACAAAGTGCCTATATCGCCGGCATTTCACTATGCTAATGGCGGCATAAAATGTGACAGCAATGGCTGTATTCCAGGAATGGAAGGGCTGTATGTCATTGGTGAAGCGGCGAGAACCGGGGTACACGGCGCGAACCGCCTTGCTTCCAATTCATTGCTTGAAGGTGTGGTTTTTGCCAAAAGAACGGTAGACCATCTTTTAGGAAAAGGACAGCAACGGGTTAAAACACCTACTTTTGAGAAGGATTATGGTAATATTCTGCACAAAGAAAATGACAAGATATATAAACAAAAGTTACGTCAAGTGATGTGGGATGACATAGGTATTATCAGAACAACCAAAGGTTTACATGAGGCAAAAAACCTTATTTATGATATGAAAAATCACGAAATAGGAAGGTTGCTGGAATTACGGCTCAATACCGCTTCTGCGATCGTAGAAGCTGCATTGGCGCGTACAGAGTCTTTGGGCTCACATTATATGGAAAAATAGAGGGAAGACTTAGATCTGTGTACACATTTGGATCACAGATGAAATAGGCATGGAGAATTCTTGCAACATATGTCGCATCGTATGATTGTTTGGTATATACAATTTCAGGTTTGAGAACTCTATTGATTGACTCGTTCCCCTGCTTCACCTGGGAACGAGATATTTATTTCTATAGTTAAGTTTTTACCTTAAAGATTTAACCATACAAATACAAGGAAACATCATGAAGCAAGTACCTATTTTAGTACTGGATTTTGGTTCACAATACACGCAACTGATTGCAAGGAAATTGAGAGAGTCGGGTGTTTATACGGAAGTTGTACCTTATCGTGAAAGTTTAGAAGAGATCAAAGCAAGAAATCCTCAAGGTATCATCCTTTCGGGCGGGCCGGCTTCTGTCTATGCAGAGGATGCTTATAAACCGGATGAGGGTATTTGGGAGCTGGGATTGCCTATACTTGGGATCTGTTACGGTATGCAGCTGATCACTCAGCATTTTGGCGGAAGCGTTGTACCTGCAGACCATCATGAGTACGGGAAAGCAAAACTCAAGATAGAGAATGATGCTTCAATATTTAAGGGTATCCCAGATGACTCTATCGTATGGATGAGCCATGGAGACAGAGCAGAAGAACTTCCTGAAGGGTTTGATATTATTGGAACCTCTGAGAACTCTCCTTATGCGGCTATCGCAGATGAGTCACGTAAAGTGTATGCTTTTCAATTTCACCCGGAAGTACATCATACGGTAGAGGGTACAGTAATGCTGAAAAACTTTGCGAAACATATTTGTGGCTGTGACAGTACCTGGAACATGGGCTCTTTTGCTAAAGAGAAAATAGCAGGCATTAAAGCACAAGTAGGGGATAAAAAGGTACTTTGTGGCGTATCCGGAGGGGTCGACTCTTCAGTGGTCGCTGCGATGCTGCATGAAGCACTGCCTAAAGAACAACTCATTTGCGTCTTTGTAGACCAGGGACTTCTGCGTAAAAATGAAGTAGAGCAGGTACAGGCAATGTTTAAACTGCTTGATATGTCACTCATCACAGTGGATGCAAAAAAAGAGTTCATGGCGGCACTTGAAGGTGTGTCTGATCCGGAAACAAAACGTAAAGCGATCGGTGAAAAGTTCATCGAAGTGTTTGATAAAGAAGCTAAAAAACATACAGATGTTGCCTTTCTTGCTCAAGGGACACTCTACACAGATGTGATCGAATCAGTCTCTGTGAAAGGCCCGTCCAAGACCATTAAATCCCACCATAATGTAGGCGGATTGCCGGACTGGATGACATTTGAACTGGTAGAACCTCTCAGAGAAATTTTCAAAGATGAAGTAAGAAAACTCGGGCTTGAGCTTGGACTTCCTAAGGATATGATAGGCAGACATCCATTTCCCGGTCCCGGACTTGCCATCAGAACGATGGGTGCGGTAACGGAAGAGGGTTTACATCTCATCAGAGAGTCAGATGCCATTATGCAGGAAGAACTTAAAGCTACCGGTTACTATGACAAAGTATGGCAAGCCTTTACAATACTGTTGAATGTTCAGTCTGTAGGTGTGATGGGTGACAACCGTACCTATGACAACACAGTATGTATCCGTATGGTCGAGTCTGTGGATGGAATGACAGCCACCTTCGCTCATGTGCCTCATGATGTGTTAGAGGGTATGAGTCGTAGAATTATCAATGAAATTGACGGGATTAACCGTGTGGTGTATGATATTTCATCTAAGCCTCCTGCAACAATAGAGTGGGAGTAAGGCAGTATGTGTTTTTCATCGTATTTAAAATATCTTTTTCTTTCTATTATCGTAGGGGGACTAGTTATCATTTCTATTTTTTCAGGTAACTTGTTCTATGTTTTACCGGTGATGATATTTTCCATTATCTGGAGTCGTATTCGCTGTCCTAAATGTTCTGAACCCATACTCAAAGACAAAAACGGCTGGTATATATTTAGCATGAGAAGTACTTGTCGTCATTGTGGACAGGATACCTTTTTATGCGAAGTGGAACCCGATGAGGTAACGAAGCAACGTTTAAAATAAAGTACCCTGAATGATAAAAAGTGAAAGATCAAAAAATCTCTCTCTTGTCATTATGGCTATTGCTTTTGTGACCTTTATGTATGGCACGATCAAAGCCATAGGGATCGTAGATAGAACCCAGGTAGGTACCTCTGACGGTATCTACACTTCTTATGTCACGACCTCAGAAGAGATACAGCGTAAAGCACATGCACTGACAGCAGACTGTAAAAGTGAGTTGTGTGAGGTTCAGGCATTGCTGGACTTTGCAACAAATATACCTTATGAAACAAAAACCTTTCAGAGATATTCCCCTCAAAAAACGATCCAGCAAAATTTTGGTGACTGCGATGATAAAAGTAATTTGCTCATTTCCATGCTGCATGCTTTAGAAAAAGAAGCCTATTTTGTATTGGTACCCAAACATATATTTGTTATAGCAGCTATAGATGATATACAGTTAGCCAAGAGAAAAGGGCTTTGGATCAATGGGAAGAAGTATTATATACTGGAGAGTACAGCAAAAAACTCAAGGGTAGGATTCCCTTTGCACTATACACTTGAAGAGATAGATGTCATTGTTGAACCTTTTAGCAATGAAAAAATAGAGATAGATAAGCTGGAATATCGTTTGTAAGTATTGAGAGAGTCTGCTTAGTGGGGTAATAAGCATGAAAAAAAGTGCTATAATTCAGATATTTTACATGAATGACAGTGGGAGAAGGGTGAGATATGGTTTTGAATATCAATAGATTTATGGCGTTATTTATTTTTTTTACGATTTTTTTATATAGTGGAGGCACCGTTGAAAATCTATCTGAGGAAGAAGAGATCAAAGACACGATCGTAGTGCATGGAATGGTGTTGCATGGACGTGTCACGAACCTCGGTCCAAAGAGACTCTCATTTAAACTACTTTATAGCGAAGGGATAAATCATATCGCTTATAAAGACATCTCCTCTATTCATACGAAATATAATTATCACATTTCATTTAAACGTATGGATATTGAGGGGCGCGTTGTAGGGATAGAAGATAATAAATATCTCAAGATCATGGAGGGAGACAAAGAGAGGACTGTTAAAATATCTGATATAGACAATTTTGTGTTGGCGGTGAGTGATGATGACTCTTTTGAAAACAGAGTACGAAATAAATTCCCTTATACCAAAGGGGATATTAATATAGGTTTTGAGTTACAGGATGGAAACAGTGAGAAGAGGGAAATAGATGTACGGTTCAATTTACGGAATAAACAAGCAGAACATGAGATCAAACTTTATGTAGATTATGAATATGATACAACGAAAGTAGACGATGACCCAAGATCAGTCAATAAAGATGAGCTTGTAGGTATTTTAAGTTATCGAAATTATTTTAAAAACAATCAATTTTATTTTGCGACATTAGCAGCCGATTATGATCGTCCCAGACATATTCAAAATCGCTATGTCCCTTCAGTAGGCTATGGTTATAAATTTATGTTTGCTGATACTGCCTGGTTGGAGCCTTCTATTGGTTTAGGATATGCTACAACTAATTATACAGATGACATTTATCCAGATAAAGATTTTACTGTAGCGGCACTTAATTTGGTAGGGAAATATCAGTTTGATGATGTTGCTTATATTAATACCTTGATCATTGATGGATTTATGTATTATTATCCAAGTCTTGAAAATATGGGTGAAGATTGGATATTTAGATCAAATTTGACCTTTACTGTACCACTCTTTGATTTTTTATCTGTTAACTTGGCATATGATTTCATAAATGACAGTAATCCTGACCCCGAAGTAGGAAATAACAAAACAACAACAAAACTGTTCTTTGGATTTGATTTTTAAGTTAAGGAAATATTTTTTCTTGGAGTAGGGACTTTAGTCCCCATAATAACGGGACTAAAGTCCCTACTCCTTATGCAAAAAAACGCTTAACTTAATAGCGTTGGGGGGGGAAAGAAAGAAGTATATTTTAGATAAACTAGGATTCTATAATAAAAGGATAAGGTATCATTCACATGACAATTTCACATAAACAGATATATTCTATAATTCTCTCTGCTTCTCTACTTCTCCTATCGGGTTGTGGTGAAGAGAAAAAGGCACAATCACCCAAAGCTCCTCCACCTTTAAATGTTGAAACAGTCACTGTTCAGAAAAAGACCTATCCTATTTGGAGGCAATATACCGGTATGACAAAAGCTATCAGTGACCAGGAGATCCGGGCACGTGTTTCGGGTCGGCTGGAGAAGAGATATTTTGAAGATGGTGCTTATGTCAAAGAGGGGGACAAACTTTTCCTTATCGAGCAAGCCCAGTATCAAAGCAATCTTGATGCTGCAAGATCCAGAAAAGAGAAAGATCAGGCAGCGCTTGCTTTGGCAAAAGCGGATGTCAAACGCTATCAGCCTCTTGTCAAAGAAGGGCTTGCCGCGCGTTCTAAACTGGAACAGTATGAAGCACAACGTGATGCCTTCATCGCAGCGATCGCAGCCGATGAAGCAGCGATCAGAAATGCGGAGCTGGAGTTGAGCTATACACTCATCACCGCACCCATATCCGGTCAAGCCAGTGCCCGTCTTGTGGATGTGGGCAATCTAGTCGGTTACGGTGAATCAACCCTTTTGGTAACGATCGTCCAGACAGATAAGGTTTATGTCTATTTCTCTCCCTCCGAGAGTGATACGCAAAAGATCTACAAATTCCGCTCCCGTGAAGATCTGCCTGCTTTCATCGAAGTTAGGGGACAGGGAGAAGATATCTTCAAGCGCAAACGTCTTGATGGCTTTGTGGACTTCACCAATAATATCGTGGATCCGCTGACATCGACTGTCTCGATGCGTGCTACGATGGATAATAAAGATAAAACTGTGTATCCTGGAACTTTTGTCTATATCAATGTTTTTGTCACAGATAAGTACAAGTTCACCATGGTGCCGCCACAGGCGGTTCTTGAAGATCAGTTAGGCAAGTTTGTCTACACTGTTGATGCAAACAACACAGCAAAACGAACTTCTGTCGAGATCGGTATGTCATCACGACTCTATACCAATATCAGCAGTGGATTGAATGATGGTGACAGAGTGGTGATCTCCGGTTTGTTAAAAGTAAAAGCAGGTCGTCTCCTGGCACCTAAGGACATGACTGAGACTAAAGGTGCCATGGCGATCCTAAAAAAGAATGATCTTGTACCTGAAGCGGTTGTTGAAAAACCCAGCAAAGACAAAATACCAAAAGATGAAACAATAAAAAAAGCGACTGAAAAGAAGGGTGACAAATAAGATGTTTTCTCTAACCTTTATCAAACGCCCCATCCTTGCGATGGTTATTTCATTGATGTTCATTGTCGGAGGACTTGTTTCCCTGTCAGTATTGCCTATTCAGGAATTTCCGGATGTTGTACCCCCGACGGTTGTAGTGACAGCAAACTATCAGGGAGCTAACGCCTATGCTGTTGAAGATTCGGTAACCCGTCCGCTGGAAGATAAGATCAATGGTGTGCAAGGTTCTATCTATACTGAATCAGCAAGTAATTCTGCCGGACAGTCCAAAGTGACCGTCTATTTTGAACCGGGGTATAATCTCGATATCGCCGCCGTTGATGTCCAAAACAAGGTTTCGATGGCGACACCGTCACTGCCTTTCGAAGTCAAACAGACAGGAGTGATCGTTGACAAGCAGAGTCCTTCTGCCGTCTGTATGGTCACGGTCAATGGGGATGAACGTTATGATGATGCTTTTTTGTCTAACTATATTAACATCAATGTCCTCGATGAACTTAAGCGAATCCCAGGTGTGGGTAAAGCGGAAAATATGGGTGAGAAGAAGTACTCCATGCGTATCTGGCTTGATCCAGACAAGGTCAGGGCTCTGGATTTAACTCCGGATGATATTGTCTCTGCGATCCAGTCACAGAACAAACAGGCCGCAGTGGGAAAAATCGGATCTTCACCTACCTATCGTGATCAACAGACAGAGTATACACTGACAGCTGAAGGGCGTTTGACTCAGGTCCATGAATTTGAAGAGATCGTGATAAAATACAAGGAGGATGGTTCTCTTGTCTATCTGCGTGACGTATCACGTATTGAGTTGGGAGCTGAGAAGTATGACTGGAATGCGATCTTAAATGGAAAACCAACAGGGCTGGTCGGTATTTATCAACTTGCAGGCTCTAATGCTCTGGATATCAGGGCAGCCGTAGGAAAAGTGATGGAAAAAGTTGAAAGCCGTTTTCCTGATGGAATCAGTTATTCTATTCCTTACGACACCACGAAATATGTTAATGTAGCTATCGACAATGTTGTCAGCAATCTTTTTATAGCGATTTTACTGGTTATTGTCATTATCTACATCTTCCTACAGTCCTGGCGTCCTACGGTCATCGCAGCAGTTGCCATTCCAGTTTCACTTATCGGTGCCTTTGTCGCAATGTATGTCGCACCCGGCTTTTCTATCAACTTTCTCACCCTTTTCGGACTGATACTGGCGATCGGTATCGTCGTTGATGACGTGATACTGGTAGTGGAAAATGTCGAAGTGATTATGACTAAGGAGCCTGAACTGACCATGCCTCAAGTCGTTAAAAAATCGATGATCGAACTGATAGGTCCGATCATCTCGACGACACTGGTTCTGGTGGCTGTCTTTGTTCCTGTATCTATGGTACCGGGGATCACCGGTGCACTCTATCAGCAGTTTGCTTTGACGATCTCATTTGCTGTTCTGGTCTCTTCTCTCAATGCCTTGACTCTCTCACCTGCCATCGCTGCGATCATTATCAAACGGAGAGGCCCTGATGAAAAGAAGTTTGTAGGGTTTGAACTTTTTGAAAGAGGGTTTAGTTGGCTGACTGACAAATATACCTCTTTTATCACTTTGCTTATCAAACTTCGTTATGCGGTACTGGCACTCTTTTTTGCTTTGCTTGCTGTCCTCTATTTTATGTTCATTACAACCCCGACAGGGTTTGTACCTTCTGAAGATAAAGGGGTATACATGGTCGCTATCAACCTTAAACCGGGAAGTTCTGTTGAACGTACCGTGGATGTGCGTAAAGAGGTTGAAAAGATCGTTGCCGACATTCCAGGTGTGAGTGATGTTATTGCCATTGATGGCTTTAATATTATCACTTCCTCACTTGATGGAAGTGCCGGTGCGATGTTCGTTACGTTGGATCACTGGGATGACAGAACAGCACCGGGTCTGGATGTTGAGAGTATCATCAAACAAACTTTTATCAAAACAGCACACATAGCAGATGCCAACGTTGCTGCCTTCAATATGCCGGGGATCAGTGGACTCGGGTCAGTGGGCGGTTTTGACTTCAGGTTGCAGGATTATCTCTCAGGCGATATGGATACCTTTATGCACTATGCCGAGCAGATCATTAAAAAGGCGAATGAGGATCCGCGTATCGCAAATGCATTTACTACCTATAATCCCTCTTACCCCATGTATGAGATCAAAATTGACCGTAAAAAAGCCAATGCCCTTGGGGTTGATGTTGCTACGCTATTTGGGACGATGCAGACTTATCTGGGCTCTTTGTATATCAATGATTTTGTCAAATTCGGTAAAGTATTTAAAGTGTATATTCAAGCAGACAAGGCGTATAGATCTGATAAAAGTGATATCTCTAAACTCTATGTTAAAAGCAAACTGGGCAAGATGGTTCCGATGACGGCACTTATCGAGATCAAGGAGCAGATGGGACCGCAAAATATCTCCCACTACAACCTCTACCGCTCTATTCAGATCAATGGTGCTCCGGCCGAAGGACGTAGTTCCGGTGAAGCCATGGCAGCGATGGAAGAGATCGCTGAAGAGATACTCCCTAATGGTTACGGGTTTGAATGGTCGGGTATGTCTTATCAGGAGAAAGTTGCGGGCAATGGACAGATCCTGGTCTTTTTCTTTGTGGCATTAGTGGTTTTCCTGGTGCTCTCTGCACAGTATGAGTCATGGATCTTGCCACTGATGATTTTGCTCTCAGTGCCTATTGTGATGATCGGTGCCATTGGGGCGCTCAAAATGGCCGGACTTCCTCTCAATGTCTATGCGCAGGTTGGGCTGGTGCTCTTAATAGCACTGGCCTCCAAAAATGCTATTTTGATTGTAGAATTTGCCAAAGAACAGCGTGAATCGGGTAAGAGCATTGTTGACTCAGCTATACAGGCAGGAAGACTGCGTTTCCGTGCCATCATGATGACGATCCTCTCTTTTGTCTTTGGTGTCATACCGCTTGCTCTTGCAAGCGGTGCGGGTGCCGTCACACAAAAATCGATCGGAGTGGGGTTGCTCGGCGGAATGCTGGCTGCGACCTTGGTCTCTACACTTTTGGTACCGGTACTTTATGTACTGCTTGAAACGATGCGTGAGAAATTTGTCTCTGTCGAAGATGAAATAGCAAAACGGGAGATGGTTTAAATGAAACAATTGATACGAGGAATAGGGATAGGACTGCTCACCGCAACGCTGTTTGTCCCTGCAATGAGTAAAACTTTGACTATAGACAAGGCCATAGAGCTTGCACTTGAAAACAGCCCGGATATTGACATTAGCCGATTTGATTTCAAGGGAGCCATAGAGCGTGCCAAATTCCAGGAAGGGTATACTCTCCCTCGCCTGGATCTTGGTGCCGCTGCGGGAAGACAGGGGATGGATTTTAAGGGTTCGGACAATTTAAACGGTACAGTACTTCTTGGTAATCTCTCTGCTTCACAGCTCCTTTATGACTTTGGAAAAACCAGCGGCAGAATTTCTGCGGCAGATGAAGAAGCCAATGCCCTGGAAGCAAGTATGAATCAATTTATCTCCAATAAGATCCTCTTTGTGAAAGCGCGTTATTATGATGTACTGAAAATAAAAAGTATTATCCAGGTTAATAAGAAAGATATAAAACTGCAAGAGGGACAACTAAGGCGTGCCACGCGTTATTATGAAAGCGGGATCAAGACGATCATCGATGTTTCTGATGCCAAGGTACGTTTGATACAGGCAGAACTTGAGCTGAACAACTCAGAATATGAACTTAAACTGAGACGCGCGATCCTTGAGCAGACTATGGGGGTAGTTCCTTATAATGGAAATTATACACTCTACCAAAGGAAGCTGGACCTTCCGAATGTCTCTCGCCATCTTCCCAAGGTAAATACTTCATTTACTCAACTCGAAGGCTTTGCTTATGAGCATCGTTACGAGTTAAAAAGTTCCAAGTATCTTGTGGAAAGCTCAAAGTTCATTGTAGAAAGTGAAAAGGGAGGATACCTTCCTACACTTTCACTCAGAGGTGATTATACAGCACAAAATGTAGACAAGGACTTCAGCTTCTCAACACCCAAGAGACAATGGCAGGCCGGTGTGGATATGACATGGAATCTTTTTTCCGGAAACCAGACGGATGCTTCTGTGCAGGAAGCAAAGATCTCTTCTATGAGAGCGGCTTCCCGTATGGATGATGTACGTCTTCAGATCAAGCGGCAGGTGATCGAATCGAGTTTGGGAGTACGGCGGACAAAAGATGCAGTTTCTCTTTCTGAGAGTATCGCCAAAGCGAGTAAAAAAAAGTTTCATCAGGCAACTAAACGATATGAGAATGATCTTGCAGACTATATAGAACTTCAGGAAGCACAACAGGGGTATATCAGATCATTGGGTGAGCTGGTAAATGCCTATTATGATCATTATATTTCGATCGCACAACTTGATTTTTCTGTGGGACGGTAAGGGGTTTTCCCCTTCCTTCTGCTATACTATTTTTTAAAAGGATCATTGCATGAAACAAACACTACTTTTTGGCTTCTCTTCTTTCGTATTTGTTGTACTTCTAACCGGATGTACCGGTCAAATGGCTGCTCCGGGGCTCAGTGCTGCAGATAAAGAGGAAGCGTGTATCAACGTGGATAGAAAACTGATAAAGGTAGATAAATTCCTTACGATACTTGAACGTAACAGCGCTTTTCACATAGCAGAAGCGGATCTGGCAATGGAAGCACCGGGCATTACAGAGAGTAACAATAAAACAAGAATGCTTAAAGACGGAAACAAGAGAAGAGCAGAACTTGAAGCTAAGCGTCAAAAACTGGGCTGTGAGCCTCTTTAAAACATCTTTGGAGTGATGAAAAACTCCAATGTTGCATTTTCTGCTTTGATCTTATTCCAGTGTTCAATAGAGAGATTTAATGCAACGATACCCAGGGTCGGTACATTTTCGATGTACTCGTCTATCAGGAACTCTGTTAATTCAGTGGTTTCTGGATTATGTCCAACGATAAATACCCTATTATATTTGTCTTTGATCTCTTTGATCATAGCAATTACTTCTTCCGGTTCTGCCATATAGAGGGCATCACTGGTTTTGATCTTCCCTCTGTAGCCCATGTTCTTGGCGAGACCTTCAGCGGTGAGTCTGGCTCTTTTGGCAGAAGAAGAGAGTATGAGATCGGGTATGATCTTTTTCTCTTTGAGTACTTCTGCCATCGTCAAGATAGCTTTTTGTCCTCTTTTGTTCAGTCCTCTTTCAAAGTCGCTTTGGCTTCCGTCGCTCCAGTCTGATTTTGCATGTCTGATAAGATATAAATGTTTCATAACTGTAGTATAGCATTTTTTATTATCTTAGATACTTTAGTCACTTTGACTAAAGTATCTTTCGAGAAACATTGCACTATTAAGAAAAATAGACTATAATCTCATAAAATAATTACAATACAGGAGAAACACAATGGCAAAACATCAGTTTCAAACAGAAATCGGACAACTCTTAAAGCTTATGACTCACTCTCTTTACTCCAATAAAGAAATTTTTATCAGAGAATTGGTCTCTAACTCAAGTGATGCGCTTGATAAATTTAACTACCTTTCACTTACCGATGAAAAGTTTAAAGAAGAGGGATGGTCTGGAAAGATATCTATTAAACTGGATAAAGAAGATAACTCTCTAACCATAGGTGATAACGGTATAGGTATGAATGAAGCAGATCTTATGGATCATCTTGGTACGATCGCAAAATCGGGCACAAAAGCATTTATGGATAATCTTACAGGAGATGCCAAAAAAGACTCTCATCTGATCGGTCAATTTGGAGTAGGGTTCTACTCTGTCTTTATGGTGGCAGATCATGTGGATGTGATCTCTAAAAAAGCCGGAGAAGAACAGGCATATATGTTCTCTACGGACGGAACAGGTGAGTATGAAGTGAAGCCTGTGACCAAAGAAGAGCACGGGACTGTTATCTACATTAAGCTCAAAGAAGATGAGAAAGAGTTTCTGGATAAGTGGAGAACGCAAGAGATCGTTAAAAAGTATTCGAACCACATTGCGTACCCTATTATGTTGAATTATTCTGAAGAGGAAACAACAGGAGAGGGTGATGAGAAAGAGACAAAAACAGTTCAAAAATCAGAGCAGATCAATGCAGCAACAGCACTCTGGACACTCCCTAAGTCTGAACTTAAAAAAGAGGACTATGTAGAATTTTATAAAACGATCTCTCATGGTGATGATGAACCACTTGCCTACCTGCATAACAGAGTTGAAGGATCTCAAGAGTTTAAGACACTTTTTTACATTCCTAAAATAGCACCTATGGATATGTACAGAACAGATTATACACCGGGTGTGAAGCTTTATGTCAAACGTGTCTTTATCACAGATGATGATAAAGAGCTCTTGCCTCCGTATTTACGTTTTGTCAAAGGTATCATCGATTCTGAAGACCTGCCGTTGAATATCTCTCGTGAATTATTGCAAGAGAACAGAATTTTGGCAAATATTAAACAAAATTCAGTGAAAAAGATACTGGGAGCCATTAAAAAACTAGGTGCTGAAGAAGCAGAGACCTTTACATCACAGTACAATAAAGTTGTTAAAGAAGGTATCTATACAGACCAGACCAACAAAGAGACACTGCTTGACATTGTGAAGTACAAATCTTCTACACAGGAAGGTCTTGTGTCATTTGAAGCTTATACAAGCCGTGGTGATTCAGAGAAGAAAGAGATCTACTATCTCATAGGAGATGATGAAAAAGTCCTCAGAAATTCTCCGCTTCTTGAAGCCTACAAAAAAGCAAACATAGAAGTGCTTATCATGGATGATGAAGAGATAGACAGCATTGTAACTCCTATGATAGGAGTTTATAAAGAGTGGAGTCTTAAAGACATCACAAGCATAGAAGCTCCGGACTCCAAGAGTGAAGAAGAGAAAGAAGAGATCTCTAAAGAGTTTAAATCGCTTACTGACAAGATCAAAGAAGTGTTGGGCGAAGAGGTGAAAGAAGTCAAAACTTCTACAAGACTTACTTCAAGCCCGTCATGTGTACTGAAAGATGCTTCCGATCCTATGGCAGGCATGGCAGCGATGTTTGCCCAAATGGGACAAGAGATGCCGGAAACACCGCTGATCCTGGAGATCAATCCTGAGCATGAAATGATCAAGAAATTGGATGCTCTGGAAGATACAGCACTGTTTGATGATATCTCCTGGATACTTCTGGATTCTGCAAAACTTTCAGAAGGATTGGAGCCTAAAGACAAAGGTGCCTTTGCATCCCGTGTCGCTTCTTTGGCAACTAAAGCATTGTAATTCATGTCTATACCCTTTGACGAACTTATCGTTTTTGCACTCCTCCTTTTGGGAGTAGTGGGGGTATATATACTGCTTAAACTTCATTATGTCTTTGCCTTTGGCTTGATGAAAAAGACTGCTTCATATGAAAAAAACAGAGTCAAGATCGACAAAGCGAAACATTACCTTTTTATTTTTCTTAAAATCCTTTTAGTACTGGGGCTTGGCGCTATGCTTGCATTTGGTACGATGTACCTGATGGATGGTATGAGTCTCAAAGCACTGGTGGTTGAACTATGGGGTAAAATAGCAGATGGGTTTTGGACTTCACTGCTTTTTACTTTAATACGGATCGCAGTGCTTATTATCGTATCGCGCTATATTTTAGGTAAAATTTATGTTTWTTTAGAGAGACAGCAACAAAATACCATAGAAAAAAAAGTGTATAATAAAACAAATGTTAAAAAAGTCTATTTACGTTTACACAATACCATTAAATTTACGGTGGTATTGGGTATTGTCTATCGTATCACACATTTTTTTCCTTTTTTGGAAGAGGTGAGTGCCGTGATGTTAGTCTTTGTTATACTATTCTTTGTTGTGGCATCTACGATAACGCTGCGTGAAGTATGGATGATGCTAAAAACAAAAAATAATCATTAAAGAAGAAAAAATGTCTCCTCAAAAACGTGCCACGCTTGTATCCAGTTCGGTTGCTTCTGTCCTTGTTGTTGTAAAATTGGTCATCGGTGTTGCAAGCGGTTCTGTTGCCGTATTAGCATCTGCTATAGATTCACTGTTGGATATGCTGGTTTCCGTATTTAACTTTTTTGCGATCAAAAAATCAGAAGAAAATCCAAATGAAGAGTATCAGTACGGAAAAGGAAAGATCCAGGCGATCGCTGCGGTGATAGAAGGAACGGTCATTACGATCTCAGGACTATATATCATCTATATAGCCTTTGAAAAATTAAACAGCGAATCTGTGACCACGTTGCTCACGCCTTCTATTTTGGCAATGATATTTTCCATTATTGTTACTTATCTGCTGGTGAAGTATTTACTGAAAGTAGCCAAAGAGACAGATAATCTTGTCATTAAAGCAGATGCCCTTCATTATCAAACAGACCTTTGGTCCAATGCGGCTGTATTGGTGGCTCTGGGACTGGTGCATGCTACCGGTATCGATGCCATAGATGCAGTGTTCGGTTTGGGTATAGGGCTTTATATTATCTATTCAGCATACAAGATCATTCAAGAGGGAATAGAGATACTTTTAGACCGTGCCCTGGGTGGAAACATGGTGGCAAGAATTGGTGAGATCATTTCAAAACATCCTGAAGTGACATCTTATCATTGGCTTAAAACACGTACAGACGGATCTACGAATTTTGTAGAGTTCCATATGGTACTTCGACCCAGTATGCTTTTACTTGAAGCACATCGTATTGCCGATGAGGTAGAAGAGCAGATTTTTTTACTCAATACAAAGAAAAAGTGGCTCATTACTCCCCATTTTGATCCTTATGATGATGAATATGTGAATGATGCCCTGTTAAATGGAAAAACATTGATCAAACAAAAACAAGAGAAGTCATGATCTATCTCTTGTCCCTGACAGTCAAAGAAGGCTTTGCCCATCTTCCTATGATCGACTTTGCTCTGCTTGATATGACACTGGATTTGAGTGGCTGTGATACTTTGATGTTTACTTCAAAACAAGCGGTCAAATCTGCGGAAGCACTCAACTCGGAATGGAAAAAACTCCCCTGTTTAGCGATAGGGTCTGCCACAGCTAAAGAAATAGAATCTTTAGGCGGCAAAGTCATTTATCAGCCAAAATCATTTTATGGGGAAACATTAAGTCAGGATATTATCAGGCTGTTTCAGGATAAAAAGATTTTATATTTACGTCCCAAAGAAGTCTCTTTTGATTCAAAACGTTTTTTGGCAAAAGCAGGTATTTTGCTTCAGGAAAAAATCATTTATGAAACTTCTTGCATCAGATATGAAGAGAAAGACAAACCTGCTCAAAATGCTATTATCATTTTTACTTCCCCCTCGACGATTCACTGTTTTTTAAAAAACTTTACATGGGATGAGAGCTACACGGCAGTAGTCATAGGTGAGGCGACAAAAGAACATTTACCAGTAAATGCCCGTTACGAGGTGGCAGATACGCCACTTATAGATTCTTGTATTGAGAAAGCGAAAGATTTAACTAAAATTGTAAGATAAAACAGAAGGTTGAAATATGTTTCAGACATCACTACTTAAAAACTTTAGTAAATCTTTTAATGCACCTGATGAGAGTAAGATTATTAAACTGCTGACAAAAGAGAAATTCATAGCAGAAGATGCAAACGGTGCTGAATTTATAGCACTGTTATCAGAGTTTTTAAACTGGACAGATTGTCGAAGAGAAGTAAAAAACAGTACAGATATGAAAAAGGCAGACGGGGTAGTTTACAATAGCAACAATGAACCCATTGTCATTATAGAACTAAAAAGCTCTGATAAAAAAATATCTAACAGAGACATTATAGCCCAAGCTTTTAGATATAAAACCTCCATTCCCGAAAAATCATACCTATAATTCATAACATCCCCTAAAAACCGTACTTTAAAGCAAAATCCAAAGGAGATATTAACCCAAACATAGGTAT
>NVUY01000044.1 GCA_002733215.1 Sulfurovum sp. | reverse complement strand
CGATACTAAGCTCTTATCTGTAAGACTACTTAGGCAGGACTAAACACTTTGAAGTATCGCACCTGCTAGTAAGTGCCGATTTGTCTTGGCACACATGAACTATATTATACACTCAGTATGCTTGATGGATGATTTAAATTTTTTTATCGCACTACTTGCAACCTGCATATCATCAACTATTTATTCTTTTAAAGGTATCATTTATTAGCAATCAATACCGATATGCACAAGGACAGATGTGACACTAACGAACTTCATGCTTGATATAAAACATAGTAATCACAAACTTGTGCTGCTTTATCGTTTTCATATCATTGTCATACTTATCAACATCTTTGCCATCGTTATTGACACTTTTTCACAAAAATATAATAATGTTTTCATAGAATTATTTGTTGTGTGTATACTTTTTTTCAATCTTCTCTATATCCATAAAGGAGTAAAACTTAAAAAGGCTGCTTATGTCTTCATTATAACCATTTCCACTTCTCTTTTTACACTCATATATATCAATCATTTTGCGACAATGTCAGTCGTTTTCATTTTATTATTACCTCTTACTACTTTACTATTTTTAGAACTCAAAGAATCACTTTTTATGTCACTGTTTCTGTTTTTAATCATGGCTCTTTTACTTTATCTTGAATATTTAAATAACCCCAATAATCTACTTGCACAAAATTCAACTGCCCTGTTTAATCTTGCATATACTGCTGTTATTATCTATATATTTGGTCTGCTTTATCATTTTTCTATTTTAAAAACGTTCAACGAGCTGGATGCATCCAATCATCAAAAAGCGCTGTTGCTTAAAGAAGTGCACCACAGAGTAAAAAACAATCTCAATGTCATTGCTTCTATCATTGGTCTTCAGGAGAGTACGCTTGAGGGGAAAGAAAAAGAAGAGCTTTTAAAAAGTAAATCCCGCATTGAATCTATTGCCATAGTTCATGAAATGCTTTATAAACATGAAAATTTTGAAAGTATAGATTTTGAAGTGTATATGAATCGTCTTTCAAGTTTATTACTTGACATGTATGCAAGTGAGCAAAATATACAGGTACATATAAAAAGTGATATTAAAAACATGTCTCTGAATGTTATGGTACAACTTGGTATCATGATAAATGAACTCTTTACAAACAGTATAAAATATGCATTTGTAGAAAATGAAGGTGACATTAATATAGAACTTCAACACAATGAAGATGACTATATTTTGACCTATTCCGACAATGGCATTGGACATCCATCTCCGGAAGTACTTTTAAATAGTAAATCTCTTGGAATTAAGCTTATCCACCTTACTGCAAGACAATTAAAAGGCAGTGTAGAAATTTCAAGTTCTAAAGGATTAAAATATGAAATCAGGTTTAAAAAATGAATACATTGAAAATTATTATTGTCGAAGATGAGCTCATAGCTGCTGAATTTCTAAAAGTTATTTTGGAAGAGAGTGGTGCAGAAGTTATCGATATCGTTGATTCTGGTAAAGAAGCTATAGAAGTATGCATTAAAAAGGATCCTGATGTCATATTTATGGATGTCATGTTAAGCGATCATATTAGCGGATGTGAAGCTGCTGTGGCCATTAGTAGAAAAAATACCCATAGCAAGATCATCTTTCTTACCGCATATATAGATGAAGAGATGATAGATTATGCTGCAGACTCCGGAGCTGTTAGTTATCTCACAAAACCTTATAACAAATCTCAAATTCTTGCCACATTAAAACTTATTACAACACGAAAAGAGAGTTCAGAAATTATCACTGAAGAGAGACCGGAAAAAATATATTTGAAAAACAACTATGTGTACCTCACAAAACAAAATCGACTACTCAAAAATGCTAGAGAGATAGAACTTGGCCCTATTGCAATTAAACTCATTGAACTTTTATGTACCCAGGTAGATGTAAGCATTTCAAATACACAGATATCTATGCATGTTTGGGGCAAGGAAGTCAATGGCAAAACCCTACGTTCACTTATGTTCAGAATACGTACTGCTACTGATGGAGAATTAGTGAAAAATGTTAGTGGAACAGGATACATGATCCAATCAGCAGAAACTTAGTATCACCTCTGTTTAACTAATTTTTACTTAATTGTCTGGATGGATAAATCTCTATTTCGAGGTTTAGGTGGTTTTTCAGGCTTGACTATTTAATTATATTGTATAATAAATTATTCTGCAAAAAGCCAAACTATCTGTAAGGATAGGACGGAAAGCTATGGGTCTCATGGAGATCGCCAAGTTACTTAGTTGAATTTACAAGAAAAGGATATGATAAATATCTGATTTTTGGTATTTTTAAAGGATATACATGCTAGGTATCACTTGCTTTTTTCACAATACTTATTTGAAGATATTTATATCTTTACTCTTTACTCTTTCTCTTTTAGGTGCTGACCCAGTTCGGATTATGCCTTTGGGTGACTCTATTACAAAGGGCTTGATCAAACCAGAAGACCCAATAAATCAAAGTGGTTATAGAGGTCCCTTGTGGTCCAAACTTCTTGATGGTGGATACAATTTTGATCTTGTTGGCTCTTTTTCATCGGGTGAGAATTATGATCCATCGTTCGATTCTGATCATCAAGGAAAGAATGGTCGTACAACTGCTGAGCTAAATGACTTTATAGATACCTATTTGGATACGGAAGCTCCACAGATCGTTCTATTGCATATCGGGACCAATGATATTGATCAGCCAGAATACAGTCTCACTTCCAGTACCAACAATGTAAAGAGTATTTTAGACAAGATCTATGCTCATGATTCTAGCATCAAAATACTACTTGCCAGAATAATCAATCGTCAAGATTATGATCAAGATACAACAACCTTTAATGACAGTGTCGCAGCAATGGCAAGTGCTCATATTGCTGATATTGATATTGTCGATATGGAAGATGATGCCGGTATTGATTATACAATTGATATGTCTAATTTGAAACATCCGAATGATAGCGGTTACACGAAAATGGCAGACCTGTGGTATTCGTCACTTAAATCTGTTATCCCAATGCACCTTTGGAAACTGGATGAGACAAATGGTTCACCCTATCTAGATTCTTACAGAGATGCCAATGGGACGTGTGCAGGAGACGGTTGTCCTTTTGATATCGTAGGTAAGATTGATGGGGCACAAGGTTTTAACGGCACTCACGAGATTAATGTGACAGATACGCCAACTTTTAACTGGGCAGCTAATGACAGCTTCACTATAGAGTTTTGGATGAAGACAGATACAGATACTGTCAATAATGAACACAATATCATGATGGGACAACGAAGTAATTCAAACGCTACGGGTCTTGCCTGGTTTATAGGTATAGAAAAAGCTGATGGTAGAATCAAGGTCGGATTGAATGACAGCAATGATATCARTTTTACCCAATCTCTTGGTAATAATATTATCGTAAGTGATAGTGAATGGCATCATATAGCATATGTCCGAAATGGCAATGAYAATACGACAAAGGTCTATGTTGACGGTACACTGGACGATACACAGAACCATACTTATGATGCACCTTTGAACGATGGTAACCAGCCTGTAACTATCGGTTATTTGGACTGGGAAAATTTCAAATATGATGGTGCTCTCGACGAGATAGCTGTTTTTGACAGTGCTCTGAATGCAACTCAGGTATTACAGCATTATCAAGCTGGGAAAATAACGATCATCAGTGATCCAGTTACATTGTCAGAAGTCAATGTACTTTATAGTTACGATGTTATCAGTAACAGGGATCCAGATGCTATATTTAGACTGAAAACTTCTCCAAGCTGGTTGAGTATTAATGAAATTTCAGGTCTAATAAGTGGAACATCGATTACTAACAATGTGGGAAATGTTGATATAGAGGTCGAAGCAGAAGATATTAACAATGATGAAATAGCTACTCAAAACTATGTGCTAAAAATCAGAAATACTTCGATCCTTCCAAATGGTATGGTACACTACTGGAAGTTGGATGAAATAACCGGATCACCGTACTTTGATGATTACTCAGGTGCTGACGCAACGTGTACAGGCTTAGAGTGTCCCGATGTTACAGGAGAAGCTATGGTTGGCAATGCGCAGGTCTTTGATAGTACTAAAAAGATCGATGTGACAGATACGCCAACCTTTAACTGGGTAGCTAATGACAGCTTCACTATAGAGTTTTGGATGAAGACAGATACAGATACTGTCAATAATGAACACAATATTATGATGGGACAACGAAGTAATTCAAACGCTACGGGTCTTGCCTGGTTTATAGGTATAGAAAAAGCTGATGGTAGAATCAAGGTCGGATTGAATGACAGCAATGATATCAGTTTTACCCAATCTCTTGGTAATAATATTATCGTAAGTGATAGTGAATGGCATCATATAGCATATGTCCGAAATGGCAATGACAATACGACAAAGGTCTATGTTGACGGTACACTGGACGATACACAGAACCATACTTATGATGCACCTTTGAACGATGGTAACCAGCCTGTAACTATTGGTTATTTGGACTGGGAAAATTTCAAATATGATGGTGCTCTCGACGAGATAGCTGTTTTTGACAGTGCTCTGAGTCAAAGTGAGATACAAAAGCATGTCGATCAAGGAAAAGCTGGAAAGGGGTTTGAAACACCTACAGGAAATGTCCCGGTTATCGCACCGATTATTACTTATTTATTATTTTAATGGGAGTGGATAATCCATATAACATTAATGAAGCAATAATCGTTGATATCAATTAATAACGAAAGCGTTCAAAACTCTGTGTCTCTCCAATAGAATACAATATTCAAAAGAGAAGACACAGAAGCAATCATAGAATAAATCTACTAAGATAAAATAATACTTGTGACTTACTTATAATTCTCCTTAAAATTAAACTAAAGTATATTATCCCTTCAAAAAATTTTAAAACTATCCCGATATAATAATTCTATAGAGTTCCAATATATTATCTGACATCTTATTTTTTAGAAGTAATATAGAGGTAATACTCTTACAATATAATCTTACCAGTGGAAAAAGCCAAACTTGTTGTGAAACAGGGACGGAAAGCTTAGGATCTCAATAAATGAGATAGCCGAGTTGCCTATACAGTTATGTATAGTAGTATTGTATAACATAATACTTTCCGTTTCCAGAGAAGTACATTCTCAAATATTTCATAACTTATTTTTTTCCAATAATAAAACAATACAAAGGTATACTAATGTATATATTTAAAAAAATGAAACTCTATCTATTTGTTATGCTGGTAACTATATTTACTGGATGTGGTGGAGGTGGTGGGAGTACAGGCTCTTCATATGCTAATATCAATGAAGGTTCATCAGATACTTCTACATCAACAACAGCTGCTAAAACTGTTCACGAGGGACAAGTCAAAGACAGTCTCACTGGAAATGGTCTGGCAGATGTCAAGGTGAGTATCGGTGAATCTACCGCAACAACCGATGAAAATGGATTCTATGCACTCTCTGACCTCATAACAAGTGAAGAAGCAATTGTCAACTTTGAAAAAGAGGGATATCTTATCGGTAGTGCCCAGATAAAACTCAAATCTTTATCAGGAGACAATACCAACTATTTGGAGTATGCTATGCATGCACATAATAATCAATGGGAGTATGAGAGTACTGGAGAAATTGCCGGTGCCCATATCATGATAGCTGCTTCTGTGGACTACATAGATTCAGAAGGAAACCCTTATAGTGGTATAATTTCGTCAGAATTAACCCTACTGGATATTACCTCTGATGAAGGGAAAGTAGTATTCCCCGGTGCCTTTAAAGGGATAAATAGCAATGGAACAATGGTACAGTTTGATTCTTACGGTCTGATCAGTATATCACTAAAGGACAGTAACGGTAACACATTGCGTCTTGCAGATGGGGACACAGCCACATTTCGATTTGATGCAGTTTCCTCTTTGGAAAAGCAAAATATTCTTCCTTTATGGTATTATGACTATGAACAGGGACTTTGGCTTGAAGAAGGCTATGCTGAATTACAGGAAGATGGTAGTTATAAAGGTGAAGTCTCACATCTTGGAACCTGGAGTGTAAACAGAGCACTTGAAGACGAGGCTGGTATTTACCGTGGTCGCATTGTAGATAAAGATGGATCACCTATGAGTGATGTAAGACTTTATGCTCTAGGAGAGAACTGGATAGGCAGTGACCTTTCTACAAATGAAGATGGTATGTTTGAGATCAAAGTTATCCCGGGTAAGAGCTTTAAACTTAAAGCCTATAACTACAAAGATAAATACGAAGCCAGTTACAATGGTACAATAGACGCAATCGCTTCCGGCGAAATTATTGAAAACTAAAGAAGTTTTTCGGTATACTGTCCTTAATGATATAAATCATAAAGGAGTATTACAATGAAAAAAGTAAATATGTTAAAAAAGATTTTACTGATAGGGCTTATGATGCCTATCTTGCTGTCCTTATCACTTTTTGGTGCCAATTCTGTTCGAATTATGCCTTTGGGTGACTCTATTACGAAGGGCTTGATCATACCAGAAGACCCAGTAAATCAAAGTGGTTATAGAGGTCCTTTGTGGTCCAAACTTCTTGATGGTGGATACAATTTTGATCTTGTTGGCTCTTTTTCATCGGGTGAGAATTATGATCCATCGTTCGATTCTGATCATCAAGGAAAGAATGGTCGTACAACTGCTGAGCTAAATGACTTTATAGATACCTATTTGGATACGGAAGCTCCACAGATCGTTCTATTGCATATCGGGACCAATGATATTGATCAGCCAGAATACAGTCTCACTTCCAGTACCAACAATGTAAAGAGTATTTTAGACAAGATCTATGCTCATGATTCTAGCATCAAAATACTACTTGCCAGAATAATCAATCGTCAAGATTATGATCAAGATACAACAACCTTTAATGACAGTGTCGCAGCAATGGCAAGTGATCATATTGCTGATATTGATATTGTCGATATGGAAGATGATGCCGGTATT
>NVUY01000001.1 GCA_002733215.1 Sulfurovum sp. | reverse complement strand
ATTTGAAGTAAGATTCTAGCATTTAACCTCTTCAAATCTAAATTTACAACTTTTAATTTTCAAATTTTCAAAAATTGCACTTCAGATTTAAATTTTGGCACAGATAATGTATATGATTCAGCCTTAGAGGCTCTGAAGTTTATAACGCTATAATCAAAATTATATTTAAAGGAAATACCTATGCCATTATTAGACAGTTTTACCGTTGATCATACAAAGATGATCGCACCCGCAGTAAGAGTTGCAAAGACGATGAGTACACCAAGTGGAGATGATATCACCGTTTTTGACTTGCGTTTTTGTGTGCCAAATGAAGATATCTTATCACCAAAAGGTATCCATACTTTGGAACACTTATTTGCAGGATTTATGAGAGATCATCTTAATGACAAAAATGTAGAGATCATTGACCTTTCTCCTATGGGGTGTCGTACAGGATTTTATATGTCATTACTTGGAAATCCAAAAGCTAAAAAAGTAGCTAAAGCATGGAAAGAATCTATGGAAGATGTACTGGGTGTTAAATCTGAAAAAGAGATACCGGAACTTAACTTACATCAGTGCGGAACGTATGAAATGCATTCACTTGATGATGCAAAGGATATCGCTCAAAATGTTTTGGATAAAGGTATAGGGAAAATGGACAATAAGAAGTTAAAAATGTCTAAAAAACAACTCAAAGATGCAAATAAATAATCTTATCTATGTATGATGAAGACTTAAGAGCTCAAAAAGAGTTGGTACTTTGTGAAGACGGTACGAATACACTCTATTCTAAAGAGTTTGACGAACCGTATCACTCTACAAAAGACGGTGCCTTACATGAAAGTTTGGAAAAACATGTAAAACCCGCTTTTTCTTTGAAAAAAGACAAAACCGCACTTGTTATCTTGGACATCTGTTTTGGTCTTGGGTACAATACTTTTGCTACCCTTTACTACATAAAAAAACATCAATTAAAAATTAAAGTACACATACTCTCTCCAGAGTTTGATGAAGAACTGCTGCGTTCTTTGGTTGATTTTGCTTTCCCTCCGGAATTTGACGACATTGGATATATCATCAAAGCGATAAGTCAAGACTTGTATTATGAAGATGAGCAGTTTAAGATAGAAATTTTACTGGGTGATGCCAGACAGAGTATTCCAAAGATAAAAGATAAAATAGACATCATATATCAGGATGCTTTCTCTCCAGCACACAATCCGCTTTTGTGGACAAAAGAACACTTCTGTGATATAAGAACTATCTCAAATGATGATGCTATTCTTACCACTTATTCAACGGCAGCAGCGATACGTTTGGGACTGTATGAAAACGGATTTTACATTTTTGTACACAGAGCAGAAATGATGCGTTACTCTACTGTGGCTTCTTTAAAGATGTTAAATACTTTAGAATATATAGATATGGAACTGAAGAAGGTTCGTAATACAGAATCGAAGTCTATGAAAGATAATGACTATATGAATTAAATGTGACAATTTGACATACTTTTTTTGTTTCAAACTAAAATCAGAGTCTAATGCTTTAGAAGGAATAAAATATGAGTGAAACACATTTTCCAATTTTTAACAATCAACATAAATACACAAGTATAGAACTTTTTGCAGGTGCTGGTGGTATGGCAATTGGTATGGAAAAAGCCGGATTTCAACATGTTTTACTTAATGATTTTGATTTTGCTGCAACTCAAACACTGAAAGCAAATCGTTTACATTGGAATGTTGTTCATGGTGATATTACTAAAATAGATTTCACTCCTTATGAAAATATTGATCTTTTAGCTGGTGGGTTCCCCTGTCAAGCATTTTCCTATGCTGGTAGAAAATTGGGTTTAGAAGATACTAGAGGGACACTTTTTTATGAATTTGCGCGTGCACTAAAAGAGTCTAAGCCAAAGGTTTTTTTAGCTGAAAATGTGAAGGGGCTAAAGAGCCATGATGGTGGGAGAACTTTACAAACTATGGTAAATGTTTTTAAATCTATGGGATATGAAGTGTTGGAACCTACAGTTTTAAAAGGTATACATTATAACGTGCCTCAAAAGAGGGAGCGTCTTTTTATTGTAGGTATTAAGAAAGACTATGCTTCTCATGTTTCTTTTACTTTTCCTCAACAGTCTTCAAAAATCTATACATTAAAAGATGCGCTTAAGAAAGGAGAACTTTTCTCTTGTGATGTTCCTGTGTCTGAAGGACAGAAGTATCCAGAAAAGAAGAAAAAAATTCTTGATTTAATCCCTCCAGGTGGGTATTGGCGTGATTTACCTGTTGAATTACAAAAAGAGTATATGATGAAAAGTTTTTATCTTGGTGGAGGAAAAACAGGAATTGCACGCCGTATATCATGGGATGAACCTAGTCTTACACTTACCTGTTCTCCTGCTCAAAAGCAAACAGAAAGATGTCATCCGGACGAGACCCGTCCTTTTCAAGTGAGAGAGTATGCACGTATACAAACATTTCCTGATGAGTGGAAATTTGCTGGTTCAATGACACAGCAATATAAACAAATTGGAAATGCTGTGCCTGTTAATTTATCATACGCAATTGGAAAATCATTAATTCAATTAATGAATGACATATATAGTTCAGAGGAAAAACGTGTATAACTTAAATTTTATATCTGATGAAAATTTATTTTCTCATGTAAAGGAAACTGTAGAGAAGTATCGCTTTACAATTGATTTAAAAAAGTTCAATAAGAAGGAACCTCTTTTAGTTCATGGCACCGCTTGTGGCAGAGGTTCGCTTTCCTAGTTCATTATCTATCATAAGTAAACCGTAACCATCATTTTGTACAAGTTTTATCTTCGATATGATCTCGCTGACGGTTGCTTCTTCTTCAACCTGTTCATTCACAAACCATTGGAGTAGGTTATAGGTGGCATGGTCTTTTTCTTTTAGTGCTTTGTCACCGAGTTCATTCAGTTTTCTTGTCATCATTTGTTCGTGTGCCAGACTTTTTTGAAAAGTTTCCAGCAGTGACCCGAATTTTTTCTCCGGTTTATCAATGCTTTGGAGTGATATCGTGGCATCCTGTTCTACAAGATAGTTATAAAAACGTGTCGCATGTTGTTGCTCTTCATGGTATTGCAGTAAAAACCAACTTGCTGCACCGTTAAAGTCCATTTTACTACAGTATGCTGACATCGAAAGATATAGGTAAGCAGAGTAAAATTCATGGTTGAGTTGTTCGTTAAGGGATTTTGCCATTTTTTTAGTGATCATAAGATATCCTTATTTCTTTTGATTTTATCCAAATATAGCTAAAAAAGAAATCTGTTTAATGTTTTAAGAAATATGTATGGTTAGCCAAAGTGTATTTTTATCTGTTTTAAGAATGCGGTGGGTTGTTCTTGCCGGAATAAAAAGTGTTTCTCCTTCCGTTAAAATAAGCTCTTTGCCATGCAATAAAAGTGTCGCTTTGCCTTGAAGCAGTACGACCCATTCATCTTCCTTTTGACTATATTCAACAGTTTTAACATTGTCTGAACTCACAATACGGTTTATTTTGATATTTTTATGTGAGAGGAGGGTGGTGAAATCTTCACCACTTTGAGGTGTTATGTAGTCGTAAAGATTCACTAGTAGGTCATTTGCATGTTGTCTATTTCATCCCAGGACATGCTTTTTTTAGCAGATCTGTGTGCAAGGATATGGTCTATGTATCTTGCAAAGACATCGGTTTCTATGTTAAGCTTGGTACCCACTTTATAGTTTTTCATCAATGTCTCTTTGAGTGTATGGGGGATGATGGTCAGTCTGAAACTATCCACTCCCACATCATTGACCGTGAGTGAGATACCATCTATAGTGATGGAACCTTTGGGAATGATGTGAGCGATGTATTTTTTGTCTACGGTGATGATGAAGTCTGTGGCATTTTCTCTGGGAATGATCTGTGTAACGGTCCCGACACAGTCTACGTGTCCTTGTACAATGTGTCCTTCAAAACGGTCATTCATCATCATGGCGGGCTCCATGTGAACCTTCCCTGATATTTTAGATTCATCAATGATGGAACGAGTCTCGTCAGCAAGTTCCAGGTCAAAACCGTCAGAGTTGACTTTAATGACCGTCAGACATACGCCATTGATTGCAATGGAGTCCCCAAGTTTTGCCGGGTGTTTTGACTGGATGGTCAGGATGTTGTTTTGGTAGCTTTTGACTGTTGCAATTTCACGGATTAGACCTGTAAACATGATACTCCATTTTTTGGATATAATTCGCATATTATAACAAAAATAAATGTATTTTCTCGTTCCCATGCTTTGCGTGGGAATGCATACTTGAATTTGATATGTTGAAAAAATTTAATTATCAAATAAAAGTGACATATGCATTCCCACGTACAACATGGGAACGAGGTTGGTGGAGTTTTGAAAATGAATTATGACGTCATAGTCATCGGTGGTGGTCATGCGGGTATAGAAGCATCTTTGGCTTCTGCACGTATGGGTGTAAAAACACTGATGATAACGATACTGGCAGAACAGATAGGTGCGTCTTCATGTAACCCTGCCATAGGCGGACTTGCAAAAGGTCATCTGGTACGAGAAGTCGATGCACTTGGCGGTGAGATGGGTCTTTGTACAGACAAGACAGGTATACAGTTCAGAACGCTGAATGCTTCAAAAGGTCCGGCAGTAAGAGGAACACGTGCACAGATAGATATGGATCAGTATCGTTTGTATATGCGCAATATGGTACTTAACACCCCAAATTTGGATGTCAAACAAGAGATAGCTGATGGTCTGGTCGTAGAAGAGGGTGAAGTCAAAGGGGTTACTACACAGTTGGGCAATAGCTATACTGCATCCAAAGTGATCATTACCGCAGGAACATTTCTTAACGGCTTGATCCATATAGGAGATAAAAAACAAACCGCAGGGCGTCAAGGTGAATTTGCCTCTGTTGAACTGGCTGAATATATGAAAGGCCTGGGTATTGAAATAGGCAGACTCAAAACCGGGACCTGTGCAAGAATAGATGCAAAATCTGTAGACACCTCCGTGATGGAACTGCAGCCTGGCGATACACCTCCACCACCCTTTTCTTTCCGTACGGACAAAAAGACTTTTAATCCCAAGCAGTTACCTTGTTATGTGACCTATACGAATGAAGAGACACACAGGATCATAGAGAGTAACTTTTACAGAGCACCGATGTTCTCCGGTCAAATTGAAGGGACCGGTCCCCGTTACTGTCCGAGTATAGAAGATAAGATCAACCGCTTTCGTGACAGACCGCGGCATCAAATCTTTGTAGAGCCTCAAACCATAGATGAAACAGAGTACTACATTAACGGTATGAGTACCTCACTGCCTATAGATGTGCAGTTGGAGATGATACAGTCAGTGGCAGGAATGGAAAATGCAAAGATAGTACGTTACGGCTATGCCATTGAGTATGACTATGTACAGCCGACAGAACTCAAGCATACCTTGGAGACAAAGAAGGTCAAAGGGCTTTATACCGCCGGTCAGATAAACGGCACCACAGGCTACGAAGAAGCAGCAGCTCAGGGACTGATGGCAGGGATCAATGCCGCATTGAACATTCAAGACAAAGAGCCTTTTATCCTTAGACGTGATGAAGCCTATATTGGCGTATTGATAGATGATCTGGTGACCAAGGGAACCAAAGAGCCGTATAGGATGTTTACAAGCCGTGCTGAGTATAGACTGCTTTTACGTGAAGACAATGCAGATATGAGATTATCTCACTATGGAAAAGAGTTTGGGCTTTTGGATGAGGTCTATATGGCAGGGTTTGAGAAGAAAAAAGCAGACTTGGATGAAGCTTTAGATTTTTTGCGTGTCAATCATGTGACACCTACGAAAGAATTTTTAGCACAACTGGAATCAATCGGTGCAGTGAAGATCAATGACCGAACCTACTGGATCGATGTCATAGGACGCGGAGACTTCAACCGGGAAAAACTCATCACACTTTTACCTGAGTTTAATAAGTACGATGATGAAGTGATAACGCAGATACTTGTAGAGGCTAAATACAGTCGTTACATAGAGAAACAGCAGCAACAGATACTGAAAATGGATGATATGCTAAAGATCAAAATACCCCAAGGTTTTGTGTATAGTAATATTTCAGGATTGAGTAATGAGATCATAGAAAAACTTACACTTGCAACACCTCCTACATTGTTTACAGCGTCTCAAATATCGGGTGTTACACCTGCCGCCTTAGATATTATACATGTGCATATTAAAATGGCACAAAGAGGAAAAATTCCTAAAAAATAAAATTAATCTTATTCTATTAAAACAATAAGTTATACTATTTATAATTTAAGACTATAATTGTCTTAGTTTACCGATTGTAACATAATCATCAAATTTCCTTTGTCTTTCCCCCTTTAGCATGCCTATTTTTAATCGTCAATTCAGTATAATATCTCATTATAATTATGAGGGGTAAATATGGAAAATGAACAAAAAGAACGTAGAGACTTCATAGGTATGGCACTTGGTGCTACTGCCTTGGTCGGTATCGGTGGAGGACTTGGGTTTGCTGCTAAACGCACGTGGGATCCATTGCCGTCTGTAAAGGCAGCGGGGTTTACTACGGTTGATCTAAGTATTGCTAAACCAAATGAACTGCTGGTTGAAAAATGGAGAGGGAAACCTATTTTTATTTTGAAAAAAACAGTAGATATGAAACCAAATGACAGAGATATACTTATCGGTACAGACAGATTTCATGTTTCTATAGGACTTTGTACGCATTTAGGATGTATCCCCGCGTATAAAAAAGATGAGCATATCTTTTTCTGTGCCTGTCACGGAGGGGTTTTTGATGCATCAGGTATAGAAGAACCTGGACTTCCACCACCAAGTCCACTTGAAATTCCACCATTTAAAATTGCTGGAACAAAACTTATTTTGGGTGAAGAAGGACCTGAGTATAAACAAATGCTAGCTGCCGGCATCACGGTATAAGGGGACGATATGGCACATTTTGAAAAAGCAAACAGTTTAAACGAATGGATGGATCAGCGTATAGGTCTCAATACACTTAAAAGAGTGTTAAATACTGAATACTGGATTCCAAAAGATATTAACTTCTTATGGGCAATGGGTATGGTACTCGCTGCAACATTCGGGATACTTGTTATTTCCGGTATTTTCCTGCTCATGTACTACAAACCAGACACAAATTTGGCATTTGATTCAGTGAACTATACGATCATGGCTGAAGTAGGCTATGGTTGGTTATGGAGACATATTCACGGTATAGGTGCATCTCTTGTATTCTTGATCATTTATATCCACATGTTCACGGGTATTTACTATGGTTCATACAAAAGAGGCAGAGAGCTTATCTGGCTTTCGGGTATGGGACTTTTTGTTGCATTCTCTGCAGAAGCATTCTCAGGGTATATGCTGCCTTGGGGTCAAATGTCTTACTGGGCGGGTATGGTTATTACCAACCTATTCTCAGGCGGTTCACTTGAAGCTTATGGTTTAGTGGAATGGATTCGTGGTGACTATGTTCCTGGTGATGCATACTTGACACGTTTCTTTATGTTGCATGTATTTCTTATTCCTTTAGTGATCATAGGACTGATCGTTTTACACTTTGGTACGCTTAGACTACCACACGTAAATAACCAGGAAGGTGCAGAGATAGACTTCGAAGAAGCAGCAGACCTTTGGAAAGCAGGCAAGAGAAAAGAATCTAAAGTCATTCCGTTCTCTCCAGTATTTTTGTCTAAAGATGTCTTTGTAATGGGCGTGTACTTCATACTCTTCTTTTATCTGGTGTTCTATAACTTTAACTTTGCAATGGATCCGGTGAACTTTGACCCTGCAGACGGACTTAAAACACCTGCACATATTTACCCTGAGTGGTATTTCCTCTGGTCTTATGAGATCTTGCGTCCATTCTCTAAAGATGTTGGTTTGATCGCCTTTGGTATCGCTCAAGCTGCCTTGTTCTTCTTACCGTTCATCGATAGAAGTCCAAATGTCGCGCCGGCACACAAAAGAGGGTTGTTTAAATATTGGTTCTGGGCGCTCATTGTGATTATGATAGCCTTAACAGCTTTAGGTAAATTACCACCTACAGACCCATTATTTGCAACATTAGGGTTGATATTTGCCGTGGCATTTTTGTTCATGGGACCGATCCTCTTCGTCATCACGATGTTTGAGAAAAAAATAGAGAAAGGAGCATAACATGAGAGAATTAAAAATATTTGCAGTTGTTGTCTTCTTTTCGTTATTAACATATTGGTTGGTTGAGCCTTATGCACATCATCAGATGCATATGAAAGTAGACAAAGATGGTAAGGAAATAGTCATCAAGAGTCATGGCTTTACCTATGATGGTACCGATGACATAGCAGAAGCAGAGCGTAAAGGTGATGCTGCATTGGTAACTAAGAAAAAAGCTTTCTGGGCAGATGTCAAAACAGTTGCAGCACTTAAAGGTAATGCAGCAGCAGGTGAAACAGTATTTGCTAACTGTATCGGTTGTCACAATGGTGCGAACATAAACATGGGTGGTGTGATCCCGCCAAATCTTGACCATTCAGGTGCGATCTATGATAAAAACTATTTAATAGCACTTATTAAAGATCCTGCGATGGCAGGAAATGTTGATCATAAGTATGCAGATACCTCTTTACACCCAATGGGTTCGATCAAGTTTACGGTTTCTGACAATCAACAGATAGCAGATGTCGTAGCCTATATGCAAGAGAAAAAAGCTGGGGAAGTAACACCTAAAGAAGCGTTTACTGAAGCCTGTGTAAGATGTCATGCGGTACGTTATACGAAGACGACACAGTTGGGTGATACACCTAAGTTCAAACATAAAAAAGATGAACTGGCACATGAGATCAAAGTGATAGAAGAGCAGGATCTGGTAAAAGCCTATATGGGTAACTTACCCCCTGATCTTTCTATGATGATCAGAGCCAGAGGTGAGCACTTTATGGAGACATTCATAGAAAACCCTCAAGGACAGCTTGCCGGTACTTCTATGCCTAGAGTAGGTCTGAACCAAGAAGGTTATGAGAAAGTCAAAGAATACCTTACTGAAGCAGGAGATCCTAGTAAAAAAGCTAGAGAACAACTGGGGCCATGGGTGATCGGTTTCTTTGTATTCTTTACGATTTTAGCGTTCTTATGGAAGAAATCAATGTGGAGAGATTTACATTAAATCTTTCGCGGCATTTTGTCGCATCTTTGAAGGAGTGACTCAGTCATGTACTGGCGTACACTCCTTCGACCCTCTTCCAAATCTACAACAAACTACAGCGAAATTTTCAATGTAAATATTACAACTTTAGGTGTAATTTCTTTTTTATCACACGGAGTGTGCTTTGTCGTTGTGAACACCCTTGAAAGCAAAGCGATTTGAGAACAACGACGATTTTTTGCTTCGTTTTTATAAAAAAATGAAGAGAGTAACAACGCCTCGGGTTAAGTAAAAGGGACTATCAATAAAAGAGATCCTGTTTTTTTGACACACATCATCCCCTTTTTATCTACATTTAGGTAACCTAAGAAAATTATTGAAATAAATTATACATTGGATTTTAAATGCTTATAGATGGACATGGACGTGAAGTCAATTACCTGCGTATCTCGGTCACAGAACGGTGTAACTTTAGATGCCAGTATTGTATGCCGGAAAAACCTTTTTCATGGGTACCCAAAGAAAACCTGCTCTCTTTTGAAGAGCTGTTTCTCTTTGTAAAAGTGGCCATAGACGGTGGGGTGAACAAGATACGCTTGACCGGTGGCGAACCACTGTTGCGTGCGGACCTTGATACCTTCATTAAGATGATCGATGAGTATAAACCCGGTCTTGATCTGGCTTTGACAACCAATGCCTACTTACTCCCGCAAGCGGCACAAAGACTTAAAGATGCCGGACTTAAACGACTCAATATTTCACTTGACTCGCTTAAGGCAGATGTGGCAGCGAAGATAGCCGGGAAAGATGTCTTAGGTCAAGTCTTTAAAGGGATAGATAAAGCCTTGGAAGTAGGACTGAAAGTCAAGATAAATATGGTACCGCTCAAGGGTATAAATGATGATGAGATCTTAGATATTTTAGAGTACGGTAAAGCACGTGGTATTAAAGTACGTTTTATAGAATATATGGAAAATGCACATGCAGACCAGGCACTAAAAGGGATGCATGGAAAAGAGATACTTGCAAAAGTAAAAGAGAAACATATGATCAAAGCATTGGGACGTGAAGGTGCAAGTCCCTCATTTAACTATCTGCTTGAGGATGGTACGGAGTTTGGACTCATAGATCCGCATAAACATGATTTCTGTGAAAACTGTAACCGTATACGCTTGACAGCAGAGGGAAATCTCATTCCCTGTCTTTACTTTGATGAAGCACTGAGCATTGCAGAATCGGTTAAAAAAGGTGACATTCAGGGTGCCGCAGACGTGTTGGCAAAAGTACTTAAAGACAAACCAAAAGAGAACCGTTGGAGTGAAGAAGAGCTTGAAGACAGAGAGATCTCTAAGCGTGCATTTTATGAGACCGGTGGCTGATGTTTTACCTGACTGAACAATTTTTTTCCATACAGGGTGAAGGGAAGTATGCAGGGGTTCCCTCCTATTTTTTGCGAACGGGCGGATGTAATTTAAGTTGTTCTGGGTTTGGTGCAGAGTATGAAGTGGAGGGTGAAGTACGTTATGGCTGTGATACTTATTTCGCAGTGGACTCTGCGTTTTCCAAGTCGTGGATCAAGGTAAATGATAGCCAAACACTCATTACGACCCTTAAAGGTGAATTTAAAACAATTGGATACAATCCGCATTTGGTCATTACTGGCGGAGAACCTTTGATGTATCATGCCGATGCCAAATTTTATGCAGTGCTGGAGTGGCTGGTGGATGAAGGAATTGAAATTACCTTTGAAACCAATGGTACGATAGAGATAGATTTTAACGCATACCCCGCCTATAAGTCTTGTATTTTTGCACTCTCTTTAAAGTTGGCAAACTCTGGAGAACCTGAAGAAAAACGCATTCTTCCCAAGGCATTAAAAAACATACAGAGTTATGCAAAAGAAGCTTTTTTGAAATTTACCATAGATGCCGAATTAGTAAAAACAACAGCTATAGATGAGATAAAAGAGATACAAGATATGTTACCGGACTTAGATGTTTATTGTATGCCAGTAGGGGAAAGTAGAGATAGTATTTGGAAAAATGACAGGGCTGTCTTTGAGTTTTGTATGAAACATAATTTTCGCTATAGTGATAGATTGCACATAAGAGTGTTTGACACAACACAGGGTGTTTAGAGTGGGTAGATATTAAACTTTGGGGAAAACTTTTATCTCATAGGTGTATGAAAAAGTATAAAAAAGTTTAGAAATAATATAATATATTATAAATTTAATATATTAAGGAAAATTATGAAGAATATAACATTACTTTCATTGGTAGCAGTAGCATTGTTGTTTACCGCTTGTGTAGAAACAGAAAACAAGAATCACACACCATTTGAGCCTACGACGCAAACAGTAGAACAAAAAAATGCCCTAAAGAAGCTTGCAAAAGAAGCAGAAGCTAATTATGAAGCAAAAAAAAAGAATAGCACGCACTGAAGCAATAGTTGATTATTTGTCTAAGATATAATATCTAATGAAAAGTAAGGTATCCATGCCTTGCTTTGAAAATAACTCTTCTTTACACACACTAGTAAACTCCCATTTGATAGTTATCACTTATTGCAGCATTTAAGTAAGCTGTGCTAGAATCAGAGAAATAGCCTTCCGTTAGGGATTAATATGTTAATACGAAAACTTTTTAAATTTGAAAATGCACACATTGTTCGTGACTGTACTACTCAGCGATGTTCGGAAAATATTCATGGTCACTCCTATAAGATAGAAGTACTTTTAGAGTCTAGCTATCTTGATGACGGGCAGATGGTGTATGATTTTGGACTTACCAAACGCTACATTAAAGAACTCATAGACTCTTTTGACCATGCGATCACGCTTTGGTCAAAAGATGATACTTCCTATATCACTGCCATGAAAACATACAGTAACAGATGGGTGGAACTTCCGGTTTCTCCTTCTGCTGAACAGTTCTCTCGTGTGATCTACCTCATGGTCGAACGTGTCTTGGCTTGTACCGATATGCAAAATGGGGAAAGAGAAGTCAAACTTCACAGTATCATTGTGCATGAGACAGAGACGGGCTATGCCCAGGGTTTTAAAGAAGATGCACACAGTACGCTAATGGGAACGATAAAACTTGAAGATATTGTCTTTTCGCCTCAAGTGCAAAGTGAATGGAGTGATACGGCACTTTGGGATAAGCTTCTAACTCATACACTTGTTAAAAATCCTACAAAAGTTTAGTTTCAGTATTTATGCTATAATACGGCACTAAAATAAAAGGACTAACCAATGAAACATTTCACACTACTCTCACTTATAGCAGCAGCTCTACTCTTTACCGCTTGTGAAGAAAAGACAACAACAGAAAAAGTAGAAGATGCAGCATCAGAAATAGTTGCACCTAAAACAGATTCAGAGAAAGCAATGGATTCACTCAAAGAAGCGGCAGAACATGCAAAAAAAGCAACTATTGATGCAGCATCAGATGCAAAAAAATCACTTACAGAAACTGCAGAGAATGCATCAGACGTAATTAAAGAAGAGTCTCAAAAAGCTATGGACGCAACAGCTAAAAAAGCTGAAGAGTTAAAAACATCAGCAGGAGAAACAATGGATGAAGTGGTAGCAGCAGTAAAAGAAAAAGCTTCAGAAACAGAAACCTTGGTAACTCCTACTGAGTAAGGAGAGTAGACCCCGCAAATTTCCTCTTTTTGTAAGTGAGGAAGTTTGCTCTTTTAGTGCGTATACAGATCTTCTTTCTTTTCCCTTGTAAATTCCCATGATATCGGTATCATTTTCACTAAAGCACCTTTTTCCAAATGTTTCACATCAGGTGTAATGAGTATGAGACCTTCTGCTTCCTGCATAGGTGAGACCATGCCGGGCATTTGTGTCTTTAAAGCTTCAAAACTCTCTCCATTAAACTTTCCAAGCACCACGGCATGTTTACCGCCCCTTACAGAAAAGTCACTTCTCATGGTTGTGCTGACTGTGGCATGACGATGGTCTGTTCTCCCGGACATTTTACGCAAGATAGCCCGAACAAACAATTCATAGTTCACCATAGCGGCTAAAGGATTCCCCGGTAAATTTACTACCACTGTTCTCCCTATGCTTCCGACTATGGTCAGTGGTCCCGGTTTGATGTTTATGGTATCTATATGTACTTGCATGCCTAAATTGATAAATGCCACTTTAGTAAAGTCTTTGTCTCCGACAGACACACCGCCGGAGGTGATGATGATGTCAGCGTCAAGTGTAGATCTTATGGATGCTTCAAGTGCTTCAAACGTGTCTGCAGAAGTACGTATGAACCTTACTGCACAACCAAGGGCTTTAGAACGTGCTGCAAACATAGGGCTGTTTGAGTTGTAGAGTTGGTGTGCTTCTATCTTCTCAAAGTGGGGGCGGAGCTCATCTCCTGTACCAAAAATGGCTACTTTTATCTCTCTGGTCACGGTGATATGTGTGATGCCCTGACTTGCAAGTGAAGCGATGGTGTAGGCATTGACCACTTCACCTTTACGTAGAAATACAGTACCTTTTCTGATATCTTCACCTGCCATACGTATGAAACCGTTATGCTGTATATCTGAAGGAAGTGTGATGTTATCATCAGAAGTACTTACATTTTCTATGGGAACGATGGCTTCACATCCTGCAGGGACAGGGGCACCGGTCATGATCTTGATCGCAGTGTTCTGAAGAAGATGCATTTGAGGATCGTCCCCTGCGTAGATAACTTCACTGCACTTTACTGTTTGTCCGGCAGCAGATACTTTCACTGCGTACCCATCCATGGCAGAGTTGTTAAACCTGGGCAGATCAAAAGCGGCGACATAGTCTTGTGTCACTACACGTCCTACAGCTATTTCTATGGGCAGTATTTCGCTATCTAAGGGGGTCATAGTATGAGAGATAATATCGAGTGCTTCAGTGATGGAGACAGCCATGTGCGACCTTTAAAGTTTAATTATCGTGATTATAGTATAATCCACTTTTAAACAAACTATTAAACAAGGAATTTAGTATGGAAGTAGCACAGATGTTAGCAGGACACAGTATATTGGTATACCTTTTTTTAGCTTTTTTGGTCGGGGGGATGATCATCCCTTTTGTGACAGCAAAGAACCCGCAAGGTTTTAGAAAAGGAAGTTTTATTTATACGATGATCTTTCAAGCCATCGCTACCATGGTCGCATTTTCAGGACTTGTTGCCGTGTTCACAGGTGATTTGGGTTGGGCAACAACCACTATCATCATGGTAGCGGTTTGGGCAGTGATGATGTATATTGAGATCAAAAAGTACAAAGCAATTAAATTAGCAAATTTAAAGAATGAAAATACACATAAAGTACTTAAATCAGCATTTATAAAAATCTCAATTATCCAAGTGCTGTTGGTAAGTATCATGATAGTGATTATGATACTTAAAGCATAAGGTGTGATCGCACTCTAGTCATGATATATATTTACCACAAAGAGGCAGGAGCACCTCAGCTTACTCTGCTTGGAGATGAGCATCGATATATCTTCAAAGTACGAAGGCATAAGACAGAGGATACTTTATACCTTCGTAATCTTGAAGATGGACTTCTTTACCGTTACCTTATTGCTTCCATAGATAAACGTTCTGTTAGACTTGAACTGCAAGAGAGTCAAACACTTGAGATCAAAGCAAAAGTGCCACTGCATATAGGCTGGTGTGTCATAGACCCCAAAAGCATAGAGAAGGTCTTGCCTTCCCTGAATGAAATGGGCGTAGAGAAGATCACTTTTATCTACTGTAAACGCTCCCAAAAGAGTTTTAAAATCGATTTTAAACGTTTAGAGAAGATACTTTTAAACTCTTCTCAGCAGTCGGGAAGATCTGAGATGATGCAGTTAGACTTGTCTGATGATCTGGAGACTTTTTTACATCAATATCCTCAAAGCAAGATGTTGAACTTTTCAGAAAACAGACTAACGAAGGCGCATAAGATAGAGACTATTGTGATAGGGTGTGAAGGTGGATTTCATGAGGATGAAGTGGCACTTTTTAAAGAAGATGCCATAATAGGACTTGATACTCCACTGGTCTTAAAAAGTGAAAGTGCTGTCTGTGGAGTAGCAAGTAAGATATTGCTTTAAATGAAGTGTGCAGGGTTTATCGTACACTTCTATAGATAGTGATGACATCAGCATATTGCTTCTTAGTCAAAATGGTTTTCAGGGTTGCGTTACATTTTGTTTTCATCGCAATGATCTGTTTACGCGTTTCTAGCATTACTTCAGCTTCTTTTGAAGTGTCTGCATCTGATGTTAACGCTTTTTCATGAAGCATCTTTTCTTCACTCATTACTTTTTTAACCATCTCTTGCATCTTAGGTTTATTGGTTTCAGACCAGGCTTTTAAGGCAGTCATTTGTTTTGCGTCTACGCCTAAGAGATCAGCATTTTTGATAGCAATACGCATGAGATTTGGCATCGGGTTAGCATGCTTTAGAGCATATTGGTTACCTGCTGCGGGTAGTGTTGAGACTGACATGAAGAGCATTGCCATTACGAGAATGATTTTTTTCATAGTTTTCCTTTAAGATTGTTTTGTCAATTATAGATGAGAAGTGTTAATAAAGTATTAAGCTCGGTACAAAAGTACACTTTAAATTTATTTCGATAAGATACTGTTCTTAATTGTCTCGCCAAAGAGCGTTGCAATGACACTTTTTCATTTGGAAAAGGAAGAGTCGCAGACTAGAACAGGTTAGTTGCCTGGCATAAAAATAACTTTTTAGGAAATACAATGAGAAAAGAAATTCACCCGGATTACGTTGAGTGTAAAGTAGCATGTGCTTGTGGAAACAAGTTTGAGATCAGAACAAACAAATCTGAAATGTCAGTAGATATTTGCAATGAATGTCACCCATTCTTTACAGGTTCTGAGAAAATTCTTGATGCTGCCGGTAGAGTTGAAAAGTTTAAAAACAAATATAAATTGTCTTAAGACTTTTTGTGAGGACTTCGTCCTCGCAGCTTAAATTTTATTTTGCCTAAAGGCACCTTATGATCACTTTCGTTCCTACTCCTATCGGAAACCCCCAAGACATTACTATTCGTGCGATGAAGCTTTTTGAAAAAGCAACACTTTTTTTATGTGAAGATACACGTCAGACCAAACGGCTTTTACGACTTTTGGAAGAGCGCTTTGATATGGCATATCCTGATGCAGAATTTTACTCTTTTAATGAACATAACGGACAGCAGAGACTAGATGAATTTGGGTCTACGTTTAAAGATAAAGAAGTTATCTATGTCAGTGATGCAGGTATGCCTGTGATCTCAGATCCGGGACAGATACTTGTTGCATATGCACAGGAACACAACATAGCATATGATGTACTTCCAGGAGCCTCAGCGGTGACTACAGCATATGCAGCATCTGGTTTTGAAGAAGGGAAGTTTCTTTTTTATGCTTTTTTACCGCATAAAGGAAAAGAGAGAAGCAGCGCCTTGGCAGAAGCTTTGGCTAACGGGTATAATACTGTACTTTATGAGTCTCCTCACCGTTTGGAAAAGCTTTTAAATGAAATTTTAGTTTTGGATGAGAACAGAGAACTTTTTTTGGCTAAAGAGATCAGCAAAAAGTATCAAAACTACTATCGCGGTACAGTAAGATCACTACATGAACAGTTTAAAACGCTCACCATACGTGGAGAGTGGGTAGTCGTTATCCGAGCTAATAAAAGTCTAGAAAAAAGTCTTAGTTTTACTGAGGTTTTAGGTTTGGATCTACCCCCGAAACCTAAAGCAAAACTCTTAGCACAACTGAGCGACAAGTCTGTAAAAGAGTGGTATAACGAACTCGTTAACCCCTTAAAAGCAAAAAAAGGGTAAAATCATCTCTATGATTATATATGGAAAACAAGTCTGTCTGCATGCCTTAGAGCATCATTCAGAGAAGATAAAAACAGTTTATGTTGCTAAAAAAGGGATTCTTCCAAAAGAACTTTTTCACCAATATCACGATAATATCAAATTCTTAGAAGAGAAGTGGGCGCAATCCATGTCTAAAGGTGGAAACCACCAGGGTTTACTGGTGGAGATGTCTGACTTTGAACAGAGTTCTCTTGCTGAGATCAAGAAGAATAGTTTTATTGTGGTGCTTGATGGTTTAACAGATGTAGGAAACATAGGGGCTATCGTACGGTCTGCTTATGCACTTGGTGCAGAAGCGGTCATGGCAACAGGGGTAAAGCAGCTTAACTTTGCTGCCATTGCCCGAACGAGTTCAGGTGCCCTGCTGGATATGCCTTTTATGGTCGTGCCAAATATTTTAGATACCTTTAACGAATTAGGGCAACTCGGATTTACGATTTATGGGGCATCCATGGATGGTGAAAATGTGCAGGATATGACATTTAGCTCCAAACGTGTACTTGTGCTGGGAAGTGAAGGCAAAGGACTTTCCAAAAAAGTGATCGCCAAGGTMAACCACAGTATCTCTATAGAGATGCAACACGCCTTTGATTCACTGAACGTCTCTGCCGCTGCAGCAATTTTAATACATAGGATGGGTTATGCAATTAAATGATATTTTAGAAGAACATAGTATTAAAGCGATCAGTAAAAAGACAAATATATCTGAAGAGAATCTTGAATATCTTGTAGCCGCAAATTTTGATGCGTTAAAAAAGGTCAAAGCCTTGGGGTTTATCTCTATCATAGAACGTGAGTATGATGCAGACTTAGGCAGGTTACGGGAACAGGCTCTGGAGTATTATGGTTCAACGGTAGAATCTCACAGTATTACTTTGGGGCTTCCGATCATAGAAGAAAAAAGGGGCAAATCTAAATTCCTGTTATTTTTTGTTTTGCTTCTTCTTGGCTATGCTTCCTGGTATTTTTTCACACAGTTCGATAAAAAAAAATTGAGTGGGCTCATTCCTTTTGTTGATGAAAAAATGATAAAAGAGTTTACAGGTGAAAATAAAGATATTCCTAAAAAAGAAATTGTAGAAGATCYGAGTATCGCAAAGACCATTATTCCCAATACACAAACTTCTGCTGAGAGTAATGAAGTTGTCATCATGGAAAAAGTGGCAGAAGAGAATGTGACGAAGAAGAGAGAGACCATAGCTGAAGATACTGCAGCAGTGAAAGCTAAAGATAAATAGAGTGAGGCAGAAAATGCTAAATCATAAAGTTTTAAAGAGAGTAAAGTATGTTTGATGAGATTCAATTTGATAAAATAAATCGGCTTCCAAAGTATCTTTTTGCAGAGATCAATGATCTAAAGATGGAGTTGCGAAGAGAGGGGAAGGATATTATAGATTTCTCTATGGGCAATCCGGATGCTCCTACGCCAAAGCCGATCATTGATAAACTCTGTGAAACAGCGCAGAAACCAAAAACACATGGTTACTCTGCCAGTAAAGGGATATATAAACTGCGTTTAGCGATGAGAAAATGGTATAAACGTAAGTATAATGTAGACCTGGATCCCGATACTGAGATCGTTGCTACAATGGGAAGCAAAGAAGGATATGTGCATCTTGTACAGGCTATATCTAATCCCGGTGATGTTGCCATTGTTCCGGATCCTACCTATCCTATCCACTCTCAGGCATTTATTTTAGCGGGTGCGAATGTTGAAAAGATGCAGCTTGTATTTGATGAAGATACGTTTGAAGTGGATGAAGACAGATTTTTAGCAGATGTAGAAGATCACCTAGACAACTCTATTCCAAAAGCAAAATTTTTAGTCGTCAATTTTCCACATAATCCAAGTACCGCAACCGTAACACCTGAATTTTATGAGAGACTTGTAGCTTTGGCTAAAGAGAAACGTTTTTATATCATCTCTGATATTGCTTATGCAGATATCACATTTGACGGCTATACGACACCCTCTATCATGAGTGTAGAAGGTGCCAAAGATGTAGCTGTTGAAGCTTATACTCTGTCAAAATCTTATAACATGGCAGGTTGGAGAGTAGGGTTCATCGTAGGTAATAAAAAACTGATCGGCGCGCTTCAGAGTATTAAGTCTTGGCTTGACTATGGTATGTTTACGCCTATTCAGGTGGCAGCAACGGTTGCTTTGGATGAACATGACTATATTCCGCAGAAGGAGATCATTCCACGTTATAAAAAAAGACGTGATGTGATGTTAAATGCTTTTGGCAAGGCAGGGTGGCCTTTGGCTAAACCGAGTGCTTCCATGTTTATCTGGGCTAAAATACCTGAAATCGCACGTGAGATGGGTTCTTTGGAGTTCTCAAAACAACTTCTTCTTCGTGCTGATGTGGCAGTGAGTCCCGGTATAGGATTTGGGAAATATGGTGATGGGTATGTGCGTATTGCATTGATAGAAAATCAAAATCGTATCAGACAGGCAGCGCGTAATATTAAAAAGTTCCTGAAAGAACTTGAAGAGGCGAAGAAATAATATGGTAAAAATAGGAATACTTGGAGTAGGTACAGTAGGTACGAGTGTTGTAAAAATACTTGAAGAGAATGCAGACATCATTGAAGCAAGAGCGGGTAAAAAAATAGTTGTGAAGTCCGGTGTGGTGAAAAACCTGAACAAAGACAGAGGTGTAAGCATTAAAATCTCTGACAATCCTTTAGATGTTGTAGATGACCCAGAGATCGATATTGTGGTAGAACTCATGGGTGGAGTGGAAGAGCCTTATGCATTGGTGAAAAAAGCACTTGAAAACGGTAAAGCGGTGGTGACTGCAAACAAGGCACTGCTTGCTTACCATCGTTATGAACTTCAAGCCATAGCAGGAGATATCCCGTTGATGTATGAAGCAAGTACAGCAGGGGGGATACCTATTATCGGTGCTTTGCGTAACGGCTTATCAGCAAATCATATTGAATCTATTCAGGGTATCATGAACGGTACATGTAACTACATGCTCACAAAAATGATCAATGAAGGTGCCCAGTATGATGAGATACTTCAGGAAGCACAAGACTTAGGGTATGCAGAAGCAGACCCTACTTTTGATGTAGGTGGTTTTGATGCTTCACATAAGCTTCTTATACTTGCTTCCATCGCTTATGGCATAGATGCCAAGCCAGAAGACATCCTTATAGAAGGTATAGAAAACATCACCCAGACAGATGTCGACTTTGCCAAAGAGTTCGGCTATGAGATCAAATCATTGGGGATCGCCAAAAAAGTTGGGGATGGTGTTGAATTACGTGTCCATGCGACTATGATCCCCGTAGATAGTATGATCGCCAAAGTAGATGGTGTGATGAATGCGGTGACTGTGATAGGTGATCGTGTGGGTGAGACGATGTATTATGGACCGGGAGCAGGTGGTGATGCTACAGCTTCAGCAGTCATAGCGGACATTGTAGACATCGTACGTGGAAACCAGGGGCCTATGTTAGGCTATAAAAAAGGCTTAGAGTCAGGACTTAAACTTCTCCCAAAAGAAGATATAGTCACACAGTACTACCTTAGATTAGATGTTGCAGATGAAAGTGGTGTCTTAGCTGCAATTACTTCTACTTTAGGAGAGTATGGCATCTCTATAGAAGCCATGTTGCAAAAACCTACAGAAGATGAAAAGAGAGCAAAACTTCTTTTCACTACACACAGATGTAAAGAGAGTGAGATGCAAGAAGCTATGTCTGCACTTGCCAAGCTTGATGTGGTGAATGGCGATATTGCTATGATGAGAATTGAGAAGTAAAAGGAAAGAAATGGCAAAAGATCATTATTTTGATATAACAGCAAAGCTAGACATGATGGAGATGAAAAATGCAGTCATTATGGCTCAAAAAGAGTTAAAGACACGCTTTGATTTTAAAGGTGTAGTGGCAGAGATCACACTGAATGAAGAGGGGAAAGTCCTTTCACTAAGCTCTTCTTCTCCCGATAAGGTAGATGCCCTCAAAGATATTTTAATCTCAAAACTCATCAAGAGAAATATCGCAGGAAAGTCACTTGAAGAAGTCAAAACTGAAGGTATTTCCGGTGGCAATACAAAGATTGTTTATAAGATCGTTGACAGTATTGAAAAAGATGAAGCCAAAGAAATTGTCAAAGCGATCAAAGCATTGAAACTCAAAGTCACACCTTCTATACAGGGTGATGAAGTGCGTGTATCTGGGAAGAAGATAGATGACCTTCAGGCTGTGATGGCTGAAGTAAAAACTTTAGATTTGAAAGCACCGTTGGTGTTTGGAAACTTTAAATAATTTAGTAGGGCAGGTTTTCTAACCCACCTTTTGCTGGTTCCCACGTTGCACGTGGTAACCTATACTTCAATACAATTTACGCATTGATTTTATGGAGGAGCTATGCTCCTATGAACAGTGTCCACCACCACAGCATCCACCTGAACTTGCTTGTGCTTGTTGCGGTGCATTCATGCTGATGTTAAATTCATTTCCATTTTCACTGAGAGAAAATCCATGTTTCCCACAAAACTTTTCATTCATGTGGTTTATCATAGATTGTGCTTGGATGAGCGCATCATCATTATTTTCAAAACCTGTATTGTTTTCTAAGTCACTTCTGTTGAAGCATCCACATTCTTTATCGATATTTACTGTAAACATTTTATAATCCTTTTGATATAAATTTGTCTGATATTAACAAGAGTTTCTTAAAACATCTTGAATCTAAACACAAATTAGGATAAAATTACTCCTATTTAGTGAATATCCATAGAAAAATATACCCATGTGTATCATATTATAGTTTTGGCATAATGGAGTATCTTAATAATAGGAGTTATGGCATGACTAAAGAAAATCACGATAAGTTAGAAGCATTAAGTCCAGAAGGAAAGGCTGCATATATTGCAGCTAAGACACGTATACTGGAGACTGTAGGAAAAATGGACTTGCTTGAGGGTGTATCATTGACTGATGAAGAGACAAGTACTATTTACGAGTTGCTTGATGAAACTGCATTTTTAATGAAAAGTGAAATACTCTAATATCAATAAGCATGGTCTTTATTTCACTCTATTAATTGGCCTATAATTAAAGGGTGGCATAAAGAGGATTGGACATGAAAAAAGTTATGATACTAAGCGGTGCCGGACTCTCTGCTGAGAGTGGTATCTGTACCTTTAGAGACCATGACGGTCTTTGGGAAAACCATGATGTTATGGAAGTCTGCTCTACGCAAGGTTGGGTAAAAGATCGCCAAAAAGTAAGCAATTTTTACAACGACCGCAGACGAGACCTTGAATTTAAAGAGCCCAATCATGCGCATAAAATACTGGCTGGGCTTGAAGAGGCTTATCGCGGGAGGATCATCCATCTGACCCAAAATATTGACAATCTTATGGAAAAAGCAGGTGCCAAAGATGTGATCCATCTTCATGGTACGCTAACTGATCTTCGCTGTGAAGCGTGCACCGGGACGTTTCCTGTTGGGTATGCCCCTCAAGAGGGTCATGAAACTTGCCCGCATTGCGGAAATAAAAGGCTGCGTCACAATGTCGTTATGTTTGGCGAAGCTGCACCCGAGTACAGTCAACTGCATCAGGCCATCCGTCATTGTACACTTTTCATCACCATCGGTACTAGCGGCGCGGTGATCGACATCGTTCCCATAGCAAAAGAATTTAAACACTCGATCCTCATCGATCCCAAACGTCAGAAAATTGCAAGTATATATGATCCGAAGTCTTATATCGATGAATACTTTGAGCATTTCATTCAGAAAAAAGCGGGTGAATCAATGGATGACATGATGGCAATTATCAGAGAACATATGGCTGATAGATTCTAACAGCAGCCACATGAAAAGGCATTTAACAAAAAAATATGTCAATATGACATATTTTCACCTCTTTCTTCTTTTCTATTCTATACTTCTCATATAACTTGTAGGGTGGGTATTAACCCACCACGTAAATAACTTTGCATTTTATCCAGTTTCGCCGTAAAGGTTAAGCTATCTTGAAAAGATATAAATAGATGTAAGCCTTTCGGTGATGAGTGTGATTGTGTGCAAATAGCCTTATTGGTGGGTTAGAAAACCCACCCTACGGGTCAAAGATGAGGTCGCAATTTTCAACCTCATGTTGAGAGGAGAATAAAATGAGAGAATTACCTAAACTTTTCGGTGATAAAAGTGAAAGCCTTGCGACACGTTTTTTAGAACAAGAGGGGTTTGTCATTTTGGAGCGTAATTATTTTGCAAGGAAGTTAGGTGAGATAGACATTATCGCACAGCGTGAAGACACCCTCCATTTTATAGAAGTAAAGAGTAGTAAGTCCGGATCTTTTGACCCTGTTTATAATGTCACACCTGCCAAACTTCGAAAAGTGATAAACTCAGCATATTACTATATGAAAACAAAACGATTAGATATGACTTTCAGTATTGATGCTTTGATCGTACGTGGAAATGAAGTGGAGTTTTTAGAGAACGTTACGCTATAATCTTGCAACTTATAATCTAAAGGCCTTCACATGCAACTCTCTTCAGAACAACTCTCACAATTTCACAGAGATGGTTTTATAGTTTTGAGAGGTTTTTTAGATGAAAATACATGTGATGACATCTCGGAAGTAGCAAATTGGCATTTGGAAGAGAAGATAGAGCCTATTGAGACAGAGACAGAGTATGATGAGAGATCTAAAGAGTATCGTACAGAGGTGACAGACTATACAAGTAATTCAGATAATCAGAGTATGGCTGTACGCAGATTAAGACAAGTGTATGATAGAGACAGTCTATTTAAAGCATGGATGGAAAATGAAAAGATCCGTCCTGTGCTGCAACAGGTACTCAATGATCAAGTTGTTTTAACGAGTGGGCATCATAACTCCATTATGACAAAGTTGCCACATATAAGTACTGCAACGGCTTGGCATCAAGACAGACGGTATTGGCGTTACAGTGATGCTAACTTGCTGAGTATCTGGTTGGCTTTAGATGATGAATTTAGTCAGAACGGCGTGCTGGAATTTATACCAGGAAGTCATAAAATGCATTTATCTGCAGAACAGTTTGATGAGAAAGAGTATCTTTCTGAAGCAAATGCAGTCAATAAAGAGATCATCTCAAATAAAGTATCTACCAAGTTAAAAAAAGGGGATGTGGTACTTTTTCACTGTTTATTGCTTCACAGAGCAAATAAAAACACGACAGATAAAGCGAAAATTTCTTTTGTATATACAGTAAAAGGTAAAAATACCAAGGCAGAAGAGGGGACACGTTCTTCGGAATTTCCTGAAATTGTATTGAAAAAAATATAAATAAGAGTAATTTTGTCCTAATAGTACACAGTTAGTGCACAACTTATGGATATAATAAAAAATATAAGCATTGACAATAGTTTTATAATAAAACTTTGCTATAATGATTTTATACAACAAAAAGGAATAAATATGGCAAAATATATTGACTTAACAAACGAAAATTTTGATGCGACTATCGCTGAAGGTGTAACTATGGTAGACTTCTGGGCTCCTTGGTGTGGTCCTTGTAGAATGATCGCTCCGGTAGTTGAAGAACTGGCAGAAGATTTTGACGGTAAAGCAACTATCTGTAAAGTAAATACAGATGAGGAACAAGAGATCGCAGTAAAATATGGTATCAGATCTATCCCGGCGATCCTGTTCTTTAAAGACGGAGAAATGGTAGACCAAATGGTTGGTGCAGCTTCTAAAGATGCATTTGCTGAAAAAATCAACGCACAACTGTAAGTTTTGCATCTGAAGAGGGAAAATCCCTCTTCACTACACTTCTTTTGCACCTACTTTTAGATACAATAACTTAAAATTTTTAACCAAGTATTTTCATTGTATAATAACTACTATTTGATTAAATATTTTACTTTTTCTATAAGGAATTAACAATGTTAGATTGTGCAATTATTGGTGGTGGACCAGCAGGATTAACGGCAGGACTCTATGCAACGCGTGGCGGACTAAAAAATGTGGCTCTCTTTGAGATGGGCGTACCCGGTGGTCAGATTACAAAAAGTTCAGAAATAGAGAATTATCCAGGTTTTTTTGACAGCACGAAAACAGGGTTGGACTTTATGGATACTTGGCAAAAACAGTGTTTTAACTTTGGTTTAAAACATGAAATGAAGAAAGTAGAGACCATAGATAAAACAGGTGAACACTTTACACTGACACTTGAAGGTGGAGAGACTGTAGAAGCTATGACAGCCATTGTTGCAACAGGTGCAGTACCTAGACGAGCAAACTTTAATGGTGAAGATGAGTTTTATGGCAGAGGCGTAAGTACCTGTGCTACCTGTGACGGGTTTTTCTATAAAGATAAACCAGTCACTGTATTAGGTGGTGGAGATACAGCACTTGAAGAAGCATTTTACCTTTCAAACATTTGTTCGGATGTCTATGTGGTACATAGAAGAGATGAATTTAGAGCTGCTCCTCCTACCATCGATAGAGCGACAAGGAAAGAGAACATACACTTTATATTTGATTCTGTGATAGAAGACGCTGTGGGTGACAAGATGGGATTGAGTGGAGTAGATATTAGAAATGTTAAAACAGATAAAATTACCCATATGGATAATACAGGACTTTTTGTCTTTGTAGGTCAAGATGTGAAAAATGATGTACTCAAAGATGCAAGCGATAATTTTATTTGTAAGATGAGTGAGAGTGCTCAGGTAATTGTAGATCTAAATATGAAGACGTCAGTTCCTGGACTATTTGTAGCAGGTGATCTTCGTATCGAAGCACCCAAACAAGTAGTATCAGCAGCGGGTGACGGTTCTATAGCTGCACTTCAGGTCATATCATATATTCAGGAGCAGCAATAATGGCTAAAGTAGGTATCGTAGGCAGTACAGGTAGAATGGGTGAACACCTTATCAAAAATGTTTTGGAAAATGAGAATTTGACATTGAGTGCCTTGCATGTCTTTGATGAACTTAAGGTAGATGTTCCGGATGAAGTATTGATCACCAACTCCATGAAAGCATTACTTGACGTATGTGACGTGGTCATAGACTTTTCTGCACCTGTCGCTACACAGGAACTGTGTGAAGAAGCATTAAAAAATCCTACAGCACTTGTCATCGCAACGACAGGATTTACTGAACATCAGCAAAATCTTCTCACAGAAGCGTCTAAAGAGATGCCTGTGCTTTATGCTTCCAATATGTCTGCGGGTATTGCTTTACTTAAACAACTTGTTGAACAAGTGGCTGCAACATTAGTAGATTTTGACATTGAGATCGTAGAACAGCATCACAGACATAAAGTGGATGCACCGTCTGGTACTGCCTTGACTCTGGGTGAGTTCGCTGCAAAAGGAAGAGGTCTTGACCTTGACGCGGTACGTGTATCGGGAAGAGATGGTCAGATAGGTGCGAGAAGCAAAGATGAGATCGCTGTGATGGCGCTTCGCGGTGGGGACATTGTGGGTCGTCATACAGTTGGTTTTTACAATGACGGTGAGTTTTTGGAACTGAACCATACGGCCACTTCCCGAGAGACCTTTTCAAAAGGTGCCATACGTGCAGCGACATGGATCGTAGATCAAGAGAATGGTCTTTACTCTATCAATGATTGTTTAGGAATTTAATATGTGTGCAATAGTGGGTGTGTTTGGCGCAAAAAAAGCTTCTACCGTAGCATACTATTCGCTTTTTGCTATGCAGCATAGAGGACAGGAGGCTACTGGTATTTCAGTATCAGATGGTGAGGGTATCTCTGTGTATAAAAAGCGTGGCATGGTCGCTGATGTATTTTCCCAATCTACACTTGATAGTTTAACGGGCTCATGTGCAGTAGGGCATAACCGTTACTCTACAGCAGGTTCAGACTCTGCAGGGGATTCTCAACCTGTATTTGCAAAGTATAAACTGGGTGAGATCTCAGTGGTCCACAATGGCAATCTGATCAATAAACAGGAAGTAAGAACTGAGCTTATAGATAAGGGTGCCATTTTCCAGACAGATATGGATACGGAAAACATCATTCATCTTATCGCTAAATCTCAAGAAGACTCGTTGGTGGACCGCATTAAAGATATGCTTACCAAGATAGAAGGTGCATACTGTTTGGCTATTCAAAGTCGTTCAAAAATGTTTGTCATTCGTGACCGTTTTGGTATACGTCCCTTGAGTCTTGGGAAATTTAAAGACGGCGGGTACATCGTAGCTTCAGAAACCTGTGCATTTGATCTTGTAGGTGCAGTGTTTGTCCGTGATGTTGAACCGGGTGAAATGCTTACCTTTGAAGAAGGACAAGAACCAAAGTCAGAAATGGTATTTGGCAATGTCGATTTTCATCCTTGTGCTTTTGAGTACATCTATTTTGCAAGACCGGATTCGAATATAGATGGCAAAAATGTGTATGAAATGCGTTTAGAGATGGGTAAAAGATTGGCTCGTGAGACACCTGCTGAAGTGGATCTGGTATTGCCGGTTCCTGACTCGGGTGTCGCAGCTGCAAAAGGCTATGCTGATGAACTTGGTATACCTTTTGAGATGGGGATCGTTCGTAACCACTATGTCGGACGTACATTCATCGAGCCGACACAAGAGATACGTGATCTAAAAGTCAAAATGAAACTCTCACCGGTAAAACAACTTATCAAAGGTAAAAAAGTAGCCATCATCGATGACTCACTTGTCCGTGGGACAACCTCTAAGCAGATCGTACGTATGTTGCTGGATGCCGGTGCAAAAGAGGTACATATGCGTATCGCAGCACCGGAGATAAAGTATCCTTGTCGTTATGGTATAGATACACCGACAAAAGCTGAACTGATCTCTGCAAATAACTCTGTAGAAGAGATAAGAGAAAAGATCGGTGCGACTTCTCTTGGTTTCCTTTCGATAGAAGGACTTAAAGAGTCCCTGGGTACTGATAGAAGCTATTCATTGGTTTCTTTTGACGGGAAGTATTTTGCCGGCGGAAATGCAGATAGTCCAGGATGTGCAGGCGGCTGTTAAATTTAATTTCTCGTAGGGTCGGTAAACCGACCCTACGCAATTTTTAAATGTAACGTTTTATTTAGTTCTTCCTTCTTTTTCAACAATTCCACTCAAACCAAATCTACGTGCCAACTCTTGTTTTACTCTGTCCGGAGAGATCTCTCTGTAGCCTAAGCCTACCAGGGTGTGATAGAGCAGGTCGGCGGATTCGTAGATGACTTGTTCATCGTTCTCTTCGTTGATGGCTACGCATACTTCGTCCGCCTCTTCACGGATTTTAGACAACATGAGTTCTTTGTCATCTAGTAGTTTTTTTGTCCATGACTTGGCTTCTGCTGAAGCATTTTTACGCTCAAGGATTGTATGATAGAGGGTATCTACCACACCGTAAATGGCATCTGTATCTACTTCTTTTTCTAAGATGACTTTGTCTTGCATGACAGAAGTAAAGAAACAGCTTTTTGTGCCTGTATGACAGGCGACACCGTTTTGTTTGATCTTGAGTATGACAGTATCTGCATCACAGTCAAGAAGTACATCTTTGACTTCTTGTGTATGGTTGGAACTCTCCCCTTTTTTCCAGATGCGTTGTTTACTTCGACTGAAGTAGTGCGCAAAGCCTGTAGATAGGGTGAGGTTGTAGGCTTCTTCATTCATATAGGCCAACATGAGTACTTCGTTGTTTTCATGGTCTTGTGCGATAGCAGGGATGAGGGGGGTTTTGTTCCAGTCTATTTTCATTGTGAAATCTCCATAAATCTAATTGTGCTATTATACCAATTTAGGCTATAAATCAAGGAAGTAAATGAAGCAGCTTAGCAACTATGTCTATTGTGATGATCTATTTGACCGTATAGAGATTCCTCGTGCTATTTTTCCAAGTCCGTATCAGGAGTATCCCTATCTTGTTATCAAAAACTTTTTTTCTAAAGAAGAGTGTAAAGTACTGACACAGTTAGTACAGGAAGACAGCGGCTCAAAACAAAAAGCAGAAGTACGAAAACAGTTAAACTCCGGAAACATCGAATCTGATATTGTTGAATCATACAGAAAGACCAATATCGGAAAATTAAATACCTATTACGAAAAAGTTTATGCAGATCAGTTTTCTAAGCATAAGGCTGAGATAGAGGCTTATTTCTCTGTAGCTATGGTACACTCTACGAAAGTACAGGTATTGGAATACAGAGAAGGCTTTTTTTACGTAAAACATGCAGATGACTCAAGTGAACTGATCAACAAAGATAAAAAGACCGTAGGTTTTAAAGTCGTTGCGCCACAAAGAAAACTCTCATCTGTACTTTTTGTTACCTCTCATGTTAAAAATGCAGAGAGTGATGAACAGAGTTTTACGGGTGGAGAGCTACTGTTCAATTATCTGTACAACAGTGAAGGGAATCCTGTGAAAATTCAACCTGAAGCAGGAGACATGATAGTCTTTCCGAGTCATCCTTATTTTTCACATGAAGTTTTGCCTGTAGAAGAGGGGTATAGACTTACCTTGGTGCAATGGCATGATACGGTTTGATTATATAGAATTATTGTGGATGTAGGGGCAGATTCTATATCTGCCCATTGGGATTGTTAAATAGGTGGGTCGATATGGAATCGACCCCTACGGTTTTATTGCTGTTCACCCATTAAACGTTGTTGTTGTTTACCTTTGGCATCTACCCAGATGTTAGGTACTGCACCGCCAGGTGTAAGGAAGATCTGAGCATCTTTGTTGACTCTAAGTGCTTCGTTAAATTTCCCCTGTACTTTAATCTGTTCTAGTTGGAGAAGTTCAGATGTCAATGAACGAGAGATAAGCATATTCGCTTTAGCCTGTTCTTCAGCCTCAATACGAATTTTGTCTGCTAATCCTTGTGCTTCAATACGACTTTTTTCTGCTTCCCCTTTTGCCACTTCAGCTGCTTTAAGTGCTTGCTGTACAGCTTTGGCTTTTTCTTGAATGGCAATGGTTACATCTTGTTTTGCAATCTGTACTTTTTCAATTTGCTCTTTAATTTTTGGTGGTAAGTTAATGGTTCTAAGTTCCACAGACTCAAGTGCAACAGGTTGACCTTCAAGTGCATCGACACTCGCTCTTACTTTTGCTTGAATGGCTTTCGCAATTTCGTTACGCATTTCAGGGAGTTGCTCTGCGGTGTATTGACCTACCACATCACGCACCACTTCTCTTACTTTAGAGTTGATGATCTTCTCTTCCCAGCTTGAACCCCATTTTTCAATGGTAGCAGGAGCTGTGGCTGCTCTAAGTCTGTACTGTACCGCAATGTCAATGTTGACTGTAAGTCCACGTTTGTCGAGTACTGTAATAGCAGGGTTTCTACGTAAGCCACCTTCAAAACCTCTATAGTTGTCACCCAATGCTCCTGTACTTACGTTAGAGTACGTGATAAGTCTGATACGTGTGTTCACAGGGATGATCTTTTGAAGTACAGGGATGAAAAAGTGCAGTCCCGCTTCAAGTGGCTTTTGTTCAAATTTACCGGTATTGATCTTGATACCTACTTCACCGGAGTTGATGATGGTAAAAGGTTTGAGTATAAACATGGCAAGTCCTATAGCAATAATAGCTACGATCCATGGGGCACCTTTACCTATATTGCTGAAAGGATTTTCGAAGTTGTTTCCTCCTCCACTATTGTTTGAGTTATTACCCGTTTTTTTCTTTTTAAAATAGTCGTTCATATCTGCTGGCATGGTTTTCCTTTATTTGCTAGGGGTCAGGTGATTCATGATTCATTGCTTTGCAACAAATCACAAATCACCAGACCCCTTTTATTAGTTTATGTATGTTAAATGTTGGAGGTAGTCAGGGTTTTTCCCTGCTACTACATCAAAGTATGCTGTCTGTAGTTTCTCGGTGATCGGCCCGCGTGAACCTGCACCAATGATACGTGCGTCTATCTCTCGTACGGGGGTCACTTCTGCTGCTGTTCCTGTAAGAAAACACTCATCTGCAATGTATGTTTCTTCACGAGTGATACGTCTTCTTACCACTTCTATGCCCATGTCGGTAGCCAAGTCTATGACTGTTTGCTGCGTAATGGACTCCAGTGTGTTGTCTGATGGTGGAGAGATGAGTTTCCCCTCTCTTACCATAAAGAAACAAGCTCCGGATGCTTCAGCGATGTAGCCTTGGTCATCTCTAAGCAGTGCCTCATCATATCCTGCCTCAACCGCTTCAAATTTAGCCATCTGAGAGTTTAGGTAGTTTGCTACGGCTTTTGCTTTGCCCATACCCGATGTGTTAGGTGTTCTTGTCATAGATGAGATCTTTAATCTAATCCCTTTTCTTAAACCCTCTTCACCAAGGTACGCTCCCCATTCCCATGCAGAGATGGAGACTTGTACAGGGCAGTCTTTGTGGTAAAGTCCCATAACCCCATAACCAAGATAAACCAATGGACGCAGATATGCCCCGTTAAATAACCCATTTTCCTGAAGTAGCTTCACTTGTGCATCGTTAAGCTCATCAAGGGTGTATGGTACATCCATCAATGTCATTTTTGCTGAGTTTAAAAGTCTTTTTGTATGTTCATTCAGTTTGAAAATAGCACATCTCCCATCTACCGTTGGATAAGCCTTTGTACCTTCTATGGCACCATTACCATAATGCAAGGTATGTGTAAGTACGTGTACTTGTGCTTCATCCCAGGGAGTGAGTGTACCATCCATCCAAATATATTTTGCTTTGTTCATTTGTACTGCCTTATTATCCATCTAAATACTATCTTTCGGGTGTAATTTTGATATAGATAATAGCTAAAAATCTGTTAATAGTCGGTTATCAAGCTATAAAAGATATTTAGATAGGGTAATAGTACGCAGTAGCGATCAAAGAGATGACTATAAATAGCCAAAATGAGGGGATGATTCTATAACGTAATCTTACATTTTTCAAACCCATAAAATAGTCAATAAGCAATTGCGCTTTTATAAAGGTACTGATAAGTAAAACGGCAACAATAGAAGTATTGATAGTGTTGAAAAGCCCTAATAAAAATGTAAAAAGAGTGAGTAGTACTAAAATCAACCAGACTATCTCAACTATATTTTTAAGATTCGGCATTTTCTGCCTCACTGTACTGAATTTTACATAAATCATTTAGTGATTTATTGCACTGCATTTTAACGCTTGTAATTCTTGTCATGTGGATCCTTTACCGTATAATGTAAATAAGTGGGAAAAGTATGATCCACAACAGGTCAACCAAATGCCAGTAGGATGCACCTGTTTCCATACCACTGTAATCATCAACTGTGTAGCCAACTCTCTTTGTTTTTTGATAAATATTCCATAAGATGATCAGTCCTAACATCACATGCATAAAATGAAATAGGGTTAAAAGCAGATAGAACATGAAAAATGTATTGGTGCTTAGATGAATACCCATGCCAAAAATATGAGAAAATTCAAATACTTTAATGACTAAAAATAAGAATCCTAAAAAGATGGCGGACAAGAGCCATTTGGCAGCAGAACTGTTAGCACTTTTAGCTGTTTGCTCTGTCATGTCTTTGATGCTCTGTACTGCTTTTACAACAAAGTAGCTGCTGGTGATCAAAATCAAGGTGTTGATGAACCCAGAGGTTTGGCTAAGTAGAAGTTGGGAGGCGTTAAAGACTTCAACATCTGCCCGTCTGGAAAAAGCATACCCTGTAAACAGAAGCGCAAAAGTTAGAAGCTCAACATAGATAATGATCCAAATGGCAAAATCCCCGGGAGGGTGTGGTTCTTTTATGTTGCTACTTTTAGTCATCTCTCTTCTTCGTAAAGTGCAGGGCTACCAGTTTTTCTAACACCTCTAGTACTTCCTCTTCATCACTTAAGGACTGGACTATGGTATGGATGCACGCTTCATAGGCATCAAAACCTTTAACCATAAGTTTTGCAGCATAGACCAACAGTCTAGTAGACACGGCCTCTTGGATGTCTGTGTCACTGAGGTTACGTATGTCCCCAGCAATAGAGACTAGTTTCTCAGCTATTTCTTCATCAACACCACTCTCTTTGATGATGATATTTTTTTCAGTTTCAGGTTGAGGATAGTTGAATTCTAAAGAGATAAAACGTTGTTTGGTACTGGGTTTCATACCTTTTAGAACGTTTTGGTATCCCGGGTTATAGGAGACTACCAACATAAAGTCAGGATGGGCTTCTATCAGCTCTCCTGTTCTATCTATGGGGAGTACACGACGATAATCTGCCAGAGAGTGCAGTACCACAGTCGTATCTTTTCTCGCTTCTATGATTTCATCAAGGTAACAGATGCCACCCTCTCTTACTGCTTTGGTTAAAGGGCCATCTTGCCAATAAGTTCCGTTTTCATCAATGAGGTGACGACCTACCAGGTCGGCGGCTGAAAGGTCATCATGACAGACCACTGTATAGACCTCTCTGTTCAACTTCTCTCCCATGTACTCTATAAACCGTGTTTTACCACAACCTGTAGGACCTTTAATAAGCACAGGCAGATTCATACCTGCAGATGCCTCAAACAACTCGACTTCATTTCCCTGTGCTTCATAATATATGTTTGACATTTTTGTCCTTTATTTTGTTAAGTTAATATAAACTTCCGGTATTACTTTTGGTAACTTCTGACCATCTCTTACTACGGCATAGCCATTTCTTCCAAAGAGATAAGCAAGATACTCTTTAGCATCCAGATCAACCGTGATACAAAAAGGGGTAATCCCTTTTTTCTTCACTTCCTCTATGGCTTTTTTGGTATCTTCAATACCATATCTTCCATCATATCTGTCCTCATCATTTGGTTTGCCGTCACTGATGATGAGTAGAAGTTTATTGGCTGATTGTTGTTTGTCCAGAATTTTGGCAGACTCACGTATGGCAGCACCTAGTCGTGTATAGTATTGAGGTTGCATACTGTCTATACGACCACGGATAAGATCTGAGTATTTGTCATTAAAGTTTTTAATGATATTAAAATAAACTTTTTTATTTTGTAAAGATGAAAAAGAATAGATAGCAAATTTATCTTGCAGTTTTTCCAAGGCTTCTGAGAAAACGATCAGCCCATCTTTTATCACATCTATGATACGTACGTCTTGTGTGATACCCCCTTCTGTTGAAAGAGAAACATCGGCTAAAATGAGTGTGGCCATGTCTCTGGTTTTCTTTTCATAACTGGTATAGAAATTTTGATGGTGCATCGATTTGTTTTGATGCCCTTTATAGTCTATCCAGGTGTCCATGTTTATCTCATCACCGTAGGGGAGCCTGTCATTTTTGATTCTATCTAGTTCAAGAAGGTCTAACTCACCTTGAATTTTTTTAACGGTTTTCTTCAATCTTTTTGGTAACTCTATAGGGGTGACGTTAAGCGTAATTTGCGGTTTTATGCGTACATAGTTGATGAGATAGTCATTTTTCCTATAGTCCCATTCATCGATGAGGTGACCTTTTCCCAGAGGATATATCTCAGTCATATCCGGCTGCATATCTAAATCCATTTTGATCCTTGAAGCTAGATTTGCCTGTTTTTTACCGATGGTTATCTCATCGAGATCTTCCGCATGATAGAGAGCATCTTCATCAAAGCTATCATCTTCCATTCTATCTACATTCACCTGTTCAAAGATGCTCATGAGAGATTCAGGTAAAAAAGCCAAGAAACCATCTGTTTCTCTGTCGTCATCCATTTGATTACTTTGTTTTTTCATCTCAAGTGTTTCAGTCTTCTCTTTCTCCTCTCCTCGTTGGGGTTCCTCTTCATCACTTGGGGTATTGGTTTGAATGTTTGTTATCATAGGAGGGTAGATCCATAAAGGGTTAGGATAGTCATTTATCAAGGCTTCATTGTTTGTTCTATCTAAATCTGTTTCTTGTAAAGCATTCATAAATGATAACTGTTCAAATTGTTTTGCTAAATACTCAGTAGCATGGCTATAAAAATCTTTAAATCCATTGTATTTTAAAGTGAGTTGGGTGACGGCTTGGTTGTTTTGTTCTTTTAAGTTGTTTGAGTTTACTTCTACTCTAGTGACCATAGCAATGAGCCAATAGTAAAGCATCTCATTTTGTTCTTTAGTTGGGAAATAGGCAGATGATGCAGGTAAATAGATAGCCTTATCATCTTGCCAGGTAAGAAAAAACTCCTTACCTAAAAATGATACTTTTTGAAGCATGGTTCGTGAAGTATCTACATAACGTTTGTCTGTGACATGAAGCTCTTTACCTTGTTCACCACCTAAAAGATGGTGAAAAAGTGTGAGTGATTTTGAAATATCGGCAAAGTAAACACGCTCTTCTTCATGGAATTTATTGACTTTTTTGTTGAGATACTTATCCCAAACTCTACCAATACTCTCTTCAAACTCAAGCCAATAATGAAGCATTTTTTGCCTTTAGGCTGTTTGCTCTTCTTTCACAAAGAAAGAAGCAAAGTACGTAAACAGTCCAAGAAAAACCAAGACACCAAATGCAGCACGTACAGTGTACACACCAGCGATAGTTGATTGAGACTCCATAAATCCTAGTAGCTCAGTTCCTACTCTTTGATCAAGTATTTGTATGATTCCTGCCGTGATCAGTGATAAAGTGAGACCTATCATACCGATGTTCATCATCCAAAAAGATTTAAGCTCTACCGCTTGTGCTTTTTTAGAATTTCCATGTGGACGACCCCTCATGATGGGCATAGCATAAGAGATGATGGTAAAAATAATCATAATATACGCACCATAAAAAGACAAGTGACCATGTGCGGCTGTGAGCTGCGTACCATGGGTAAACATGTTGACAGGAGCCAATGTATGCATGAATCCTAAAACCCCAGCTCCTAAAAATGATACGACAGCAGTTCCTTTTGCCCAAGTGAGTGCCATTTCATTGTCATGTTGGATCTTTCTGTCTCTTGACATAGTAAAGGCAAAGAGTATCATCAAAAAGAATGGTAATGGCTCAACAGCAGAGGCTATAGACCCGATCCATAACCAGTATTCCGGAGCACCTATATAGAAGAAGTGATGTCCTGTACCTAAAATACCAGAAATCATCGTCATGGCGATGATGAGGTAGAGCCATTTATCGATATGCTCTCTGTCTACACCGGTTACTTTAATCAGTACAAAGGCCAAAATAGCACCTAAGATAAGTTCCCAGGTTGCTTCAACCCACAAGTGAATAGTGAACCACCATAAAAATTTATCTAAGACAAGGTTTTCCGGTATATAAAATGCGAAGAGGAAAAAGAATGCCATAAACATGAGCCCTGTCAGTAAAACAGTAGTGATTACCGTTTTCCTACCTTTTATCACGGTCATTGCTGTGTTTACTATGTAAGAAACAACAACCAGAACAATACCTAGTTTGGTCGGTAAAGGCTGTTCTAAAAACTCCCGTCCCATCGTGGGTAAAAGGTTGTYAAAAGTAATCTCTGTGAGTTGGGCATAAGGTACAAAAAGGTACCCCAAAATAGTAGCAACTCCTGTGACTGCAAAGACCCAAAACGTAATGATAGCCAGTTTAGGACTCCAAAGTTCTCTTTCTGCCTCTTCAGGGACGAGGTAATACGTCGCTCCCATAAAACCAAATAAAATGAGTACTATCAGTAAGTTTATATGTACCATTCTGAGTACATTAAACGGAATGAGTGGGAATAAAAAATCGCCAAACAAGTACTGTACTGCCATAAGCAGACCAAATAAAATTTCTCCTGCGAGAAGAATCAATGCAAAAATAAAATATGGTTTTGCGACCATTTGTGATGTGTATTTCATACTATCTCCTATCCTTCAATGGTCGGTGGCCATTCATTTGTATCAATTTTAGATGTCCAGATCAAGAAATCTGCAAGTGAATTCACCTCTGTTTCGGTTAAATTAAACTGTGGCATTTTTCTTCTGTCTGGTATTGCAAGCGGTTGTGCAGCCATCCATCCTTGCATAAATGATTTAAAGGTTGTTGCATCAGAAGCACCTCTCCTTTTAAATACATTTCCTAATTCAGGAGCATAATATGCCCCCTCTCCTAAAATAGTATGGCAACCTACACAGTTATTCTTTTCCCATAATGATTTACCATGGACAACAGATTCAGTCATAGCAACTTGATTTGATCGCTCCGGTATCTGTTTAACTGTATCAAAAGTAAGACCTGCAAATATTAAAAGTGCAAACAAACCGCCACCATAATAAATATTCTTAGCCATACTTTTCGTTATACGTTCAGTCATAAGATTATCCTTTTTTTAAATTCTACATCTAAGTAGTAATTGGAATATTAGCAGGATAGGAGTTAATTCTACCTTAGAGTAGTAATTAAATATACTTTAATATAAACTATGATAAAACTATCTCTATAAAACGATAAAAGGAACCTAATGCAATTAAGTAATACTTCAAAATATACGATACGGATTTTGGCGTATATGGTCAATCATAAAGACAAACCACTTATCTCTGCAAAAGAGTTATCGGAGAATTTGAACATACCTTATAAGTTTTTAACAAAGATCATGACTGAATTGGTAAGCGTTGGTTTTATTGAATCTATTAGAGGTCGTGAAGGCGGATATAAATTTCTCAAAAAAGCATCTGAGATCACAGTGAGCGATATTTTAACCCTGTTCAATGATTCCATTAAAGATGAAGCGTGTATCCTTGGCATTGATTTTTGTGATGCAAAACACAAATGTGCATTACATGATAAATGGATAAAATCCAAAGTGCAATTACAAAAAATGTTTAGAGAATCAACGATTGAAAGTATCGCAGGGGAAGGTAGTAAGATATAACTGGTATTACTTCATGCATTGCATCAAAGAGCGAATGAAATTCTAGTGAAAACTTCATCAGAGTTTCCACAGGCATCAAGGAGAACAGCGTAACTTTTAGAATGGTTTACCTCTTGCATGATTTGAAGAGATAGTACAGATTTTACCAGACGGTTATTTGCCAGTCTTCTAAAGTCACACAGGTACTCTTCTTGTGCCGAGTCATTGAAACTAAATTGTGCAAAAGTCATTTTGTAGATGGATTGTTCATTATCGGTGAGGTTGTTAAAGTTCTTTTTTTCAGTGCTGGTATTGACTTCAGAAGGAAACCAGGTATTGGCATTCATTAAGTCATAGATGTTGGTGTCCCATCTGTATTTGGATCGATTGAAATCCACAAATCCGGTAGGTGAACCGCCAAATATTTTTTCATCGAGTATCTTTTTTCCACATAAAATAGTAATATATCTTACCATTTTAAAGACTAAAAGAGATTGATAAGTATCGAGTTTTGATACTTATCAATACAATGTTTATGTATTTTGATTATAATGTTATCTATGCAAAATCATCAAAAAGTTGTCCTTATTACAGGAACCAGCATCAGTATGGAGAGAGCCACGGTTAGATATTTAGCTCGGCATGGTTTTAACGTCTATGAGTTGTAAAAAAATACGCATTTTTATCAATGGTTTTGGGCGTATAGGCAGAAGTGCTGCACGTATCATGCTTGAAGATAGCAGTTTTGAGTTGGTGGGTGTCAATGACCTCTCTAGTTATGAACAGATGGCATATCTTTTAAAATACGATTCTATCTATGGAGCTCTTGATCATGATATAAGCGTTAAAGAAGATAGACTTTTTATCGATGATCAAACAGTAAAACTTTTTTCTGAAGCTGACCCTAAAAATATGGATATAAGATCTTTAAATGTGGATGTTGTTTTAGAGTGTACCGGTATATTTTTATCTACTGAGTCTAATTTCCCTTTGATCGAGAATGGCGCAAGTAAAGTGATCATCTCTGCACCTGTGACAGATAGTACCCCAACGTATATCCTTGGTGTAAACCATAAGGAGTATAAGCAAGAGTCTATCATCTCGAATTCCAGCTGCTCAGCCAATGCCATTGTCCCTATATTTCAGATCATAGATAAGTACTTTGGTATAGAGAGTGCGATGATGAGTATGTATCATAGTTATACAAGTCACCAGAATCTGCTTGATGGAAAACATTACTCAAAAGATATACGGAGAACACGCTCTGCAACGCAAAATATCATACCTCTTATGAGCAGTGCCGCTGAGGCAACGGCTCGTTTTTTTCCACATCTCAAAGAGAAGCTTTATGCAAAAAGCATAAGAGTGCCCATCCCTAGTACCACACTGTATGATTTAAGTATCAAACTTGATGGGAGTTATACAAGAGAAGAGGTCAATCAACGATTTGAATCAGAGGTGAAATCTTCGTATAAAAATATACTAGATACTACAAATACGCCAAATGAGTCCAACGATTATATACAGAACCCTCACAGTGCTGTGATCAATCTTCCTTTTACAAGTCTTGTAGGAGGAAATCTACTTAGAATCTCAGCCTGGCAAGACAATGAATATGGGTATGCTAAAAGATTGGTTGATATGGCAAAAATTATTCAAGAGGTTACTTAGCATAAGTTTCAAATAAATTTATTGATTTAAATCAAAAAATGATTTAAATAAAATGCTTCAATGAAAGATTTTTAATTTATTGACAGGTATCAAACCATTTGGAAACAGCTTCTGTTATAATGCTTTCCTTGTAAAAGTATGGGAGAAATAGTTATGATAAAAACAATTATAAAAAGAGATGGAAGTTCTCAGAAATTTGTACCATTTAAGATAGAAGATGTTGTCAAGAAAGCATTTGAGAGTGAAGTGAAAGCCTATGACAAAAGTGTTTTTGCAGAGTTAATGGATACGATAAAAAAAAGAGATGAGATCTCGGTCGAAGAGATTCAGGATATTATAGAAAAAGTGCTTTATGCACATCAACATTTTGAAGTGATGAAATCATTTATGCTCTATCGACATATGCATAAGATCCAAAGAGAACAGATAATGGGACTTGATGAAGATACTACCTATATCAATTCTACACAGACCATCAAAGAGTATATCGATAAATCTGACTGGAGGGTTAATGCCAATTCCAATACTGGCTATTCCAACGCCGGACTTGTTAATAACACCGCAGGTAAGGTGATCGCAAATTTTTGGCTGGATACAATCTACTCTAAAGAAGAGGGGTATGCGCACAGAGATGGAGATTATCACATTCATGACCTGGACTGTTTGACCGGATATTGTGCAGGATGGAGTTTGAGAGTATTGTTGGATGAAGGGTTTAATGGTGTCAGAGGCAGGGTAGAGAGTAGAGCTCCTGCCCACTTTAGAGAGGCACTGGGACAGATGGCAAATTTTCTGGGTATTTTGCAGAGTGAATGGGCAGGAGCACAGGCATTTTCATCATTTGATACCTATCTGGCCCCTTATGTGTTTAAAGACAGACTTTCGTTTGCTGAGATAAAAAAAGCAATTAGAAGCTTTGTATACAACCTTAATGTCCCGGCACGATGGGGACAAAGCCCTTTTACCAATATTACTATTGACTGGACGGTTCCTGCTGATCTGAAAGATCAAATACCGACAAGAGACCAGAAACATCTGTTTTCTGGCTTGGATGATGAAGCGTTATTGGAGAGCGCTAAAGAGAGAGGTGAAGACATCAACTCTTTGGAGAGTATGACCTATCACTATTTTCAACATGAGATGAATCTCATTAACAGAGCTTACTATGAGGTGATGACCGAGGGTGACAAGAGTGGACAGCCCTTTACTTTTCCTATACCTACAGTAAATATCACAGAAGATTTTGACTGGTATGGAGAAAATACGGATATCCTTTTTGAAAATACAGCAAAAATGGGATCTTCTTATTTTCAAAACTTTATAGGCAGTCAGTATATTAGAGATGAAAATGGCGTATTGATACCCAATGAAGAGGCGTATAAGCCTGGACATGTACGAAGTATGTGTTGTAGGTTACAATTGGACCTTCGTGAACTTCTCAAGAGGGGTGGAGGTCTGTTTGGAAGTGCTGAAATGACGGGAAGTATCGGTGTTGTGACGATCAATATGGCAAGATTGGGATATCTCTATGCAGGAGATGAGGAGAAGCTTTTTATAAGGCTTAGCAAACTCATGGAGTATGCCTACGCAACACTTGAGAAAAAAAGGATATTTATCCAGGAGATGTACGATAGAGGACTTTTCCCTTATACGGCAAGATATCTCCCCGGGTTTAACAACCACTTCTCTACCATCGGTGTTAATGGAATGAATGAGATGGTACGAAATTTCTCTAATGATAAGCATAATATAGCTGATGAATTTGGAGAAGAAATGGCTATGAGAATCTTGGACTTTATGAGAGATCAACTCAAGGATTTTCAAGAGAGATCGGGAAACCTCTATAACCTGGAAGCAACACCGGCAGAAGGAACAACCTACAGGTTTGCTAAAGAAGATGCCAAAAGGTATGACGATATCATCCAGGCAGGAACGAAGGAGAACAATTACTATACCAACTCTTCTCAAATCCCTGTATTTTATACGGATGATCCTTTTGAGGCGTTAACACTGCAAGATGATCTGCAGTGCAAATATACAGGTGGAACTGTATTGCATCTGTATATGAGAGAGAAGATCAGTTCCTCAGAAGCAGCCAGAAAACTGGTAAGAACTGTCATCAGTAATTTTAGACTGCCTTATATTACTATCACACCAACCTTTTCTATTTGTGAGAAACATGGTTATCTCTCGGGGGAACATGAGTATTGTCCCCAATGTGATGAAGTGATATTGCAGAAGGCATGCTGATGATCAGTGCAGGTGAGGGGCGCTATACCGTCACATTGCAGTCTCATAAGATAGGTAAGGACAAGCTTGTTATTATTACAGGCGGAGAGGAGGAGCATATTGGTTCAGCAACATTGATAGAAGAAAAGGGACATTTGCAAACTATGATCAAGAAAGGTCATAAAGATCATATCGTCTCAGAGAGAATGGCAAATATCATTTATGATAAAATAGGAAATGATCTCTTGGTAATTTGTGGTATTCATGTAGAGAATGCGAGCAAAGAAGAGATTGATAGTTTGGTACATAATGCCAAAGAGTGCGTAGAGCAATTTTTATTAACAGTAGGAGAAAAAAAATGAAAAAAGAAGAGATACTTCATCGTAATGAATTCGAGAGAACAAAATGCATTGTTTACACAAGAGTGATGGGCTACCATAGGCCAGTAGAGAGTTTTAATATCGGTAAAAAAGGTGAGCATCAAGAGAGAAGTTTTTTTCTTGAAAAATCATCACGACCTAATGTTTCCTAAACCCATTTATGACATTACACCATTTACAATGTTGGATTATCCTAATCATCTAGCGACTATTTTTTGGTTTACCAAGTGTAATATACGTTGTGTATATTGCTACAATAAAGATCTTGTATTTGGAGAAGGAAAGATAAGCCAAGAAGAGGCATTAGTCTTTTTAAATAGTAGAGTAGGACTTCTTGAAGGGGTGGTTTTATCTGGAGGAGAAGCTACACTCTACAGTGATCTGGTAGCATTCTGTAAAAAGATCAAGCAGTTAAAGTTTAAAATCAAGCTGGATACCAATGGGTTAAATCCTGAAATGATTCAAGTGTTGGTAGCAAATAAACTAATTGACTATATTGCGCTTGATTACAAGGCACCCAAAGAGAAGTATTACGAGATAACAAAAGATAAACATTTTGATAGTTTTTCCGAGACACTCAATTTTTTAATCAAAAAACAGTTTCCTTTTGAAGTGAGAACAACTGTACATAGGGATCTGTTAAGAGTAGAAGAAATCAATAGGATCATTAAAGATCTGCTCAAAAGAAAATATAACGGTACGTATTATTTACAACCATTCGTTTTTACAGAGAATACAATAGGAAGAGTAAAAGAAGAGAAGAACCCTTTTAATATAGCACAGCTTTCTAAAGAGTTGGAAGTGATTTGGAGAGTATGAAATTACATAAAGAGGAGAAGTCATATATTAGATAGATATGGTATACTTTTCTTGTAAATGGTTCGGTAGAAAAACTGGAAGAAGCTGTACGTATCATGAGTAAAGATCAGCTAGGTAAAGAGTTTACACCTGAGCAGATAGAGGATATAGTGGCATTTTTGAAGACACTTGAGGGAGAATTGGTTGAGTATTAGATATAATTACTGATAGTAAGTGAAGTTTTTGAATAAAGGGAGTACAAGAGTGGGGAAAGTATATTTAACGGGAGCTGGTCCTGGAGATATCGAATTGTTGACACTAAAAGCATTACGGGTTGTGCGAGAAGCTGATGTTATCATCTACGATAGACTTGTGAACCCTGATATCCTTAAAGAAGCCAAAGCAGATTGTGAGTGTATTTATGTAGGTAAAGAAGATAAACATCACATTTTACCTCAAGATGAGATCAATGCGTTACTTTATGAAAAGGTTCAGGAACATGATGTAGTTGTCCGTTTAAAAGGGGGAGACTCTGTGGTATTCGGACGGGGTGGAGAAGAAGCACTCTTTTTGGCAGCCAGAGGTATAGAATTTACCTTTATTCCTGGCATAACGTCTGCTATCGCTGTACCGGAGATGGCAAATATACCCATAACCCATAGAGGAAAGTCTGTCTCTTTTCGTGTGGTTACCGGTTATGAAGCACCTGAAAAAGGGTATGCACAACTTGACTGGAACTCTTTTAAACAAGATGAGACCATCATTTTTTTAATGGGTCTGCATCAGCTAAAAAAAATCTCTAGAGAACTTATAGCTATCGGGAAACCGGCATCTTATCCTGTAGCTGTGATAAGCAGGGGTACTTTGGAAGATGAAAAGGTTGTGGTCTCAACTTTGGAAAATATATATGAAGAGGCAAAAGATCTACCTACCCCGGCACTTATCGTTGTGGGAGAGGTTGTGAMGGTGAGAGAAGCATTGATGGGCGCAGATTAATGTCTTATTTTCCTATGTTTATGGATATGAAGAACCTGAAAGTATTGGTCATTGGTGCTGGGACTATCGCAACAGAGAAACTTGAAAAGTTGATCGATTTTACAACAGAGATCACGGTGATCGCTTTAAGGGTGGAAGAAGAAGCTAAGAGATTGATAGAAGAATATCAGCTGACTTTAGAGCAAAGAGCTTATAAAAAAGGGGACATAGAAGGCTTTGACATTGTCATCGTCGCTACAGATACTGTGGATATGCATAAAGAGATCTATAAGGAGTCCAGAGGCAGCAGGGTTTTGGTAAATTCTGTGGATAACACAGAGTACTGTGATTTTATCTTCCCTTCCTATGTGAAAAAAGAGGATCTTACCATAGCCTTTTCTACAGGCGGCGCCTCTCCGGCATTTGCAAAACAGATACGTCGACACTTTGAAAAGATCATACCAGACTCTGTGGGTGCATTTTTACAAAAGATGAAAGGTTTGCGTTCAACGATGCCTAAAGGTAAAGAGCGTATGAAGTATTTTGATAGTCTTGTGGAAGAGTATTTCAGTAAAAATTTCACCAAGTAGTAACTTTTGGGCACCTCTGGTCTAAACAAATAATATAGCGGCGCTTCTTAAATAATGATAATTATTATTATTTTAATTGTATTTTAAGAAATATTTCCTTATAGTTAGTATGTGACTTATATTAATAATAAGGAAGTAAAGTGTTAAAAAAAATACTTTTAGTTCTGTCTCTCTCACTTCTCCTCAATGTAAATGCGACAGAAGTGAAAAAAATGCCCAAACTCATCCTCTCCGGTCCCATGGCTTCAGTGTCTCACCCTCTTATACACATGATAGAAACAGGTGCTTTAAATGATGTGGCTGAAAAAGTTGAATTCAAACTTTGGAAGAGTCCTGATGAATTAAGAGCTTATACGTTAAGGGGTGGAGCTGATTTTATAGCTGTACCTACGAATGTGGCTGCAAACCTCTATAATAAAGGAGTAGAATTAAAACTGCTCAATGTCTCAGTTTGGGGCATACTTAACATGCTGACACGGGACAAAACAAAAAAAACACTCAAAGATTTTGTAGGATGTGAGATAGCAATGCCGTTTCGTGCCGATATGCCAGACATTATTTTTGAAGAGATCGTCAAAAAACAAGGCTTGGATCCTAAAAAAGATTTTAAACTGCGCTACCTGAGTTCTCCTATTGATGCGATGCAGATGCTTATTTTACGAAGAGTTGACCATGCACTTCTGGCTGAACCGGCAACCTCCATAGCATTGCGTAAGACAGGATCATTCCCCCTAAAGTTGCTGGCTCCTGATCTTTATAGAGGACCAGACTTGCAAAAAGAGTGGGGAGAGACATTTAAGGTAGAGAGCAAGATCCCTGAAGCGGGTATGGCTGTGATCGGTGATATGATCAGCAATGAACACGTGATCAAAAGATTTAATGAAGAGTATGCAAAATCTTTAGCCTGGTATAAAGCCAATCCAAAAGAGGCCGGTGAGATGATGGTCAAAGCTATTCCTATGCTTGATGCAGAAGGTGTGGCCGACAGCATTGCCTATGTACAACTTGATGTTGTATCTGCCAAAGAGGCTAAAAAAGAGTTAGAGTTTTTCTATGATGTTTTAAAATCCAATAATCCAAAAACCATCGGCGGGAAACTTCCTGATGAAGGGTTTTACTACTAATGAAATTCATACTGAAAATACTTAAAGATTTTCCTGCTTATCTCTGGAGCGGTTGGGGAGCGGTGGCTTCCATCTTGCTTTTTATTGCCTGTTGGGATGTGGGAAACCAAGTCTATGGTGACCTGGTTCTCCCTTCACCTCTTGAGACCTTTAAAACTTTGTCTCTCATGCTTCAGGATGATGCCGTTTGGCGTGAAATAAACATTACCCTTTATCGGGCTTCCCTTGGTTTTGTACTCTCCTTGCTGCTTGGAACAGTGCTTGGTCTTATCGCAGGTTTCTTTGCTACGGCTTCCATGATGAGCCGTCCAATTGTGACCATTTTAGTAGGCATGCCTCCTATCGCCTGGATCGTCTTGGCGATGATCTGGTTTGGTATGGGTGATGAAACGGTTATCTTTACGGTGGTCGTTGCCGCTTTCCCCATCATATTTGTAGGAGCCTTACAGGGAACACGGACACTTGATGGTGACTTAAAAGAGATGGCTGACAGTTTTGATCTGCCTTGGCATATGAAATTTCTTGATGTCTATTTCCCTCATATCTTTTCTTATGTTTTCCCTGCCTGGGTATCTGGTCTGGGTATGGCCTGGAAGATCGTGGTGATGGCTGAACTCTTGGCTACAAGTGACGGTATAGGTGCCTCACTTGCAGTAGCCAGAAGTCAGTTAGATACACCAACCGCTTTGGCTCTGGTGGTGATCATGATCGGCTCTTTGATGTTTATCGAATATATTATTTTAGAGCCTATTAAAAGAGAGGTTGAACTATGGAGAGATTAAAAGTTACAAAGTTAAATCATCATTTTGGATTTACAGAGATACTGAGAGATATCAATTTTACTTTGGAAAAAGGAGAAGTACTGAGTATCGTGGGACCCAGCGGTGGAGGTAAAACGACGCTGCTTCATCTTTGTGCCGGACTGCTTGATGTGGAAGAAGGGTCGGTAGAAAACAGCTTTGTAAGCACCTCTTTTGCTTTCCAGGAAGGGCGACTTTTACCTTGGAAAAATGTCATAGACAACATAGCTCTTGGACTTCTTGCCAAAGGTGTAGATAAAAAAACAGCTATAAAGCTCTCTCAAGAGATAGCACTTAAGTTTGGTCTTGAAGAGGATGATTTTGATAAATTCCCAAAAGACCTAAGTGGTGGTATGAAGCAAAGAGTTTCCTTTGCCAGAGCCTTGGTTGTCAAACCTTCTTTGCTTTTTCTTGATGAACCTTTTTCTGCTTTGGATATAGGACTGAAACAAGAATTGCAAACTATACTCATAGAGATGATAGACAATAAAGAGTTAAGCATACTGTTTATWACCCACGACTTGATGGAAGCTATTCGTCTGAGTGATAAGATCTTACTGCTTGAAGCTGATCCGGGGCATATTGTGACAAAATTTGCTTATGATCTGCCGAAAAAAGAGAGAGATGACAAGTTTGTCTATGAACAGACTGCAAAAATACTGCAAGATGAAATGATCATACATACATTTGAACTGGAGCTGAAATAATGGAAAATAAAGAAGAACAAAATTTACATGCAACAAACCATTATCTCCATTATCCTGATGAGAAAAATGTACCCGCCTATTTGGCATATGGATTTAGACCTGTATTTTTACTCCTGTCACTTTATATGGTGCTTTCTATGCTTTTATGGGGGCTTGTCTGGTCGGGAATGATCAACATACCTTTCATGAACGATACACTGACATGGCATGTCTATGAAATGTTATTTGGGATACTTACAGCCGGAGTGATGGCATTTTTAAGCACCGGTTTGCCTGAGCTTTTCCCCGGTACTGTGCCATTCATTGGTAAGCGGCTTAAATATGTGATGATCTTATGGATTCTTGGACGCTTAAGCTTTTGGTTTATCGACATTACAGGTGTCTATATTGCTGCCATTTTAAACCTTTTAATGCTGGGCTGGCTCATATGGTTTGCCAAAGATGTGGTTTTGGACAAACTTCAAAGACATGCAAGTTTAGGCTATGCCCTTGTTGCTCTCTTTGTCATTGAAACATGGTTCTTTGCTGCGCAGGCAGGTTTTGCTCAAACCCCTGCCATGGATATACTCAAGATCGCTTTGGGTGCACATGTGGTGCTTATCTTGCTTGCGATGAGAAGAGTCAACATGGAAGCAATTAACGAGCTTATGGAAGATAAAGAGATAGACGATATTTACATCTCACGACCACCATTGACAAATCTGGCTGTTTTTACTGTGATACTCTACACCCTTATAGAGTTCCTCTATCCTGAAAATTCTGCTTTGGGTTGGCTAGGACTGGCTACAGGTGCAGCTATTTTAGCCATCACAAGTGATTATAACTTAGAAGATAAGTTTATTTGGAATCAGCCTTATGTACTTTACCTTTCAGCTATTTTTGTATTGATGGGTTCCGGGTATGCTTTGATGGGATGGGATATACTCAATGATGACATTTATGGTATCAATCACTTTAGACACTTTATCACAGCCGGTGGGTACGGACTTACTTATCTGATGGTCATGATTATCATCGGCTGGGTACATACAGGACGACACTTGACAGCAAATATCTATACACATTTGATGGTGGTCCTGATCATCATTGCCACACTTATGAGAGGGTTGATCCCATTTTTTGAAGCCTATGCAAGTGAGCTTTATCTTTGGTCAGCGATTGTCTGGACCATTCCTTTTATCTTGTATATAAAAGTCTTTTTTAGATTTTTGCTTGCTCCGAGAGCTGATGGAATAAAAGGATAAATAAGATAAAAATCCCAAATCTTGATATAAGTCAAGTTAATACCTTAAATAATCCATTATAATAATGAATATCAACAAAAAGGAAAGAAAATGTCAGAAATATTTAAAGAATCTATAGAAGTTGAAGGTGCCAATGTTCCTTTCTTTACCTATACTCTGGGAGAAGATCAGATCATTGAATTTGATACCTCAAAATGCGGACCTCCCGATCCGATGGTCAACGCGATGGCAGGGCTGAAACTGCTTGATGCTCCCAATAAAAAAGTGGTCATGATCAACCATAAAAAACCTGGCGGTTTACTGGAAAAAATCGGTGAAAACTATGATGTAGAAACTGAAAAGTTGGAAGACGGACGTGTAAAACTTATTTTTTCGTACAAAGCTGGAGAGAGTGAAAAAGCCGATTTGTCTGAAAATTCTTGCGGATAAGACAGTATGACACCTGTTTCTCAAGATTTTGCACCACCTCTTAAACTTATTGCCCCGTTCTTTGACTTTGGGGTACTCTTTTATCTACTGTCCATGTTGGCACTGCTTTTTTTTGAACCTACATTTTCATACCAGCAGATGGATGTAGCAGGTTGGGTACATCTCTTTTTGCTGGGCTTCGTGATGATGATCATCTTTGGTGCCATGGCACAGCTTATCCCTGTGGTACTTGAAGTCGGGCATGTGGTCGTGGATGTCTATTATATCATTTTACCTCTGTTGGCTTTGGGTACAGTGGTCATGGTTCTTGGTTTTTGGCTGATGCCTGCGCTGCTCCCTTATGGCGGCTTACTGGTACTCATCGCCATGATCATCTTTGCTTTTGAAAACATCGCAACACTGAAAAAAACAGAACTTAGAACACTGACTGTAGATACGGTTGCCTGGAGTAACGGATATCTTCTCTTAGGCATACTGACAGGTTTTGCACTGGCGCTGGGTTTAAGCGGCGATCTGGGGATAAATGTCTCTTTGATGCTTAAAGCCCATGTCTATGCTGTACTGGGCGGCTATGTGATCTTAACGATAATGGGTCTGTCTTTGACCCTGATTCCCATGTTCTCTCTTGCACATGGGTTTGATGAAACAGCTGTAAAAAGAGCCTTTAAATTAGTCATCTTATCCGTAGCTCTTGTCTTTGTCGGGGCTGTTTTAGGATTTGAATGGCTGATGATGATCGGGTATGCATTAAGTTTTGCGGGGATATTCTTTTATATCTGGCAGATCTATATCATTGCTAAACTCACTGTACGAAAAGAGTTGGATGTCTGGGCAAAGTCAATCATTTTTGCTTTTGTGACACTTCTTCTTTCCATACTCTTTAGCATCGTTTATTTTATCACAGAGCAGGAGACCGCTTTACATACTTCTGTATGGTTTTTACTTTTAGGATTTGTCACTTTTTTCATTATAGGACACCTCTATAAAATAGTACCTTTTTTAGTATGGTTTGAACGTTTTGCACCACTTGTTGGAAAAGAAAAAGTACCTATGCTCCATGAAATGTATAATAAAGAGGGCGCTGCTATGATGTTCTGGTTTACAAGTGCCGGTGTATTACTGGGTGGCGCCGGTTTGCTTTTTGAGAGTGGCATACTTTTTAAAGCAGCGGGTAGCTTCCTGTTTACTGGTGCTGTCTTCCTCTATATCACTATGAAGAAGATGCTGGCTTACGGAGAATAAATGTAGGGTGGGTTTTTAAACTCACCCTACGATATAATTTTAAGGAAAATAAAAAATGTGTAACATAACAAAAGAAACAACATTTGAAGCTATCTCTACGGTCATTGACCCTGAAGTGGGATTTAATTTGGTAGAGATGGGTCTGATCTACGATGCCATTGTCGATGAAGCGTGTAATGTCCATGTGGTGATGACACTTTCTACACAGGGTTGTCCTTTGCATCAAATGATCAAACAGTGGGTAGGAGAAGCGGTAGAAAAACTTGAGGGCGTAGGCAGTGTTGATGTTGAAGTAGTATGGGAACCGGCATGGAATATTTCTATGGCAGATAAAAATGTGAAAAAAGCTTTAGGTGGCATGTAAGAATCGTTTATTCTTTGAGATAAGTCTGTTATATTAGGTTTGTATGCTATACTTTTCTTGATTTAAATTAAGGATTTGTATAATGTACACACTTAAAGATATGCCTCTTTTTTCAGGATTGAGCGATGAACACTTAGAAGAGCTTCAACATCATCTGCATATCCGACGTTATGCCAAAGACAGTATTGTGTTTTATGAGGGTGATGAGAGTGATTATCTGCATATCTTAATGGAGGGGACAGTACGGCTGTATAAGACGACGCCTAAGGGAACACAGATACATATGCATAATTTTGTGGCACCTGAGATCATTGCACTTTTTGCTGCGTTTGAAAGTGTTCCTTTTTCTGCAACCTGTGAGTTTCTTACAGAAGGGTCTATAGGGTTGTTACCGTTGAAAAAAATTCTTGATTGTTTACATAGCGTAGATTTTTCCCTCTCTGTTATTGTTGCGCTGTCACGTAGAATGAAACTGCTTGTTGACTTACTACATAAAGAAACAGTCTACTCATCAGAAGCAAAGATAGCAGACTTGATCTATACAAATACAAGTGTTTTTGAACGTTTGAAAAACAATGAAATTGCATCTATACTGAATATTACTCCTGAAACACTCTCCCGTATATTAAGCAAACTTAAAAAAGAAAAAATTATTACGATCAAAGACCATGCACTTACGATACTTGATGAAACGGCAGTGAAAGAGATTATTGATAGCAACAGGATACAAAAGGCACCATCACTTTAATTGATGGTATATCTATACTGGCCATCTTTTATTAATCTAAGAGTGAAAAACTCCGAATTAAATCCTTATGAATCTTTCTTCGTAATCATTCAGCACCCAACCCAGCAGGTATATAAGGATTGCCGTTCAATACATTGTTCAAGTCTTCCAGAACCGATCGGTTATTCTTTTTAACCGTAGAGATGGGTCTGATCTACGATGCCATTGTCGATGAAGCGTGTAATGTACATGTGGTGATGACACTCTCTACACAGGGTTGTCCTTTGCATCAGATGATCAAACAGTGGGTAGGGGAAGCGGTAGAAAAACTTGAGGGCGTAGGCAGTGTTGAAGTTGAAGTAGTATGGGAACCGGCATGGAATATCTCCATGGCAGATGAAAATGTGAAAAAAGCTTTGGGTGGCAGATAAGAATCGTTTATTCTTTGAGATAAGTCTGTTATATTAGGTTTGTATGCTATACTTTTCTTGATTTAAATCAAGGATTTGTATAATGTACACACTTAAAGATATGCCTCTTTTTTCAGGATTGAGCAATAAACACTTAGAAGAACTTCAACATCATCTGCATATCCGACATTATACCAAAGACAGTATTGTGTTTTATGAGGGTGATGAGAGTGATTATCTGCATATCTTAATGGAGGGGACAGTGCGGCTGTATAAGACGACGCCTAAGGGAACACAGATACATATGCATAATTTTGTGGCACCTGAGATCATTGCACTTTTTGCTGCGTTTGAAAGTGTTCCTTTCCCTGCAACCTGTGAGTTTCTTACAGAAGGGTCTGTAGGGTTGTTACCGTTGAAAAAAATTCTTGATTGTTTACATAGCGTAGATTTTTCCCTCTCTGTTATTGTTGCGCTGTCACGTAGAATGAAACTGCTTGCTGACTTGCTACATAAAGAAACAGTCTACTCATCAGAAGCAAAGATAGCAGACTTGATCTATACAAATACAAGTGTTTTTGAACGTTTGAAAAACAATGAAATTGCATCTATACTGAATATTACTCCTGAAACACTCTCCCGTATATTAAGCAAACTTAAAAAAGAAAAAATTATTACGATCAAAGACCATGTACTTACGATACTGGATGAAAYAGCAGTAGAAGAGATTATTGCTACCAACAGAATACAAAAGGTACCATCACTTTAATTGATGGTATATCTATACTAGCCATTTTTTATTAATCTAAGAGTGAAAAACTCCGAATTAAATCCTTATAAATCTTCCTTATTTATCCCTTAAACATTAAATTTTTGATATATGTCAAGTATTCATAACTATGATAGTGTTATGCTATTTATGTATATTTATTATCTCAATTACCTAAAGGAGGAAAGATGTCATTAAATAGACGTGATTTTTTGAAAAATTCAGCAGCAGTAGCAGCAGCAGGTGCAGTAGGAATAGCAGTTCCACAGGAAGCACAGGCAGCAGCAACTCAAGCAGAATCTAAATGGAGATGGGACAAGGCGGCTTGTCGTTTCTGTGGTGTCGGGTGTGGAATTATGCTTGCAACTAAGGAAGGTCGTATTGTTGCTGTAAAAGGTGACCCAGCGGCTCCGGTAAACAGAGGACTTAACTGTATTAAGGGTTATTTTAATGCGAAGATCATGTATGGAGCAGACAGACTCAAAATGCCACTGCTTCGTATGAATGATAAAGGTGAGTTTGACAAAAAAGGTAAATTTAAACCAGTCTCATGGGAGCGTGCTTTTGATGAGATGGAAGTGCATATTAAAAAAGCACTTAAACATGCAGGTCCAGAAGGTGTCGGTGTATTTGCATCAGGTCAGTACACGGTAATGGAAGGCTATGCAGCTCAGAAAATGATGAAAGCAGGGTTTAGATCAAATGCGATTGACCCAAATGCACGTCACTGTATGGCATCTGCTGTTGTTGGGTTTTACCAAACATTTGGTATCGATGAGCCTAGTGGATGTTATGATGATATTGAACTTACGGATACTATCATTTCCTGGGGTGCAAATATGGCAGAGATGCATCCGATCTTATGGTCAAGAGTTTCTGATAGAAAACTTTCTAACCCAGATAAAGTGAAAATTGTAAACCTTTCTACTTATACACACAGAACATCAGATATCGCAGATATTGAGATCATATTTTCACCAAATACAGACTTGGCATTATGGAACTATGTTGCACGTGAAATCGTAATGAGAGATGAAAAAGAAAAAATCATTGATTGGGATTTTGTAAAACAACACATGATATTTGCAGCAGGGCCGGTAAATATTGGTTACGGTATGAGAAGAGAAGGTGAAAAATCTCTTACTCCAGTCAATAAAGACGGATCTGCGGGTAAATACTCTGCACTTGAAATGGAAATCATCAAAAAAGAGATGGCTACAAAAGTATCTGAAAAAGAAGGGCCTTCACTAGAGCCTTATGGTTACAAAGCAGGCGATGAGATGAAGCACACTGCCGGTACACTGAAGCACTGGGAAATTTCATTTGAAGACTATAAAAAATCATTAGAGCCATATACATTAGAGTATACCGCAAAAGTGGCTAAGGGTGATCCTAATGAGAGCATAGAAGATTTTAAGAAGAAACTTCAAGCACTTGCAGACCTCTACATTGAGCAAAACAGAAAAGTAGTTTCATTCTGGACGATGGGTATGAATCAACATACACGTGGTACATGGGTAAATACACTCGCTTATAATGTACACTTCTTACTTAACAAACAAGCCAAACCAGGTAACGGAGCATTCTCGCTTACAGGTCAGCCTTCTGCTTGTGGTACTGCTAGAGAAGTAGGGACATTCTGTCACAGACTTCCAGCAGACATGATGGTCAAAAACCCTAAACACAGAAAAATTACTGAAAAAGGTTGGAATGTACCAAATGGCACGATCAACCCGGTAGGTAATCAGCATATCATGAAGATCCACAGAGATATTGAAGATGGTGTGATCAAATTTGCATGGGTCAACGTTTGTAACCCTTACCAGGATACTGCGTCAGCAACCCACTGGATCAAAGCAGCAAGAGAGATGGATAACTTTATCGTTACTTCTGACGGATACCCTGGTATCTCAGCAAAAGTATCTGACCTTGTACTCCCTACAGCGATGATCTATGAAAAATGGGGTGCCTATGGAAATGCAGAACGTCGTACACAACACTGGCGACAGCAAGTTCTTCCTGTAGGTGACGCGATGTCAGATACTTGGCAGTGGATAGAGCTTTCTAAAAGATTTACGGTTGCTGATCTTTGGGGTGAATCTGTACTAAGAAATGGTAAAAAACTTCCAAACATCATAAAAGATGCTGCAAAAATGGGATACACAAAAGATACAACGATGTACGACATATTATTTGCAAACAAAAGAGCAAAATCATATAAACTCAATGATAAGTTCCCTCAAGCAGGATATGATGATACTGAATCTCGTGGTGACAGCAGAAACGTTATTGGTTCTGACGGTAAACCATGGAAAGGGTATGGATTTATGATCCATGAGTACCTTTTTGAAGAGTATGCTGACTTTGGTAGAGGGCATGCACATGACTTGGCTCCATTTGAAGTTTATCACAAAGTAAGAGGACTTAAATGGCCTGTGGTTGACGGTAAAGAGACACAATGGAGATTTAACGTTAAGTATGACCCGTATGCAGCAAAAGCGGCAAAAGAGTCAGGAGCTACAGACTTTGCATTCTATGGAACTTTGGCGAAGAAACTTGCACAAGGTGACTTAAAAGGCATTAAAGATAAAAACAAAAAATCGCTTAAAAATAAAGCGAAAATTTATGCCAGACCATACATGGATCCACCAGAAATGCCAGATAAAGAGTATGATTACTGGTTATGTACAGGGCGTGTGTTAGAACACTGGCACTCTGGAACGATGACAATGAGAGTGCCTGAACTTTTTAGAGCCGTACCAGAAGCACTGTGTTACATGCACCCTAAAGATGCAAAAGACAAAGGCTTTAAACAAGGTGGACTCATTTGGGTAGATTCACGTCGTGGTAAGGTAAAAGCAAGAGTAGAGACTAGAGGGCGTAACCGTGTGCCTCAAGGACTTGTATATGTACCGTGGTTTGATGAAAAAGTCTTTATCAATAAAGTCTGTCTTGATGCGACATGTCCAATGTCAAAGCAGACAGACTTTAAAAAATGTGCAGTTAAACTGTATAAGGCGTAAGAAGTAATGGCAGATAATAACCACTCTAACGGCAGAAGAAACTTTATGGCAACCACTGTTCAAAGTGTTGGCTTGGCTGCCCTTGGCGGAATGTTGTGGAGTGGTTATACCGATTCGGTAAAAGCCTCACCTCTGGTACTCAGACCTCCTGGTGCATTGAAAGAAGAAGATTTTCTGACAGCATGTATCAAGTGTGGATTGTGTGCAGAGGCATGTGTCAATAGAGATACGAATGTAGACAAAGAAACGGGGTTACAAAGACCGGGTACTTTACAAATGGCAAAAGGTGGTGACTCTGTATTGATAGGAACACCCTATTTTATACCAACAGAAGTACCTTGTTATATGTGTGAAGAGATTCCTTGTGTGCCGGTTTGTCCATCAGGGGCTTTAGATATGTCTAGCCTCTTAAATGAAAAAGAAGAGCTTGACATTAACAAAGCAACGATGGGTTTAGCCGTGGTACATAAAGAGTCCTGTATCGCGTTTTGGGGAATACAGTGTGATGCGTGTTATAGAGCCTGTCCTCTTATGGATGTAGCTATTACGCTTGAATATCAAAAAAATGACAGAACAGGTAAACATGCATTTTTACTTCCAATCGTACAAGACCATGCCTGTACAGGATGTGGGCTGTGTGAAATAGCCTGTGTGACAGAAGAACCAGCGATATTTGTCTTGCCAAATGATATTGCTAAGGGTAAAGCAGGCGATCACTATGTAAAAGGTTGGGATGCAAAAGACCAGGAGCGTGTAGCAGATGCCAAAGGACAAGAGACAATGACGGAGCTTTCCAAAAAAGCTGCGGATGACTATCTGAATACGGAGGTAGAGTACTAATGAAAAATTTGAAATACCTGCTTCTTAGAAGAACGACTCAGATAGGACTTATGTTCTTGTATTTTGCTGCAAATGCCTATGGTTGGAACATTTTAGCCGGTACATTTGGTACTTCATATATATTTGGGGTGATTCCCCTGGCTGATCCTTATACAACACTTCAGGTGTTGGCGACAGGATTTGTCTTGGCTACGGATGTGCTGCTTGGTGCGGCGATCATAACAATGTTCTACTTTGTTGTAGGCGGTAGAGCATTTTGTTCTTGGGTTTGTCCTATCAATATGGTGACAGACCTTGCAAACTGGCTGAGACGCAAGTTAGATCTAGACAAAGAAGAGGTGAACTACCGCTTCTTAAAGAGATCTGCACGCTACTGGATCATGGTGTTGGGGATTATCGTCTCTGCCCTGATCGGTGTGGCTGCTTTTGAAGTGGTGAGTCCTATTACTATTATGCAAAGAGGTATTGTCTTTGGTTTTGGTATGGGAGGTGCTGTGGTACTTGCTATTTTCCTTTTTGATCTCTTTGGGGTTAAAAATGGATGGTGTGGACATTTGTGTCCTTTAGGTGCTGCATACTCGGTCATAGGATCTAAAAGTCTTATAAGAGTAAAGCATGATCATGAAGCCTGTACGAATTGTATGGACTGCAAAGTGGTTTGTCCCGAGAATCAAGTTTTACATATGGTGAACAAAGAGAGTATCTCTGTCACCGATGGTGAGTGTACAAATTGTGGTAGATGTGTGGATGTGTGCAATGATAATGCATTGGGATTTGGAATTCGTTCTTTTGGAAGTTCAGTTTTAAAAACTGAAGAAAAAGCGGAAACTAAATAAAAAACATAGGAGGAAATAGATGAAAAAAATAATTAAAATAATGGCACTTGGCACATTATTGACAGCTTCGAGTGTCTATGCAGCAAGTGTTGCGCAGTGTGCAAGTTGTCACGGACAATATTTTGAAAAGATAGCAATGGGTACATCAAAAGTGGTTAAAGATATGAGGCTTCATGAAATTGTAGATTCATTGAAAGGCTATAGAGATGATAAAGATGGCACTTATGGCGGTGCATTAAAAGGCATCATGCGTCAACAAGTCAAAGACTTGGATGATGCATACATTGACTCAATGGCTAAACTCATTAAGTCTGGTAAAGGTATACAGTCAGAGGAGTCTGCAAGTTTTGCTGCAGCTGCAGCCGTTGCAGAAAAAGAAACATATGTGAATCTCAATGAGGGTGCTTCAGATGAGAAACGTATCAAAGAAGAAGATCTAGCTGGTAAAAAAGCGATTGCAGAAAAAGATTTTGGACTTAGAAAAACAGATCTTTACAGTGAAGATAAAGCAATAGGTGATACAACTGATTACAGTAGACCAGCGCCTGGGTCATCGACAAAGTTTGAAAGAGCCTTTAAGGATGCACCTCCGATGATACCACATTCCGTAGAAGGTTTGTTGCCAATTACTAGAAACAATCATCAGTGTCTTAGCTGTCATATGCCTGATGTTGCGCCAGCTGTTGGTTCTACACCTATTCCTCCTTCACACTTTACAAACTATAGACCAGAAACGGTCATGAAAGATGGTAAAGTACTTAAAGAGGGTACAGCAATGGCTGCAGGAAATACCTCAGATATTAAAATAGCCAAAGCAAAAAAAGGTGACACCTTGTATCAAGGTCGTTTTAACTGTACACAATGTCATGCCCCACAGTCTAAAACTAAAACAGATGTGGCAAATACATTTAAGGCAGACTTTACAGATACAGCGTTTAAGTCACATTCTAACTTAGCAGATGCGATGAACGAGGGTGTCGAGTAGTGGCATCACGACGAGAGTTTCTAAATGTTTTTAAAAAACATTTAGATGCAAATAAGGAGAGAGCACCCCTTGTGGTGAGACCTCCTTATGGTTTGAGTGAATCTCTTTTTCAGAGTGAGTGTGTGACATGTGAGTCTAAGGCATGTGTGGCTTCCTGTGATGAAGAGATTATCGTGATTCAAGATGATGGTACACCTATGATAAATTTTGTAAAAAGTGGCTGTACTTTTTGCGAAGAGTGTGCAAATGTTTGCGAACCTGATGTATTATGTTTAGATAATGAACATTCTTCAGAAAAACTTAATGCTACATTTCGTATATCAACGGAGGGATGTGTGGCACACAATGGTGTCATATGTTTTTCTTGTAAAGAGCCTTGTATAGATAATGCTATACTGTTTAATGGCATGTTCAACCCGGTGATAGACATGGACAAATGTACAGGCTGTGGTTTTTGCTTAGGGCGTTGTCCTACAATGGCGATTGATTTTGTACCTTATGTTATGGAAACACCAAATACGATGATGGAGAAAACAACTTGAATATAGAACACTTAAAAGAAAAGTATCCAAAAATTTTTACAAAATTACCAGAGGATATTACAGAATTACGTTACCTAATGGTGATAGATGAAAACTATAATGATGTAGATTCAGAGGAGCACGATGCCATAGATCCAGAAGATTATAACTATTTGCTGTATATCACAGAGTTGGTACAAGATGCAGTAGGGGAAGATGTTATGGTCGAACTGGTGAAAAAACTTAAAACACATAAAGACATTGAAGAGTTTTTTCTCTCAGAAATAGATTTATATGGTATCCAGACAGAATTATCTGAAGAGAAGATAGGACATATGGTATTGGAAGTGCTTGAGGAGACAGTAGCGTGAAAAAGAGTATTTTAGGTTTTCTTTTTTTATCTATACTCTCTTATGGTGTTTCGGTAGTCTCTCCTTTGCTTGAAATTTCTGCGAATGGCATAGTAAAAGATATGGTACTACACGATAAAGAATTGATACTAGGTACCGATAGCGGTGTCATGCAAGTCTATGATTATGAGCAACAATCTTTTGCCAAGACAGTGACCCTTCCCAAATACAAAGATTTTGCAGGGGATATGATATTCCCACGTGTTTTTTCGGTAGATAAGATAGATAATCGCTATTTACTTTTAAGTGACAGCGGTAAAGGTGGGTATGTAAACCTTTGGTTACATGAAAATAATGTAAGCACTAAGCTCATAAAAGCAGAAGATAAAATTGCAGCAATAAAAGCAAGATTTATAGACAAGTACCATGTGTTACTGGGACTATTGAGTAATGAAGCAGTATTGTTTGATGTGCAGAACAAAAAAGAAGTTTTTCGCGTACAGCTAAGTCCCTCTAAGTTTTCTGACTTTGCTTTAAATGAAGACAAATCACAAGCTGTTTATAGCTGTGAGAGCGGTGTGCTGAATATGATAGATACCAAGACTGGAAAAATACTTAAAATTCTTAAAGGTCAAAATGTAGATAATGTGTTTAAAGTGGATTTTAAACAAGGCATAGTCTCAGCTGCGGGACAAGACAGAAGAGGTGCACTGTATGATGTTGCTAGTGGAAAAGGAGAGTATATAAAAGGTTCTTTTCTTATCTATGCAACAGGACTTAGCCCTTCTGCAAAAAAAGTAGCTTTTGCTATGGATGAACACAATAACATTACGATTTACGATAGAACAACAAAGTCAAAATTACTGGAACTTAAAGGACAAAAGAGTACACTCAACACGATACTTTTTAAAGATGAAAATACACTTTTCTCATCGAGTGATGACAGTACGGTGATGATGTGGAAATTAAACTAGGAGAATAAGATGAATATTTCGAGTATAGTAGTACAAGTGCTACCTAAAAATTATGATGCGCTAAAAGAAGAGTTAGAAGCTTCAGGTGTCTGTGATTATCATTTTGGTGATAAGGAACGAGGCAAGATGATAGTTACTATAGAAGGTGAAGATGTAGGAGAAGAGATAAAAAAACTTGTAGTTATTCAAAAAACAAAGGGTGTGATAGCCGCAGATATGATGCAGACCTACCAAGAAGAACTGGAAACTGCCATAAAAGAGTTGGAAGAGGCTGATGTAGTGCCGGATATGCTCAATATGGATAGTGTTGATATACGTGACATCATCTATAATGGCGACTTAAAAAAGAAAGATTTTCAAGGTGGCCACTAAATGGTAGTCATAGAATCCATGATTAAAACCAATCCTTTGGGGCGTTGGTATATAGAACTTTCAGACACCCTCAAAGAGGAGAGTATGGAAATATGCCTCGATATCAATGAATACGCCCAAAAGGTTGAGATGATGGGAGAAGAGTATGGTGGTGAGATTGAAGTAGCATGGTCAAGTGATGATGGTGTAACAGTAGAGCAGATCAATGAAGTGCGTCAACAGATCATGGCATACGAAGCAGAGATAGAAGCAAAAAAGCAAGAAGCAACACATATGCCGGACGGAACACCCAACTTTTCAGTATAAATAATGCCTAAGATAATAAAAGAGATCTACGGGGTAGGAATACTCTTTTTTTATTATATGAAATATATCATCCTCTTCGGATGGCCTTTCCTTTACTTCGGTCTTGAATACAAACCCAATATAATTATGGATATTTTATGGGGTTTTTGTTTACTTTTAATGTTAAAAGATTTTTTTATTAAAAAATATGATTAATTTTTCTTATGTTTATCATAATTTTAAGTTATTATTAATATAAATTTTACTATCATACGGCATAACAAAAAATAAAAAGGGATACACAATGAAAAAATTTATTACAACTTCTGTAGCAGTAGCTGCATTATTGACAAGCGTACAAGCTGAATCTGACTTTGATATGAATTCAATGGTTAAAGATATGAAAGATGCAATGGTTAGCATGAGTAAAGATGCTAAAGATAGCGTTACTGCTATGAAAGACGGTGCTGTTGAAACAACACAAAGTGGTGAAAGAACAATATCTAACGTAAGTAAAGATTCTAAAGAAGTGACTGTTAAAGTTTCTGATGATCTTAAAATAGCTGAAGTTTCTACTTCTAAAGATACTAGAGATACTATGGTTTCTGTTTCTACAGATACTAAAGATTCTATTACAAATACAACAAAAGATCTTAAAGATTCTTCTACGGTAGCGTCTAAAGAGATGAAAGATTCTATGATCGCTGTTTCTAAAGATTCTACAGATTCTATTAAAACAATTTCTAATGACTCAAGAGATGCTGTGAAAACTGTTTCTAATGATATGAACTCATCAACAAAAGCTATTTCTAACGATTCTTCAGATTCGATCAAAACAATTTCTCATGACTCTAGAGATTCTGTAAAAACTGTATCTAATGATTCTGCATCTTCTGTAAAAACTGTTTCTGACAATACAAATGATTCTGTGAAAACAGTTTCAAATGATTCAAGAGCATCTGTACAATCAGTAAATGACAATGCATCTTCAACAGCTAAAACAATTTCTAATGACTCAAGAGATTCTGTGAAAAATGTTTCAGATAACGTAAACGATTCTACAAAGACTATCTCAAAAGATATCTAAAACCCCCCCCAAAGCAACTCTACCTGGAGTTGCTTTTTTCTACCTCCTTAATTTTATCCAGTTCCAACCCACTTCATAAGAGTTATATCCTCAATTTGCTATAATCAAATAATTTATTAATTTCATCCAATAAGGTCATGATATGTCAAAAATAGCACAAGCCAAAATATTTTTTGGTTCAAGCGAAGAAAGTAAAGAAAGACAAGAAGAACGCAAGAGTCCTTTTGACGGTATGGTAGTGAGTTCTACGCCTGTGTGTGATGCTGCTGATACAGTGAAAGCACTCAAAATAGCTAAAAGGGCAAGTAAAGCGGCTGCAAGATCACCTTTATCCCAACGTGTTTTATGGTTGGAAGATGTAGCGCAAAGACTGACAGAAGAAAAAGAAGCATTTGCTTTGATGCTGGCTAAAGAAGTCGCTAAACCTATCGCTTTTTCTCGTATAGAAGTAGAGCGTTGTGTGGAAACGATCAAGATCACAGTCATGGAACTTGCTCATCTTTCGGGAGAAACACTTCCTACAGATATTATGCCAAGCGGCAAGAAAACATTGGCGTATTTCAGACGTGAACCAGTGGGGGTGGTAGCATGTATCACTCCGTTTAACTTCCCTCTCAATCTTGTAGCACACAAGGTAGCCCCGGCCCTTGCTGCAGGAAATGCAGTCGTGCTTAAACCAACGCCTGAAGCACCGATGACAGCTTATATGTTCGCAAAACTTTTTGTAGATTCTCAGTATGCTGTTAAAGATGCATTGTCTGTGGTCTATGGAGATGCAGAAGTGGGTTCTACTCTGGTACAAAGTGACATTCCAAGGGTCATCTCTTTTACCGGCTCTGTCCCTGTAGGGAATATCATCACCAAACAGGCAGGCATTAAAAAAGTAAGCCTTGAACTCGGTGGCAATGCCGCAACCTATATCGATAAAAGTGCAGACTTGGAGCTTGCAGCGAAACGTTGTGCTTTTGGTGCTTTTTATAACTCCGGACAAGTGTGTATCTCGCTTCAGCGTATTTATGTGAATGCAGAAGTCTATAATGAATTTTCAGCACTTATCGCAACAGAGACCAGTAAGCTTAAAGTCGGGTCACCTTATGAAGAAGATACTTTTATGGGACCGCTGATAGATCAGGAGTCAAGAGAGAGAGCCAATGATTGGATACGTTCAGCGATCTCTGAAGGGGCAAAAGCCATAGCAGGAGGAGAGGATCTTGATGGTATCTTCCCTCCTACCGTCATGGCAGATGTGACAGATGATATGAAGATCATTTGTGAAGAAGTATTTGCACCTATTGTTTCTTTAGTAGCAGTGCCTGACTATGAAACAGCAGTAGCGAAAATGAATGACTCTCCGTACGGTCTTCAGTTCTCCATCTTTACCAATGACTTGAAAATGACACAGGCATTCATAGAAGATGCAGAGTGTGGCGGTGTGGTTATCAATGACATCCCTACACTTCGTTTTGATGTGCAGCCTTATGGCGGTTCCAAACTTTCAGGAGTAGGACGTGAAGGTCCAAAGTGGGCACTTGAAGAGTTTACAGAGGTGAAGTCAGTTGTGATTTGTTAAGGTAAACGTGATACTCTACACATAAATAATAATAGTAGTAGGAATTTTTATGGATTATATATTTCAACCTGGTTTTTTAGGCACACGTGCTCCATTGTTTATGGATATCGTATCGGTGATTGTAGCATTTTTGCCATTTTTAATTTTTGGAGCAATTTTGCTGGCAAAGAAAAAAAATTATGAAGCTCATGAAAGAGTGCAGAAGTTACTTTTCATAGTGACAGTCATAGTGGTTTCATTTTTTGAGTTTGGTGTGCGTGTTGCAGGAGGCTATAAAAATTTAATGGAAGGTAGCTCTGTCGGGCATAATTATTTTATTTATGTCTTGATTTTCCATATTCTGATTTCTGTGGTTACACTTGTTTTATGGAGTATGACACTTTATTATGCTAGACGTTATAGAAATCAAAAAACACTCCCCGGGGCTTACTCAAAAGCACACAAAAAAGCAGGACAACGTACCTTTATTGGCATTATATTGACTACTTTGACTGGCGGGTGGGTCTATGCGTTACTTTTTGTCTATTAAGGTATGAAAAAAGTCGCTATATCTGCATGTCTTTTGGGCGAAAAGTGTCGCTACGATGCTTCTGATAACAGAGATGAAAAACTTTTATCTCTGCTGAGAGGCGCAGAACTCATCTCTTTTTGTCCCGAAGATGATGCCTTTGGCACACCACGCCCTACGATGGATCTGATAGAAACAAAAGAAGGGCATAAAGCGATATCCAATAGCTCAGGAGAAGATCTTTCTTCACCTGTCATTGAGTATGCTGCTGCATTTTTTGAGAGACATACAGATATTGACCTCTTCATAGGCAAAGACAGAAGCCCAAGCTGTGGAGTCTGTTCTGCAAGACTTTATAATGAAGAGAAGAATCTACTTTCATCCCAAGAGGCCGGACTTATGGCAAAAGAAGCCATTAAACGAGGCATTGAATGTTTTGATGCAGAGAAATTTTAATATCGTAGGGCGGTGCATTTATGAACACCCTACAAAAGGATAAAATATGAAACTATTCATAACACTTTTAATGAGCACACTTTTTTTATTTGCAAGTTCACATACAGAAGATGTGACCAAGCAGGCCATCGTCAAAATTTACACCACGGCGAAAATACCTAACTATCAGGCACCGTGGAGCAGTTCTATGCGCAGCAGTACAGGTTCAGGTGCCATCATAGAAGGAGGGTATATCCTTACCAATGCACATGTTGTAGCAAACCAGGCTTTTATGGAAGTGCAGCGTTACGGACAGCGTAAGCGCTACATTGCCAAGGTGTATGCAGTCTCTCACCAGGCAGATCTGGCACTTTTGAAAGTGGAAGAAAAAGCATTTTTTGAAGGGGTAAAGCCGCTTACTTTTGGTGAACTTCCCAATGTGGAACAAAGAATAGTGGTTTACGGTTACCCTATGGGAGGGAGTACACTTTCAGCAACGATCGGTGTGGTCTCACGGGTAGAACATCATACCTATGCACACAGCGGAGAAACTTTTTTGGCGGTCCAGGTAGATGCAGCAGTGAACCCTGGAAATTCCGGCGGACCGGCACTCTCTGATGGGAAGATAGTAGGGGTGGTAATGCAGGTGATCAGTAAGTCTCAGAACATTGGGTACCTGGTACCTGTGAATCTGGTTAAACATTTCATAGAGGATATGAAAGATAACAATTATGACGGTTTTGCAGACCTGGGACTGGGCACGCAAAAACTTGAAAACCCTGCCATTAGACGTTATTACGGGCTTGATGACAACAGCAGTGGAAAACTGATCAATAAAGTAGTACACAATTCAACACTGGCAGGCATACTCGAAGTAGGGGATATTTTAACCTCCGTAGATGGTCACAACATAGAAGACGACGGAACTGTAGAATTTCGAAAACATGAATATACCTATTTTCATCATTTTGTAGATCTCTATCAGATGGGTGATACGGTAGAACTGGAAATACTAAGAGACCGCATACCTATGAAAGTGGATGCTCTGCTTAAACATACTTCTGATGATATGTTTTTGGTGAAGACAACACGTTACGATACGATGCCAAGCTATTTTATCTATGGCGGGTATGTCTTTTCTCCGTTGACCAGAAACCTTATCGTTTCTACAAAACGTAATCGTGTAAAATTGTCTGCATTAGCTTCACAATGGCAGGAATCAGATAAAGATGAAGTGGTCGTACTGCTTAAAGTATTGGCGTCTGACATCAGTCGGGGGGATAATAATTTTGGTATGTGGCCCATAGATATGGTCAATGGAGAAACATTTAAAGATTTTGAAGAGTTTTACCAGAAAATGGAAGCAGTGACAGCTCCGTATATTGTACTGGAAGACAAACATGGGGTTCAAGTGATCATCGATAAAAAAGAAGCACAGGCCAAACAGGATGAGATACTTAAAAAATATAATATTGAGTTTGGCAAGTCGATCGATCTGAGGGAATGAAATTTTTTTAGGGGACCTCTTCAGTTTTTTAAGTATAATATCTTACATTAGATATGCAAAACAAATTCAAAAATAGGATCTAAGATGACAAAGTTTTTTTTACCAACGGCAGTGACCCTTAGCCTCTTTATGGGAGGATGTGCAAGTAATAAGAGTCTGACTTCTCAACAATCAGGTTTTTTAAATGAGTACTCTTCACTCAAGCAGAGTCCTTATGACCCTACAACACTTTTATATATTGCACAGGATGCAGACTTCGCCTCTTATGACAATGTGATGGTTGAACCTGTGAAGATCATTGCCAACAATGAACAGATCAAAGCAAATAAAGGACTGCTTAAAGAGATGTCAGAGTATATGACCCAAAAGGTAAGAAACAGCATCCGTCAAAATCCTAATTTCAAACTAGTGACAAAACCTCAAGCGAACACTGCAAAGGTTGAGTTTGCTCTTACTGCAGTCACAGTGAGTCATGATGATAGAGAAGTCTATCAGTATATCCCTGTGGCATTTGTTATTACGGAAGCTGCACGTGCAAGCGGCGCAAGTGACAAGAATGCCAGAATAGTAGTGGAAGTACGGATCACTGATGCAAACAGTGCCAAGGTTTTAGGAAGAGCAGTTAGCTCTCAAAAAGGAGAACAGGTTGCCATTGATCAAGAGAAAAAACTTACTTTAGATCTTTTAAAACCAGCTCTTGATAAAATAGCCAAGCGCGTGAATGAACGTTTGAATGAGATGAAAAAGAAGATCAAGAAGTAGGCTTGATCTAATAATGTATGAATAGCGGTCTCTTTTACAGGCTATTCGTACTTTTTAAACTGCTCCAGCCACGCTTTGTCCTCCTCACTTAATTTCCCCACTCTTTCAAGCAGTTTTTTCTTTGTTGCGATGAGGTCATCTATCTCAAGATAAGCCAAAAGGGCAGGGTTGATGGTCGGCTCTTCTCTTCCGTAAGAGATGAGTTCTTCTATCTCTGCGAGTAATTCTTCTTTGGTTTGTGTATTTTCTTCATTCATTCTGTTATACTATCGAAAATAAATAAACAATTACATCACAAAGGATAAAGTATGTTAGAAGTAGGAACAGAAGTACCAGATTTTTGTTTAGCAAACCAGGATGAAGAAGAGATATGTCTAAGAGACATTAAAGGCAGATGGATCGTACTTTACTTTTACCCCAAAGACAATACCCCCGGATGTACGACAGAAGCTTGTGATTTTACAGCAGCAGAACCAGATTTTTCTAAGTTGGATGCCATTATTTTAGGTGTGAGTCCTGACAGTCCCAAAAAACATAGAAACTTCATAGAAAAGAAAGACTTAAAAATCACATTACTTGCAGATGAAGAGAAAGAACTTTGTAACTTGTTTGGTATTTGGCAGCTTAAAAAGTTTATGGGTAAAGAGTACATGGGTGTCGTGCGTTCAACTTTCATCATAGACCCCGATGGAAAAGTCGCTGCAACGTGGACGAAAGTCAGAGTGAAGAACCATGTGGATGAGGTGAAAGCTAAGTTGGAATCGTTACAAAGTCATTAAATATATAGGATCATTTGACAATTTTTTGACATGTTTAAAGTATCATAGACTCAATTTAATTTTAAAAGGGACTCTATGAGATACTATGATAAGTGGGCTGACAGAAGAATGTCATCAGGTAAATTGCAACCATTTATATTTCTTATAATGGAGATCTCTGCACTGTTAATGGCATGCTGGTTTGTTTCGCTATTTGGTGTTTTATTTATTACCGCACTTGCTTCTCTTGGAGTAGTGTATTTTTTTATGAGCTCTTCTCTACCACGATACAACAAGGTAATAAAGCGTCAAAAGTACTCTCAGTATAATTAGGGCACCTCTCAAACCTTTAATCTCCTTCCTCATAAGGAGATCCCCTTAACTATTTTTAAACATCATTTCGGTATAATCGCGTTCCTTATTCTCTAAGAGGATGTGAAAACATCTTGAATAACGGAAATACTCATGTAGTTATTCCTTGACTGGTTGCGCATTGTGCGTTGATGACTACAGCGGACGATTTGGATGATTATCAATCCAACTCTTAAACCTAGTGATGAAGCTATGCTTTTAACTGAGTTTTTACAATGTAAAAATTCTATTATGATTATATACCAAGGAGAAACTTATGGTAACAATGAAAGACTTACTCGAATGTGGTGTACACTTCGGACACCAAACAAGAAGATGGAATCCAAAAATGAAAAAATTCATTTTTGGTGCAAGAAAGAACATCTATATCATCGACCTTCAAAAAACACTTAGATACTTCAAATACACTTACAACGTAGTAAGAGATGCAGCTGCTGAAGGGCAAACAGTACTTTTCGTAGGGACTAAAAAACAAGCCAGACAAGCAGTAAAAGAGCACGCTGAGAGATGTGGTATGCCTTATGTTGCTACTAGATGGCTAGGTGGAATGTTAACAAACTACCCAACAATGAAAAAATCTATCAGAAAACTCGAAATTATCGAGCAAATGGAAGAGAATGGTCAACTTGAAATGTTGACTAAAAAAGAAGCATTGATGCTTTTAAGAAAAAAAGAGAAACTAAGCTCATACCTCGAAGGTTTCAGACACATGAAGAAACTTCCGGACATGGTGTTTGTTATTGATGCTGTGAAAGAGCACATTGCTGTCAAAGAAGCAAAAAGAATGGGTATGAAAGTAATTGCACCACTTGATACTAACTGTGACCCGGATGTGATCGATTACCCGATCCCGGGAAATGATGATGCTATCCGTTCGATCAACCTTTTCTGTAAAGAGATGGCAGAAGCGATCATCGAAGGTAAAGCGATCTATGCAGAAGCTAACGGCGGAGATGCTGAAGAAGTATCTGCAACTGAAATGGAATCAGTGATGGCTGAATCAGCAAAGGAAGAAGCAGCGGCACCTGCAACTGAAGCAGAAGTTGAAAAACTCGTAAAAGAAAAAGCAGCACCTGCTCCAGAAGCAAAAGCTGACAAAGAAACTTCATCAGATACAAAGGGTGATGATCTTACGAAAATCGCTGGTGTTGGTAAAGTATACCAGGGTAAACTCAATGATGAAGGTTTCTACACATTTAATGATGTAGCAAACATGACAACTGAGCAAATCAAAGTGATGGAAGACAAATATAGCTTCAAAGGTGACTTTAAAGACGCTGTAGCATCTGCTAAAGAATTGGCAGGAGCGTAAGCATGGCAAACTTTGGACCTAAAGACATCAAAAAACTCAGAGAGATGACTGAGGCAGGAATGATGGACTGTAAGAAAGCACTTACTGCTGCTGATGGAGACATGGACGGTGCAGTTGCATGGTTACGTGACCAAGGTATGGGAGCTGCTGCCAGAAAAGCAGGAAAAGTAGCTGCTGAAGGTGCTATTGGTATTAAAGTTGAGGGCTTAAAAGCAGTGATCGTTGAGGTTAACTCGCAAACTGACTTTGTTGCACAAAATGATAAATTTTTGGCAGTCATGTCAGATGTGGTAAATCATACATTTGATAATAACATTGCTGATGCTGAAGCTATTAACGCTTCAACGATCAATGGTGAGCCTTTTGCTGAATATCTTTCTCAGCAAGTTGCAACGATCGGTGAAAAACTTGTTGTAAGAAGAGCTGCACTTATCTCTGGTGATGAGAATACAGCGGTAAACGGTTATCTTCACTCTAACGGTCAAAATGCTGTGATCATCGAAGCTAAATGTGACTCAGCTGCAACTGCTGAAGCCATGACTTCAGCACTGAAAGATGTTGCGATGCATGCAGCAGCTATGAGTCCAACAACACTTTCTTTTAAAGACTTTGATGCAAGCTATGTAGCAGAAGAGACTAAAGGCAGGATCGTTGCTATTGAAAAAGAGAATGAAGAGCTTTCACGTTTAGGTAAAACACTTAAAAACGTACCTCAGTACATTTCTATGGCTCAACTGACAGAAGAAGTGATGGCAAAGGCGGAAGCAGCACTCAAAGAAGAGCTTAAAGCTGAAGGTAAACCTGAAAAGATCTGGGACAGAATACTTCCGGGTAAGATCGCAAGATTTATCTCAGACAATACAACATTGGATCAAGAGCAGTGTCTTCTTGATCAAAAATTTGTAATGGACGACAGCAAAACAGTTGCTGAATACATTACAGATAAAGCAAAAGCTGCTGGCGGTACAGCAGAGATCACCAGCTTCACAAGACTTGAAGTAGGTGAAGGCATCGAAGTAGCAGAAGAAGACTTTGCTGCTGAAGTTGCTGCACAAATGGGAAAATAAGTTTATTCCCTTCATTATGATATTTAGGGCTTGCCCCTAAGTATCACACTCTTTAACCCCTCTCTCCTAAATTTCAGATTTTATGAGCTAAAGGATAAAACTCTTCGCAATAAATTAGAGCTTCCCTTACTTTTTTATGTTAGAATATGCAAAATATTTTAAAGGTATTATTTAATGTCAGAACCTCTTTTGGAAGCTACAGGTATTTCTCATAGCTTTGATACACTTCTTTTCTCAGATGTAGATCTGTCATTACTCCCTTCAAGTTCTGCGGCTATTGTAGGGCGCAGCGGCTGTGGTAAGTCTACCCTTTTACATATATTTTCAACGTTCATACAACCTGACCAAGGTACTGTTACCCTTTTGGAACATGATCTCTATACGCTTGATGAGCATAGTATAGAAGCTTTACGCCGTTATGACATAGGTATCATTTTTCAGTTTCATTATTTGTTTAAAGGCATGAGTGCCCTGGAGAACATTGAAGTGGCTAGCATGCTCAGTGCAGAAAAAATAGATGATGCCATACTCGAAAAACTGGAGATCAAAGAACTGATGGCGCAAAAGATAGGTGAACTCTCAGGAGGACAGCAGCAGCGTGTCTCCATCGCAAGGGTACTGAGTAAAAAACCTCGTATCATCTTTGCGGATGAGCCAACAGGGAACCTTGACAAAGAGACGGCAGAACTTGTAATGAACGTACTCTTGGATTATGTAAAAGAGACTGATTCTGCACTACTGCTGGTGACCCATGATGAGGGTATGGCTGCCATGTGTGACTCTGTCTATAAACTGGAAGATCAAGTGTTGCGTAGGGTCGATTTACCGACCAACGTGTTTTTGGGTGGTCGGTAAACCGACCCTACGACTATTTTGCCTGTGCGATCAACACACCCTCTAACATTTTATCTATGTCACCATCAAGTATGGCATCTACATTGGTATATGGAATGTTAGAGCGTGTGTCTTTGACCTGTTGGTAGGGCTGCATCACGTAAGAGCGTATCTGGTGCCCCCAGCCTATTTCTGATTTCTCTACACCATCCAGCGCAGCCTGCTTTTTTGCCATTTCATACTCATAAAGACGGGACTTTAACATCTTCATGGCAGCAGCCTTGTTTTTATGTTGTGAACGGTCATTTTGACACTGTACGATGATATTGGTTTCTATGTGTGTCAGACGGATGGCAGATTCCGTTTTATTGACATGCTGTCCACCGGCACCTGAGGCACGGTAAGTGTCAACACGTATATCTTTGTCTTCGATCACGATATCGATGTCATCATCTATCTCGGGTGAGACCATGACGGATGAAAATGAGGTATGACGTTTGGCATTGGAATCAAAAGGAGAAATACGTACAAGTCGATGTATTCCGTTCTCTACTTTGAGATAACCATAGGCATTTTCGCCTTTGATCATAAAAGAGACATCTTTTATGCCTGCTTCTTCCGCAGGCTGATAATCCAGTACTTCCACTTTAAAGTCATGACGCTCTGCCCAGCGCAAGTACATACGGTACAACATAGATGCCCAGTCCTGTGACTCCGTACCACCTGCACCGGGGTGAATGGAGACAATGGCATTGTTTCCGTCATGTTCACCGGAGAGCATCATCTGTACTTCAAGTGCATTCGTGTTTTCCTGAAGAGAATCAGCATCTTCGTAAAGCATTTCAAGGGTCTCTTCATCTTTTTCAGACTTAGCCATTTCAAAATACTCCAATGCATCATGCACGGCATCATTGGCAAGGTTGTATTTCTCCAAGATACGTTCTGTTTTGGTTTTCTCCTGAGAGATCTTCCCTGCATTGTCAGAATCTATCCAGAAATCCTGATCTTCTTGCATCTTTTCAATTTCTTCCAGTCTTTTGTCTAAACTTTCCGGTTTTACAATACCAGATATATTTTCCATTTTTTGGGAGAGGTCTTTTAAAAGTTCACCGTATTCATAACCGTCCATACAAAAGTGCCTTTTTCTAATTATTTTGCTATGATTTTACCAAAATATAGCAAAATAGAGGGTTAGCGATGATCATTACCGGAAATATTGAAGCGCTGCAAGAAGCAAAAAAAACATTAAGAGGCACTATTGGTTTTGTACCGACCATGGGTGCTTTACACCAGGGGCATCTCTCACTTATTCAACAGGCCAGAAAAGAGAATGATCATTTGATCGTTTCTATTTTTGTCAATCCGACACAGTTCCTGGAAGGTGAAGACCTCAATGCCTACCCTCGTAAAGAGGCAGCAGATATAAAGATCTGTAAGCTTGCGGGAGTAGATATTTTATTTATGCCCGCTGTTGAGACAATGTATGAAAAAGATGAACTTTGCATCGGTGCACCTGCACTTCGTGCTTATGTACTTGAAGGAGAGAAACGTCCCGGTCACTTTGACGGCATGTTGCAGGTTGTGATGAAACTCCTGAATCTCTCCTCCGCAAACAGGGCTTATTTTGGTAAAAAAGATGCACAGCAGCTGGTATTGATCTCTCAGATGGTCAAAAATTATTTTATGGATGTGCAGATCATTCCCTGTGATATCATTCGGGATGAAAATGGGCTTGCATTGAGTTCCCGTAATGTCTATTTACAGGGGGAAGAAAAACAAAGAGCACTCTCTCTGGCACGTTCACTCAAAAGAGCGACCAAACTTGTTATGGCAGGTGAAGAAAATGTCGAGGTGATCAGAAAAGAAATGCTGAGAGTACTGGAAGAAACGGATGAAGTAGAATACGTAGCCATAGTTGACAGAGAATTCAATGCACTTGAGAGAGTGGAGATCGGCAATACGATCATTTTGGTCGCTGCCTGGGTAGGAAAGCCAAGACTGATAGACAACCTCTGGATCTAAACCCCTAATCTCATTGCTTGGTTTGGGTTAAAACAGATCTTCTATGTTCTCAAACTTCTGTATCTGCTCGGGAGCAGGTTGAGTGGTAGGCAAGGAAGGTTCTTTCAATACTTTCTTGATCTGAGGTTTTTTGACCTTTTTGACTTTTTTCTTCGTTTTCTTTTTTACAAGTTCTTTTTTCTTTTTGATCTTTGGTATTTTGACAGAAGGTTGTGTCGTCTTTTGAAGCACTTCTTCTAACTTGTACATATCATCCTCTTCCATCTTTTTGATGACTTCAGGGTCAGGTATGAGTTTTTCCTGTTCTACCAGGATCTTTACGATATTTTTAAATGTCGGTACGGCGGATTGGGATGCAAAGTATTTGTATCTTTTCTTTGCACGTATCACCAGGACACCAATGGTATATTTATGTCCGAATTTGTCGTTTGCAAAGCCGTAAAAGCTACTATGATATTCGCGAACGTAACGTCCATTTTTTGCAATGTGTGCTGTTCCTGTTTTTCCGCCTATCTCCAGACCAGGGTATTGTGCTGCTACTCCTGTTCCCCGTTTGACCACTTCTAGAAGAATGTCATGCATCTGATTTGCAGTTTTTTTACTTATAGCTTGAATATCAGGTACTTTGGGCTCAAGCTTATAGTGCCTCCCTTGAGCATCTTCGAGGTAATTTACCAGTCTGGGGCTCATGGCAAGACCGTCATTGTTAAAGGCAGAGTAGGCTTTAAAGAGTTGGGCAAAGGTGATCAACATACCGTAACCGTATGAAGTACTTGCTTTATGCAGTTTATGGTCAAGTTTTCGCACTTTTTTGAGTTGTCCGGGAAGATCACGGGAAAGGTCCAGTCCTGAAGGTTTTGCAACACCGAATTTAAGCAAGCCTTCTCTAAACTCCTGACCGCTCAATCTCCATGCGATCTGCGAAGTCCCGACGTTGGAAGAGTGTACAATGATATCTGTCACCGTCAGCGCATCAAACTTATCATCATCGGAGATCCAGTGCCGTTTGCCGATCTGAAGTCTGCCGTTAAAGGTATTGAACCATTTATCCGGGGTGACCAGACCATGTTCCAAAGCAATAGAGATGGAGAGTGGTTTCATTACTGAACCTGATTCATAGGGGTATTCTGAAAATTTCGGATTAAGTGCAGCGATATCTTTTTGGGTGATATGTGAAGGATCATAACGTTCAGAGCTTGCAAGAGAGAGTACTTTTCCTGTATTGCTTTCCATGACACCTACAATGATCTCATCGGCATCAAGTTTCGTTTTCATGGAGTCGAGCATCATCTCAACCCTTCTTTGCAGTGCAAGAGGGATATTCAAATGAAGGTCAAGTCCGTCAACTCGCAGCATTTTAATACTGTTCTTATCGTGTATCACTCTGGAATTTACATCTCTTTTCCCCTTGAAGTAGCCGTCTTTTTTGGAAGTGATGTATTTTTCATAGTTTCGCTCAAGACCTTTTTTACCTGCCGGTCTTCTATATCCCTCTTCCATTTTTTTACCAACATAGCCAAGTACCGGACTTAAAACATCTTTTAAAGGAAACCTTCGACTCTCTCCGTTTTCAATAATATCGAGTCCATAGAGAACTTCTACACCGGACTTTAGTTTAATGGACTGGAATACATCCAGTTTCCTGAGTTTATATGCCAGGGATTTCAACTGCATTGCATGTCTTGAATTTATAGTGCGGGAGAGGGCGATATATCCCTGAATCTCTTTTCCTTTACGGTTTTTAAACGCTTTGCGAACTTCTGCTGTAGGAATACCGCTGTAGATACTGAAGAGTTTAATGAAAACTTCTTTTTTCTCCGGAACGATACTCGCCCCGCGAATAGATGCCACATAGGTTTTCTCGGAAGAACTGAGGGTGTAGTTATCTGCGGAAATAATGCTCCCGCGAAAAGACCTGTCATGTATGATGGAGTTGTGACTTGGCATATCCCTTTCTGAAGAGATGGTTTTTAAAACAGAAAATAAAAATATCAGTATGGCAATGGTTAAGATAAAAAACAGACCTGTGATCTTGTATTTTCTTTGGTGTATTGCTCCGTTTTTTTGTTTTTTATCCATATATCCCTCATTCAACTATAGAATTTTATCAAAGATATCTATTAAATCTGATAAAATACTAATGAATATGGACTATACTTCAATAAAAGAGAATTAGCGATGATCGATAAACCACTTTTAGCAGCAGTGATGGCACTTCTTACACTGTCGTTGGTGATGGATTATTCTCTTTCTGTTTATGCAGTCTCACATTTTAACTATTCGGATCTTCATTTTTTCATCAGGCAGACAGGGGCTGTTTTTATAGGTTTTTTGGCTATGATCATATTGAGTAAAATGGATCCTGACAAGTGGTTTTCCCGAGTAGGGTTGACACTTTTTATTCTATTTTTCCTCCTGATGATCGTGATGCAGTTCTTGCCTTCTTCTCTTGTAAATGCAGTGGGTGGAGCAAAAAGATGGATCCGTGTTGGTTCTATGTCCATAGCCCCTGTTGAGTTTTTTAAAGTAGGATTTGTCTTTTTTCTGGCTTGGAGTTTTGCACGTAAATTCAAGGATATACAAAAAATGGGTTTCCTCGAAGAGATCCGGGCATTTTCCCCTTATCTGATACTTTTTCTCCTGGCAGTGATTATTATTGCTGTGTTCCAAAAAGATCTTGGCCAGGTCGTGGTTTTAGGTGCCACGCTGATGGTGCTGTTTTTGTTCATCGGCTCTTCCATGAAATTTTTCTTTATGCTTCTGTCCGGTGCATTTATGGCCATATTGACACTTATTTTTGTAGCCCCGCACCGTATGGTAAGGATCAAAAGCTGGTGGGGTACGGTACAAAATGACATACTTGCTCTTTTACCGTTTGACTTCGCATCAGAAAACCTGCGTGTACTGGCGGTGAAAGAACCCTGGCAGATCTCAAACTCATTGAATGCCATTCATAATGGCGGTTTTTGGGGGCAGGGTTTGGGAAACGGTCAGTTTAAATTAGGCTATTTGTCTGAAGTGCATACAGATTTTATTTTGGCTGGTATTACGGAAGAGTTAGGATTTTTTGGTCTTTTTTTGGTGACAATTATCATGCTTTTTATACTGTTCCGGATCTTTAAGATCGCCTCTAAAGTCAAAAATCCGATGTATTACCTTTTTTCCATAGGAGTCGGACTGCTTATCGCATTTGCATTCATACTGAACTCTTACGGTATCTCCGGGATTACGCCGATCAAGGGGATAGCCGTACCATTTTTAAGTTACGGAGGCTCACACATCCTGGCATCATGTATTGCCATAGGAATGGTACTGATGGTCTCAAAGAAAGTACCCAGAGATATGCATGGAAACATACTGTAGGGGGCGATTTCCATCGCAGCAAATTCAAATAAGGGAAACAACATGAGTATAATCATGACAGGTGGTGGTACGGGTGGGCATCTTGCTATTATCAAAGCAGTGAAAGAACATTTAAAAGAAGAAGAACTCATTTATGTAGGTTCAACCAAAGGACAGGACAAGCAGTGGTTTGAGGGGGACAGTGATTTTTCAAAAACCTATTTTTTAGAAACAAGAGGTGTCGTCAATCAAGGGTTGGCCGGGAAATTCAAATCCCTTTTTAAAATAGTTACTTCTGCATTTGAAGTACGTAAAATTTTAAAAGAACATAAGGCAAGTGTCGTTTTTTCTGTGGGAGGTTTCTCTGCAGCACCGGCTGCTATAGCTGCGAAGCTTTCAGGTATTCCCTTGGTGATACATGAACAAAATGCAGCGCTGGGTTCACTCAATAAACTGCTTAAACCTTATGCTGCACAATTTATCTCTTCCTATATGGAAGAGAGTCCCATCAAAGCATATCCCATTAAACAGATATTTTTTGATAACGCCCGTGTGCGTGACCGTGTCAAAACGATCATCTTTCTTGGTGGCTCCCAAGGCGCAAAGGCTATCAATGCTTTAGCCTTGGAAATCGCTCCGGAATTAAAAGAAAGAGGGATCAGGATCATCCATCAGGCAGGGCAGAAAAATATAGATGAAGTGAAAAAAGCCTATGATGACTTAGGCATAGAAGCAGAAGTATTTGGCTTTACCACAAAATTAGCAGACTACATGAATGAAGCAGACTTTGCCATAGCACGTGCAGGTGCTTCAACATTATGGGAACTCTCTGCCACTGCCTGCCCCACACTTTACATCCCTTACCCTTACGCAGCGAGTGATCACCAGTACTACAATGCACAGTTTTTGGTTAAAAAAGAGTTGGCATGGCTTATGAGAGAAGGTAACATTGATGTAGACAAAATTTTAGCAATGTTAGATGAAAATATGGAAACAAAAAGCAAAGGTCTTATGGAAATTGTAGAGAAAGAGGGAAGCAAAAAAATAGCAAATCTTTTGAAGAATACAGTGAAGTAAACATAAAAATGTTTCCACTGCTTCTATGCGCATTTACATTATTTAAAAATTAGGCTACAATGTAGATACAAAAAAGTGTATGTTTTTGAAAAGGTTTGCCTTGCAAGATAAAAATTATAATTGGAATGAAGAAAAGAATACACTACTTAAAGAGAGTGATAGAAAAATATCATTTGAAAAGATTGTGTTCGCTATCAGTAGCAAAGAACTACTTGATGTTATTTCAAGTCCAAGCCCCACACATAAAGACAAATTGTGTTTTGTAGTAAATGTAGATAATTATGTGTATATTGTTCCTTTTGTTGAAGAAGATAATCATACCATCTTTCTTAAAACAATTTACCCAAGCAGAAAACATACAAAATATTATTTGAAAGGTTAGATTATGAAAAAAACAGCATTATATTCAAAAGAAGAGTTAGCACTTTTTGAGGAACTTGAAAAAGATGTAGATAATGGAAAGTATGAACCTATGCCAAAGCATGAACTCGAAAAGGCAAAAAGTTATTATCAAAAAATAGCAGACAATACTATTAAGAAAATGACTAAAAAGAAGTCGTTAAATTTAAGAATTTATGAAAGTGATATACCAAGTATTAAGGCGTTGGCACTTGAAAAGGGTTTGCCTTACCAAACACTTTTAGCTTCCATCATTCATCAAGTAGCTACTAGACAGATAAAGATATAGGACTTATGTTATGTTTATCACAAAGTGCACACTATTTTACAATAAAGTGGTAAATATAAAAGAACAAAGGGTGTAAAATGAAGAAAAAAATAGTTGGAATATTGGTGGCAGGTGTAGCAGTATTGGCATTAAGTGGTTGTGGCGGGGGAGGCGGAGGTGACTATTATGGTGATGGTTATTATCCGGAGCCTCTTCCTCCTGTGAATGACGGCTTAACAACGCTTTTTCTGATCGATCAGGATGGATTTGCCTATGCAGGTGTTCCTTATATCTGTGACTCTATGCTTGACTGGAGTGCAACAGCACCTAATGGAGAATTTTCGTTTTATCCCGGTGAAGATTGTGAGTTTGATTTTGTTGGACTGGAAGGCAATTATGACGATGATCCCTATGTGGATGATATTGTGTACATTGTTGACGATCTTGATTATGGAAAAGGGGGCATCGCGTATGAATGTGCTTCTTTTGGAGTAGGCACAACGTATGGAGACGGCAGCTTTGACTATGATATAGATGACATCTGTACTTTTTATCTCTAAATTTTTTTCCTATTCGATACAATCAGGTTCCTTTTGGGCATGATTATATCGCTATATTTTCTGCTTTACCTCCCAATAACCACATTTTGGATAAAATATCTTCAATTAATTCATGGGGCAAAGCCCTTTTACTTTAGGATATTTTTCAATGGATATTAGAAAAGCATATTTAGACTTTTTTCAAGAAAGAGGGCACCAGCTCGTAGCAAGTTCTCCGCTTGTACCAGACGACGCAACACTGATGTTTACCAACGCAGGTATGGTACAGTTCAAAAACATTTTTACCGGTGATGCACCTATCCCTGCAATACCGAGAGCTACTTCTTCTCAAACCTGTTTAAGAGCAGGGGGGAAACACAATGATCTTGACAATGTCGGTTACACGGCACGTCATCATACCTTGTTTGAAATGTTGGGGAACTTCTCTTTTGCAGACTACTTTAAAAAGGAAGCGATTGCCTATGCTTGGGAGTTTATTACGTCTGCGAAGTACTTGAACCTTCCTGCAGATAAAATTTGGGTGACAGTACATGACAGTGATCAGGAAGCATTTGAGATGTGGAAAGAGCACATTGCAGAAGACCGCATTGTCTACTTTGGTGATGCAGATAACTTCTGGCAGATGGGTGATACAGGTCCTTGTGGTCCCTGTTCTGAAATTTTCTATGATCAGGGTGAAGAAAACTTCAATGGTCCCGAAGACAAAATGGGTGGAGAAGGCGATAGATTTTTAGAGATCTGGAATCTTGTATTCATGCAGTACTTCAGAGATGAAAGTGGTAGGCTTGATCCGCTTCCAAAACCGAGCATTGATACAGGTATGGGACTTGAACGTGTGGTTGCCATTAAAGAGGGCAAGCTGAACAATTACCACTCTTCACTTTTTATGCCGTTTTTGGACAAGATAGGTGAGCTTGTAGGCACGCCGTATGACTTTGATGCAGCTAATTCTGCATCTTACCGTGTGATCGCAGACCACTTGCGTTCTTGTTCTTTCCTGCTTGCACAAGGGGTGAACTTTGACAAAGAAGGACGTGGATATGTACTTCGTCGTATCATGCGTCGTGCTATTCGTCATGGTTACTTACTAGGGTTACGTGAACCTTTTATGTATAAACTTGTAGATACTTTAGTTGATTTGATGGGTGGACAGTATGACTACCTTACTTCCAAAGCAGAAGCGATTAAAACCTCTATGAAGCTGGAAGAAGAGCGTTTCTTTATGACGATCGAAGCAGGGATCAAACTTTTTAATGAAGAGTTGAAAAATACAAAAGAAGTATTTGACGGTGAAGTAGCCTTTAAACTCTATGACACCTATGGTTTTCCGCTTGACCTTACGGAAGATATGCTGCGTGAGAAGAACATTAAGCTTGACAATGATGCTTTTGACTCCAAGATGCAAGCACAGAAAGCGCAGTCTAAAGCAAACTGGAAAGGTACGGGTGACGCGGCAACGACCGGTGACTTTAAAGCACTTAAAGAGACGTTCGGTGTCAATGAGTTTGTGGGCTATAATAGCACAACAGTAGAAGCTAAAGTGTTAGCACTGCTTGATGAGGATTTTAAGCAGGCAGAGAGTATTGATGGTAAAGGTTGGGCACTACTTGACCAAACACCATTTTACGCTGAAGCAGGTGGACAGACAGGTGACTCTGGCAAATTAACTGTAGGTCGGGGTACCCTTACTCCGACAATTAATGTCTTAGATACTAAAAAGTTTTTAGAGATGAACCTTTCTGAAGTAAAAGGGAAACTCTCTGTGGGGGATGAGGTGGAAGCTGTAGTGGATAACTCTCGTGCAGAGATAGAAAAACACCACTCTGCTACGCACTTGCTTCATGCAGCACTGCGAGATATTTTAGGGGATCATATTTCACAGGCAGGGTCACTTAATGATGACAAAAGACTGCGTTTTGATTTCTCTCATCCACAAGCGATGACTGCTGATGAAGTAGACAAAGTTGAAGCATGGGTCAATGACAAAATAAGCAGAGCGATCCCGGCAAAAACAGAAGTGATGAGCATAGAAGAAGCGAAGAACTCCGGGGCAATGGCACTGTTTGGTGAGAAGTATGGTGATGAGGTAAGAGTGGTAAGTATGGGTGATGCTTCTACGGAACTTTGTGGGGGTACACACGTCTCCAATGTTGCTCAGATAGGGCTCTTTATGATTACCAAAGAGTCTGGAGTTTCTGCAGGGGTTAGACGTATAGAAGCAGTTTGTGGAAATGCTTCAGTGGCAGCAGTCAATACTTTGAGAACTGAGATCAATGAGATCAAAACAGAACTTAAAAATGTAAATCCACTCGCCGGGATCGCTAAACTCAAAGAGCAGGTTAAAACACTTAAAGGTGAACTTGCTTCAGCTTTGAGTTCCAGTCAAAAAGAGTTGACAGCCGTTGACGTGAATGGTGTCAATGTCATTGTCGAGGAAGTTGACAACGGTGACATTAAAGCTATGATCGATGAAATGAAGAACAAATATGACAACATCGCCATCATGCTCTTCATGAAAAAAGGTGACAAAGTAATGCTTGCTGCCGGCTCTAAAAACACAGCGATCAAAGCAGGAGACTGGATCAAATCCATCGCACCTATCGTGGGTGGCGGTGGTGGCGGTCGTCCTGATTTTGCACAAGCCGGTGGAAAAGATGCCTCCAAGATCACAACAGCACTTGAAGAAGCAAAAGTGTATTTAAGTGAAATCCTTGAAGGAGGAAATTAATATGACAGCACTATTTAACAACTATGGACATTTGATCGTTTTTTTACATGTACTGTCTGCCTTTATCTGGGTAGGGGGCATGATCGCTATGCGAGTGGCTGTGCATCCTGTTGTAAGCAGAGGAGGTGTCACAGCAAAACAGATGTTACAAAGTGACGTGATGGACTTTATGTTAACGCCTCAACAAAGACTGGGCATTACATTACAGGCAATGGGAAGACTTTTTAATTTGGTGATGCCTTTTATACTATTATTGTTTGTAACAGGGCTCATCATGGCTATAGCCACGGGTGGACATAAAGGTACATTAAAAACACTTTTCCTTTCTAAAGAGATCATCTGGACTATTATGGCAGTGAACTACGGCTATATGTATGTACGACGTGCAAAAGCATGGAAGCTTTTTGAAAAAGGTGAAGTAGCCCTTGCAAAAGCCAAAATGAAATGGATGGCAAATGTACTTTTGCCACTGAACATCGTGTTAGGACTTGTGGCACTTTGGATGGGTGTATCGTTGAGAGGACTATAGGGTGTTGTACGATTCGGCATTTAGTGCCTCACTTGTACTGCAATGTAGTTGCTTGTATCCTTACAACACCTTTAATATTACGGCTATTTGCTGTTGTGGAGACACAACACCCTACGAAATATTGATATGATTCATCTTGCATCAAATTCTCCATCTCGTGCCTTATTACTCAGTAGACTTGGGATCGATTTCATTCAGAAATCACCAAAGTATAATGAAGAACAAATCACTACAACGGTAGCAAAAGACTTTGTCTACACAGCCAGTAAAGGCAAGTTAGGTGCTGCCGTCCGTGAGTTTGGTTTGGATATACCGCTTCTTTGTGCAGATACGGTCATAGCCGCAGCAGATGGCACTATTTTACGTAAAGCCAAAGATGTAGAAGATGCACGACGTATTTTAAACATACAGTCTGGCTCTACCATCTCCATTATTTCATCGCTTCATTACAAGTCAAATAGACTTGCCTTCTCAGATATATCAGCCACACATTATCATTTTTCAAAGTTTGAAGAAGAGGATCTGGAAGATTATCTTAAAAGTGGATTATGGCAGGGAAAAGCAGGAGGCTGTATGGTCGAAGGTTTTTGCAAGAAATACATCATCTCTGTTGACGGATATGAGAGTACAGCGATGGGACTTCAAGTGGAGTGTTTGTTGCCTTGGATAAAGGATTAAAGATGTATGAAAACGAATTAAAAGCTCTCAAAAAAGCAGGGCGTTTTAGAGAACGGAAGATCTTCGATGTTACTTTAAATGATTTGGCTTCAAATGATTATTTGGGATTGTCAACCAATAAAAAACAGTTCAAAAAAGCTGTGAAATTGGTCAATGAGTACACTATACAAAGTTCAAAAGCCTCCATGCTGGTTAATGGTTATCATCCTATACACCGGATCTTTGAACTTGAGATGGCGGAACAGAACGGATTTGAGGAAGGGCTTGTTGTGGGATCCGGGTTTCTTGCGAACATGGCACTCATAGAATCACTGGTGCGCAAAGGTGATATGCTTTTTATGGATGAAGAGTATCATGCTTCAGGGGTGATGGCTTCAGAACTTTTAGGTGACAGGGTAGTGACTTTTGTACATAATGATGTCAATGACTTAAAAGAAAAGCTGGAAGCACATCCTGCCAAAAGACAAATTATCGCTGTGGAGGGTGTCTATTCTATGGGGGGTGATCTTTGTAAAAAAGAGATCTTTACACTCTCCGATGAGAAGAAAGCCATACTGATCGTCGATGAAGCTCACTCCGCAGGGGTCTTGGGATTAACACTTTTGGGTATTTTCGAATATTATGGGATCAGGATCAACGAAAGACATATAAAGATGGGTACTTTGGGGAAAGCATATGGCTCTTACGGAGCATATATCTTAGCCTCGTCTCATATTATAAGCTTTTTGGTCAATCGTGCAAAACCGATCATCTATTCTACTGCACCCTCTGTTTTTGATACTGCTTTGGCATTGGTGAACATGAAATATATTCGTAAAAATGCTGCAAAATTAACCCAGCAGATACTGGAGCGTCAAATGTCTGTGCGTAAACAGTTGGGTGTTACCTGTCACTCTCTCATAGTTCCCATAGAGATGCCGGACAATGAATATACACAGTATATGCAAAAAGGATTGATGGCACAGGGATATCTTGTGGGGGCCATACGGCAGCCTACGGTAGCGAAACCTATGATGAGGGTGATACTGAATTTATCTGTCTCTACGAAGAAAATACGGCATGTATTGGCACTCATTAGTCATAACAAGGTACAATAACATTTAAAAAAGATGTATATAAAGGGTCTGCGTGTTCAATAGTTTAGTCAAAGGTTCCATCATTTTAGCAATGGTGTTCGGTATAGCACTCACCGCAGCATTTATTTATGCCTATGAAGAGATCTCTTTGGATGCGGACAAACTCATCAACTATAAGCCTGAAACCTCTTCGATCATTTATGACAGAAATGGTGAGAAACTTGCTTATGTTTTCAAAAAACAACACCGCCTTTATGCCCGATATGATGAACTGCCGAGTTTCCTTGTTGAGGGACTTATAGCGATGGAGGATACAAAGTTCTTTGAGCATAACGGTGTGAATCCCGATGCTATTTTAAGAGCCATCATTAAAGATATTCAGGCAGGTGCCTTTGTAGAAGGTGGAAGTACACTGACGCAGCAGCTTATTAAAAATAAACTTCTCTCCAATGAAAAGAAACTTGCACGTAAGCTCAAAGAAGCCATCCTGGCACTGAAAATAGAGCATGAACTCTCTAAAGAAGATATCATTGAGCGTTATCTCAATGAGATATCGTATGGTAATAACTATTTTGGTGTGAAAACAGCAGCAAACGGTTATTTTCATAAAGAGCTTCATGAGATCACACTTAAAGAAGCGGCTATCTTGATAGGTTTACCCAACGCCCCAAGTTTTTATAATCCTTTAAAACATTACAAACGTGCACTGGATCGTGCGAACAATGTACTCTACCGTATGAAAAGTATAGGGTGGATCACACAAAGTGATTATCTCAAAGCCGTGAAAGAGTCTCCTAAAGTCTATAGAACATCTCTCACACAAAATATAGCGCCCGGTATCGTAGATGAAGTACTGAGACGATTCAAGGGTAAACTGGGTGATATACGTACGGGTGGGTATCAAATTTACACAACGATAGATATGAAGCAGCAGGCCATTGCCAAGGAAGCAGTTGATTTTTCCTATAAAAAAGCACTTAAAAAATACAATGAAAAAGCAAAAACTTCTACTTTGAGTGTAGCCTTTGTGGCAGTGGAGAGTAAAACAGGTGACATCCTGGCGATGGTTGGCGGAACGGATTATAAAAAATCTGCTTTTAACCGTGTCACACAGTCAAAGCGTCAGCCGGGATCTGCTTTTAAACCGTTTATTTATCAAACGGCTTTGGATATGGGCTATAACCCTGCCAGTCCTTTGACGGATCTGGCAAGAACATTCCAGTATTATTATAAGGGTAAACCAAAGATCTGGGCACCTAAAAATTATGAACATGATTTTAAAGGCTTTATCTCGCTTCGGGAAGCACTGGTGCACTCGCGTAACCTTGCGACGATCAACCTGGTGGCAGACTTAGGTGTCAGTACGATCCGTAAAAGGCTTGCATTTCTAGATGTGCCGCATATACCAAGAGATATGTCCATTGCCCTGGGTAACCTTGGACTTAGTCCGCTTAAAATGGCACAGATCTTTTCCGTATTTGCCAATAAAGGGCATATGATAGCGCCACGCCTGGTCTCTAAGATCGTTTCCAAAGAGGGGGCAGTGATCTATGAAACACGTCCCAAAGAGATAGAAGGTTTTACCACACCTGAACAGGCATATCTGATGACAGATATTTTGAAAGATGTGATCAAAAGAGGTACAGGTAAAAATGCACGTGTAGAGGGCATTGAACTTGCAGGTAAAACAGGCACCACGAACAATAACGTAGATGCATGGTTCTGTGGATATTCTCCCACCATCGAGACCATCGTATGGTTCGGCAGAGATGACAATAAGCGCATAGGACGAGGAGCGACAGGTGGGGCACTGGCGGCACCGGCATTTGCTTTTTACTATAAAAAATTATTAGAGTTATACCCCGATACCAAACGTTCCTTTGACATACCAGAGGGGGTATTTAAGGGTGAGTATGAGGGGAAGTCAGAGCTTTATACAGAAAATTCTCCACTGCCTGACGGCGATAAAAAAGAAGTACATCCTTATGATCAAATAGAAGAAGATGAAATGCTGGTAGAAGAGACTGACATCAGAGAAGATATTGATCCCGATGATGGAGAGATAGGGCTGGCGCCTACGATCAATATTGATGACGGGCCATCCATCTTTGACAATAATGAAGAGGGCACAAATGAGGATGAGGGGGATGATGATCCTTTACATCCCAGAAGAAAAGTACCGAAAAAACCTGTTTCCAACGATAGTGGTACACTGTTTTAAAGAAACAAAAATAAGCGGTGCCTTTTTTAAGAGTTTAGTTGTGATTTTCTTGTTAGCTTAAATGTGTTGTCGGGAGACAACACCCATAAATTTTCACATGCAGAAGTATAGTATCTATGGCTTAGTAAAACTAACAAATAAATGATAAGTGAATATGAAATATAGAGAGGAGAGAGTGATTCCCGGGCAAAGCCCGAGATAGTGCCTAACAAGAATAAGTAGTCTTAAACTCAAATCCTGTAGGTCTAGCTTCATCTTCATGTACTTGACTTGAAAACATATATTGTCTGTAAGTATCGATAAACTCATGAGACATAACCGGTGTAAGGAATTCATAGTCTTCACGAAGACCTTCAAGTGATTCTCTTAGCGTACGAGGCATCTGAGGAATGTTTTTCTCTTTGATCTCATCAAGTGATAACTCAAATAGGTCAATATCCATAGGACCAACAGGAATATCAGAATTTTTGATACCGTCAAGACCTGCTAGCATAAGTACTGCAAAACAGAGGTAAGGGCAAGCAGTTGAATCTGGGAATCTAGTTTCAATTCTTGTAGCCAGCTCACCTGCACCGTAAGGGATACGACAAGCAGCTGATCTGTTTTGGCTTGAGTAAGTCAAGATAGATGGTGCTTCATACCCTGGAACCAGTCTTTTGTATGAGTTTGTACTTGGGTTTGTAAATGATGCAACTGCACCAGAGTGTTTAAATACACCACCAAGGTAGTGAATGGCTGTCTGGCTAAGGTTTGCATAAGAACCTTCTTCATAGAAAGTGTTTTTACCGTCTTTCCAGATAGACTGGTGTACGTGCATACCGTTACCGTTGTCACCATAAAGTGGTTTAGGCATAAATGTTGCAGATTTACCATTAAGGTGTGCTACCATTTTTACAACATACTTGTATTTTTGTACATTGTCTGCTGCTTCGATCATGTTTCCAAATTTGATACCGATCTCACCTTGTGCCTGAGCAACTTCGTGGTGACCAAGCATGACTGTCAAACCTACTTCTTCAAGAAGTAACATCATTTCTGCTCTTAAGTCTACCATTGAGTCTGTTGGCATTGTCGGGAAGTAACCACCTTTTGTACCTGGTCTGTGACCCATGTTCCCATACTCATAAGTAGTATCGGCACTCCATTCACCCTCTTCAGATTCAACTCTGTAACCTGTTTGGTTGATACCTGACCAGATCTTCACATCATCAAAGATAAAGAATTCATTTTCAGGACCAAAGTATGCATCATCACCTACACCGCTCGCTTCCATATATTTAAGTGTTTTTTTAGCGATAGATCTAGGACATCTCTCATAAAGGTCGTTTTTATAGATATCATAAACATCACAAATAAGGATGACAGTACTGTCAGCAGTGAACGGATCCATAAATGCAGTTGGAACATCTGGCTTCAGCAGCATATCTGATTTTTCAATCGGCTGCCAGTTCTCAATAGATGAACCATCAAATGGAATACCCGCATTCAACATACCTTCATCTACCGCAGATGCTCTGTATGAGATATGGTGCCATGCACCTTTAATGTCTGTAAATCTAAAGTCAATGAACTCTACTTCATTTTCTTCACAGTATTTGTTGAACTCTGCAATATTATTAACGAATTTACCCATGTGTAACGCTCCTAAAATTAATTTTTATCCATATATTATAACCATTAAAAAATTAGGTGCATCAGACTTTCTGCCTAAAAAGTAACCAATTGCTTATCTCGTCCTTGAAAAGTAACAGCTTGGGTGTATCCTATGTCTTTTGCGAGGGTGGTTGCCAGATCATATCCCAACCCTATCTGATCTACGGCATGGGCGTCCGATGAGAAGGTTATGGGGATGTCAAGTGTATACGCCTCTTCGAGTAGAGCACGGGAAGGATAGAGCTCAGCAACGGGTTTGCGAAGGCCGGCAGTATTGACTTCCAGAACCATATTGGATCTTTTGATGGCTTGCAGTGCATTTTTAGCGAGTATCCTTGTGTCCTGTTTTGGCATGAATTTAAATACTTTAATGAGATCAAGGTGGCCTACAATGTCAAATTTTCCGGACTTTGCCATGGCCTCTGTGGTTTCAAAATAAGCTTTCCATATCTCATCGATATCTTTGTTCTTCCATCCTGCAATGAACTCAGGGTTGTCAAAACTCCATTTGTCTATGAAGTGTACAGAACCTATAAGATAATCAACATCAGCTTTTAAAACCCTCTCATCCATATGTCCGGGTAGATAGTCTACTTCATAACCCAAGAGTATATTGATATCATTCTTATACTGCTCCTTGGCTGTTAAAACATCATTGGTATACGCAGCCATTTCCTCAAATGTCAAACGGTAATCAGGGTCGAAATCCATAGGTGCATGTTCGGAAAAGCCATAAATATCGATACCGAGTTCTATGGCTCTTTGGATGTACTCATTAACAGTACCTTCAGCGTGATTACAGCGTGTTGTGTGGTTATGTAAATCGATTCGTGTTGTTTTATTCATAAGGTGATTCTAGCATAAAAACTGTTTTTTACCACTAATAGGATAAAATAGCTTTAATACTTGTAGGTGGATAAATCCATCCTACGTAATGCAAGATTTAATTGTAAGGTGGATTTATCCACCAAAGTGTAGGTATTTTAGGAAAAAAATGGACAACATAAGCAAAGTAGAACTTTTAGCACCGGCAGGAAATTTAGAGAAAATGAAGATTGCTCTAAACTATGGTGCTGATGCCGTATATGGCGGGACAAGTACCTTTTCACTGCGCATACGTTCGGGTAAAGAGTTTGATATCGAGGCGTATGCCGAAGGTATTGCTTATGCCCATGCAAGAGGAAAAAAAGTTTACTCTACAGTCAACTCATTTCCTTTTAATTCGCAGTTGAAACTTTATGAAAACCACATCGCAAAAATAGCAGAGCTAAAGCCAGATGCATTGATAGTTTCAAGTCCAGGTGTCGTGAAGATAGCACGTAAGATAGCGCCAAACATACCTATACACCTTTCCACCCAAGCCAATGTCATGAATGCGATGGATGCAGAAGTGTATTATGACTTAGGTGTTAAACGTATCATAGTGGCACGTGAGATAAGTTTGAAAGATTGTGAAGCGATCAAAAATCATATTCCAGACTTGGAGTTGGAGATATTTGTACACGGTTCTATGTGTTTCGCCTACTCGGGACGTTGTCTTATCTCTTCTTTACAAACAGGACGTGTACCTAATCGAGGTTCCTGTGCCAATGACTGTCGTTTTCCTTATGAGATCTATGCACATAACCCAGAATCGGGTACGACATTCAGGCTTGATGAAGAAGAAGGTATAGGAACCTATATTATGAATGCCAAAGATATGAATATGGCATCACATGTAGATGAGATACTCAAGTCAGGTGTCATTGACTCGCTCAAGATAGAAGGCCGTACGAAGTCACCTTATTATGCAGGGGTGGTCACTAAAGCCTATCGTCACGCCATAGATGATTATTATGCCAATGATTTTGACGCGGAACGTTACCAACGTGAACTTGGCACCACACAAAACCGTGGGTTTACCGATGCCTATCTACTTTCCCGCCCTTTTGACAGAAACGATACGGAGTCCAATGAATTTTCTATACAGTATGGCACACATCAGGTTGCGGGACTTGTGTTGGAAGATGGTCTCACATGGAAGTGTAAAGACAAAACCTGTGTAGGGGATAGGGTAGAGATCGTTCTGCCTGTGGGTGCAACAGTAGATCTGGTAGATAATGATATTGGTGTGATCGAGGAGATCAACGGGCAGTACTGGTTGACTTTTAAAAAAATGGTATCGACCACAGGTAAAGAGTTTGAGTGTATTCACTCTGGTGACCTCAATGACATTCAATTGCCAACTAAATTACCGGGATATACCATCTTAAGACGTGAGATCGCTGAGGCATTGGAGAAAAAAGGCTTGACAGATCTGTCAACGCCAATGAAGCTAGAATCAAAGGATCAACAATGAAATTTATATCTATTGTCATAGCCTCTAAAAGTGATTACACTATTATGCAGGAGTGTGCAGAAACACTTAAGAAATTTGGCGTGCAGTATGAGCTTATTGTCTCTTCTGCACATAGAAGTCCTGAGCGAACTAAAAACTACATCAAAGAAGCGGAAGCAAAAGGTGCACAGGTATTCATAGCCGCAGCAGGTATGGCAGCACATCTGGCAGGTACCTTCGCAGCACATACGACCAAACCTATACTTGGTGTACCTATGGAGTCGGGCTCACTTAATGGGGAAGATGCACTTTTAAGTACAGTGATGATGTCAGAGGGTATGCCTGTAGGGACACTGGCCATCGGTAAAGCCGGAGCAGTCAATGCTGCGTATTTGGCTATCCAAATCATGGCACTTCAAGATGATGAACTCAGAGTAAAACTTCAAGAAGACAGAATTTCCAAAGCGAAAAAAGTAGAGCTTGATTCTGCTGAGATTGAAACGATACTTTAATAAACAAATAAGAGATAAAACAGATGAATAAAAATGCAATTACCTTTAGTGATATGCTACTAAAACTCCAACAATATTGGGCAGAGCAGGGTTGTAACATTGTACAGCCTTATGATATACCTTCAGGGGCAGGGACATTTCATCCTGCAACACTGCTTAGAAGTTTAGATTCTAAACCCTGGTCTGCAGCCTTTGTAGCACCGTCACGCCGTCCTACTGACGGACGTTATGGTGAGAACCCAAACAGATTGGGAGCCTATTATCAGTTTCAGGCACTTATTAAGCCGAGTCCTGACAATATTCAAGAGCTTTACCTTAAATCTTTAGAGTATTTAGGACTTGATCTGACGCAACATGACATCCGTTTTGTCGAAGACAACTGGGAGTCACCGACGTTGGGTGCCTGGGGTCTTGGCTGGGAAGTATGGCTTGATGGTATGGAAGTGACACAATTTACGTACTTTCAGCAGGTAGGAGGCATCGCCTGCGATCCTGTGGCTGTTGAGATCACGTATGGTACTGAGCGTTTGGCTATGTATCTGCAGGGTGTAGAGTCAGTTTATGATCTTGTCTGGAATACACACGGTGATGAGGTTACTACTTATGGTGATGTACATAAAGAGACAGAGTATGAGTTTTCAAAGTACCATTTTGAAGTAGCCAATGTAGAGAACTTGTTCCAACATTTTGAAGATGCTTCCAATGAATGTAAAGTCTGTTTGGAAGCAGGATTACCACTTCCAGCGTATGACCAGTGTATGGTGGCTTCTCATGCGTTTAATGTGCTTGATGCGAGAAAGGCTATTTCTCAGGCTCAGAGACAAAATTATATACTGAAGATCAGAGAACTTTCCATAGGGTGTGCGAAGCTGTATAAAGCACAAGAAGAAGAGCGTAACAAAAGAGTAAGAGGTTAGGTCTTGATAGAAAAATTATCCACTTCAAGTTTAAAGCTAGGTATCATCTCAGGAGGGCAGTTAGGTAAAATGCTCATTCAGGAGGCAAGTAAGTGGGCGGTTGCTACTTATGTACTTGACCCTGACCCGGATTGTCCAGCGAAACGCATAGCAACGGTACATGTGCAAGGTGACTTTCTTGATTTTGATACGGTGTATGCCTTTGGTAAAGAGGTAGATATTTTAACCTATGAGATGGAAAATATCAATATAGAGGCACTAATAAAACTTAAAGTTGATGGTTACAAGGTAGTACCTGACCCTGAGGTACTTGCACTTATACAAGACAAAGGTTTGCAAAAAGAGTTTTATCTTAAGCACAATATCCCAACATCACCTTTTAGCTGTTATGAAAGTAGTGATGAGATTCATAACGCCATAAAAGAAAAAGATGTAAGTTACCCTTTTGTTCAAAAATTGAGAACAGGCGGCTATGACGGTCATGGTGTCGCAGTCATACACTCTGCTGAAGAGACCCTGCTTGAGGGGCCTTCACTGCTTGAGAAAAAGATAGAGATAGAAAAAGAAATTGCAATCATCGTAGCAAGAAATGATTTGGGTGAAGTGCGTTGTTTTCCTGCTGTGGAAATGACCTTTGATGCACAAACTAATTTAGTGGAAGATCTGTTTTGTCCTGCAAACATAAGCCAAGAAGATGTGCATATAGCTGAAAATTTGGCAATAAAGGTCATTGAAAAACTTGAGATGGTTGGACTTTTGGCAGTAGAATTTTTCATAGACACCCATGGTGAGATTCTGGTCAATGAAGTAGCCCCAAGACCACACAACAGTGGACATCATACCATCGAGTCGGTGATGACCTCTCAACTCGAACAGATGCTTCGTGCCATACTTGGACTTCCGCTTGGTAGTACACAGCTCATTATGCCATCGGTGATGCTGAACCTTTTAGGTGAAGCAGGGCATGAGGGAGCAGTGCACTATGAAGGGCTTAGTGAAGCTTTGACTATAGAGGGTGTCAAAGTACATCTTTACGGAAAGCAACAGACAAGACCTTCTAGAAAGATGGGACATGTAACAGTGCTGTCTGAGACCTTAGAGGAAGCGTTTAAAAAAGCAGAGATAATAAAAAGTATACTAAAGGTAAAATCATGTCAAAAGTAGTAGTAAGTATTGTGATGGGTTCAGACTCTGACCTTCCAGTGATGCAAGCAGCAGCAGATATGTTGGAACAGTTTGGGGTTAGTTATGAGCTTGATGTTGTCTCAGCACACAGAACACCGGAAAAACTTTTTGAGTTTTCAAAAAATGCCCACAAAAGAGGTATCCAAGTCATCATCGCTGGAGCTGGTGGTGCGGCACATTTACCTGGTATGGTGGCTTCCATGTCTCCATTACCTATCATCGGAGTACCTATCAAGTCAAGTAACTCTATAGATGGTTGGGACTCCATACTTTCCATACTTCAAATGCCAGGGGGCGTACCTGTGGCTACTGTGGCACTTAATGGTGCTAAAAATGCAGGTATTTTGGCGGCACAAATTGTTTCGGTAGGTGATGGAAAAACACGTGAAGAGATCATCGCCTATAAAGAAAATCTCAATACACAAGTGATGGAAAAGTCAGCACGGGTTAAAAAGTAAGCGTATCAGTATGAAATTACAAGAAGTTTATAATCATTTAGATCAAGTCAGTCCTTTTGAATTACAGGAAAAGTGGGATAATTCCGGATTGATCGTGGGTGACATGAGACGTGAAGTATCACAGATCGTAGTCTCTTTGGATGTGGATGAAGAGATGATCTTTGAAGCAGAAGAGGGAACGCTTTTTATTGTACATCATCCGCTTATTTTTGGAAAACTCACACAGCTTGATTTTGCGAAATACCCTTCAAACCTGATAGAAAAAATGATACTCAAAAAACAGTCACTTGTAGCACTTCATACAAACTTTGATCAAACACATCTGAATCAATATGTGTTTGAAAAAGTTTTAGGTTTTAAACTTGAGTCACAAGATCCTTTTATTTGTACAGCCAAAGGTGAGTGGAAATATAAAGAACTTTTGAATCTTATAAAAGAAAAATTAAATCTACCTACACTAAAAGTAGTAGGCAAAAAAGAGATCATCACTTCCATAGCTTTAACAACAGGTGCAGGAGCGTCACTGATGGATGAGGTGGAAGCGGATTGTTTTTTAACAGGTGATATCAAGTACCATGATGCAATGAAAGCGATGAGTGAAAATTTGATGATGGTGGACATTGGACACTATGAATCTGAGAAGTTTTTCGCAGAGATCATACTGAGTGAATTGAAAGTTTTACCTATTTTAGCTATAATTGCGAATTCTAAAAACCCATTTCATACTGAAACGTACTAAAATAGGTTCATAAAGTCTTGTAGAAACACGATAGAGTGTACTATGGGAACACGCTTAAACTCCAAAAGGACAGAGATTGAACAAACACTTAAATGAGCTCATCGAGCTTTCAAAAAATGACCAAGCTATTGACAGTTATACACCACAACTGGAAGCAGCAGATAAAAAACTGGCAAAAGTAGAAAAGAAGATCAATGCAGCACAGGGTGAACTTGATACGTTGAATGCAGCTATTACTGATAATGATGCAAAAGTAAAGACTTTTGAAGAGCAATTGACTCTACTGAATGAGCAATTGACTTCAAATGCCAAAAAGTTTAAAGATATCACGACAGAAAAAGAGATGAAAGCACTCTCTTTGGAAGAAGATATCGCCAAAGAGAAAATGACTTTTGCAAATGAAGAGATAGAAAGACTTCAAGGTATCAATGAAACAAAAACATCTCTTCTTGAAGAAGCAAGTGAAAAAGTAAGTACACTTACAGTAGATTTTAATGCAATCAATAAAGAAGTTTCAGCAGAAAAAGCAGGGATCGAAAAAAGTAAAGGTGCACTTTTTGTAAAAAGAGAAGAACTTAGCAGAAATATCGAACAAAAAGTGCTTGCATTTTATGAAAAGATCCGCATCTGGGCTGGTAATTCAGCTGTTGTTCCTGTTAAAAAACAGGCATGTTACGGTTGTTATATGAAACTGAATGATAAAACATACTCAGAAGTCATTAAAGCCGATGAGATCTGTAACTGTCCTCACTGTGGACGTATCTTATACATCGAACCTGTCACGGCAGAAGCATAAGTTTTGTAGGGTCGGTACACCGACCCTACGCGAATGGAGTCAAAGTGAATTATTTGTTTTTCTCTTTATACACTTTGTGTTCTTTTATCATTTATCTGATAGCCTTTCCTTTTTTAATCCTTTTTTCATTTAAAAAAAAATATAGAGAGTCTATACCTGCACGTTTTTTCTTATGGAAAAACAGATCTTTAAAACCGTATGGTATCTGGTTTCACTCTTGTAGTTTTGGAGAAGCAAAAGCCATCAAACCTTTGGTAGATCTATTACCTCAAGAGACATTACGTATGAGCAGTACAACACATACAGGATTTGATGCCATCAATGCCTATACGAAAGAGAGTAGGTATCTTCCTTTTGAACCTTTGCTTTTTCCCTGGTTAAAGCCACAAAAAGTATTGGTGGTAATGGAGGCTGAATTTTGGTATCTGCTTTTCGCATTGGCAAAAAGAAGAGGTGCGAAGACCCTGCTTATCAATGCCCGTATGTCTGACCGTTCTTTTCCCAAGTATCAGAAGATAGGATGGCTTTACAGACAGATCTTTAAACAGATAGATGAAGTGTATGCACAAACAGTGTTGGACAAAGAACGTTTAGAGTCTTTAGGGGCTAAAAATGTCATGGTAACAGGGAATATTAAACTTTCAAAACTGCCTGAGGCTACCAAAGCATTGCAGAAACCATCACGCTTGGTTGTCTGTGGGGCAAGTACGCATGAGGGAGAAGAAGAAATTATCCTTCAGGCTTTTGCTGCATTGAAGAAAGAGCATCCTGAAGCGGTTTTACTTTTAGTACCTCGTCATCCGGAACGTTTTGACAAAGTGGCTCGGATGATGGAAGATGTTGCCAACGAGAAGAAGTATACCATGCAACGTTACTCTCATAATGAAGTTTTGGAGAGTGATATGGTTTTGGTAGATACTTTGGGTGAACTGGTCAATATGTATACCATCAGTGACATTGTCATCTTGGGGGGTGCGTTTGAGCCCATAGGGGGACACAATGCAGCAGAGGCAGCGCAATTTGGATGCAAGATCATCTCCGGGAAGCATTACTTTAATCAAAAAGATATTTTTGATGCCATAGAAGGCATAGCCGTAGTAGAAGCGTCAAATCTTTCAAGAAGGTTGTTGCAGTATGACTTGCTGAAAGAAACGAAGATCAAACATCGTACCGATATTTCACCTATAGTGAAGAGTTTGAAAGATGTTTTATAATATAGAAAATGATAGCGTAAGCATACGTTGAGAGATAATATAAGGAATAATGAAAAATGGCTACAGATAAAGCATATAAAGTACTGGCACTACAGCAGGGAATCTCAAATAAGAAAGCAAAAGAGCTCATAGACAGAGGGATTGTTTTTGTGGATGATAAAAAAGTAAAGATAGCAAGAGCGGAGATACACACTGATACGATCTTCCGTATAGAGTATCCCGAAAAGATAGAGATACTTTATCAGGATGAAGATATCATCGCCATTAACAAACCGGCACAGGTGGACTCTTATGAGATCCAGGATGCCATAGACGGTGCAGTGCTGCTGCACAGACTTGACAGAGATACCTCGGGTGTATTGTTGTTAGGGAAAAATGAAGCCTTTGTAGAACGTGCCATCAAAGAGTTTAAAGCACGCAGGGTAGAAAAACACTATGTGGCATGGATAGAAGGTGTATTGTATGAAAAAGTGGAGATAGATGAACCTATCTTTACCATCAAAAAAGGGAAAGCATTTTCTCTTATAGATCCGCTACGCGGTAAAAAAGCACATACCATTGTAAAACCTGAAGAGTTACAGGGAAAAAAGTCCAAAGTACATATAGAGATCACCACAGGAAGAACCCACCAGATACGTGTACACCTTGCACATATAGGACATCCTGTTTTAGGTGATGAACAGTACGGAAGCCGTACACAGGTAAAACGTGTTTTATTGCACTCTGCAAAGATGAAAATACTTGATTATGAATTTAATGCCAAAGAGCCGAAAGATATTGCGAAATACAAGTAAGCACGGGGGAGAGGAGATTAGGCTCCCCTCAGGGTTGACTATCTATATTATTGATAATTAATAAGTTTAGGCATTTCTTTCATTTTGGCACCAGGCACAGAGTCCAATCCCAGTACTTCTCTCGGTGTCATTAAACGTGGTTTGTCTTCCTGAAAAAAGAGTTTAAATCCGACAGCTATCTGATGTGCTCTTCTGTGTGTAGATAGCATTGTAGATGTCAACTTTCAGTTTTGGTGATCCATGTCCGTCAAGATTAAATATCATATTGATATTATCATAGGTTTTGAGGTCACTTTTATTTGAAAGCATGGTATGTCTGAACATATGTATGAGGAGCATCTTCTTTCCTATAATATTGTGTTTTTTCATATAACTTGTCATTGCTTGTTGTACTTGGTTGACCTGATTTCCCGATATGTGACCAATTTTCTTTCCTGGACGTACATTCAAACCGCGTACTTCAAATTCCGGGTCTATGGCTAAATGCACATTGTCATACTTAAGATACTTCAGTAGCGGTTTGATGGCTTCAAGGGGAGTCATTTTCCCGAGTTGCGTATCGATAAAGACCACAAAGCCATGTTTTGCCCTGCATTGATGTATGTCATCAATTTATCGTGTGAAATATTAATGATATAATCTTTATCACGTCCCGGAGAAGCAGATGCCATACCGTAAATGATGTCAAAGCCAGGGACTATGTTTTGATTTCCACTTGCTTTTTTATATGCATCCACTTTGGCTTTAACGATGGGGATGAGCGATTCAATGCTATGTTGACCAAGTACACCCATAGATTTAACCCCTGGACGACCATAGTAAGCAACTATCATTTCATTTTTAGTCGGTAATTGGTCTGCTTTGGCAACATCTTTCATTTGTGCCGACGCTGTCGATGTAAGTCCCAGTACCGAAATAGCGACTGACATTGTCATGCCCAGCAGGGTTGAGCGTATTTTTAATTTTTCTATCTTCATTTTATCTGCTTATTGCTTTAAGTGCTGCCATTAAGTACTTAGGGTTGTGTATAGCGTCGTACATCGATTTCCCTGATGCGTAGACTTCAATTATTTAGTGAGCTTGTAAGAAAACCATGTCATAATAAAACATGGAAGATCATAATGCATAAAAAACTATTGATTACCGTATTGTTATACTTTGCACTTGTTCAGGCAAAAACAGTAGATCTTGATCTGACGCAAGAGGAGTTGGCTTTTATCGGGGATCATCCAAATATCGTCTTGGGTACCAGTGATGAGTTTGGCCCTTATGTGATCGTTGACAACGATGGAGAGGTTGTAGGACTGGATGCTGATGTTCTCCATGAGATCAATCATTTAACAGGGATGAAGTTTAGCTTAAAAGTCGGAAATTGGAAACAGATGCAAGATGAGGCAAAAAGGAGTGTCATCGATGGGCTCAGTACAAGCATAGTTACAAAAGAGAGAGGTAAATATCTTAACTTTTCCAATGTGTATACTTCTGTACCGATCATGGTGATGACACATATCGATAATAACTCTATAAAAACACTTCAAGACCTGGATGGAAAGAAGATAGCCATCGCCAAACATATCGTAAGCAATAAAAAAGCTGCAAGAGCATTTAAGAATTCAATTATTTTAGAATACGATAATGTGAAAGATGTCATACACAGTGTAGTCATTGGTGAAGCGGATGCAATGTTCGCCAGAAGCTCACTTTTGTATACAAGTGGTGTATTGGGTGCGCCATATCTTAAACTGGCTGTGCCTTTGGATGCTACACTTGATCTGGTATTTGCAGTCAATAAAAAGTTTCCTTTAGCCGTCAGTATTATAAATAAAGCTTTAAAACACATAGGCAAAAATAAATTGTTGGAACTTCAAAATAAGTGGTTTTTGACGCATACAGAAAGAGTGGATATTGATTTATCAGTAGAGGAAAAAGCGTATTTGAAAGAGAATGCTGTGAGCTATACAGGTGATCCAAACTGGCTGCCTTTTGAAGCTTTTGACAAGAGTGGTAAATATATAGGCATCATCGCTGAACATATTGAGATCATTGAAAACAGACTCAATGTCAGGTTCGAAAAACTGATCACAAAAAACTGGCCGGAAACTTTGGAACTTTCAAAGAGACAACAAGTTGATATTATCTCAGGTGATGCAGCAGATGTGCTGTTGAGAGAAAATTATAAACCTATTGATACCTATCTTCAAAACCCCCTTGTGATAGTGACAAGAAAAGATCATCACTATATAGAGGATCTAAACCATATCAAAGAAAAAAAGATAGCTTTGGTAAAGGATTATGGGTATACAGCCGATATTTTCAAGAAGTATCCTGATATAAAATTCATAGAGTCTGACAGTATACAGTCCGGATTATTGTGCAGTGGTCTCATTATGCTTTTGTGCTCAAAAATTATTTTGATGAAGTCTATACTGCAAAAGACGGCAGGGAAGCATTAGACCTGTATTATGAGAAAAAACCTGATGTGTTGCTTCTGGATGTTACTATGCCGAAGATGGATGGACTGGAGGTTGCCGGGGCTGTACGGAAAGAGGATGCAGAGATCCCCATCATCATGCTGACCGCCCACTCAGAAGTCGAAAAACTGTTACGTGCTGTACCGCTTAAACTTGAAGCATATCTTCTTAAGCCCGTCAACACCAGGCTTTTACAAAATACCATGCTGAAGTTTATACAGCGCATAGAGGAAAAGGGTATGATGCAACTCAAAGAAGAACTGTTTTGGAATGCGATGAATGAGAGTCTGCAGTACAGACAGGAACAGGTCAAACTTACCATAAAAGAGACATTACTTCTACAGCTTCTCTGCAGGAAGCCCGGAGAGTACTTTATACGCAATACTTTGATCTACCATGTATGGCATGATGAAATGCCGGATGCCTCCCATGACAAGAAACTGACAAAACTTGCTTCCCGATTTAACAGGAAGATCATGCATGAAACTGACTCTGCCACAGCACTGAGAGAAAACGATCAAATTAAATGCCAATTTTGTAAATGTATATAAGCATTTACAAAGCCCTAAAGAGTATAATTGTAAACGATCATATACATTTACACTAGAGGTAAAAAATGTTAGAGAAACTTTACAAATACCAGGAACGATTAAAAAAATTACAGTTGATAGAGTATAGAAGATATCTTTATGAGGAGATAGATTATTCTGATAAAATGGTAGCAATTTTTGGTGCTAGAGGTGTTGGAAAAACGACACTTTTGTTTCAGTACTTAAAAGAGCTGGAAGAAGCGAATAAAAAAGCACTTTATATTTCACTTGATTATCCATTTTTAACAGGGGTTGACTTACTTGAGGTAGTAGAAGAGTTTGTCAATGATGGAGGAGAGTATCTTCTTCTTGATGAAGTTCATCGCTATAATGATTTTAGTTCCTATCTTAAATCAATCTACGATTTATATGATATAAATGTTCTTTTTACAGGCAGCAGCGCAACATCTATACTCAATGCTAAAAGTGATTTGAGTAGAAGAGTGACGCTTTATAATTTGAATGGATTTTCGTTTAGAGAGTATGTGGAACTAAAGTTTGCATTAAAATTACAAAGTCATTCTATTGATAGTTTACTGAGTGAGCATACTAAAATCATCACAAACCTTACAGCAGAAACAGAAAAAATCAATATACTCTCTGAGTTTAAAGAGTACCTTAAAACAGGGTATTATCCTTTCTATTTTGATAAACAGACATCTTATTATCAAAGTCTTTTAAATACTATCAACTTAACGATAGATTTAGATTTAACTTCCTTGGGTTTAATAGAGCAGAAATATACATATAAGTTAAAAAAACTACTCGAAGTAGTTTGTGAATCAAAACCATTTGAAGTAAACTACACAAAAATTGCAGCATCAGCAGAGATTAGCAGGGTGAAATTATATGACTATATCTCCTACCTTCATGATGGTCAAATGTTACTGTTGGTAGATGAAAATGTGAGTGGTGTTAAAAAAATATCTAAACCGGCAAAAATATATTTAAACAATACAAATTTGCTGTATGCTTACTGTGACAGTGCTGAAAAAGGAAGTATCAGAGAGACTTTTTTTGCAAATCAAGTCTCTTTAAAATACAAGCTAAATGTAGTAAAGAACGGTGATTTTTTAGTTGATAAAAAGTATTTATTTGAGATTGGTGGGAAAAATAAAAGTTTTAAACAGATAAAAGATGAAACAAATAGTTTTGTAGTGCAAGATGAAATTGAAGTAGGTTATGGGAACAAAATCCCCTTGTGGCTATTTGGATTTTTATATTAAAAATGGAAAAACCACTTCTTCAAAACAACCATAATCTTTGAAATGTCGCATTTTGAAGACATTTTAGAGATATAGTTTAATATTGCTATGTTTCTTCGTGACAGATAGGCAGGGGAGAATAAAGATGGTTCAAATCTTAAGAGGGCTTAATAGCCCATCCAAAGACAGTTTGTATGTATAGAAGAACCATTGGAATCTTCTTCATTGTGGGTTCACTGCTTCTGTTTGCAGTGAACGGACTGACACATTCTGTTTCTGCGATACTTGACAGCATTGTTTTAGGAGAGTATAAAATGCAAGCACTTAATGCTGTAATGGCAGGCAATGATACCTCTGTATCAACCATGGATATGCATCTTGAGCGTTCTCTTGTTGTTATGATCATATTGGGTCTGGTACTTTATGTCTCATCGCAAAAAGAAACAGAAGAGTAAGAGCAGCTCTGAGTATCACACTTTTAAGAAAGTAATTTTTTTTCTCGTTCTCATCGTCTCGATGAAATGTCTGCCTCAGCACTTTCTTTTTGGATTTAAATCTAGTTAGGAAGACACTCTTTGGAACCCTAAACTTGTTTAGGCAAAAAACAAAATATCAAACTCTCACATGTCCTCAAACAAGTTTGAGGTTCCTCTGCCTGTTTATTGAATGCTCTGATTTTTCAGCATCAACCCCTTTCTTCTTCATTATGACAAAATCAATTCTGTAAATGTCGCATTTTGCAGACATTTCATAGCTATACTTTGTCATGTTTTATATAAAAAAGATGAAAAAAACTATACTGTTTTTAGTTTTGAGAGAAGAATATTTGATATAATTTAAAGACATTTTAAAAGGACATTTTAAAAGGACATTTAATGAAACAAACAAAAACACTTATCGCAACTACAGCCATAGTTACAGGATTTTTACTCTCTGCCTGTACTCCCTCTGCTCTATCTACCTCTTCCCCCTCCATGCCATCAGGCGGAGATGCCTACATCTATAATGGTGTTAATTTTGGTTCTGACAGAAATGCTGATTTTAAACAGGGTGTGAGAGATGCCTGTCGAACAGCAGATGGCGACTATACTAAAAATCATAATAAATTCAATAACAATCAAAGTTATAAGATCGGCTGGGAAGACGGCCGACTTCAGTGTAAAGGGAGATAGAATAGTATGAAATTAAAATTTAAAAGTATTGTATTGTCGATCTGTCTGAGTATGGGTGCAGTGCATGCATCCGTATTGGATTATCAGGAGATCTATCAGGAGGAACAGCAAGAGTTCAATGCACAGATGTCTGCAGAGATCGAAAAGTCCGTCACCTCTTCTTCTAAAAAAGTACAGGAGCTTTACCGGGCGATCGATTATCAGCCGGTATGGGTAGATAAAGATTATCTGTCACAGTATGCCGAACTGCTGGTGCATGAGCTCAAAGCAGACTTTAAAAAAGGACTGCATAAAGAGCTTGTTACAACATACAAAAAACTTGTGCCTAATGAGGAGAAGATCTTTAACTCTGATGCCTTGGCAGATAAAGTAGAAATAGAGCTTGGTCTGATGAAGCTTTATGTCAAGCACATCGGCGATATCCTTAAAGAGAGAAAGAGTAAATATACAGCCCTTTCTTTGTTGCAGCATGCACTCAAAGAGAAGTCTTTGATCGATGCCCTTAATGCCATTTCTGAAGAGAGGATCATTTATCGTACCCCGATGATGGATGCGAATATGACCATCATCAAAGAGAGTGAGAAGATGGATATGGAGAGCATTACCATGCTGACCAGCAAGGATGGTAAAGAGAGACTCAAAGCCATGTATGAATTGCTTAATTTTCAGCCGGTCTGGATCACTCAGGCAGGTTTTTCTTCTTATACCAAAGATCTTTTCAAACACATAGAGAGTGACATTACACTGGACAGAAACTCTTCTGCGTACCAAGGTTACCAAAAACTAAAAGCCATCGAGATACCTGAAGAGAAGCAAAAGATCGTTGCTTATGAATTTGAAATCGCCCAACTCTACCAGGACTATATGTCTCATGCGCTATATGGAAATATAGACTGGAAGGCATTTCAGGCGAAGTTGAGAAAGAAGAGAAATGCTGACTGGGTGGTACACAACATACTCTCTTCTCCCGAATCCCTGCTGATAGAAGCGATCAGCCACGGCTCACTGGATCATGCTTTTAAAGAGGCGAAACCTCTTTTTCCTCTTTATGACAAATTGCTTGCGGCACTGGAAAAATATCAGGGCATGGCAGCTGCGGGAGGTTGGCAGGTTCTTCCTGAGTTTAGAGACATGGAACCGGGTATGAAAAATGCTGTGATCCCTCTCATACGGGAAAGACTGACCATGGAAGACGACTATCAGCCTTGTTCTGACAAAAACACTACAACACGTTATGACAGCTGTCTTTTGGAGGCGGTCAAAAAGTTTCAGACCAGACACGGTTTGACAGCAGAAGGATATATCGGGCCGATGACACGTAAGGCTCTTATGGAAAGTGCTGAAGAAAAAGTCGCCCGTATCAAACTGAACCTCGATCGTATGAAATGGGTCAAACGCAGCCATGACCGCTATCAGATCTGGGTCAATATCCCGGGATATACGATGTATGTTTATGATAAAGAAGAGCTTATCGAAACGATGCGTGTGATCGTGGGGAGAAAAGGGCACAATACACCGATATTTTACAACAGGGTACGTACGATCGTTCTTAACCCGTACTGGAGAATACCTGCGAGTATCATACGAGGTGAGATGATCCCCAAACTAAAAAAGAACAGAAACTATACCAAGAGCAAGAAAATAGAGATCCATACCGGATACTCTGAACATTCTCCTTTGGTCAACCCGCATAATGTCAACTGGCACAAGTATGGACGTAAACTGCCTCCGTATAAATTTATGCAGTCTCCGGGAGTGCATAATGCTTTAGGTAAGATCAAATATCTTTTTCCGAACAAGTATTCTGTCTATATGCATGATACCAATCAAAAAAATCTCTTTTCTAAAGATAAGAGATCTTTAAGTCATGGTTGTGTTAGGTTACACCAACCCGTTCAATTACTTGAAACATTTTCAAAGATGGATCCTAAAATAGATTTTGAAAAAGCGCAAAAAACATTGGAGCACAATAAAAAAACACCATTGAGACTCTCTCATTCGATCCCCGTTGATATGATATACTTAACGACATGGGTCGCAAGTGATGGCACTGTAAACTTTAGAGACGATATTTACGGATATGACAAAATGCAGTTGACCGGGAGTAAATATTAATGAAAAAAGGAAGAGAAATGACAAAAATATTGACAATGGTACTGGCTGCTTTTGTATTTGTAAATGTAGCACAGGCAAATGAGAAAAGAGAAGTGGTTGTTTCCAAATTTAAACATCAGGCAAAAACTATTACCCCATTAAGTGCCACAGAATTTGAAGTAAAAGACAAACACGGTAATACAAAAATAGTAAACCTGAAAGGCAAAAAGTTTGTTGTTGTTTCTGTAAGTGAACCGGGAAGTGAAGGTAAATCGTACGCGGTAGATGAAGACGGAACGATCTGGTGGGTAGACAAGATATCATCGGGTGCGTATGGCGGACATGAAACACCAAACGGCATTTTTCCTATTATCTTAAAAAGACGTTACCACATGTCAGGAGCACATCCTTCAGCGAACGGGGTGAATAATATGGATTTTGAAATGCTGTTTACCAATCAGGGGCATGCATTACACCTGGGTAATACAAGAGCACTTTCTCACGGTTGTATCCATGTAGGGAGAAAAGATGTTGAGGCCATGTTCAAGTGGGTTGATACACATACGAAAGTGGTGATCATGAGAGGGCATTACGGACAGTTTTTAAAGCAAGAGTTAGAACAGTTTAAACAAGATGTTAAATCATACTAAAGGATCGTAGCATGAAGATCACACAGATACAAAATATATTTTTTGTTCTCTCATTAGCACTGGTACCTCTGTGTGCCAATCAACCCAGTTTTGACTGCTCCAAGGTAAAGAAAGACAGTGCAGAGGGAATCATCTGTAGCTCTGATGCATTGATGGATCTCGATAGAGAACTGTCCAAAGTGTATCATCAAGCTTTAAAAAAAGCTTCTAAAGAAGATATGCTTAAAACACATCAAAGAGGCTGGATCAAAGGACGTAATGACTGCTGGAAAGCAGAGAATGAAGCACAGTGTATGGAAGATGCGTATCATCTTCGTATAGATGAGTTGAAAGGAAAATATGCTTTGGGTGCTAAGAAGACAGCAGTTGAAAAATATACTTTCCAAAAAACGTTATCTTTACAGGGTATTACTTTTGATATTGTGACAACAGGAGAAGGTTCATTGCGTCAACTCTACATAAAACCTCATGGACTCACTATAGTAAATGAAACCGTTAGCAAAGAGATTGACGGACGTGTAGTAGATGCAGAAATAGAAGACCTAAATAAAGATGGTTTTCCTGAAGTCTATGTCTATATCGCCTCTGCGGGGTCAGGTTCTTATGGCTCTTTGGTAGCGTATGCTTCTAATCGTAATAAATCTATGACAGCCATCTATTTACCTCCTTTAGAAGAAGATAAAGAACGTAGTCAAGGCTACATGGGACATGATATGTTTTCTCTTGTTGAACATACTTTGGCTAGACGTTTCCCTATCTATAAAAAGGATGACAGTAATGCAAAGGCTACAGGCGGTACACGTCAGTTGGAGTATAAGTTAAAAGCTGGTGAAGCAGGCTGGGTACTTAAACTTGTGAAAAGCACAGACTTCAAATAAGAGATGAAATATTTTTCTTTTTTACTTGCAACAGTTTGCGCAGTGTATGCAAATGCTGCTGCCCCTTGTGACATTCGCATAGAAAGTGTTAAAAACAACTCAGATACTTATACATTGGTGTTAAAACATGATAAAAACTGTGAAATTATTATGGATCACAATGCAAGTCATATCTCTTTAGTTTCTAAAGATTATGAGAAGAAAATTGATATTGCAAGTGTTGACAAGAGTGTTGCCTCTTCTGACTCTAAATAATAAGGATAATAAACATGAAAAAATTAATGAAATGGTGTATCTTGACGATATTTACTTTCTCAACAGGGCAACTTTCTGCCGCAGAGAGTTATGGTGCAGCAGAAGATCCACTTGTGGCAGAAGTATTGGGTATGGAGATCAGAACCAAAGATGCGAATCTCATGCAGGCTGTGATCGGTCAAAAACTTTTGGAAAAGTATGCAAAAGAGCATAAGATAGAAGTGAGCCAGAAAGATGTTGATCTTTATATTGCCAACTTAGATACCTTTATGGCTAAAGACCGTAAAGAAAGAGATGTAAAAATGCTAGAGACAGAAGAAAAACTCAAGGCAGGATCGCTTTCTGCTGAAGAAAGAGAAAATCTTCAGTCAAGTCTCAATGTTCTGAAAAGTCTTCATAACATGGAGATTCAGGAAGATAAAGAAAAAGCAAAGGATCCCAAAGGGCTTCTCAAAGACAAGCAAACTGTAGCTAAAACATTCATAAAACAAAACATGATCAATAAAGCACTCTATGAACAATATGGCGGGCGTATCATTGCCCAACAGATGGGACCGGAACCTTATGATGCACTGCATAAATTTCTGAAAGAACAAGAGAAGAACGGATCATTTAAGATCATCGATAAAAGTTTTGAAGCACCATTTTGGGAATATTTTACTGATGAGAGTAAACACTCTTTCTACAAAGAAGGCAGCAAAGAAGCAAAAGAGGCTTTTAATAAAACTTATTAGAAGTGCCCAACATTTATATATAAAAAGGAGAAAAGATGAAAAATAGTATTGTAATGTCACTCGCAGGAGTGGCAGTTTTGGCTTTGGTTGGATGTACAGATGGAGGGGCATATCCTTCTTCAAATGGAAATGCCCCATCGGTTACACCGTATGTGAAAGACTTGGTAGGTGCCAAAGGTCGTGATGGCGAAATAAGTCTTGAAGAGAGAGGCTTTGTCTATGTGAAAACAGAAAAATCTGATACAGATTCATATACCTATTGGAAACATAGTAGAAGCGGACAGTGTATTACTGTGAGAACATCGGAGGGTCGTTATGCCTCTATCGTAAATTCACCGGCATTTGATTGTCAGCAGAGATAAGAAGTTTGAACCTTTTTCTGCCTTTGTGGATGTTTGTTCTGCTTCTCTCTGGATGTAATATCTATGTAGAAGGAGCACAATGTGGCTGAAGAATAAACAGTTGAGGAGATCTAATAAACTGCCAGTTCCAACCACATAGATCAAAGGTCTGAAAATGTCACATTCCAAAGACATTTTAGAGGTAGACTATGTTACATTTTATATAAAAAAGGAAAAAAATGACTAAAAAAATAATGCTCCCGTTTATGGGACTTGCACTGATCGGTTTTACAGGATGTACAGGTACCAGAGTATAATGCACCTGCAAAATCAAAATATAACAAAGTAGCGGCAAACCCTGCTCCAACACAATTTCAAAATCAGGGTCAGATGATTAACTATTGTAAAGGTATGATCGCAGAGAAAGCTGGCACAAAACCAATGAATGTACAGATGGGTAGTCTAGTCGTTGAACAGGGAGCAAAACCTGCATCAAAAGCATCAGGAACTGCCTTTGGTAAAAAGTATACTTGTGAGTTTGATACTGAAGGTAAATTCTTTGATGTTCACGTGGCATACTAAGTAAGGTAGAATAGTGACAAAACAATTAATGACAATTATGGCAACAGCAGCACTTCTTTTTGTGCCTGCTATGGCAAAAGATAAAGTGACAACACACCAGGTGCACTTTGACAAAGGAACAAGCGGTACTACGGTAAAAGGACATGTTAAAGGCTATGACACAGTATACTATAAACTGGGTGCAAAAGCAGGACAGTCTATGCGTGTATCTTTAGAGTCAAAAAAAGCTTTTATGAACATTTTTGAACCAGGTAAAGGTGCCGGTGACGGTGCCATGTTCGGCGGATCAACTGAGGGGGGGGGAAAGTATACAGGTGTATTGCCTAAAAGCGGTACCTACACTATACAAGTATTTCTTATGCGAAACGAAGCAAGAAGAGGCACATCTGTGCCTTATACACTACACATGGAGGTAGATTAATGTTAGATTTTTTAAACCCATTGGGCTTGGTCGCTAAGTATGCGATCATTGGTGCGATATCTGTGCTTATTGGTAACTTTATAGCCAGTCAGCTAGGTATGAATGTTGCCATGAACTACCCCGTTGCTGCCATTTCCGGTGCAGTTGGTGGTGCTATAGGTGGTTGGATGCGTCAGAGAAAAGGTAAAACAAATTAACTAAAAAGGAGAAGAGATGATAATGAATCTTATATATACAGCACTTACTGTTGTGGTTATCGTGGTAGTACTTAGATGGATGGGAGTTCTATAATGAAAAAAATATTTACAGCACTATGTGTGATAGGTTTTGGGCTAATGGCAACTGCTTGTCAAGAGAAATCTACGGATGAAAAACTTAAAGACGCTACAGCGAAAGAGGCAGAACTCATTAAAAAATCTGTTTCCGAGAAAGCAGACAAAGTGAGTGATGCCATTGAAAAAAAAGTAGATGAGTTAAAAAAATAGTCATTCTGATTTCTGTGTTGCTTGTTATGGTGCACAGAAATCATATCCCGATTTTCCCTCCCTTCTTAATATCAATTTACATGTAGCAAAGATTAACCCCAAGTTAGGTAAAATGCTTTAATTTAAATTTGACAATACAGGGTAATAAATGTTAGATACGTTAACCGACAGTTTTAAAAATGCCATAGGCAAGATCCGTTTTCATGATGATGAAAAAGCACTCAAAAAAGCAACCAATGAACTTAAAAAATCATTGCTTAAAGCAGATGTACACCATAAAGTAGTTAAAGATCTCATCGCTACAGTTGAGGCAGAGACTAAAAAACATGGTGTGGGTAAAGATAACTTTCTTAAAGCACTTCAAGAGAAACTTACAGATATTCTGACGATAGAAGGTGCACCTAAAGGTTTTACTTTCGCCTCAAAACCACCGACTGTTGTACTGATGATCGGTCTGCAGGGGTCAGGTAAGACAACGACTACGGGTAAACTTGCTTATTTCCTCAAAGAACAAAAGAAGAAAAAAGTACTTGTCATTGCAGCCGATCTCCAGAGACTTGCAGCGGTTGAGCAGCTTAGACAGATCACGGCAGGCATAGAAGTAGAACTTGTGGCAGATGAGAATGCCACACCCACGCAGATAGTAAAACAAGGTTTGGCTAAAGCAGAGAAAGAACTGTATGATGTTGTGCTTATAGATACTGCCGGACGTTTGGCCATAGATGATGAACTCATGGATGAACTCGCAGAGATCAAAAAAGTAGCCAACCCGGATGAACTCTTCTACGTGGCTGATGCCATGACGGGTCAGGATGCAGTGAGAACAGCACAAACCTTTAAAGAGAAGATCGGTATCACGGGTGTGGTACTTTCCAAGTTTGACGGTGACTCCAAGGGTGGTGTGGCACTTGGACTTACACAGCAGGTCGGTGTGCCATTACGTTTCATCGGTGCGGGCGAGAAAATGCCTGATCTTGAGCAGTTCATTTCAGACAGGATCGTAGGCCGTCTGATGGGAGCAGGAGATGTGGAGTCACTTGCAGAAAAAGCTGCCGCAGCCATTGACCCTAAAGAAGCAAAGAAAATGACCCAAAAGATCAAGAAAGGTCAGTTCAACTTCAACGACTTTCTTGGGCAAATGGAGCAGATGAAAAAACTTGGATCTATGAAATCCATCATGGGGATGATCCCTGGGATGGGCAACATGGCAAAACAGATAGGTGATATGGATCTGGAAAACTCTGATGAGATCAAACAGATCAAGGCGCTTGTCTCTTCTATGACTCCCAAAGAGAGAGAAAATCCGGGTCTGCTGAACAACATGCGTAAACGCCGCTTGGCAGCAGGAGCAGGGCTGGATCCTATGCATGTAAACCGTGTACTCAAGCAGTTTAAAAATGCTGCAAAGATGGCAAAAAAGATGTCTACCAAAGGCGGAATGAAACAGATGCAGGACATGATGGCACAAATGCAAGGCGGCGGGGGTATGCCGAATATACCTCGTTAAGTCCTCTCTTCTTGACATCCAAAAGTAATTACAATATAATTACTTAAATCCAAAAATAAAGGATAAATGATGTCAACACTTATAGCCATTGGGAACTCACAGGGCATACGCATACCAAAACCTATCATAAAACAAGCACATTTAGAAGATAGTGAATTAGAATTGATTATAGTAGAAGAAGGTTTACTTATTAAGCCTGTGCAAAAAACCAGTAGAGGAAGCTGGGTTAGTGATATCGAACAGGTGTATTCATCTCATGCCAATAAGAAAGATAGCGCTTTATTGGAAGATATGTTAGATGATAGTGATTTGGAAGACTATACATGGTAAAAAAACTAAGCAGGTTTGATATCGTCTTGGTGAAGCTAAATCCAACTGTAGGTTCAGAGATACAAAAAACAAGACCCTGCATAGTAATTTCTCCAGATGAAATGAAAGCACTCAGAACTGTTATAGTAGCTCCTATGACAAGTAAAGGATTCTCTTTTGTATTTAGACCAAAACTATCTTTTGAAAATAAAGATGGACTTGTGTTGCTTGACCAAATACGAGCAGTAGATAAAACACGAATAATAAAAAAGATAGGAAAAGTAGATACTCAGATATCAAAAGAGATATCAGAAACCTTACAGGAGATGTTTAGATACTAGTTTAATAAAATTTTTATAATTTTTATGGTAAAATCTCGTTCCAAAAAGAATTTATACAGTATTGATGAGTGCTTTAGTCATTAAAAAGCAGTTGTCAGTACTTTATTCCATAATGCATAACTCTTCCTCGGGTCAGCATTGCAATAAATGAAAAAACACAAGGACACAATATGACAATGATCAGAATGACAAGAATGGGTAGAAAAAAGAAACCATTTTACAGAATCGTAGTAACAGACAGCAGAAAAAGAAGAGATGGTGGTTGGATCGAAGCGATCGGTCACTATAATCCGGTATCTGTAAACAAAGAGCTTACGCTTGATATGGAAAGATTGAACTACTGGGTAAGTGTTGGTGCACAAATGAGCCCGACAGTTAAAAGACTAGCAGGCAAACAACAGTCTTAATGGTAAAAGAATTCTTACTCTCCTATACCAAGCTTTTGGTAAACAATCCTGATGATATCTCCATAGAGATTACGGAGGGAGATGAGAGTTTTGATGAGATCGTTATCTTTGCAAACTCTGAAGATATCGGTAAACTCATCGGTAAAGAAGGAAGAATGATCAACTCGATCAAAACAGTCATCTCAGGCTGTAAAGCAAAAGGCGGTAAAAATTACCGTGTTAACATAAAAGCTTCCGAGTAAACACTCTATGTCACATGATGATGCACTTATCGCTCAAATAGGGCGAACGATTGGACTTTGGGGCGACTTGAAGTTTCATATCCATACAGATTTTCCGGAACAGTTTAAAGTAGGTAACACTTATAGAAGTAGCCGCGGTGATCTTACTGTTGCCGATATCAATTTTACACGTGGTATTATAAAGTTCAGAGGCTATGAGAGTATTGATTCTGCAAAGAAGCTTACGAATACTAAGATCTATGCAAACATAGAACAAACGAAAGAAAACTGTGACCTCAAAGAGGGACAACATTTCTGGTTTGATGTCATAGGCTGTAGTGTCAAGCAGGATGATGAAGTCCTTGGTATCATAGAAGATATTCAGCGAATGGGAGATACAGATTATCTTCTCCTGAAAACAGATGATATTTTGGTGAAAGCAGAGCTGCCTAAAACTTTTTTGATCCCTTATATCGATCGTTATGTGATTAACGTAGATATAGAAGAAAAAGTTGTTTATGTTAAAGATGCAAAAGATATTTTAGAGGCTAGCTAAGCTTATGCGTTTTTCTTTTGTGACACTTTTCCCTAATCTTATCAAAGGGTATTTCTCTGAAAGTATTTTAAAACGTGCCATTGAAGATGAGAAGATCTTTATCGATTTTGTAAATCCCCGTGACTTTACAACAGATAAACACAATAGAGTAGATGCAAGCATGATAGGTGGTGGTGCAGGTATGTTAATGACACCGCAGCCTTTGATGGACAGTTTGAATGATATACGTTCAAAATCACCAAATGCACATGTGATCTTTCTCTCACCTGTAGCGAAACCTTTTACTCAAAATGATGCAAAACGTTTGGCAAAAAAAGAACATATAGTCTTTGTTTCCGGTCGTTATGAAGGTATAGATGAACGTGTGATAGAAGCTCAGGCAGATGAACTTTTTTCTATAGGGGATTATATCTTGACAGGTGGAGAACTGGCTAGCATGGTGGTATGTGATGCTATTTCCCGTAATGTAGGTGCTGTTCTGGGAAACAGTGATTCTTTATCGGTTGAGAGCTTTGAAGAATCACTGTTGGAAGCCCCTTCTTTTACGAAACCCAAAAATTATGAAAACAATGAAGTTATTTCAGAGTTCTTAAAGGGTAATCATAGTAAAATCACGGACTTAAAAAGAGGGCTGGCTTTGTGTAAAACAAAGTATTTTCGCCCAGACTTATACAAAAAAGGTATAACACATGAGAAATAAATACATTGAAAGCTTCGAGCAAGCACAAGTAGAAAACAGAAACGTTCCAGTATTCAGAGCAGGTGATACACTAAGAGTAGCCGTAAGAATTAAAGAAGGTGAAAAAACAAGAGTACAAAACTTTGAAGGTCTTTGTATTGCTATCAGAGGTCAAGGAACAGGTAGAACATTCATGGTAAGAAAAATGGGTGCTAACTCTATTGGTGTTGAAAGAATTTTCCCACTTTACTCTGACTCTATTGAAAGTATTGAAGTACTTAGAAGAGGTAGAATCAGAAGAGCTAAATTGTTCTACCTTAGAGAACTCAAAGGTAAAGCGGCGCGTATCAAAGAACTCCGTAGAAAATAGTTCTTTCGTTCGATTTTACTTCATCTTCGGCTGAATGGGCTTTGTTCCGTTCGGTCACTTACTGTCAGTAAGCTTCTTTACTCCACAAAACCCATTCAACCAAATCTAAAGCAAACTAAAACGAAATAATCTATTTTGTAGCGTAATATTTCTTGCAAAATCTAACTTATGTTTAAACCTTTAGAACAACACTTCTTATTTAAAGAGTTGGCTATGTGTGCCTATTCTTTGTAAATATAGCACATCATCTTTTACGGTATAGATGAGTAGCATATCCCCACCTAAATGGAATTCTCTCATTCCTTTATACTCGCCAAGTAACTCATGATCCCTTGCTTCACTTGGTAAATTCTTATCATTTAGTATGAGAGATAGATATTGGATTCTTTTTCTATATTGTTCATCTGTGAGCTTTGCTTTTAACTCATCTTTCTTAAAAAACTTGTGTCGCCTTAGCGTCATTATTTAGCCAAGTCTTCTAAAGTTACATCTTCATAATTCTTGCCAGTTTCAATGTCATTCATAGTTTGTAATGTTATATCATTAGGTATCTTTACTTCAAATGGCAGTCCCCTATTAAAAACAGACTGTGCCAAAAACATATTAACTGCTTCACTAAGACTAAGCCCATAGTGTTTATATATCTCTTTAGCCTGCTTTTTGAGATTTGTATCGAGATAAACATTGGTTCTTGACTTTTCAACTATCATGAGCAATCCTTTTTTAATCATTATAACACAAAGATTGTGTTTTGTAAAGATTAGATATTGTCAGTGATTTAATCTCAGTATTTTGCTTTAAGATTCTTGAGTGATATTTTTAATTTTTTCAAGTGATATTTCTAGCTTATCCAATAATGGTTCTGGGGCAAATTTTAACAATCCCAATATTTTATTATGTCTGGGTAGTTGTAGGTTATATTGCAAGTTTTTATTGAGGTAGCTATATTCTTCTTCAGTTAAATTTTTGGCAAGATATTTTAATAGTCTTTTTCTAACTTTTTGATTTTCTTCAAACAAAAATTGTTCAGGAACTCCTAGTATATCAGATATGTAAGGGATCAGATAGGTTTTGATTGCAGTATGACCGCTTAAATACGAGTAAACAATATTTTCTGAAATTATCTCACCTGTACGGTTGGATTTTGGTTCAAGAGCAATAAGTTTTTGGGCAAACTCTCTTTTTGTCATGTTTCTTTCTTTCAATATATTGCTGATGACTTCAAATACTTCCATAGAAATTCCTTTTGATTAGAATTTTAGAGAAGTTGATTCTTATTCAGTATAAATATATTTCAATTCAATTATAATAATGCAAAATTATTTACTAGGAGATAAAATGGGAAAAACAAGATTGGTTATCGGAGCGACTGTACTACTGAGTGGAATACTGTTGACAGGTTGTGGGGCAGATACACCAGAAGATGTTGCTAAAACATTTGCTAATGCACTATCAAGTGCAGATATTGACGAAGCAAAAGAAGTATCTACTGAAAATACACAAAAGGAAATAGATAGATTAGTAGGGGCTTGTAATGAGTCTTACTATAGTAAACTTACCGATGAAGCTGCAAAAGCATTCAATATATTGAACAGTAAAGAATCTAGCAGGCTTGTTATAGAAACTAAAATGAATGAAATAATGAATGATCCCGATATGAAGAAAGAAATGGAAGAGATGATGAAGTCATTAACTGAACAATATGGTGATGTAAAAAAACTTCCAAAAGAAAAACAAAAAGAGCTTGGAGTAGAAATGATGGAGAAGTTTACAGCTAAGTACATTAAGCCGGTGATTGGTGATATTGTTGATACATTGAAAATTGAGCTTGATCATCCAGATGAAGTCAAAGATATATTGACAAAATTTATAATGACTGAATCTATGGGTAGAAGAAATAGATTTATGAGCAAACGGGATGTAATCCTTCAAATCGTTAGAGATGGAAATTTTGAAAACTTTAAAAACGTAACACCTGAGTGTGTCGCAAAATATACCCAATATGATTTTATTGATAGTATAAATTTTATAGAAGTTGAAAATGAATCTGCAGATGAAGCTGTGGTACGTCTTGAACTGATAGATAACAAAGACAAGTCAAGCAAAGTTTCTGTGGATGTTGAGAAAATAAAAGATGAGTGGAAAGTATCAAGCCTTTCACTTGATATGTGGTAAGGAGATATAGAATGAAAAAAATATTATTAATACTTTTAGTAGGGATAATCCCTCTATTAGGTGAAGAATTAAACCTTCAAGATAAAATGTTAGTAGAGCATTTTGGAGCACTCATCGTAAAAGATAAAATTGATCTTTATGACTCTGATGAATTTGGACTTTGGGTACTTCAAAAAGATTACCAAAGTAAATATAGAAAAGTACAAAATGATGAATTTGAATTTAATGATGCCAAAGAGTGGGCATTTAATAACTTTAAAAAGAAATTAGAAAAAGTAAAGCCTTTCACAAAAGATACAGAGTTTCATCTTTTTTTGAGTTCTAAGTTTGGCAAGTATGATTTTAAGTCAAAAACATTTCCTATAGAAGCTTTATCAGAGGGCACATTTATGCAGTATGCAGGTAAAGGTGACTTGGTACATTATTATAGTAACTCAAAACTTGTTTTTGAAAATGCAACGGATGAGGTAAATTTTTTGGCTATGACAAAAGATGAAGCTAAGAAATTTATAAAACTTAGAAAAGACAAATATGGGAATATAGACCGTAAGCTTATTGCACATTACATCTATACGATAACTAACTTTAAAGAGGTTAATGAGTTTAAACCTAATGGTCAGGATATGACTATCAAATTCACAGGTAAATTGAAATCTGTTGAATTTATGGACAAGAAACAAAAACATATTTTGAAAAAAGTGGATTTTGAGAATATCAGCGATAGTCTCTCTGATGAGAATAATACAAGCAAATAGTAAAGAGAGAAAAAATGACAGGAAAAATTTTAGGTTTTGACATAACAAATAACACGGGTACAGTTTCTGGAGATGATGGTAAGAGATACAAGTTTTCAAAAGTTGATTGGAAAGAAAGTGTTGCACCACAAAAAGAAACTAAAGTAGATTTTGATATGGGAGAAGATGGGACAGCAAAAGAAATCTACCAAATTACCGATAAGGTGGCGGAAAATAATGATGCACTGATGGGACTTCTAGCAATCGGGATTACTTTTTTCTTTGGCTTTATTGGTACATTCGTTTCACGGCTTGTTTTGGCAAAACAGCCTATAGAAAAAACTATTGTTCCAACATTAATACATTTTGTCATAACTATGCTAGCACTTATACCAATACTGGGTTGGATTATTTATCTTATTGGTACAGGGTATTATATGTATAAAAATTATATATTGGTAACGACAGATTCATATGCATTAAAAAATAAGTATGCCTAGGCAAAATTATATGCTTCAAGCCTTTGATGATTTTATGTCACCAAAGGTTCTCTTCCTTAGTTTTATGAGTCTTCTTTTTACGCTAGTAATTATATATTCCTCTTTATATTTACTCTTTGATAATATTGGAGAATTGAAATATTCTATACCAACAGTATTTACTACAATGGCAGAAGATATACTACAAAAAATGGAAACCTATCCCTTTCTGTCATTTATATTAGAGCATAAAATAATGATGATAATACTCCATTTTCTTATATATTTTGGCTTGGGAATAATCAGCTATTATTTGTTTTTTGCTGTGTATGCTTTTGTGATAAGTTTTTTTAATGTAATTCTAATCAGGCATATACAAAAAAAATATTATCCTGGCATTGAATTAAGGGGAATGGGCATAGTGCATACAATCATTTTTTATATGAAGACTATTGTAATATTTCTTTTATTGTTTCTTGTACTGTCCCCCACATATTTCATTCCTGCGATCAATATTTTGATATTTGTACCTATTTATTATTTCTTCCATAAAACGATAGTTTTTGACGTTTCAAGTGAGATTAATACATCAAAAGAGTATAGAAAACTCAAACGTGTTAACTGGTCAGAACTAAAAAGTAGGACAGGTTTTTGTTTTTTATTGACACTTATCCCTATAGTTGGTATTTTGCTTTACCCTTACTATATTCTTTATATTGGTCACTATATCATGAAAGAAACTGTAGAATTGAGATATGTAAATGACTTTCACAGAATAGATAAATAACCTTGTGTTGAAATGATATTTCGCACAGTATTTCTATCTGATTCAATAATACTTAAGCTATAATATCCACTTAAAATATTATAGGATATTTCCATGCTTTCAACCATGAAAAACAAACTCATTTTACTTTTACAACTCATCTTTGTACTCATTTATATCATCTTTGAAGAGTTGATCTGGGAGGGTATTGCTAAACCTATTTATGAATTTGTGCATTCTTTTAAAATTTTACAAAAAGTAGAAATACAACTTCATAAAACGAACGCGTATGTGCTACTCATTGTATTTATTGTCTTACTTGCTATGGTTCAAACACTTGGATTGTATGCAGGTATTCTTTTTGTGAGTGGACAAATCTTATTGGGTTTTTTATTTTACGTATCTAAGATACCTATAGCAGCTTTTACTTTCTGGGTATTTAGAGTGACAGAAGATAAACTTATGCAGTTTGGCTGGTTTAAATGGGTGTATGATTGGATCATGCGAGCTATTGACTGGTTGAAGACCCGGGAAATGTATATCAAGACGATGGAGCGTTTAAAAAAGATCAAGACAAGTGTGAAAGCGTATATGCTAGGGGTTAAAGCAAAATATTTTTCGGGTAAAAGTCCCTTTATGGAAAAACTCAAAGGTCTTTACGCTGCAGTGAAGGGTTCTTTAAGAAAATAAATCTGCAATGAAAAATAGAATTCTTACATGGGTCTTACCCTCAGTCCTTCTTACTGTCATTGTTGTGTTCAGTATCGAAGAGAGTCGTACGCATGTCCTTACCTCCGGGCTTAGTATATATCATTTTTTAAAAGAAAATCTTTTAACCCTTTTGGCAGCATTCTTCCTTGTAAAAGGAAAGTTTATCTTGACACTTTTCCTTAAAAAAATCGCCTTTCTCTCTGCGACAGGTTTGGGAAAACGTTATGTCATAGAAAAAGTGATCACACACAATTTCAAAATACATTTTTTTGATCATATTGCAGAAGATATCAAACGTTTGATAGAGTATGTCAAAAAGAATTTTAACAATTTCCCGATCGTAAAACAGATCATGGCGGGCTTTGTGTTTTTAGGCTCATTGGGTTTTATAGGAAAGTTCATGGGTGGAATGCTTGCTATGAAAGTATTTCTCGCAAAATTTTGGAGTTTTCTGCTTCTCCTCTTTCTTAAAGTGGGTACGGTCGTAGTCTATTTCTTTAGCGATTATTTATGGGGAAGCTGGATCGCTCCCATTGTGGAAGTGCTGATCTTCGTCTGGTTATTGTCATGGATGGAAAAAGTACCTTTTTTAGCAAAAGGACTTACTAAAATCTCAGTTTTTTTTGTCACATTCTTTCGATGGGTGGAGTTTTTTCTGGAAAGAGTATTTCATATCCCGGTAAAAAGATTTTTAAAATGGCTGGTTAGAAAGATACAAAGGAGTATCTATCGTTTTATAGGCTATCAAAAAGTATCACGATGGAAACGCGTAAAACAAAATAGACTACTCACTCCCAATAGGCATAACATACTTCTTGATAAACGCAAAGAGAGAGTAAAAAAGAAAAAAGAGACGAACTATATTTCTTCTTATGAGAGGCTGGCAGAAAAGAGAAAGTTTACAAAATAGTCTTTATTTGTGACCGCTGTCACCTGTTCTTGTGACAAGTTGATTCATCTTCTCTCCACCTATGTTGTAGGCTTCACCAAAGCCGAAGGTCGCCTCTCCATAGATGGGAGTGAGCACATAGAGGTTAAAATCTCCCATGCCCATAAGCATCGTGAGTGTCTCTCCCTGTTTGGAGACAAAGGCTTCCATGACAGGTTCAAAAGAAGCATCATCTTTGGAAACTTTTGAGACATCACATTGCAAAGAGATACGTTTACGTTTAAAAATATTTTCTGTTATGTGCTCATCTTCTATAAAAAATGCAGAGGCTTTAGGTCTGGCTTGCATATTTTTAGCATGGGTGGCAATATCGGAAATAAATACATAGACGACTTCACCATCATAGTAAAAAGGGGCATAAGAGCTAAATGGGTAGCTATTATCACCAAGTGTGCCAAGTACGGTACTCTGGAAAGGTATTAAAAGTTCATTTAAATATTTCATTCATAACTCCTGTTTTTCATGGCAGAGTGTGCTTCTCTGTCAAGAGTCTTTGCTTTCATATCGGCACGTTTATCATGTAGTTGTTTCCCTTTTGCAAGGGCAATGCTGACTTTGGCAAAATTTCGTTCATTAAAGTATATCATGAGTGGCACAATTGTCAATCCGTCTTTATGAACCTTTGCATAGAGTTTTTCCAACTGTTTTTTATGTAAAAGCAGTTTTCTGGGTGTTCTCGTGTCCGGTACATAGTTTCTATTGGTTGTTTCCAAGTGTGCGATGTGTGTATTCATGATATGTAGCTCACCCTGAATGAAACGACAGAAAGCATCAGCAAGGTTCGCACGTTTGGCACGCAGTGCTTTGACTTCCGCACCGGCAAGCACAATGCCTGCTTCAAACTTTTCAAGTATCTCATAGTCATGTCTGGCTTTTTTATTTTGTGCAACGATGTTAATACTCACATCCATCCTTTGTATATATTTAAGGAATTATAGCATATGTAGGGGGCGATTAGATATACTCACAGCTTTTTCGTGACAACATGGTTCTACGTTTAAAACACTTTTTAAGTTATTTTCTTGGGATAAAATAGGGTATGATGTCATATGACAAATGATGAACATAAAAATAACCCAATGCACGGTATAAAGCTTCAGCAGATACTTGAAGAGTTACATGAAAGGTATGGTTGGGAACTCCTGACCTAACTTATCAATATAAACTGTTTTCAATATGATCCAAGTATAAAATCATGTTTGAAGTTTTTACGCAAGACACCCTGGGCCAGAGCCAAGGTAGAAGAGTTATATCTTCAAATGTTAAGTAAACGAGAGCAGGATACTTAACTAAGCACAGACTCTTTTTTAAACTTTTTAGCCAAGCTGTAGTAGAAGGTAGCACGGTATTTTATCTTTGTTTCTTTTAACTCTTCGCAGACATCCTGTATGGCTGCATCAAGTACTTTCTGACTTGCATCTATACTGAGTTTTTTCATGAGGAAGTTTTTTCGTACCGTGTCAAGTTCTTTGGGATCGGAACAGGAGACAAGTTCAGCATCTTTTTTGTAGATGGAAGATCCCAGGTTTTTAACAATGATCTCTAAAAAGTCACTGTCCACTTTACCATAGTGTTTTTTAATATCTTTGGCATACAGTGCGAGCTTTTCCGACTTTTTTGTACCAGCTGCTTTTTTTGAAGTCTTTTTTTCTGTACTCTTCTTTGCTTCAGTTTTTACGGTGCTTGTCTTTGCAGAAGCTTTTTTTGGAGTAGATTTTTTTGAAGCAGTTTTTTTATCACTGGTAGTTTTCTTTTCCGTTGTTTTTTTAGGAGAAGGTTTTTTTGCACTTGTTGTTTTTGTTTCACTTTTTTTCACGGCAGTTTTTTTACTTACAGCTTTTTCCTTGGCAGGCATTTTAGGAGGAGGGGTTTCTGTGCCTTTGCCAAACTCAATATCTTCTTCATGTTCTACTTTGTCTATAGCAGCTACAACTGTGGGTTTTTCAGCACTCTCCTTGGGAACTTCTCTTTGTACTACTCTATTGTAGTCCACTTCTTCTTCCGCTGGCGCGCCTACACTTAAAATTTTTGCTTTTGCTTTTTTGAACAACTTTCCAATACTCTTGATGATTTCCATGATCTCTCCTTTTTTGATTAATATTCTTTTATTGCATTGTTTATTTGTATATAGGCTCTAACAGGGGTGGTTTCAAAATACGGTATATTGTATTTTTTTGCAAAATCTTTTGTCATTTTTTGTACTTTCAATAGATTGAAACGAGGTGCTTTGGGAAAAAGGTGATGCTCAATCTGTGTATTGAGCCCGCCATAGAACCAATGTACCAAAAAGCCTCCTTTTAAAGAGCGGCTTCCTCTCATCTGCAGTTCCATCCAGGAGAAGTTTTTGGCTTCTTCTTCAGTGAATGTCTCACATCCCAGATGATTGGTAATAAACCCAAATGCAAGCCAGGGGGAGAGTACCAAAACCAGTGTAACGGCTACGATAAGTGTATGCCACGCACCTATCTGGTAAATCAGTGTCCCCCAGATCAGCGGCCAGTGCAGGAGCATCAGTGCAAGCTCACCCCAGAGTTTTCGTTTGATGACAAAGCTGTATGACTGTGCGATGAATGCCGGGAACATAAAAAACATCGCTCCCCAAAAGATAAGGTGTTTATGCTTTCTGATAAAAGGACTGTTCCCTTTATTTGGAGTAAAAGCGCCGTCGAGTGCACGGATGTCTTCATCTTTTTCTATGATATTACAGTAGGTGTGGTGATTGACATTGTGTTTGTGATCCCACCATGAAGATGAGTTCGAGAGGATGATCGCTGAAAAAGGGTAAGAGAGTTTTTTTGAGAGGGCTTTGTTTTTAAAGTACTGCCTGTGTAAAATATCATGAGATACAAAGACGGAACGTGTAAAAAGCAGGGTTAAAAACAGTCCTAAAAGTATAGGGTTCCATAGAGGTGCTGTCACAAGTGTGACGATGACAAAAACAAGAATAGCGATCATCTCTATACTGCCACGAATCGGTACACGTTTGAGTAAACCTGCTGAACGTACCTGAGCTTTTAGTTTATCAAAGAGATCTGGATATTGGATTGCTGCGGACATTATGTACCTTCCTAACATTTAATTTTCTTATTATAACTATTATTCTATTAATATTTTATCGCTTTGGAAGGAATATGCATATAAGCTTATGTTACACTATTATGATGAAACAATAAATGGACATATAATATGCCGGATATTTACACAGGGATTCAAGCTATGGAAGGTAAAATGATGCAGATGATCATGATCATGTTGTTTTCTGTAACAATGTTGTTTTCTGAAGGTATTCATGGAAAGTTGATCATCGGTGGAGATAATGATCTATCGAAAACGCAAGCGAATCTGATGAATCTGAAAACCTCTTTTATTAAAAATCCAAAACTCATGGAACTTCAGGAAAAATACAAGTTAAAACTTGAGATGGAAGCACTCGGTGATTATGCCATTGTGACGATCAAACCTGTTGAGACATCGGCGTTAAAGCATGAATTACTGTCATTGTTGAAACCGCTGTTCCATGATATCTTTTTTATTGCAGAGAAAAAAACAGAAATGAAAAGTTCAAATTCTGACATAGAACCTGCAAAAGTCGCTAGAAATGCAGCCTATGAATTTTTGCTAGAAGAGGTAGGCTTACAGTGGCTGGCACTGCTACTGCTGGCTGTGATAGGACTGACCTTGTCCATCTACAACAGAAGAAAACTTGTTATCCTGGAAAAAACACAAAAAGAACTTAGTATAAAACAAGACCAAATAGAAGATGATATCAAGAAATTAGGAGTAGGCAGTGTATAGAGTATATTTGATCTTAATAGTACTGATCTCGATGCTCTCTTCGTTGCTGGCGACAGAGAATTTTATTGTCTTGACCGATGAGAACAGTAAAGAGAATATCATCGAAAAAAAACTCCAGTATGACGCTGTTTTGAAAACTGACAAAACGATCATGGCTTTAGCTGCCAAAGAGAAGTTCCATGCAGAGATCAAAAAAGTTGAAACATCTTACCTGCTTAAAGTGGGACCGTTTGACCCTGACGATGTATTGGCAATGGTTTATCTTGGACTTAAAAAATCTTTCCCTCAGGCATTTATACTTGAAGAGGAAGAACCCGTAGTTGTCACAAAACCTGTGGATCGGATTGTTGAAAAAAAGGTCTATGTAGAAAAAGAGGATGAGGCATTATGGATAGCTGTTTTTGCTTTGGCTTTTATCGGTATCTTTTTTATGTTTATCTCTTCTGAACAGATGAAACGTATGAAGCGGGAATATGAAAATATACAGAACAAACATCAAAACCTGGAAGAAAAACAACATGAAGCACTCTCCAGTATGGGTGAAAATATTCAGATCATTGCAAAAGAGGCGATGACCCATACCCATAAATTGGCAGAAAAGGTGAAAGAGACAGCACTCTATGCAGACGTCGAAAAAGTGATATACAATGAAAATGAGTTACTTGATGTGACCGGAGATCTGGTAAACTTTTTACGATTAAAATCTAAAAAAGTAGTGATAGAAAATGAAGTATTTAACTTTAATCATGTATTGAATGAAGTTGCCGGACTTCTCAATACCAAGTATAAGCAAATTGATATAGAATTGATCTTTGATATTGATAAAGAAGTGCCAAGACTGATGTTTGCAGATTCAGTACATATGGGGCAAATATTAATTAACCTGCTTGAATATTTTATCCAAAACTCCAAGAACAGAGAAGTCAAACTTGAAGTGGTCATTGAACAAGGTCTGAAAGAAGGATTAAAATTAAGATTTAAGATCGATGCAGATGTCAAGATAGAAGACAAAGAGATACTGTTTGATTCTTATTATGATGAGGAAGCCAGGAGATATGTAGGTTTGGGTCTTTATGTCTCAAAAGAGTTAACCTATCTGATGGAGGGTGAACTTTTGATCAAAGAGAGTGAGAATGAAGGCACAAGTTTGATCTTTACGCTTCCTATCGAAGATAAAAANTAAAGARAAAAGAAAATATCGACTCCCACATAAAAGTCTGGTAGCTAAAAAGATCCTTATAGTAGATCACAATGACAATGCAGCATTGGCTACGGAAAAATTATTTGCCTACTTTAAAGCAGATGTCACCGTGCTGAGTGAAGAGAGGTTTAAGAAAAAAATGCCGGATTTTGCTCTTTATGAGATTGTTGCTTTATCTAATATTTTGTTTAACTCCAAAGTACTTGAGACATTAAAAGAGGTCAAAAAAACGCAGGATATAAAAGTGATCTCTTTGGATAATCTTTTTACTTCCCATAAAATGATCTTGAGTAAAGAGATAGATATAAGTCTTAAAAAACCTTTGACCCAGGAATATGTTTTTGATACTTTGGTCGAGCTCTATGACAAAGAATGGGCGGAAAGAAGTATGAGCAGACACTTAAGAGATCAAAACAGACCTCTACTCCCTATACACAGGAAAATGTTTAAAGTGACAGAACATATTACTTTGGAAAGTTTTAGGCATTTTAAAGATGCGCATATACTCATAGCTGAAGATAATATAATGAACCAAAAAACCATTGTAGACATCTTGGAGAAGTCTGAGCTGAAATTATCTCTGGTAAAGAACGGGAAGGAAGCTGTTGATCTTCTTCTCGATACAGAAGAAAAAATAGATATTGTTTTTATGGATATCAATATGCCGCTTATGGACGGATACTCTGCGACAGAAATTATTCGAAAGAGTCATCGTTTTGATTCAACAGCGATTATTTTTTTAACGGCACTGGCTTCTGAACATGAAATTGAAAAAATGCTTGACTGCGGGATGAATGGATATCTTTCAAAACCTGTTCAAATGGGGAGCCTTTATAGTGCTTTGACAGAGTTTTTAGGACATGAAAATATATCAGTATCGGAAAACAGTAGTGAAGAAACAGCTCCTGTTACGCTTGATGGGCTGGATATTGAAGACGGGCTTGCACATGTAGGCGATAATATTATTTTTTATAAACAGGTATTGCAGGAGTTTGTTGATGCCTATGCTAAGAGTGATGTGACTTTTGAGCGCCTTGTACGCGAACAACGCTATGGGCAGATCAAAATATTATGTATGGACATGAAGGGGATCACCGGCACCACAGGCGCTAAAAAAATGCATATTGTGATCAGTGAAATACATCAGTATCTTATTTATAAAAAGCCGGAATTCTTAGGTAGTTATGTAGAAAAATACAACACGGAACTTGCTCGTTTAAATAGATCCATAGCAACATATTTAGCACTTTAGGGTATCACCTATTATTAGAGGTCCCTTTTAGTTTGAAAAACGTACTGCCGCTTCCTGAAAAGAACCAACCTTCTTTGGCAGTCTCTTTTAATTCAGGATATGCGAGAAGCGCAGCATGATAGAGATCGTTCAGCATAACAGGGTCACCTATAAGATCAAGCAGGGTTTTTGAATCCAGTTTTTCCCACCCCATGAATGAACATAGTGTAATGTCTTCGAGTAAGTTTTGTTTGAAAGTTTTATATACCAGAGCAGTATCGCATCCTATGTTGGGAGTGTAAAGTTCTAATGCCAGGGGGTCTTCTTCAAAAGGTTCAACTATCTCACCAAACCCAGATACATTTGCAGAAGGATAGTTGTAGATAAAGAAGGGTAGGTCTGCACCTATAGTACTTCCTACTTTTGCTAATTCCTCAGTACTTATCATAAGGTTACATACTTCTTTGACCAAACGCATAAAAGCAGCCGCATCAGAAGATCCACCACCTAAGCCAGCTTGTGAAGGGATACGTTTAGTGACCACTACTTTGTGCTCGTAGAAAAAGTTAAGGATATCCAGATCACCTGTATATTCATTGAGTGCCTTATAGGCTTTGTAGATAGTGTTCGATTCAAGAGATACATCCTCGCAGCCCTCTATGGTAAAAGTTTCGCACTTACAAGGTACRAAGGCTATAGTGTCATAGAGGTCTTCGACACGCATAAAACGGGAGAGTAGGGTATGATATCCGTCTTTATGGCCGGTGATTTTTAAAAAAATGTTGACTTTTGCATGGGCTTTGATACTACAACCTGCATYGCTTATCTCCATACCTGATCTGTTATTGGTTTTATTGCTCTTTTTAATATTTTTATTTCCTTTGTTCATTGCTTGGGGCAAGGTATCGATATCCCAGTATCCACCCTCATCTCCACCTTCAAAACCGCCCATCACTAAATCCTTCTCATAGAAATTTTATGCATATTATACTATAAACCCGAATAATTTTCTTCAAATTTAGGTATTCTGTTGAACCGATATTTCACTTTATTATCTATAATCTCAATGATAGAAAAGAAGCCAGAAGTTTCTATAAGGTAAACTCCATTATCTTGAATTTTAAAATACTCCACACCAAGCTTTTTCCCTAGTTCCATGAAGTCCTCATCTCCTGTATAAACATTAGAGGGAAGGGCTAAGTGGGTGAATGGGTTAACTGCTTTTTCATTATCAAAATAAAACTGTCCCTCATGGAGTCGATGAAGACTGGAAAGTGTCCCGTCTACCCCCAATTTATCTGCTATCAAGGCACCCAAACTACGGATGTAAGTCCCTTCACTTACTTTAGCTTCGAAATGCACAAAAGGATGGTTATAGTTGATGAGTTTGATATCGTAGATGGTTGAGGTAATGGTTTTGAGTGCAACCTCTTTGCCTGCACGTGCGAGTTCATAGGCACGTTTACCATTGATCTTCTTTGCGCAGAATTTAGGAGGGTAGTAAGTGAGTTCACCTTTGAGGGAATCCAGTACTTCCCGGATAAGACGTTCATCAAAAGTATCTACCTCTTTGATGCTGTCTACCTGCTCTATATCAAGACTTGGAGAGTTGGCTCCTAACCATAGGGTAGCTTTATAGCTTTTAGGTGTTTTGTTGAGGTATTGGAAAAGTTTGGTGTATTGTCCTGTAGCAACGATCAGACAGCCCGTAGCAAAAGGATCAAGCGTACCCGAAAACCCTACCTTTTTAGTGCCATATTTACGTTTCACATAGCCCATATAGCCGTTGGATGTTCTGAAGATGGGTTTGTTGACGACAAAAAGACGATTCAATGTTTTACCCTACGGTTATATGGATTGCACAAAGGAAGAGAGTATCTCTTTCTTATTCCCACCAAAGTTGATCAAAAGCTTATACTCTTGCCCCGACTTATTGGCAGCCTGTACCCGCCCGATACCAAAGATCTTATGTTTCACAAGATCACCCTTTTTAAAGGCCGAAGCTTTGGTGATCTTGAGACTGGTGTCCTGGATGAGTCCTGCTTCACCGAGGAAGCGGCTTTTGTCTATCATCTTACGGCGGCCTTTATAAAAACGACTGTCGACATAACAGAGTGTCAGGTCAGACTTGGCTCTGGTGATAGCTACATAGCCTAAACGTCGTTCTTCTTCCATATTACAGCCTTCACCCAGCAGAGGGAAGAACTCTTCTTCAAGACCGATGACAAAGAGATGTTCGAACTCCAGACCTTTTGATGCGTGGATACTCATGATGGTGATCGTATTTTCTTCCAGCTGATCCTGGTCACTTTGCAGTGAAATGTCATTGAGAAATTCATCCAGTGTCAGGTCAGGGTTTTTAATGACAGCATCTCTGAAATAGCCATAAAATTCATCTATATTCAAAATCCGGTCAAAACCGTCCACCATCCCTGCGTAATGGTCTTTGAGCTTGATACGCTCTTCAAAGAGCGTGATGAAGTTGCCCAATGACTGTGCTATCTCTTCCTGTAAAAATTTAATGTTTTCAACAAGCTGCCCCAAAGAAGTAGAGACTTTTTTACTGATGACTGTCGGCAGTTCTCCTTTGACGGATCTTTCTATATACTCATAGAGAGAAATGTGTGCGTCAAAGGCAGCTTTTTGCAGTTTTTCTATGGATGCTTTACCTATACCGCGTTTGGGTTTGTTGATGATCCGTATGAGTGAAAAATCATCGTGCGGGTTGGACAGTACCCTAAAGTAAGAGATGATGTCCTTGATCTCTGCGCGTTCATAAAAACGCATGCCTCCGATGAGTTTGAAACCGACACCTTCTTTGCTAAAACCCTCTTCCAGTGATCTTGAAAGTGCATTGATACGGTAGAGGACTGCAATCTCGTCCGGGTCTACACCGTCATCAAGCAGTTTTTGCACATCCTTGGCGATGGCTTTGGCTTCCATGGATTCATCCAATGAATGCAACAGTTTTACCTCTGCACCTGCACCTTTGTGTGAAGTCAGTTTTTTACCCAGTCGTGTTGAATTGTGTTCTATGAGGGTATTGGCAGCCTTGAGGATGGGGTCTGTGGAGCGGTAATTCGTTTCAAGTTTTACTGTTTTACAGGTTTCAAAGTTGTTCGCAAACTCCAGGATATTGCGTATGTTGGCACCTCTCCATCCATAGATACTCTGGTCATCATCTCCCACCACACACAGATTGTTATGTTCAGAAGAGAGAAGTTCAAGAAGCTGAAACTGCAGTTCATTGGTATCCTGGTATTCGTCTACCATGATATATTTATACCTGTTGCTTGTCTCTTTGCGCAAGGCATCATTCTCGTTGAGTATTTTATAGGTGAGCATCAGGAGGTCATCAAAATCCACAAGATTATTCTCTTCTATATTCGCCTGATATTTTTCATACACAGCAGCTACTTTTTTATAGTCGGGAAGTTCTGCTTTTTCCAGAACAACCTGGGGGGAGAGAATGGAGTTTTTGTATTTTGATATCTCTGAAGCGATAAAAGCAATATGGAGGTCTATCTTCAACTCTTTGGCGATAGCGCGTAAAAGGCGTTTTTTATCGTCACTGTCTATGATGACAAAGGAGTTGCTTCTGCCGAGTTTTTCAATATGGAATTTTAAAAAGAGTAAGCCAAATTTATGGAAGGTACATAAAAGCGGAGGGTAAGAGACTTTGTTAGGCATGAGTTTGAGTGCGCGTTCACGCATTTCAGAGGCAGCTTTGTTCGTAAAGGTAAGGGTAAGGGTATTTGCCGGGTCTATCCCTACTTCACCTACAAGGTAAGCAAGTCTTGTTGTCAGTGTTTTAGTTTTTCCGCTGCCCGCACCGGCAAGTATCAGCATCGGACCATCAATATGTTCGACAGCAGCCTTTTGCGACGGGTTCAGTGCGTTTAAAATTGTTTCCATAACGTTGTTACTCTCCTATAGTGTATTAATTATACCTTTTAATTGATTAGAAGTGACATAATCACAAAATCAGCATAGATCATTTCCACATGCTTATGTGGAAAAACTGCAAAAAAAGAAAAAATTTTACATAGATGTGAATTATCCTAAATAAAATTATTCTAATAAGTATAACTTATGTTTAATTAAGTATAATTTGATATAATGACTTACTTAACTTATTTCTATGAATAAGTATCAGATCAAACAAGGATATATATATGTTAAAAGATTTTGTAAAACTGGAAACATTTTTAACAGTGGCACGTGAAAGAAGTTTCTCTAAAGCCTCGGCAAAGTTAGGGATCTCTCAACCGGCAGTCACACAGCAAATTAAATTTATTGAAAAATATCTTGCCTGTAAAGTGATCGAACGTAAAAAGAATGGTATTAAATTAACCAACGAAGGCGAAGAACTCTATAAGATCGCTACGAGAATTGAAAAAGAGATACATATATCAGAGCAGGATATACTCAAGATCATCAATAAAAAGATCACCTTCAGACTGGGTGCCTCGTATACTATCGGTACCTATATTATCCCTGGAAAATGTCTCAATACGATCGGTGAAGCGATCGACAATGAGATCATGTTGGATATCGATCTCAGTGATAAGATCGTGCAAAAACTGAAAGACAGAAAGTTGGATGTGGGTCTTATAGAGTCACCTGTCATGGACAATGATCTTATTTATAGAGAGTGGTTGGAAGATGAGCTTGTTGTTGTCAGTAATGTGCCTATCGCAAAAATACTCAAAACGGAAGAACTCTATGATTTTGACTGGATCTGTCGTAATGAGGGATCTCATACAAGAAGAGTGGTGACTGAAGTATTTGATGAATTAGGTGTTTCATGTAAAAGTTTTAATGTGCTTTCTGAAGTGAGTAATACAACGACTGTACTTCAAACACTTAAGAAAAGTGATAGAAATCCGGAGAGACCTGTGGTATCTATTTTATCAAAATATGCCATTATGGATGAAGTTGCCAATGGTGAACTTTTTGAAGCAAAACTGAGAGGATTCACGATGACACGTAAATTCTTTATTGTCTACTCTAAAGAGAATAAGCACAATGCTTATGTAGATAAAGTGGTAAATTATGTTTTAGCAGGACACTGCTAAACACTTTCTTCTGTGACGATCCTGAGGATCGTCATATTTAAAATTTCTATTTCTCTATTTTTTCTTTTTCAGAAGTTTTTTATTCTCAGGGTTATTTAAGAGTGCTTCCATGGAAGTGATGGAAGACTTTTTTGAAACAGTCACTTTTTCTTTTATGACGGGATTTGCAAGGTTGATAACGATAGGGTTGTCACCTACGGAGATCTGTTTAATGGCAAGTAAAGGGATGGATACGTTTGAACCAAAATTATCAGATCCAAATCCGGCTTCGAAAGAGAAATGATCCTCTTTCAGCCGTGCACTTTCAAAAGTAAACCCACTTAATATAAAGAGTACAGTATCTTGAAATGAATCTTTGATACTTGAAGGTAATTCAGGTGTAAATGTGATATATTTGACTTCACATGCAAGTGCAAACTCCTGATTTTTGTCAAAGAGATATTCAATGGTTTGAACGATATGTGCTTGTATTAGTGTACGATATTCAGGTGTTTGAAGAAAATTAATAGTCATTGCCTTGGCCTTTTTAATAGTGTATATTGAAATGATTTAAGATCTTAAATCCTAGCATAGCATTGATTAAAGCTACTTGTGTGTAGTTGTTCAGGTCTTCTTTTCTTATCTCTTTTTTCTGAAGAAACCCATCATTGATCAACTTGGCTCTCATGGTACCTTTAAGTAGGGGGGTTTCAGGAGTAAACCACTGCTCTCCATCATAAAAAGCGATATTTGCTATCGTAATATCGGTCAGATAACCCTCTTTTTCTATGATTACTTCGTCAACTTCTTTGTTGGATTCAAGTAAGGCATTAAGCGCATCTCTGTTTGCATATTTTAACGGATAGTCGATATTTGAGGTTACTATTTTCAGTGAGTTTATCTCTTTTTTGACGTAGGGTATGTATTCTATAGAGTGTAATTTTTCTCCATATAGGATACGGCAGCGGTATAGACGGGTTGGGGGAGGCTGAATAACGGAAGCAAGATCCAGTATATCGGTACTTTGGAAAAGTGTCTGACGGCTTTGGTCACAGCGGTTTTGATGATAAGGAAGATTAGCTATCTCACCTTCTGCTATTTTGATTGTTTCAAGCAGAAGAGGTGAATTATATTCCTCTGACATTAGCTGTCAAAGAGTTCCGTAGAGAGATAACGTTCAGCAGTATCGCAGAGTATGGTCACAATGGTTTTCCCTTTGTTTTCCGGACGGGAAGCAAGGAGCTTTGCAGCATGCAGATTTGCTCCGGAGGAAATACCGATAAGCAAACCTTCTTCTGCTGCAATTTTTCGTGCCATTGTAAAGGCATCCTCATTGCTTACTGCGATGACTTCATCATAAAGTTCGGTATTGAGAATTTTGGGGATGAACCCTGCACCAATACCTTGGATCTTATGGGAACCTGCAGATCCCCCTTCCAATACAGGAGAAGCAGAAGGTTCAACTGCGATGACTTTGAGTGCGGGTATCTGTGATTTGAGCACTTCACCTGCACCTGTCAATGTACCGCCTGTACCTACGGAGGCAACAAAGATATCAATGTTCCCCTCTGTATCTTTCAGTATTTCAGGCGCAGTGGTTTTTCGGTGTATATCCGGGTTATTCGGATTGTTAAATTGCTGAAGTACTTTGGCATTGTGAAGCTCTTTCTCCAAAATATCTGCTTTCCCAATAGCACCGCTCATACCTTCCTCGGCAGGCGTGAGCACAAGTTCTGCACCTAAATGTGTAAGGATCTTGCGACGTTCTATACTCATGGATTCAGGCATGGTCAAGATCAATTTAAGCCCTTTAGAAGCACATATGGCAGCCAATCCTATGCCGGTATTACCGGAGGTTGGCTCGATGATAGTGGTACGCTCATCGATATCTCCTGATTTTAACGCTTCATTGATCATATAAAAAGCGATTCTGTCTTTCACTGAAGAAGTAGGGTTCATAAATTCACACTTTCCCAATATGTTTGTCCCCGTCTCTTCTGAAAGTATATTGATCCTTACTAAAGGGGTATTTCCTATAAGTTCTTCAATATTATTTGCAATCATTCACACTCCTTATTTATTGACACTATGGTAACAAATTATTTTTGAGTAAGTGCTTTAAACTCGTAATTATTATCATTCGTCTACTTTTTTAAAGGCTTTATGCCCTTTTCAAACTTTTCTGGTCACTTATCCATTTTTGATTTCTTTAATACTGTATGCTATCTTTTCATCTGCATACATAGGAACCACACCATTGTAATCTGAAGGTACTGTAACACTTTTTTTCTCAAGAGTCACTGTTTTAGCCAAAGGAGAGAGAGCATATATCTTTTGTGCATTACCGGAGATAAAGGCTTGAAGATTTTCAAGTGAAGCATTTTTATTTTCAAAAAGTTCAGCCAAAACCTGTAAAGCTATGGGTGCAGTAAAGACACCTGCTGCGCAACCACAAGACTCTTTGGCATGTTTTGGGTGTGGTGCGGAGTCTGAACCAAACATCACTTTAGGGTGTGCTTCCAAAGCAATTTTGAGTAAAGCTTCTCTGTCTTCGGGGCGTTTGGCTATAGGTTTACAAAAAAGGTGAGGTTTCAGCATGCCGCCTGCAACATCATCCAGGGTGATGAGCAGGTGATGCAAGGTAATCGTTGCATAAAGGTTTTCGAACTTATCCAGTACTTCTACACTCTCTTTTGTGGTGATGTGCTCCATGATGATCTTGAGTTTGGGAAAGGCAGATGCCAGTTTCTCATAAATAGAGACAAATTCCGCTTCTCTGTCCATGACAAAACCGTTGGTCTCTCCATGTACACAAAGCGGAATGTCCAGTTCTGACATCGCTTCAAGTGCAGGACGTAACTCTTCCACATCAAAACCGCTCACACCGCCTTCGGAGTTCGTGGTGATCCCTGCAGGGTAGAGTTTGATGGCTGTGATCTCATCACGTACAGACTCCAGAAATACTTTGTCGTAAGAGGGTTTGAAAAAGAGTGTCATATACGGAGTAAATCTTTCATCACCGATGGCTTTCATGATACGCTCTTTGTAAGCAACAACCTCTTCTTTTGTGCGCACAGGCGGCACAAGATTCGGCATGATGATCGCCCCTGAAAAAGTGCTTGCTGAGCACTTGGCGATATTGTCAAGCATCTCTCCGTCTCGGAGGTGCAGGTGCATGTCAAGTGGAGTGGTTAATTGCATCAAAATCCTTTAGTACATAATATTTTGGGTGATCGGCATCTGTTTTTTGAGGTACGAGCCAATAAAGTATAGATATTTTGCCGTAATATGCATTAAAAGAGAGTAAAGAGAGAAGTTTTGGAGGGGTGTAGTCTACTAAAGGGTAGTCGATCCCCCCTTTAAAGAACTGGTTACAGCGTAAAATGCGTAAAGTGCTCGAAGTAAGGGCTTTATGCGGCACATTAAACACAAACTGCCATGAAGCATACTCGGAACAGCTGGGGTAGTAACGACAGTTTGCCGGCAGCATTTTTGATATGTACTGATAACCTTTGATGGGGGCGATGTAAAAGTTTTTGAATCTCATAATTGAGATTGTACCTTAAAAGTATGTCAAAGTGACATACTTTTAATAAGAATGATTGTTTTATGTTACCGTACTGAAATAAGTAGACAAGAGTGTGATAAATATCTATTACACACCATGTGTAATAGATATTTAAGTTACCTGTGCTATAGTAAAACAACCAAGGGAGGCGTGATGAACGCTAAAGAGGTATTGAAAATTCTGTATGGGCATGGCTTTAGTCAAGTTTCACAAAAAGGCTCTCATTTGAAATTATCAAAAGATGGGAAAAAGGTTATTGTTCCTATGCATGGAACAAAAGATATACCTGTAGGTACGCTAAAGAGTATTGAAAAACAAAGTGGTGTTAAACTACGATAAAAGGATTTTAAATGGAATATATTGCTTTTATACATAAAGAAGATGATAACTATGTAGCTATAGTCCCTGACTTAGGGTATACATCAAGTTTTGGCAGTACTTTTACAAAAGTGGTACACAACATAGTAGAAGCATGTGAACTTTACGCTGAAGATGAGTCCGAATTACCTATAGCCCGTTCTTTGGAAAAACTAATAAAAGACGAAGCGCTAGAAGCAAATGCTACACCACAATTGATAAATGTAAAAGTAGAAAAAAATGTACGTATTAATGTCATGCTCCCCGCAGGGTTATTAAGAGCTGTTAATACTAAGGCAGAAGAGGTATATCGAGGTAATAGAAGTGCATATATACAAGACTTGATGCAACGTGATATTTCTATACAAACGTAGGAAATGATAAAATGAAAACAAAAATAAAACAAGCAAACTGGAAATCAAAACCTTTTTTTAATAAAAAAGATAAAGAATATATGAATATTATCACTACAGTTTATTGGCAAGATGATGATGTTTTTATAGATACTGACAGTAAATTTCTATTTCAAATGATTTGTGAAAACTTTTTTCATAAATATAAAGACGCAAAACTAAAAATGACGTTAGATATTAACATTGGCACGATGTTCCCGGAGGCATATAGACTTTATGTTTACAATCTTATCTATAAAGAATTAACAGGCAAAAAAATAAAAAATGATATATTGAAAGTCAAAGACAGGGAAGAGCTTTTTTATAGAGCAAAATTAGATGCCCAGTTGGGAAAACATCAAAAGAGAGTTTTGAAAATCATAAAAATATTGGAAATTGATTTTAAAAAAGAGAGTGATAGATTTAGCCGTATTCTTTTTAATACCAGGAAGAAAAAAGACTTTTATTTAAGTGATAAGGCTTTTTGGGAAAAATAAAATCCTATTTTCCTTATTAATCTGATAATGTGATTGTATGTCAAATATCTAAATTCGGAGTTTTTGGCTAGTACTTTGAAAATGTATTGTGCTATTATAGTAGAGTATGAAAAATATTAAAGGAACAGAAATGAAACAAAAGATATTGAAAGTTCTACTTATCGTTATGGTCATGATAACTGGTCAAGTCGTAAATGCTTCAGATGTGACAGCAAAAGAAGCCCGCAAGATCGCCAATGAGGCGTATATTTTTAATTACCCGTTGGTGATGTACTACCGCACGATGTACATGCAGGCGATAGATACCAAGTCTACATCTTACAGCGGCGGCTTTGGAAAATGGCTCAACCTGGGTACCTCTTCACCAAAAGATACAGATATCGTTGCACCGAACAATGACTCGCCATACTCTTATGCCTGGGTTGATCTTCGCGCCGAGCCTTGGGTGTTGACCATACCAAAGATAGAGAAAAAACGTTTTTACACCAGTCAATGGGATGACCTCTGGGGTTTTGTACTTGACAATGTCTGGGCAGAGGAAGATGGTAATGACGGTGTGAATGTACTGTTGGCATCACCGACCTGGAAGGGTGAGGTGCCTAAAGGTGTGAAACGCATCATTCGTGGTGATTCTGAGTTTTTGGGTTCTTTAACACGTACACAGTTGTTTGACCCTAAAGACTTGTCTAATGTTACAAAGATCCAGAAAGAGTACAAACTGCAGCCACTCAGTGCCTACCTTGGCAAAGCAGCACCCAAAGCTGCCCCTGCGATAGACTGGAAGCTCTGGAAAGATGGTGCTGAGAGAACGGATGCGTTTTGGGACTATGTGAATTTTATGCTGCCTTTCACCACGCCAAATTCGCAAGACAAGCCAATGTTAGACAAGATGGCAAAGATCGGGCTGGGTGCAGGTACTGCAAAACCAAACGCAGAAATACAGGCTGCCATGAAGTTGGGGATGCAAGATGCCTTGGCTGAACTGACCAAAGCTTCTCAAGGTGACGTTGACCCGGCATTGTTCTTTCGCTCACGTAAAGATACGAACAAAGACTACTTCAACCGTGCTCTGGGTGTCATGGTCGGCATCTTTGGCAATGTAAAGAAAGTTTCGGTCTATTTTTCTGTTCCAAAAGATGACAAGGGCGAACTGTTTGACGGTAGTAAACACAACTATGTCATCACATTTACGGCTGATCAGATCCCTCCGGCGAAAGACTTCTGGTCATGGACCATGTACAAACTTCCACAGCGCTGGCTGGTCGATAATCCTGTCAACCGTTATGCGATCGGCTCTGCCACTCCGGGGTTAAAGAAAGCCAAAGACGGATCCATAACTATTTACTTCCAGGCCAAGTCACCGGGTAAAGACAAAGAAAGCAACTGGCTGCCTGCACCTGAAGGACCATTCTGGATCGTACTGCGTACCTACGGGCCAAGCAAAGCAATTCTTGACAATAGCTGGAAACTGCCGCCTGTAAAACAGGTTAAATAATTTATACAAAAGGAAAATAAATGTTAAAAATGAATGTAAGAAAATTGACCATGAACCTGGCTTTGGCAACAGCTTTGAGTTTGGGAGCGAGTACCGCGCTGATGGCTTCAACTCCAGGAAAAACAGCCATGACCGCAGATGAAGCGAAAGCAAAACAGGCTTATGCCTTAGGTATTCAAGCTTATATCTGGGGTTACCCGATGGTGATCATGCAAAAAAGTCGTGATGCGATGACAAAAGCAGGAGATGCACCTGTGACACCAGAGCAGTTTTCTGCAACAGGACAATTTTTTGCCCCGGTCAATCAGATAGGAAGTGCCTGGGGGATGTTGGGCCCTAAATTTTCAGCGGTACAGTCAGGAAACAGTGATACACAGTACTCTGTGACCTGGTTCGACTCTTCAGATGAGCCGTATATTCTTCATATACCTGATGCAAAGAAACGTTATTATACCTATCAGTTCATTGATGCTTTCACCAATAACTTCCATTATGCGAGTACAAGAACAATGGGTTCACAAGATCAAAATTATGCACTTGTTGCTCCGGGATGGAATGGAAAACTTCCTAAAGGTGTGACCAAAATAGAGTGTCCGACACCTACAGGTTTCATTATTGGTCGTTGGTTTGTTGCTAGTGAAAAAGATGTGCCTGCGGTCAATGCACTTTTGAAAAAAGTAACCATGACACCACTTAGTGCTTATGGTAAAGCCTATACGCCTCCTAAAGTGAAAGTAATCCCGGCAAAGAAATATACGGGTGAACTTGCATTTTTTGAACAACTTGGAGATGTACTTGCGCTCAATGGTGCTCCTGAGGCAGATGATGGTCTTTTAGGAATGCTTAAAAATATGGGTTTAACTGAAGCCCATGGTTTTGATGCCTCAGCACTAAGTGACGCAGAAAAGAAAGCATTGGCACAAGCAGTGATCGATGGAAACAGTATGCTTAAGGCTAAATCTGCCAGTATGGGTAAAGAAGTGAATGGTTGGCAGCTTTCACCTGTACTCGATACATACTTCGGTACGGACTACCTTTTTAGAGCAGCCATAGGGTATCAGGCGATGTTCGTCAACACCCCTATTGAAGCGTATTATCCGGGTGTATTTAAAGACAGTAAAGGGAACACGCTTGATACTTCCAGCGGAAACTATACGATGACCTTTGCTAAAGGGGCGCTGCCTCCGGTAGGTGCTTTCTGGTCAACAACTTTGTATGATGCCAAAAAACGTTTGATGGTTGAAAACGCTCTTCATCGTTATAAGTTAGGTTCTGCAGATCATCTTAAAACAAATAAAGACGGTTCAACAACCATTTATATCCAACATGAATCTCCGGGGAAAGATTTGGAGTCCAACTGGTTGCCGGCACCCCAAGAGCCTTTCTATATGCTCTTCCGTTATTATCAGCCGAGCATAGAAGTATTGAATGGTCAGTATGAGCTTCCTGGTGTTGTGAAGGTAAAATAATTAGGCTTAAACTATAGATTTCAGTGGCTGTCAGCAAATGGCAGCGGGCTGAATGTTAAGGAGGATTTTCATCCGTTTTTTTTATTCACTTCGATTTTTATACTATATCATGCTGCTTACTGCCGGTACCTATGCACAAGATGCACTCACCCCATCAGAAATGGCAAAAGAACTTCACAATCCGCTAAGTAATTTAAAAGAAGTCATCTTTCAGTTGGATGTGCTTCCCAATGTTGGGGCAGAGAAGAAAAATGATTATGTCAACACGATCCAACCTGTCTGGCCCTTTCAACTTGAAGATGGATGGAGACTGGTAACCTACTCCATCATACCTCTCGTTTCTCAGCCAGGTTTAACTTTTGGAGATGACCGTACAAATGGTCTTGGTGATACTACTTTTTTTGGTTATTTCGTACCTCCGGATGAAGGTAAGATCAGCTGGGGATTCGGACCTGTTCTGCAAGTGCCAACACATACCAATAATGCGCTTGGTATTGATAAGTGGGCAGCAGGACCCTCTGCTATCGTGGTTGTACAGCCCGGAAACTGGTCTATCTTCGGTCTCCTTGATAATATTTGGTCGTTTGGCGGTTCTGACAGTGAAGACATTAATTTACTTAATTTTCAGTACCAGGCTGTTTGGCTGTATTCTGAAGATTGGTTCTTCATAAGCAACTGGACTGTCTCTGCAGACTGGGAAGAGTCCAGTTCAGAGCGCTGGACAGTACCCATCGGCGGCGGATTCGGAAAACAGTTCAAGATTTCTGATGAGCAGTATCAAGCATATGCCCAAGTGGGGTATAATGTAGTGAAACCTGATAGCATTTCAACAACCTGGAGATTTATTATCGCCTTGACCCGGGTGTTTTAACCCGAATATTTGGCACAATCCCTTAAATCAGAAAAAAATAATACTTGCAAAATAAGTGAGCTTAGGATACAATATTAAAAATATCTTAATATTGAAAAATATATCCACTTATGTCTGAAAGGGAGTGTTGATGAATAGAATTGAAAAAAGCATTATAGAATCATTCAATACTATGAGTGAACAGTCATTTTCTCAAATTGCTACACATACAAATATCCCCAAAGGGACAGTCAAAAAATATTTGGTTATTTTGCTTAAAAAAGAAGTGCTAGAAGCCATAGGAGAAGGCAGGGGTAGATATTATCATCTTGCAAAGAGTAATGAACCTAAGCAAATCGCAGTATTTAAGAGTACTGAACTTATAGGCTTTTTAGGATATGAAGCAGGGCGTTATCTGTTTGAATATGATAAAAGTTATAAGGGTAAAAAATTAGATGGTCTGACTGAAGATGCTATTGTTACTTCGGCTACGCTGTTCCCGGTATTTGAAAATCTCATTCCGGAGAGTGATAGAAGAAATGCTTATTTAGAAGAAGACAAAAACTTAGCAGAGATATTACTAGAGCTTAAAAATACACATGGTGATTTTGATTTTGTCTCCGCAGATAAACTTTATGCCTATAAAGCAGATCATAGCAAACGTAAAAATTGGGTACTCGTTAAAAAGAAGATTCTGGAGATACAAAAGTTTGTGAATATTATGGACTTGACTATTGATATAGAAAAAGAGATTCTTGAAGAGAAGGGGAAACACTCTTCATTGAGTGGATACCAAAATAAGATAGATGTAAATATAGACTTTGAAAAGAAAATTGTATCACAGAATAGCGATGCTCTGTATCTGCTAAAGCCCTACAATTCTGAAAGTGCTATTTATAATTTTAAAGACAAAAACCAGATACATTTGCCTTTTATGGGATTAAATGAGCATCTTTTTATGAGCTTTGCCAAAAATGAGTATGATTTTGATGTGCCTTGGTCAGGGCTTATTGTTGGAGAAAAAGATTTTCATTATGTAGTCAAACGGTACGACCGATACGATGGCTATAAATATGAGCAGCGGGATTTTGCTCAAATTATGAATATTAAGAGTGATCAAAAATATTTTACGACAAGTGAAAAACTTTTTGATGCTATTGCAGAGGTAATTAAATCAAAAGAAGAGCGCATAAAATTTTTAGAATTTTACTTTTTTTCATTTATGATTGAACATGCTGATTTGCATATAAAAAATATCTCTATTTTAAATATTGGTAAAGATAAACAAAAACTCTCTCCATTATATGATCTTATATCCAATGGAATTTATAGAGGAGACAGTGACGAGTTGGGATTACCTTTGAGTGGGAAAAAGAAAAATATCTCATTAGATTCTTTTTATCAACTCTCATCAAAAATTGGTATATCTAAACTTCAAACGAAAAAAATTGCTAAAAACATGATTGAAATTTTTATAGAAAAGTTTCCAAAGTATATTGAAATAAGTACTCAGATTGCTGCATTTGAACACTTGAAAATTCAGAAAAACAGATATAGTTTCGGTACGTTTAGTATTGACTTGCAGAAATTTTATGATAGACGTATAGAAAGTTTTAAACAAAGAGGATTATTAAGAGAATTGGGACTGTAATAGAAGGTTTTATAAGGATTAGGGGAGGGGAACCTCCATTGCCATTAAAAAGGCTTGAGTGAATTACATGATATACTTACTATCGTCGAATGAATTTATCATCCAGAAAACTTTTACGAGGAGCCTGAATGTCAGATATTTTATTTCCTGCCGGTATGATCGTTGAGCGTCCTGATCTTAACATTGAAATGATGCAGCATTACGCCAAGATGTGGCATGTTGAGCATACGCTGTTGGGGAAAGGGGTATTTGAGGGAAGCCTTTTGGGTGTACACACACCGCACATACAGATGGGTATTTCCCATTATTCACAAGCGGTTATGTCCATAGGAGATTTCCCGGAGGGATGTGTTGTGCTTCATTATGCAGCAAATGAGACGGCAAATGCCTCTCTCCTGTATAATTTTCATAACAGATCTGTCTTGCCTCATGAGGTTCTTGTATTGACACAAAGTGATGGATATGACCGCATCACACACGGTGGTAATGATTTCGATACTGTTGCTATCAAAGAAGATCTGTTTTATAAAACATTTTATGCTTATTTTGGTGATACCGCTACCCTTGAAAATAAACGTTTTTACCTGAAACAGGACAAGATATCACTCTTTCAGCAGATCATTGTTTCATGGATATCCTATCTGATACATGAGTTTCCAAAGCTCAGTGTAAAACCGGAGTATGAGAAAATGGAGTCTGAAATGCTCCGTCAGATCTTTGACTGCATGCTGCCTGCTCTTTTGTCAAAGCAAAGAGTAAAGTTTCAAAGCAAAATAGTGCGTGACATGCTGCATGAACATAAAGATGAATTTATAGATATTGTCACCATTACCTCTGAGTTGAAGATCTCTGAAAGTCAACTCCACCATGCATTTAAAAAAGAGTATGGCATCACACCTAAAAAATATCTTCTCTTTCTGCGTTTGAATGCCATCAGAAAAGAGCTTCTCCTGTCTGATCCCTATGCTGCCACTATTACCGAGATCGCACGGAGATATAATATTTTTCACATGAATCATTTTTCTGCCCAGTATAAAAACACATTTGGCGAAACACCTTCGCAGACTTTACATCATAAAAGATGAAAAATTGTCATATTTAAAAATCTGAAGGGTGTGTTTCACTCCTTATTGCTTTTTTCTTTAATATCCAATAAAATGCAAAACCGCTAATAAACATTAAAAGACTATACGTTACCGCAGGGATCATCATGGTACTATTGCCAATAATAGTACCGGCTATGATGAGTGCCAGTGCCCCATTTTGGATACCCACTTCATAACCGATTGATATCGCCTGTTTTTGAGAAAGTTGGAAAAACTTGGCCAACCAATACCCTAATCCCAATACTAAGATATTTAACGTTAAAACAGCCACTCCGGTCTGCATAAAAAACCCTATCATCTCTACTTTATTTTTGACAATGATCGCAACTGCGATCAAAAACAAGAAAACAACTGAAAACAGACGTATCAGAGGTTCTAACTTATCAGCTGTTTTTTGCCACTTGGACAAAATAAATATTCCTGTTATCACAGGCAGTATCATAATGATGAACAATTGAATAATGGTTTTTAGCAATGGTATCTCAACAACACCCTCAGTACCTAAGAAATATCTCATGGTCCACAGGCTGAACAGAGGAACAGTAAACGGAGTAACAAGGCTTGCAATAGCCGTTAAACTGATTGAAAGGGCTACATCACCTTTTGCTAAATTTGTGAACATATTTGAAGTACTACCGCCTGGTACAAATGAAATGATCATTAAGCCCATAGCCAGTTCAGGAGGTAATTGAAAGATAATTGAAATGAAAAAGGCGATCAAAGGTAAAGCAATGATTTGAGCGGATATCCCAACAAAGATCGCTTTAGGCTCTTTCAAAACATAAGTAAAGTCAGCAATACGCAGCGACAAACCCAACCCAAACATAATAATAAATACTGCTACAGGAAGAATAACAGTAATGAGAATACCTGCTTGCATCAAAAGTCCTTACATGTAAAGTGGATCTATTATATAATGGCTTACATAATATTTACATTGCACATTCCCTCTGCCTGCTAATTAGATACTGCTGTAACAACTTTTTATCTTCATACTCTGCTCTATAATTAAGTATAGAGCAAGGGATTACCCATAGCATAAGTCCAAAATTAGGAGTTTTTGTATAACATAATTCAATTTTATTATGTTAAAATTTGCTATGATGATAATAAAATGACAAGGAAGATAAAATGAATACTGTAAAGAAATCACTCGTGCTCTCATATCTCGCACTTCCGCTACTCTCTTTTGCTGCTGAAACTGTGACAGCAGAGGCTCCTCCTGCTGCACAGGATCATCTAGCTGATCGTGTAGCTACTACACATGCAGGCTCCGATGCAACTTCACTTGCCAAGGCTGCACAAAATCCGCTTTCCGCTATGATCTCGCTGCCTTTTCAAAACAATACAAGCTTTAATGTCGGACCTGACAACCAGACACAGAATGTTATGCTTATCCAGCCGGTCCTTCCTTTTTCACTCAATGAGGACTGGAATATTATTCAAAGAACGATTATGCCGGTGACAACACAACCTGGATTTGTTACAGGGGACGGTACAAAAACAGGACTGGGAAACACTCAGGTATTGGCCTATTTTTCTCCTAAAGCAGCGTACCATGGCTGGTATTTCGGAATTTCTCCTGTATTGGATCTTCCCGCATCCAGTAAGCACTATGGTTCCAAAAACTGGGGTTATGGTCTCTCAGGAGTCGCATTGACAATGCCGGGGAAATGGGTGGTAGGATTGCTTTTGACGCAAGAATGGATTCCGGCAGGTGCCGGTTCAGACCAGGTCAACCGAGCAACTTTTCAGTATTTTGTCAACTATAACCTTTCTGACGGATGGTACCTCACTTCCAATCCTRCTATGTCTTACAGCAAACGTGCAGCTGCCGGTGACAGATTCAACATACCTGTTGGCGGCGGTGTAGGAAAGATAGTAAAATGGGGAAAACAACCTGTCAATTTATCTCTCAAAGCTTTCAAAAATGTGGTCAAACCTAACGGGAACAGTGCAGATATGTCGGTTCAGGCACAAGTACAATTTATGTTCCCTAAGTAAGCACTAAGGTCATCATCCCTTTCTGCTGATCTCTTTAATAATCTATTACGCAGAGGGATATGATATTAAAGACAAGGAAGGAATAAAAATGAAACGAGCATCAAAAAGAACTTTGAAGATCTCCACTGCCGCTTTGGCAATTTTGGGATTTTCCACACAGGCTTTTGCAGGGGCAGCATACATTTATGAAATGATCCCTACAGAGGTCGGAACGGCGGGGGCAGGTTCGGCAGCCAAGGCACAAAATGCATCTACGGTCTTTACCAACCCGGCAGGTATGACCTACATCGATCATACTGAGATCGAAGCGGGAGCCACCCTTATGTATCTGAATGCACCTTTTTCTTCACAAGTGGGCACGACTGCAACAGGCAGATCCGGTGATACCACTGAGTGGTTTGGCGGTGGTAATTTTTCTTATGTTCAACCTCTTGGAGATGGATGGACCTTTGGCCTGTCTGTGCAAAACTTCTTCGGACTCTCTTTGAATTGGCAGGATGACTGGTTAGGAAGATACTCTTCGACAAAAGAGTGGCTGATCGCACCTCAGATACAGCCCACCATAGCCTACAAAGTGAATGACTGGCTCTCTCTAGGTGCAGGTCTGGGTTTTACTGTAGGCTATCTTAAAACCTACATGAAAATTTACAAGCCTGACACTACGCCTATTGATGGAAGAGCCAAGCTTCGCGATACCGCATTCGCTATTCAGGGGAACCTGGGAGCAATGATACAGGCAAATGAAGATCTGCGTATCGGCCTACGTTACCTTACAGAGACAAAACTGGCGTTTAAACCTTCTGTCACTACAAAAGGTGTAGGCCCTGGTGCAACTGCCGCTTTAGATGCTTTAGGCGGTCTTGATCTTGGTCTTTATATGCCGCAATCCCTGAACATAGCTGCCTTTTACCAGCTTAATGAGCAGTGGGCACTTTTGGGTGACTTCGGTTGGGAAGACTGGTCGCGTTTTGGTAAGCTTGATGTCGGTTTTGGACGAACAGGACAACTCGGTGTAGCCAATATTGAAACAAAAGATGTGTATCATTATGGTATAGCCACCCAGTATCAGTTTGATGAGTCTTTGATGCTGAGTGCAGGTTTCTCTTTTGATTCACAACTCCAGGACAATGCGAACCGATCTTTAATACTGCCCTTGAAAGATATGTACCGTTACGGTGCCGGTTTCGAAAAAGAGATGAGCGAGGACTTCACCCTGGGTGCCGGTCTTGACTTTGTCTGGGAAGGAGATACACCTGTTCAAGCCACAGATGCAGGTGCCGGTGTCATCCATGGTCAATACACTTCGGTCTACTTTGTCTTTGCTTCAGTGTATGGGGTCTGGAAGTTCTAAGTCAGACTCCCCGCATGTTTWGGACAATAAAATAAGAAAACAAAGAGAAGCAGAATTAAATTTCTGATGAATAGTATTAGATCTATGTCCAAGTGGGTTATAATATAGTGTAAATGCATCTATACTCACATTTTAAGGCTGAAAATGAAATTAAGAGAAATTCTGATTGATGAGAGTGATTCGGTCAGATACAATACCAGTCCATCTCCTTCTTTATCCTGGCTAAGCGATGGCCATGCAAGGTGGCTGATCATAGAGAGTGCTACCCATGATGAAATTGCAGGACTTTTCAATAGTCTGGGTGCAAAAAGTGAGATGATCGCTGATCATATTAAAGGTGAAAATTGGATCCAGCGGATAGAGCGAAGTGATGTTTATATTCGGGCCAATCCATCACCCACTGCCTGGGATGCCTTTGAGAAATGGTACCACATGGTAGTGATCTCTAACATTATCATTACCATACATGCGACAGAGATCCCTGATATGGATGACTATATTCAGCGTTGGTGGCTTGATCGTCCCGCACCGGAGTCTCATGTAAATTGTATGTTGATGCAGATCGTTAAAATGTTTGTTTCCGAAGAAGTAACATTTTTCAATAACTTTCGTTTAGCTATTGAAAAACATGCAGAGGGGCTCCGACTTGCTGACCCAACGGTCACAGTAGAACAGCTGGAAAGTCGAATGACACAATGTTACCATATGACAACAGTTTTCTATGAATATCAGGTACTTCTGCGAAGTGTAGAGTACAACACAGACAGAACACTCTCCTCAAAATCATTTGTAGAAACTTTTCGTTCAGGTGCCGAGACCATTGGCATTTTACGTGATGGCATTGACTATATGCAGCGCCGTCTTGAGGAACTGCAAAATCAGCACTTGATGGATCAGCAAGTCAAGACAGAACAGCGCTTGCGAATTTTAACCATAGTTTCGGTTATTTTTATGCCCTTGGCACTGATTTCCGGTGTTTATGGAATGAATTTTGACAATATGCCTGAGTTGCATGAAGAAAATGCTTACTTTATGATAATGGGAATGATGGGTTTACTGATAACCGGCATGCTTGGGTTTTTTGTATTGAAGGGCTGGTTCCGCTGATCCAAACTTTGTCACTATTACCGAGAAAACCTCGTGTAGTGTCGGTTAACCGAACATACATTTTGAAGTTCTTTCACAGTCTTCGGAGAGGTGGAACGAGAAGAAAATTGTAATTGGCATTTTTATTCATGGGGAAAAATGCACATAACAACTAAAGTATTGTTAGCTATAATCAGCATTATGAATAAGATACAACGCAAGTTTTTGATATCAGCAGATATTCAACGCTGGCTCAAAAAACAAAAATTTAACCTTGAAAAGACAGAGCAGTTTTATATCAAATCAGATAGTGACACAACATGCTACTATCTTAAGCGTTTTCCCGACACCTACACTAAAGTGACGATTGATGAGGAGAGTAAGGAGGAGAGTCTTCCTGTGACAGAAAAAGAGTATTTGTCACAACGTAAAAACCACAGAGGCAGAAAGGTCGTCAAAAAATCTTACACTGTCTCTGTGGGTGAATCAACCTTTATTTTTTCCGAATATTTAAAAAACCTCAAGGGACTTTATGTTCTTGTTTCCTACTTTAAGGACAGCAAGGCAATGAGAGAATCTCCAACATTAGAAACATTGCAGCCTTTTATTCTTAAAGAGATCGATAAAGATGCAAAATATAATGATGAAGCACTTGCTTTATGTGTGAAACCAATGGAGTATGACCTGGATAAGTTTTTTGAAAAGATCGATGCTTACGAATCGGCTAATCTCTTTTTTTGGCAAGTACCGGGGCGGCTGTATGTGCGTGATGGAGTCGCTTTGGTACTCTATAAAAACCTCCGTCTTCTGCATCACTATAAAGTAAGTTACCAGGGAAAACATTTGAGTGCGACCTTACACCGTTTACGTGTACTCTTACGGCGTACAGCAACGATCCTGGAGACTTTTCCAGACTTATTTACTCCCAATGTTCAGCGTTTTTGCAACACTATGCTGCTTCTTTACTATAAAGAAACAAAATTTTTGCGTTACCTTTATTTTTTAGAAGAACTTTGTGCTACCCGTGAAAATGTAAAACTTGGACTTTATAGTGAACTCAAAACCCTCACTTCCCAGGAAGAGCAGGCTGTGACACAGATGCTTTTATCTCAACCTTTTGGTTATATGATACAGATTCTTACAAGAGAACTCTATGATCAAGAGTATCAGCAATATAAGGCTTTAAAAAAAGAAGTCAAAAAAGCAGTAAGAAAGCGTTTGAAAATATTTGAAATACAACTTGCAGAAACAAAAGAGGGATATGATGAAGAGATGCTTGATAGGATGTATACCTCTTTGGACTCTCTTCAAACACTGACAGAAGATTTCTATCATGTCCTGGGACAAAAAGAGACACAGATCATCATAGATGAACTAAACATCCTTTTAAAACCTCTACGTGAGTACAGAAATTGTAAAGAGCGTAAAACTATTTTGCGTGAGATAAAAGAGCAGTCACAGAATACAATGTTGGACATTGATCCACTCTTGTGCGAGCATGAAGGTATACTTGAAGAAAAGATAGACAATGCCTTAAAGTTACTTAGAACGTCAAAGTTCTATATCTAAATCAGAGGTGCAATGTCACCCTTGATTTTGTTGACAAGCCCCCCCCAACACCATTAAGTTAAGAATTTTAGAATATCTTTACTATACGAAATTTTTCTCACCTGTTCTTGCTCTTTAGGAACCCTAAACTTGTTTAGGGATAAGTTTTTTTCTTCAGATATTATTTTTCCTGCAAACAAGTTTGCAATTCCTGCGCTAAAGTGCTTAACTTAATGGCGTTGTGGGGGGCACAATGCCATTAAGTTAAGGATTATTTTACATATGGAGCAGGGACTTCAGTCCCGTAAAGACGGGATTAAAATCCCTACTCCAAGAAAAGATTTACTCTTAACTTAATGGCATTGGGGGGCAATTTCACATTATTTTCATAAAATAGGAGTTTTTGTATAGCAGCTTGGCTTTTATTGTGTTAGACTATAGAGTTAAAAAAATATTAGGAGAAAGAAAATGAAAGTTAAAAATTTAGTATGGGGTTTAGTGGGTGCGGGTCTACTGTCAAGCTCTGCTCTTTATGCCGCTTCAAAACCAAATATACTTGTAATTTGGGGTGATGACATCGGTCAGGACAACATCTCTGCGTATCACCGTGGTTTGATGGGTGGTACAACACCCAACATTGACCGTATCGCCAAAGAGGGTGCTATGATGACGGATGCTTATGCTCAGCAATCGTGTACTGCAGGACGTGCGGCATTTATGTTGGGTCAGAACCCTTTCCGTACAGGTTTGCTTACTATCGGTATGCCGGGTGCAAAACATGGGGTTAGAGAAGGAGATCCTACCATAGTTGAACTCTTAAAGAACTACGGTTATATGACAGGTCAGTTTGGTAAAAATCACTTGGGTGACAGAAATGAATACCTTCCTACCGTGCATGGCATGGATGAGTTTTACGGTAACCTTTATCATTTAAATGCAGAAGAAGAGCCGGAAAACCCTGATTATCCAAAAGATCCAAAATTCCGTGAAAACTTTGGTCCCCGTGGTGTGATGGATTGTAAGGCATCGGAAACTTTTGATAAGACCGATCAACCGCGTTGGGGTGTTGTGGGTAAACAAGTATGTAAAGATTCAGGACCATTAACTATTAAACGTATGCGTGATATTGAAGAAGATCTGTTAAACCGTTCTCTTGATTTTATGGAACGTGCGGTGAAGGCTGACAAACCTTTCTTCTTATGGCATGTATCTACACGTAACCACGTATGGATTCACTTGAATGAGAAGTATAAGGGAAAAACCGGAAATGGTATCTTTGCTGATGGTATGGCAGAACTTGATGATGTAACAGGAAAACTTCTCGATAAACTGGACGAGTTGAAAATCGCTGATAACACTCTTGTAATCTGGTCTACAGATAATGGTGCTGAGATCTTTACTTGGCCACAAGGTGGAAATCATCCCTTTAAAGGTGAAAAAGGTTTAACCAACGAAGGTGGTTTCCGTGTACCTCAACTAGTACGTTGGCCTGGGCACATTGAGCCTGGTACAGTTATCAATGATATATTCGCACATGAAGACTGGATGCCGACTATCTTAGCGGCGGCAAATGGTGGAAAAGACACAGGTATTCAAGCGGACCTTTTAAAAGGTGGATTTGAAGCAAATGGTAAAACATTTAAAGCACACCTTGATGGATACAATCAACTTCCACTCTTAACAGGAAAAGGAAAAGGCGCACGTAAAGAGCTCTTCTATTTTGATGGTGGTGGTAGTTTAAATGCTATTCGTGTCGGTGAATGGAAGATCACCTTTACTGAAATGTGGGGTAACCTTCCTACAGCATGGACTAAAACACCATCTTGGCCACTAATCACGAACTTGCGTCGTGACCCGTATGAGCGTTTCCACGAGCAGTCTAGTATGTATACGAAATGGTGGGCAGAAAGAATGTTCGTAATGGTACCTGCCCAAGCAATTGTGGCTAAAAAACTGGAATCACTGAAAGAATTCCCGCCGGTTACAGGTTCGGGTCTTAGTCTAGGTAAAGTGTTGGAAAAAATTAAATTTGTCACAGGCAAATAACTTTTTATAAAAGCTACTCCGTCTGGAGTAGTTTAGATTCGTCCCTTTTCCGGGAAGATCTTTTGTTCCACCTTCTGAAGGTGGAATATCCAGACGGCTATAATCCTCTTATGTCTGTACTAAACTATCTCATAATTCACACTATGCAACACCGTATCAACTCCGGCTTTAATTTTTCTCTCGTTCCTATGCTTTGCGTGGAAATGCATATGCCATATTATTGAAAAAGGGAAATTTGTTTTGTGGATTAACTTTGCAGTATACATTCCCACGTGCAACATGGGAACGAAGAAAAATTTTAATTTTTAGGTATACTTTTGGTAGCACCTACTGAATTAGTGACCTAATATAAGGTTCCCTGCTTATAAACCTTTCCCTCTTTAATTATATACGACTCCGACATATTGACAGAGTGATAGATCGTTGTGCCGTACTTTTTACTATAGTACTGTAAGAGCAGTTTTTGTAGGGTAGGTTCAATGGAAGGGGTGAACCAGCCGTTGTTGCTTAGGACTATCATGTTTTCGGGTATCGTTTCATAAAGTTTTTCAGAGGTGGCTTCAAAGCAGATGGCATTTCTGTAGGTAATGCCGTTTATGCTGTAATCTATCACATCTTTACTTGCCTTGTAGTCTACTGCACCGTCATAAAAGACTTCATTGACCCAGTCGCTTAAAAAGTCGGGCAGTGGGTTACTCTCTCCGAAAGGAACAAGTACCACTTTGTTGGCGACGGTGATCTTGCCGTCTGTAAAAATGTAGGTAGAATTTCTTGGTGTTTCTCCATCCCAATAGAGTCCGCCTGTGACGATGGAGATCTTTTTGGCTTTTTCACTGAGTCTGTCTATGAGTTCCTGTGAGCGGTTGACGAAGACAGGAAAGACAGATTCAGGAAGGATGACAAGTTTTTTCCCGGAGTCTATGGCCTGGTCTATGTGTGTGAAAACCTCTTCAAACTGTTGAGGATGTAGTGTTTCATTCCATTTGTCCTGAACGGAGGTATGGGTGGTGACGATCTGTATCTTGTCCGGGGTGTTCGTGCTCGATGTGATCGACCCTACAGTTGAGCTATGGGCATTTGTAGGATCGATCACATCGACCAAAGCATTGGATGCAAATACAATAAGTAAAAGGTAGAGAAACTGTTTTTTCCAGATACTTAATGAGATAGCAGACAGAACGATGAGAAACTGCCATTTTTCAATGCCTATATAACTTTCAACAAAGATGAGTTCCAGCTTCAGCCAGTCAAAACCGAAAGGATGGATGTAGCTTAAGGTTAAAAGACCTGCGGCTTTTAGCATTAACTGTAGGGGCAGACCTATGTGTCTGTCCTTGGGTAGACACATAGGTCGACCCCTACAATAATCTTCCATGTTCAATGATAGTTTTTCTGCCAAATATGCGATCAGCCAAAAGAGCGTTCCATAGCTTAGCATGATAATAAGTATCTCTATGGGTACAGCCCAGATCATGCCATAATGCTGAAGACTTAAGGCGATCCACCAAAACCAGAACAAGGCTATGAGAGCACCAGTGACGAGCCATACTTTTGCTCCTTCCTGCAGTAAGAGATAGAGAGCAGTAAGTCCTAAAATAGTATTTAGCAGAGGATAAGATAATCCCAGATAATTGAGGTAGATAAAGGCAGAACTTAAAAGCGCGATGAGCAAGCCTCTTGTTAGTACAAAAGTGCTAAAATATCGTCTAATTTTATACATAAAGGCTTTCCATGGAACAACTTGGCTCATTTTTACCCCTCATTATCTTATTTGCGATCTTTTATTTTTTGATCATCAGACCACAGCAGAAACACCAAAAAGCACATAAAGCAATGCTTGAAGCTTTGGAAAAAGGTGATAAGATCATTACTACAGGCGGCTTGATCGCTGTGATCATTAAACCTGAAGAAGATTTTATCAAAATCAAATTAAATGACGACACTATTGTGAAACTAGACAGAGCATATGTTGCGAAAAAGGTTGAATTGAGTGAAGACGCTTAATTATAGAGTTGTCCTTCTTGCTTTTGCACTCATTTTTGGTATTGTTTTTTCAATTCCCTCTTTGACGCAAAGTGAAAGTGGAAAAAAGATCATTTTGGGACTTGACCTTCAGGGTGGACTGCATATGCTTCTTGGGATCAAAAGTGAGATAGCTATAGAATCACGCATAAAGTCTATGGCTGCTACTGTAAAGTATATGTTTGATGACGAAGATATCATTTTTGATGATCTTCGTATGAATGAAAACGGTACGATTACTTTTGAACTTTTAGATAATGATGATGTTGTAAAAGCAACAGCGCTTATTGAAAAAGAGATCGAAGGTACGGTGCTCAGTCAAAAATCTCTGAAATTTTCTCTTGAAATGACAGAAGAAGAAAAAATACGCACAAAACAAGATGCCATTGGACAAGCAGTCGATACGATACGTAACAGACTCAATGAGTTTGGACTTGCAGAACCTACGGTAGCAAAACAAGGTGCAGATAAAATCTTGGTTGAAGTGCCAGGTATCAAAAACAGAGAAGACATAGCACGTCTAAAGAAACTCATTGAACGTGCGGCACATTTACAACTTATGGCTGTAGATGAAGACCGTATAGCAAGAGTCGATACCATGAGCGAAAATGAAGCTAAAAGTTTTGGTAATATCATACTTACAGATGTGAAAACACCTCAAAAATATTTAGTTCGTGCTATCCCTGTACTTGATGGTTCTATGCTTACAGATGCTAAAGTAGGCTTTGATGAAAGTAATCAACCTGTGATAAATTTTTCCCTTGACGGTCAAGGTGCAAAGATCTTTGGTGACTTTACCGGTAAATATGTGGGGAAACGTATGGCAGTTGTTTTGGATAACAAAGTCTATTCTGCTCCAAACATTAACGAACGTATTGGTGGTGGGAATGTTCAAATTTCAGGAAACTTTACCTTTTCAGAAGCACAAGATTTAGCCATAGCTTTACGTTCAGGTGCCTTGTTGGCTCCTGTCATCATAGAGTCTGAGCGTTTCATAGGCCCTAGCCTTGGGGCAGACAGTATTAAGTCAAGCTCACTTGCCCTAATGCTTGGTTTCCTTTTGGTTGTCATCTTCATGGTACTTTACTATGGTATGGCAGGGATTATTGCCAATGTCGCACTTATAGGAAACCTTTTCCTTATTTTGGCTGTGATGTCACTGGTAGGTGCTACTTTGACACTTCCTGGTATGGCAGGTATCGTACTGACCGTTGGTATGGCGGTGGATGCCAATGTTATCATTAACGAACGTATACGTGAATTATTGCATCAAGGGAAGTCTATAGGAAAGTCCATAGAAGATGGGTACAACAATGCCTTTACTGCTATTTTTGATGCAAACGTTACCACACTGATCGCAGCGATTGTACTTGTGGTGTATGGAACTGGAGCGATCAAAGGATTTGCGATTACGATGGGTATCGGCATCGCAGCATCTATGCTTACAGCGATAGTCGGAACACATGGGATCTATCAGTGGATATTGCCTAAAATGGATAAAAAGAAACTAAACTTTTGGTTTGGTATTAAACAAGAGGGAGCAAAATAATGGAAGTTTTTAAATATAAAAAACCGCTCTCGTTAATGGCTAAAAGCAAACGTTTTGGTTTACTTTCTATTGTGATGTTGCTCTTGTCTTTGGGACTGATACTCACTAAAGGATTTAACCTTGGTGTTGACTTTGCCGGTGGTACACTGATACAAGTTAAATATGAAGGTGAAGCACCTATAGAGAAGATCAGGGAGGCACTCAATGCAGACAAGGTGTATGAAGGTGCCTCAGTGACATTCTTTGGAAGTCAGGAAGAAGTCGTCATACGCACTAAAATGTCCTCTCAAGTATTGGGTGAAGATGTCGGTGCAAAAGTGAACCAATTGCTTAAAGAAACTGGTACGCTTGAAGTAAGACGTGTGGACATGATAGGGGCAAAAGTAGGCTCAGAGTTACGTACAAAAGGTTTTACTGCGATGGTTATCGCGATCATAGGTATCTTACTTTATGTGTCATTTAGATTTGAATGGCGTTTTGCTATTGCCTCGGTATTGGCACTTTTGCACGATATCACCATTGCTATGGGAATGATAGTTCTGTTTTCTGTTGAAGTAAACCTTGACATCTTGGCAGCACTTCTTACCATACTTGGATACTCCTTGAACGATACCATTATCGTATTTGACCGTATCCGTGAAGGGGTTAGGACTATCAAGAAACCAGATCTTTCTGCGATCATTGATGAGTCTGTGACACGGACACTCTCCCGTACAACTTTGACATCTTTGACGACATTCTTTGTTGTTTTAACACTCTTTATCTTTGGGGGTGAGATTATCCATGGCTTCGCATTCACACTGCTTGTGGGCATTGTTGTGGGTACGTATTCCTCTATCTTTGTGGCATCACCTATTTTGATGTGGCTTGGATTCTCAGTAAGCGGCTTCAGAGAAAAAGAAGCTGTGAAACTTAAAAGAGAGAAAGAGAAAGAAAAAATGCGTGCTATGTACGAAAATGGGACTATATAATTACGCTATAATGTAATTTTTAAGGAGTACGAATGAATTGGGGTAAAGTTTTTTATATGTTTTTTACGCTGATGTCACTTACGACATCAGCGGCATTTTTGTATGAGCATTCTGTGGTAGCATTGTTTATTGCAGGTTCAGTGAATGTCATTTCTACACTGATGAAGATCGGAGTAAGAAATTTACTTTCTGCAGAACTTTTGGCTGGTTCTTTGGTTGCAGACTTACACCTGATCCCTGCATTTTTTGCCTTACAATTTTATGGTAACCATCCTTTGGCTGTAGGGCTTGTAATAGGTGCAGTGATAGCTAACCTGTACACGATCGTTGTTTCGATGATAGAAAGTGCAAAAGAAAAAGCGGACTTTTAACAGTTTCTTTTTTAAGCCTAGTTGGGTATCTTAGCTATGTGGGCACCTCCAACACCATTAAGCTAAGAGAATAATGTAGTAAGGGGATGCGACTTCAGTCGCATGTCAGCGACTGAAGTCGCTGCTCCAAAAGTGCTTAGCTTAATGGCATTGGTGGGCACCTCTAACAGCCCTATATAATTCCAAAGGAATATAATTTGCTAAAGATACCTACACTTCATGGGGTAGACCCTGAAGAAAAACGAAAAGAGATCAAAGAGTACTTCCAACTTTGCTATAAACGGTACGAATCTCTCTTCCATATTGTTAGCGATGAGAAAGCCTATTTCCAAAAGGCTGATCCTCTGCGTCATCCTATCATCTTTTACTATGGACATACTGCAACTTTTTTCATCAATAAATTGAAACTTGCCAAGATCATCAATGAACGGGTCGATCCTGGACTTGAATCCATTTTTGCGGTGGGTGTGGATGAAATGTCTTGGGATGACCTGAATGAAAAACATTATGACTGGCCGACACTGTCTCAGACACAAGCCTACCGGGATAAAGTCTACGCGCTTGTCACAAAGCTTATAGAAACACTTCCTTTAACACTTCCTCTTACCCAAGACTCTCCCTGGTGGGTGATCATCATGGGGATAGAACATGAAAATATCCATTTGGAAACCTCCTCCGTGCTTATACGTCAGCTTCCTTTTGATGTTGTGCAGGAAGATCAAAACTGGACAGAGTGCCGCAGCTATGGTGATGCAGCAGAAAATGAACTTTTAGCTGTGGCTGCGGGTACTGTGATGCTGGGTAAAAATAAAGATGCCAAACTCTTTGGCTGGGACAATGAGTATGGAGATCATCAGGCATATATCCCTGCATTTAAAGCGGCTAAGATGCTTACTTCCATTGCGGAGTTCCTTGAGTTTATCCAAGAAGACGGATATGCCAATGATACTTTCTGGTGTGAAGAGGGAAAAGCATGGAGAGAGTATACAAAGGCGCAGCATCCTCTGTTCTGGAGGAAGTCAGACGAAGGGTACATCCTCCGCACACTCAGTAGAGAGATCAACCTTCCGCTTAATTGGCCCGTAGAGGTTAACCACCTGGAAGCAGCAGCCTTCTGCAAATGGAAAAGTCAAAAAGAGGGTCTCAACATTACCTTGCCTACAGAAGATGAATATGTGCGCTTACGTGATGAAAGTAAAGTCTCTTCCTACCTGGAGTGGATGGCAAAAGACGAAAGCATTGCAAACATCGATCTTGAAGGTTTTGCCTCCTGTGTACCTGTTGATAGCTACAAGCAGGGGGACTTCTACGGTGTCATAGGGAATGTTTGGCAGTGGTCCCGTACGCCGATCTACCCTTTTGAAGGTTTCAAAGTGCATCCTATTTATGATGATTTTACTGTTCCCATATTTGATGGAAAACACAATCTCATCAATGGGGGGTCATGGATAAGCTGTGGGAACTTAGCCACACAAAAAAGCCGTTATGGGTTTAGAAGACATTTTTATCAGCATGCAGGATTTAGATACATAGAAAGTAATTATGAGGAAGAAGTAGTGACAGATTATTATACAGCAGATGACATTATTTCACAATATTGCCATTTTGGTTGGGGAGACAATAGATTTGGGGTTGAAAATTATCCTAGCCTCTGTGCCTCTATCGCTTTAGAGGTGATGAAAGATAAACCTAGAAAAAAAGCATTCGATATAGGGTGTGCTATAGGCAGAAGTAGTTTTGAATTGGCACGTGGTTTTGACGAAGTCATAGGGGTTGATTTTTCAGCACGTTTTATACAAGAAGCAGAAGTACTTAAGCAAAATGGGGTTTTACGTTACGCAGTACCCACAGAAGGTGAATTAAGTAGTTTTCACGAAATAAATCTTGCGAATTATGACCTAGAAGAAGCACGAGAAAAAGTCTCCTTTTGGCAAGCAGATGCCTGCAACCTCAAACCCATATTTAAAGATTTTGACTTGATATTTGGCGGTAATCTCATAGACAGACTTTATGACCCTAAAAAGTTTTTAGACTCACTGGCTTCAAGGCTTAATGATGGAGGGGTTTTGATATTGACATCCCCATACACATGGCAAGAAGAGTCTACACCCAAAGAAAAATGGATAGGTGGCTATAAGCGTGATGGAGAAAATGTAAGTACCTTACAAGGACTAGAAGAGATACTTGGCAATGACTTTAGGCTACTAGAAACAAGAGATGTACHTTWTGTHHTABAAGAVAHAGCANGHAHHCADCANASATHYVGHTGCACAARDDADTVTTTGGGAAAAAAGATAAGAGATTAAAAAATGGAAAAAGTGAAAATGTTTCAGACCGTAAATCGTGAAGGCACTTACAGCACAAAATATGACGATGCCATCAAGAAATTTGCTACAGACGATCTCTTGCCTTTATGGGTGGCAGATATGGATTTGGCTTCTCCTGACTGTGTACAAAAAACGTTAGCAAAACGTGCGGCACATCCTGTCTATGGCTATACGGTGTATCCTCCAGAGTATTTTGATGCCATACAGTCATGGATGCAAAAACGTTTTGACTGGCACATAGAAAAAGAGTGGATTGTCCCCTGTTACGGGGTGGTGCCTTCTTTGAATTTTGCGATCACTGCCTATAGCGAAGCAGAGGATGGCATACTTATACAAACACCGCTTTATGCCCCTTTTTCCAGTTCTGTAAAACACAAAAACAGAAGAGTACTTGACAACACACTTGTCTATGAAAATGGTGAATATCATATAGATTATGAGGATTTTGAAGCCAAGGCAAAAGAGGCAAAACTATTTTTACTTTGTTCTCCGCATAATCCTACAGGACGTGCATGGAGTAAAGAAGAGTTGGAGAGGCTCATCGATATCTGTTTGGCAAATGAGGTACTCATCATTTCCGATGAGATCCATGCAGATGTGGTGTATGAACAAATGCATCACTCAATAAGCAGTTTTGAGAAAATGATGCATCACTGTGTCATCTTGAATGCCCCTTCCAAAACCTTTAACGTGGCGGGTTTGAACACTTCTTATGCCATCATCCCAGATCTGAAATTGCGTCAGGCATACAGAATAGAGCAGAACAAATCAGGCATCACCAATGGGAATCCTTTTGGCATAGAAGCATTGATGAGTGCCTACAGTGAGGGGGAAACATGGCTGGAGAGTTTAAAAATACATTTAAACTCAAATATTACTTATGTTAAAATATTTTTAGAAGAACATCAGATACCCATACGTGCTGTCCCTACGGAAGCAACTTTTTTAATGTGGCTTGACTGTAAAGAGCTGGGTCTGTCTCATGAAAAAGTAGTGGATTTTTTCATTTACAAAGCAAAACTCGGACTCAATGACGGAAAAAGTTTTGGCGCTGCGGGAGAAGGGTTCATGCGTTTGAATGTGGGTACATCAAAAAAAGTGTTAGAAGAGGCAATGCAGCGGCTGCTTCATGCCTATAAGGAAGAAAATTGAAAAAATTATTATTTGTGACACTTATTCTGTCTGTGTGGCTGCATGCTATGCCGCAAACGATCGTGGAGTATATCAGACAGTCAGGTATTGCGAAGAAAGATATCAGTATTTATATCAAAGAAGCGGGGAGGGGAGGCAAAGTCGTTGCGTCACTGAATGCAGAAAAAACGCGTATTCCTGCCTCTGTTATTAAAATCATGACAACCTATGCGGCTGTGTTGAAACTGGGATTTGATTACCGATGGCCTACGAAGTTTTACACAAGAGGTACCCTGAAAAACGCTGTACTTCATGGAGATCTGCTGATCAAAGGATTTGGTGATCCTACCCTGAATGACAGAGACCTTGTAGAGATCGTGTCGCATATCCGTGCTAAGGGTATAAAGAGGATCACAGGGGATATCGTCATAGACAGAACTTATTTCAAAGTAGGTAATAAAGATAATTCCGGGTTCGATAAGCATACTTACAGTGCCTATAATGCCATGCCTGATGCCATGATGTTCAATGAACGTATCTCTACGGTCTGTGTAACACCCAACAAAAAGAGTGTATACAAAAAAAATTCAGACGAAAGTTATAAGGTTGTCAATCAACTTCAATACGTCAACAAGCCCTGTAAAGGAAGATACTCCTGGCCAGGTGTCAGAATAGAGAAAAATGAAGTGATGCCCAAGGTGATACTTAAAGGCAAGATTTCCAAACGCTGTGGGAAACGCAACATTTGTAAAGTCATTACCAAGCCTTATAAATCATTTTATTATGCGCTCAAAGCGAAACTTAAGAGTGAAGGTGTAAAAGTAGGGGGGACCTTAAAACTGGAAAGGATATCGCAAAATGCCAGGGATCTTTTTACTTATTATTCCAGCTCTTTGGAAAAGATCGTTTCCAAAACGGCTAAAAAAAGTAATAATCTCTATGCACGGCAGCTTTTATTGCTTTTGGGTGCAAAAGTCTATGGTGCCCCCGCGACCATGGGAAAAGGGAGATCGGCCATCGAGAAGATCTTAAGTTCCAAAGGTGCATTGGGAAAGGGTGTGTTAAGAGTTGACAACGGAAGTGGACTTTCACGTGTCGCAAAACTGAATGCAAAGCTTTTGTCCTATATGCTTGATAATGCCTATGACCGTTACGGGTCCCGATGGATGCAGACACTCTCCATAGCCGGGGTTGACGGTACCATCAAACGTCGTTTTAGACATACGGTTGTCAAGAATCGTGCATGGATGAAGACAGGTACTGTTAATCGGGTAAAGAACATAAGCGGGTATGTAAAAAACAAAAAAGGGAAGCTTTACACGGTGGTTATCCTTGTGAACAGTCCAAAGTCAAGATACCGTGGTGCCAAACTTCAAAATCAGATCATGGCATGGCTGGTGAAAACTTCTGCCAAACCTTCGCGTAAGTCTCCGGCAAAGATCATGCAAACGAAAAAAACAGTATCCTTAAAGCCTGTGACTAAACAAACGCCAGTCCAAAAGACCAGAGTACAGAATATATTTTCAGATGTTGAAACTACAACAGCGCCAAGAAGTTCAAGTTTAGCTCAAAAGTATTATGTACAGGTAGGCTCTTTTTCCTCCGCACCCAATAAGAAGTATTTAACTGATATCAAAAATTATGGACTGGACTATAAAGTATTGAGAGACAAGAGCTATAAGGTATTAGTAGGCCCTTATGAGAACGAAAAAAATGCAAGAAGAGTATTGGCAAAAGTACAGAAGAATTTAAACAAAAAAGCCTTTATCAGTACGTTTTAATTTTTAGATGTGTCCTTAACCCCAACTACGTTATAATCCTAGCAATTTAAATAGAAATAACAGGGCAAATATGAACTTCGAAACCTACCCTTTTGAGAAACTGAATCAACTGCTTAAAGATGTGACACCCAGCTCTGAGTATACGCCGCTCAGCCTGACGATCGGGGAACCTCAGTTTGAGACTCCCGGATTTATAGTTGCTGCGCTGAACGATGCATCGGCGCTACTCAACAAGTATCCTAAAACTGCAGGTGGGGCAGAGCTTAGAGAAGCGATGCTGCGCTATAACAAAAACCGTTTTGGACTGACGCTTGACAATACACAGATCATCCCGACTTTTGGAACAAGAGAAGTACTTTTCAACTTTCCCCAGTTTCTACTGCATGATGTGAAAGACCCGGTGATGGTGTTTCCTAATCCTTTTTATCAGATCTATGAGGGTGCAGCTAAAGCATGCAGGGCTGAGGTGATCTATTTGAATTTGAATGCTTCCAATGATTTTCAGCCTGAGGTAGATGAAGAAGCACTCGCCCGAGCGGACTTTGTCATTCTGAACTCACCTAACAATCCTACTTCCTCCGTAATGCCTATGAATGATTTGAAAAAATGGGTAACCTTGGCACTTAAATATGATTTTGTACTGATGAATGATGAGTGTTATGCAGATCTGTATCTGGATGAACCTTTACCCTCACTTCTGAATGCCAGCATGGAAGTAGGAAATGAAAACTTTAAAAATATATTGGTGATCAATTCTGCCTCTAAACGTTCCTCTGCTCCGGGACTACGTTCGGGTTTCATCGCCGGAGATGCAGAGATACTGAAAGCGTATATGGTCTACAGAACCTATGTCGGTTGTGCTTCACCACTTCCCCTTCAGCATGCAGCCGCAGCGGCATGGGCAGACCAAAAACATGTAGACGGGTTTAGAGCCAAATACAAGGCCAACTTTGAAGCGGCTAAAGAAGTGTTGGGCTTGGATGCACCGGAAGCAACCTTTTACATTTGGCTTAAAGTAGAAGATGAGATAGCCTTTACTACAAGACTTTATGAAGAGTATAACCTCAAAGTAATTCCTGGCTCATTTTTGGGTCGTGAGGGTGAAGGACAAGGGTATGTGAGGCTTGCACTTGTGTATGAAGCAGACAAAACAAGAGAAGCGTTGGAACGCATAGCAAAAATGCAAAAATAACCGTAGGGGGCGATTGCCATCGCACCACACGATAGATAAAAAAGGAAAACAATGGAACAAACACCGGAAATACACGTAGAAGAGTTAAAAAAAGATCCAGAGTTTTTAGCCAATATCAGAAGACTTGAAGAAGAGTGTAAAGAGGAGCAAAGTATAGCCAAAGGATACCAGCTTTTAGATGCACAGCTCATCATCGAAGCACCTGAAGATGAAATCAATGAGATATTTACTTTCATCGTCAATGCGGCTTTTGACAGACTGGCAGAAAATCTGACCAGCTCTAAATCATTTGATATGCAGGACACAGAAGATATAGCAACGGCAAGGGCGATCTATGAGCACGCTATTCAACGTTACAGTGAAAATGACAAAAAAGGTGCCAAAGAGATCTTTCTTGTCTTGAACTATACGGTGGCGCATGATGACCTGAAAGATGCGATGATGGTACATGCCGCAGCAGTCATGGCCGGACACAGTTTTGAAGACTTCATTGAAAACCTTGTGGATGTCAGTAGCGTAGATGAGAATGATCCGCTTGCCTTTTTCATCCAAACTTTTACCCAACCGACCGATATTTTACTGAATATGTTCGCCAAGCAGGTTAAAGAGGGTAAAGAAGAGTTACGCGTGTTGGACGAGTCAAAGTAAATCAAAATTGACTCGTTCCCACGTTGTACGTGGGAATGCATATGTAACTCTATACGCAGAAAAAATTTTAACTAAACTATAAAACTCTTGCATGTACCCCAAGGGCATTTCCTGCGGGGCACATTCCCACGCAAAGCATGGGAACGAGAGTGATTTGGAGAAAAATATGACAAGAATTAAAATTCAGTGCAAGGGAGTCACTAAATGACGACTCGTAAAATACATTTTATAGGCATCGGGGGCATCGGACTTTCTGCCTTGGCAAAATTTCTAGTGAATGACGGGCATAAGATATCCGGTTCAGACATCAAACAGACAGAGATCACCAATGACCTGGCAACAAATTTTGATGGCAAGATCACTATCCCTCACCATGAAGATGCGGTAGAGGGTGTTGACAGGGTCATCTACTCTGCAGCGGTCCGTCCTAATAACCCTGAATACCAAAAAGCACAGGAGTTGGGTATTGAGCTGCTTTCACGTAAAGAGTCTTTAAAAAGTATTTTAGGTGACAAAGAAGTTTATGCGGTGGGTGGTGCACATGGGAAGAGTACAACTTCCGCGATGCTCTCTTCCATACTTCCTGAAACCAATGCACTCATTGGTGCTATCTCTAAAGAGTTTGGTTCCAATGTTCGTAATTATCCTAACAACAAAGTGGTTTTTGAAGCAGATGAAAGTGATGAGAGCTTTTTAAATTCCAATCCAACTCTTGCCATTGTAACGAATGTTGAGCCTGAGCATATGGAGTATTATGAGTATGATGAAGAACGTTTTTACAATGCTTATAGAAACTTTTTGTCTTTGGCAAAAGTACGTGTCATTAACGCGGAAGATGAATTTCTCGCTTCTTTGGAAATGGACAGTATTAAACTCTACCCTTCAAAAGACATTACAAACATAACATTTGTCCTGGTTGAGGGTGAACCGCATACCAGGTTTGACCTTTTGGATCTGGGTTCATTTGAAGTATTTGGTTTTGGTAATCACATCGCACTGGATGCTGCTTTGGCGATATTTTCTGCATTGGAACTGGGTGAGGAACTTGAAGATATTCGTCAAAATCTTTTGAACTATAAAGGGATCAAAAAGCGTTTTGATATCGTTCAAAATCAGGAAGAGTGTGTCGTGATAGATGATTATGGGCACCATCCCACAGAGATAAAAGTGACGATGGAATCTCTGCAGATCTATAAAGAACTACGTGCTTTTTCTAAACTCAATGTGATCTGGCAGCCACATAAATACAGCCGTACGATGGATAATCTTCAGGCGTTTGTAGAGTGTTTTGACGGGGTGGATGAACTTGTGATCCTTCCTATCTGGGCGGCAGGAGAACTTGAAGTGGATATTGACCTTAAAGGGGCATTTTCACGTTATAAACTGCTTATGGCAGACTCTGTCACCAAAGAAGATGGTCTAGTCAAAGTGTCTAAAGACGGACATGTTATACGAGAATACTCTGAGGGGCTTGTCACGGCATTTGGTGCGGGAGATATCACTTATCAGATACGTGGTGAAGTGTAAAAATTGAGGAGAGAGTGCTTTCTCTCCTTAACATTAGATACTTGTACAGATACTTTCAATATAGGTATCGATATCTGCAATGACAACATCAAGATCTCTCTCTCCATCGATCACAGTTAAAGTATGTTTATCGTTATAATGTGCTTCGATCTCAGCCAATGACCCTTTATACGATCTCATTTCGTGTTCAAAGATCTCTTCACTTTTTCCTGAAGCAAGCCAGCGCTCTTTTGCCAAGTCATCATTTACTTTGATCTCAAGTACAGACAGTATGCTTATTTTGTCATTTTTAAAGATATAATCACAAAAATACTGCAGCTGCTTCTCTTTCCCCGGGAAACCGTCAAGTATTACTACTTCGGTAGGTGCTTTTTTCACTGCATCTACGATCAATTCAACGATGACTTGTGTAGGTACAAGATCGCCTTTTTCAAAAAAACTTTTTGCAATGTTCCCAATGCCTGTTTCCTTCCTGATCTCGTCTTTGATCAGATCTCCTGTTGAATAACTGGTAACTTTACCAGTATGTTTTTCTGCGATCAGCTTGGCATCTGTTGATTTTCCGGATCCCGGTGCTCCGATAAGTAAAATTAGTTTTTTTGGCATTACTACTCCTTAAATATATGGACATCTCTAATTATATCAAATTAAAGAGTAAAAGGGTGCTTACTCTCTGTAAAAAATCAGAAAAAAAATTGTTTATCTCAATTTTACTTCTTTTTGAGAATTTAAAATTATATTTTAGTTATAATTCAAGCATTCAAGCATTCAAGCATTCAAGCTAAAGGATAATAATGTCTCAAAAAGATAGTACGGTTGAATTGTTAACAGGTAAAGGCAGATTAGGAAAAAAAAGTAAAATACCTGCAAGATTAGACTTATTGCAGAGTGTTACAGGTTTGTTCCTGGCAATTTTTATTACATTTCACATTTTATTTGAATCTTCGATCTTATTTGGGAAAGAAGCCATGTATAAACTGACCAAAATGTTTGAAGGTGAACCCTTTATCGAAGGGGGAGAACCTTTGATCATTACTGCTTTGGCCTTTGTGATCTTTTCTATGTTTATTTTTCACGCTTTTCTTGCCATGCGTAAGTTTCCGGACTCCTATAAAGAATATCAGCGCTACCGTGCGCACAGTAAACTTTTGAAGCACGATGATACCAACTTGTGGTTCATTCAGATCACAACAGGGTTTGTCATGTTCTTCCTTGGCTCCATTCATCTCTATATGATGATGACAGAACCGGGGAAAATAGGACCCTACGCTTCTTCAGACAGAATATACTCAGATTGGATGTGGCCGATGTATCTGTTGTTGTTGATCGCAGTGGTACTGCATTCCTGGGTAGGTATATACAGGTTGATCATTAAGTGGGGATGGTTTGACGGGAAAGATCCGCGTAAAAACCGCAAACGATCGAAGCTGGCCATTAAAACGCTTATTGTTATTTATCTGCTACTCGGCTTGGCCTCACTTGCAGTATATATGAAAATAGGATATGACCATCAAGATGATTATGGCAGCAGATATATTTCGGAGAGTCACACATGAAAATAATATATACAGATGCTCTCATTGTAGGAGGTGGTTTAGCCGGTTTAAGATCTGCGATCGCAGCAAGAGAAAAAGGTCTTGATACGATCGTGATCTCTATGGTTCCCGTAAAACGTTCACACTCAGCAGCAGCGCAGGGGGGCATGCAGGCAAGTTTGGGAAACAGTGTCAAAGGTGAGGGTGATAATGAAGATGTACACTTTTCCGACACGGTAAAAGGGAGCGACTGGGGATGTGACCAGGATGTTGCGCGTATGTTCGTGACCACTGCGCCTAAAGCAATCCGTGAACTTGCAGCCTGGGGTGTGCCTTGGAACCGTATCGGCAAAGGTCCAAGAGAAGTGATCATCAATGGGGAGAAAGAGACGATCGTGGAGAAAGAGGCAGCACATGGTCTCATTAATGCCAGAGATTTTGGCGGCACCAAAAAATGGCGTACCTGTTACACTTCTGATGCGACAGGACATAGCATGCTTTATGCCGTTGCCAACGAAGCGTTAAGACTTGATGTAGAGATCCATGATAAAAAAGAGGCGATCTCGATCATCCACGAAAATGGTATTTGTGGCGGTGTGGTGGCAAGAGACCTGATCAGCGGTGAGCTTATCGCCTATGTGGCGAGGGGTACGATGCTCGCTACAGGAGGGTATGGACGTATCTACAAACAGTCCACCAATGCGATCATTTGTAAAGGTATCGGTATCGCGATCGCACTGGAAACGGGTATCGTCACACTGGGTAATATGGAAGCGGTACAGTTCCACCCTACACCGATCGTACCTTCAGGTATTTTGCTGACAGAAGGGTGTCGCGGTGATGGCGGTGTGCTTCGTGACAAAGACGGGCATAGATTCATGCCGGACTATGAACCGGAGAAAAAAGAGCTTGCCTCGCGTGATGTGGTAAGTCGTAGAATGATCGAGCATATCCGTAAAGGAAAAGGGGTACCGTCACCGTATGGTGATCACCTTTGGCTTGATATTTCTATTTTGGGACGGGAACATATTGAAAAGAACCTGCATGATGTCCAGGACATCTCGAAGACCTTTAACGGCATAGATCCTGCGGATGAAGGTGAAAAAGGCTGGATGCCTGTCTTGCCTATGCAGCACTATTCTATGGGCGGTATCCGTGTGAAACCAAATGGAGAAAGTCCGGCAATGAAAGGGCTTTTCTGTTCAGGGGAAGCATCCTGTTGGGACTTGCACGGATTTAATAGACTGGGAGGAAATTCTGTGAGTGAAGCCGTGGTCGCAGGCATGATCGTTGGAGAGTATTTTGCAAATTATTGTTCAGAGACACACCTCACTACCAATACTTTCACGATCCAAAGATTTCTTGAAGCACAAAAGCATTATTTGGAAGAGATACTCTCTTATGACGGTGGTATAAATATTTTTGATATCAAAGACAGAATGCGTACCATCATGCAGGAAAAAGTGGGTGTTTTCCGTAACGGTAAAGATCTGACCGACGCAGTGAATGAGCTTGAAGATCTGTTTAAGATGCTCAAAGAGATCACAGTGACAGATAAATCACTCTGCAGCAACCCTGAACTGAATGAAGCATACCGTGTGACAAAAATGCTTAAACTGGCATTATGTGCAGCAAAAGGGGCACTGGAAAGAACAGAGAGCCGAGGAGCACATTTTCGGGAAGACTTTAGCAAGAGAGATGATGAAAACTGGTTGAAAAGAACCATAGCCACCTGGACAAATCCAAATGACACGATGCCGACCCTCTCTTATGAAGAGATCGATATTTCGAAGATGGAAATGCCTCCTGCTTTTAGAGGGTATGGTAAAAAAGGTGCGATCATCCTGAATCCGCTTTCTGAAAAAAGAGAAGAAGAGATAGCGAAGATCAAAGAGAGTTTGGGATCTGTAGACCGTTTTTCTGTCCAGGAAGCTGTCATGCCTTTTGATCTGCAACAAGAGTATAAAAGAAAAAATGAGAGAGTAGGAGTGGGATATGATTAATAAAAGTGCTCAAATAGAGGAAAATAAAGAAGGCTACAGAGAGATCAAGATCACTGTCTTCCGATACAATTCTCAGAATAAAGACGCCAAACCGGAGTATCAGACTTATAAACTTGTTGAGACACCGGGCATGACCCTCTACATCGCACTTATTAAAATATGGTCTACCATGGATCACAATCTCAGTTTTGACTTTGTCTGCCGTGCAGGTATCTGCGGATCGTGTTCTATGGTAGTGAATGGTAAACCCAAACTTGCGTGCAAAACACGTACCTCTGAATTTGAAGATGGGAAGATCACCCTCCTGCCTTTGCCTACCTTCAAACACATTAAAGATCTTTCTGTCGATACAGGAAACTGGATGAACGCTATGAGTAAAAAAATGGAGAGTTGGATCCATACCAAAGAGGTGACAGATATCGCTGCCATAGAAAAACCGGTTGAACCGGATGTTGCTCAGGCAGTATTTGAGCTGGATCGTTGTATTGAGTGCGGTATCTGTTTAGCAGCCTGTTCCACCAAGGTCATGAAAGAAGACTTTGTGGGTGCGGTAGGACTTAACAGAGTGGCACGTTTTTCCATTGACCCGCATGATGAGAGAACGGATGAAGAGTTTTATGAACTCATCGGTGATGACGATGGTGTCTTTGGCTGTATGAGCCTTATGGGATGTGAAGACCATTGTCCCAAAGATCTGCCGTTACAGACAAAGATCGCTTATATGAGACGTAAAATGGTGAAGGTCTAGGAGTTTAGGTGCAAGAACATAGAAGTGAAAAATCCATTATTCAAAAACTGGATCTGGATGGGTATGTCGATCAGTTCAAACAGTTTTTAGCCAGGGAAAAACCTGTGGCGATGATGGGTGACATCAACCAGCATTACCGTTACATACAGGCACTTTCCAAAGTACAATTCCCGGCACCTGCTTCTGTACCAAATCTGGACAGAGAATTGGCACGCATCAAAAAACAGGCAGTACTTGCCTTAGATGAAATTTATGCTTTTGTGAGCATGTTTTCGTATTTCAATACTCTGAATACAGTAGGTTTTACAGAACCGCTCATTTCCTGGATACAAGGGATAGAGATCCCCGAAGAGATCGAAGAGATCATAGGCTATTTCACTGAAGAAGGAGAGATCAATCCTGAACGCGACCCGGACCTTTTCAAACTTGAACGTGCAATCAAACAAAATAAGATTGACATTAAAGAGACATTGTATAAACTCGCGCACTCTTCTAAACTAAGGGATTATCTGGTGGACACTCAGGTACACTTTAACGGTGGGGAGGAGACTTTGCTGGTACGCGGAGGTTTCAATAATGCCATCAAAGCAACTGTGGCTGCACGGTCTCCGGGAGGATTTTTTTATATTATTCCCCAAAGTATTTCCCATTTAAAAGAGAAAGAGTCTGCACTTCTGAGTAACAGGGAAGAGTTGATCTACAGGTATTGTAAAGAGATCTCGGCAGTCTTTTTCAAATGGGAGCGTTTTTTAGCCTTCATCAACAAAGAGTATGACCGTTTTGACCACTATCAGGCACGTGTGTCTTTTGCCAGAGCCAAAGAGTATGAGTTTGTGCTTCCCTCTAAGCACAAGCGCATCAAATTACAGGATTTTGCACACCCTGCCATAGAGAACCCTGTACCGATCACGATGGATTTCTCCAAGCAGATCATGCTGGTCACGGGAGTGAATGCCGGGGGTAAAACGATGTTACTCAAGTCGATGCTCTCTGCGGTGTATATGAGTAAATATCTGCTGCCGTTCAAATGTGATGTGTCAAAAACAGAAGTGGGACACTATAAGAGTATAGAGGCTGTGATCGATGACCCGCAATCAGTCAAAAATGATATCTCTACTTTTGCCGGACGCATGCAGGAGTTTGCAAAGTTATTCTCTAAAGAAGATGCCATAGTCGGGGTGGATGAGATAGAACTTGGAACAGATTCTGACGAAGCGGCAAGTCTTTTTCGTGTGATGCTGGATGAGCTTCGTAAAAAAGGCATTTCCTTCATCGTTACCACCCACCATAAGCGTTTGGCTTCTCTTATGGCATCTGATGATGAGGTGGAACTTATCGCAGCACTTTATGATGAAGAGCGAAGAATGCCTACCTATACTTTTTTGCAGGGAAGCATAGGGAAGAGTTATGCTTTTGAAACAGCCCAGCGCTACGGGATACCTGTGAGCATCGTGAACAGAGCCAAAGAAGTCTATGGGGAAGACAAAGACAACCTTAATGAACTCATCGAGAAGTCAACGTCTTTAGAGCGTGAAATGCGTATGAAAATAGCAAAAATTGATGAAGAGTTAAAAGCAGTTGAGCGTAAGAAAATTAAGCTTGAAACAGAAGAGGTAAAACTTCAGGAAAATCATAGAAAAGCCATAGCCACACTTGAAAACAGATATAATGCAGCCACGAAAAAAGCGCGTGAAGCACTTAAAGTAAAAGAGTCCACAGAAGGAAGACGTCTGCTGAATATCGCACACCAGCGTAAAGATTTTAAACAAAAAGAGATCAAAGCAGTGGATGAAACCCCTTTGAAAGAAGGAGATAAGGTTAAATACCGTTCGCACAAAGGTGAATTACTCTCTCTGCGTGGAAAAGATGCCAGCATCATTGTCGACGGCTTGAAGATGAGAGTGCCTCTGTCCCAGCTTAAAAGAAGGGGAGATACGCCTCAGGTCAAAGTCAAGCCAAAGCCAAAACAAGCCAGAGTATCTGTCGAAAGATCAGGAGGAGCAGTCTCCGTAAAGTTACTGGGAATGTATGCAGATGAAGCCATAGATACTGTAGACAAATTCCTCTCCGATGCACTGGTCAATGGACTCAGTGAAGTACAGATCATTCACGGAACAGGTGGAGGTGTGTTGTCTAAACTGGTAGGTGAGTATCTCAAAACCCATCCTAAAATATATAAGTTTTATAGAATGCCCGGAAATCTGGGTATTACCGTAGTGGAGTTGTAGTAAAGCAAAGTTTCAACGCTAATCATGGAGCCTCGGAACCTCTGCTTTTTCTTCTGCTAAATATTGAAGACTTGACCCTTGTTTTTTGACCCTTCTTCTTACCATTACTATTTTATTATGGTATATTGCACTTTTGGTATCTATACTTCTGTCACAGCATGGCGCTGATAAAAGGACTTAAATTGAAAATTTTACACACTTCAGATTGGCACTTAGGGCAAAAGTTTATGGGTAAAAGCCGTGAAGAGGAGCATCACGCTTTTTTAAAATGGCTCTTAGAGATCTTAGAGCATGAAAACATTGATTTGCTTATTGTCGCTGGGGATGTTTTTGATACAGGAACACCTTCTAATTATGCTTTAGAACTTTACTATAACTTTCTCACAAAGCTAGCAACATCTTCTTGTAGTCATGTCATCATCATAGCAGGTAACCATGACTCCATAGCAACACTAAAAGCACCTAAACAGCTCTTAAAAGCACTTAATGTTCATGTCATTACTTCTGGAGATGAAAATGAGAATGAAGTCATTGAGATCCATAAAGGTGGCAGACTTGAGGCTGTGGTCTGTGCCGTGCCTTTTTTAAGGGACTATGTGGTTCGTCAATCTATGAGTGGGGAAACCATGAATGATAAAGAGTCGGCTTTAACTCAGGGTATAAAAGGGCATTACATAAAAGTTTATGCAGAGGCAAAAGAACTTTGTGCTGACCAAGATATTCCTCTTATAGCAACAGGACACCTCACGACTGTAGGTGGTCGTAGCAGTGAGTCAGAAAGAGATATCTATATCGGTGGAACCTTAGACATAGGAAGTGACTTTTTAGGAAAATATTTTGATTATGTAGCTTTAGGTCATCTTCATATCAATCAAAAAATTGGCGAAGAGCATGTGCGGTACAGTGGTTCACCTATTCCCTTAAGCTTTAGCGAATCTACGTCTAAAAAGCGCGTTAATATCGTTGAATTTGACAATAAAGATTTGAGTGTAAGAGAAATAGATATACCACTGTACAGACCGCTTTTAGTCATTAGAGGGGACTTAGACTCGATTTTGAGTGAACTTGGACAGATAGAGAACAAAGAGACTTGGATTGAAGTTCACTTAAGTGATGACAACCCTTTTTATGCTAACCAAAGCATCAGAGAAAAATCAGAAGAGTTAGGGCTGATCATTTTAGCCGTAAAAATTGATAAAACAGAAGCTTCATTAAGTCGTAAATCTTTAAATGTGATCAGTTTAGATGAGTTAAATCCCTTAGACGTATTTGAACGTCGTCTTGAACAAGACAACTTAGAGGATGAAGGATTGAAAGAGGCTTTACTCTTGCAATTCAAAACCGTTGTTAATGAGGTAGAACAGTCATGAAAATTTTGTCTATTAAAGCCTTAAATATTAACTCCTTAAAGGGCGAAACAGAAATTAATTTTGAAGAGCTAACACAAGACAGCGCATTATTTGCAATTACGGGTCCAACAGGTTCAGGGAAAAGCACATTGCTTGATATTATCTCTTGCGCCTTATATGGGCGTACAGCAAGGCTTAAAAGCCCTAATGATTTAATGTCACGACATGCAGGGGAAGCTTACTGTGAAGTAGAGTTCGAGATAAAAGGGCATAAATATCGCTCATCATGGTCACAAAAGCGAGCACGTAAACAACATGAAGGAAAATTTCAAACAGCAAAAATGGAGCTTATTGATTTAGAAGATGATAAACCTCTTCCTTTAAAATCAAAAGAGGTTCCTAAAAAAGTAGAGGAACTCTCAGGTTTAGACTTCGGACGATTTACTCAGTCTATGATGCTGGCCCAAGGAGGCTTTGATGCCTTTTTAAAAGCAGATGAAAAAGAGCGTTCTGCCCTGCTTGAGAAGATAACCGGAACACAGATCTATGCTCAGATCTCTAGTGCCGTGTATCAACACTTCAGTACACTTCAGCGTGACATGGAAACAGATAAAAAAATCTTAGAGTCAATAGAGCTTTTAGATGAAGAGATCATTAAAGAAAAAGAAGAACAGCTAACAATAAACCTACAAATTAAAGTGAAAACAGACAATGAACTTAATGAGTTAAGCCTTGCAGTAAACTGGCTTCAAAAACTCTCTGAACTTACTTTAGAGAAGCAAAATCATGAGGCAGAGTATAAAGAGATTTTAAAACTCAAAGAAGAGAATAAAGCATCTTTTGTAAAGCGAGACTTAGCCAATAGAGCGCTTAATGTAATGAGTGCTTACATCTCTAAGGTTCAACTGCAAGAAACGCTTACAAAACAAAAAAGTAAAGCGACTGAGTTAAGTACGGCGTTAAAAGTCTTAGAAGGCAAAGTCAAATCTAAAGAGCAAGAATATACCACAGGTACAAAAGAGCTTGAAAAATCGCACACTCACTTTGAGAGAGAAAGTCAGAAGTTAAAACAGGCACGTGAAATAAAAACACAAGAAGAGCAGACAATCCAGACGATTACTAAAGATGTGGCTTCTCTCACACTTAAAGAAAATACTTTAAAAGATACACAAAAATCACTACTAAGCTTAGTAGAAAAGCATACACAACTACAAGAACAGACCAAGACAAAAGAGCAATATTTAAACGATAATACCCAAGATAAAGCACTTCTTTCTGACTTAGCCTTGATAGCGCAAAATATAAAGCAATATAATGAGGAAACAGCATCTTTAACGAGTACTCAAAAAAAGCTTGAAGAGACTGAGGCTACATTTATTTCTGAAGAAAATAAACAGGGTACGCTTCAAAAAGAAGTTGATGCATTAAAGGTAACGTATGCAATAGTTGAAACTTCTTATAACGCGCTTGTTCAAAATGCTATGGATGATACTGAGAGTGAAGAACACTTAAATAAAAAGCTTCAAAAAACGCAAGATTTATTCAAAACATTAGAACGCTATATTCAGCTGGAAAAACAAAAACATGAGGAACAAAAAGAGCTTCATACAACTAGACTGCAAGAAAAAACTCTTTTACAATCTCAAGTTACTCTTGAAGAGTATATCAAAGGTATTAAAGCACACCTGCAAACCCTTAAAGATAAAAAAGAGAAAGAGCAGTTACTTAAAAACTATGAAGAGGACCGTAAAAAGCTTATTGAGAATGAAGCTTGTTTCTTATGTGGTTCACTGGAACATCCTTATGTAGTAGAGCACATACAAAGTAGTGTCGGTGAGACGGAAAAGATGATTGCTGCTCAAATGCAAGAGCTTGAAGCTAAAGAACAAGAGTTAAGTGCGTTGATCATTCAGGTGAGTATATTACAAGCTAGCAATGAGACTTATCAATTTGAAATTGAAAAACTAGGAGAAGCGCTAAGTGCACTAAAAGAGATTTTCACAAGTCTTTCCTTTGAAATCCAAGAAGATAGTCATCTCATTTTAAAAGAGCAGAGAGAAGAACTAGAACAACAACTCTCTACGATAAAACAAAACCGACTTAAAAAAGATGCTCTCTTAAAAGAGCGTGATACAGAAAGAGAACAATTTCAAATACAAGAGAAAGCACTGAACACGCTTACTTTTGCCTTGCAAAAACACAGCAGTGAAAAAGAACAATTAACCCAGTCTTTACAATCCACACAGTCTAAATTAAAAGGCTACTTACAAACTTTACAATCTTCGTTTAGTACATTTTCAATTAATATTAATGTAAATAATTTAGACACAGACTATACAAAGCTTACAAAAAGAAAAGAGCTTTACCATGACCATACTGAAGCACTTAAGACCTTAGCAGAGTCATTACATAAGAGTAATGCTGCCAAGGTAAAAAATGAGACTACATTACAGGCTTTAAGCAATGAAGTTGATGTTGATAAACAAAGCATGAAAACACTTAACGACAATCTCCAAACACTTTCATCAAAACGTGTAAAGATACTCAATGTGGTTGATTTAGATAGTTATGAGACTCAGCTAAAAGAGGAATACAAAAAAGCTCAAGGGAAAGAGCAGGCATTAAAATCTGAGTTAAACAGCCTACAGATTCAAGAAAAAGAGTGCTTAGATCAGAAAAAAGATTTAGTCATAAAAATTGTAGAAGATGAAGAGAAATTGAAAGGCATGATGTCTAAGTTGAAAACACTGTTTAAAGACAACGGCTTCAAGGATGAGGCGGATCTTAAAGAAGCAAGCCTTCCGGCAGATGAGAGAAACAGACTGTCTAAGTTTTGCCAAGAGTTAGAACAAAAATATACACAAAGAAAAGCTTTACAACTTCAAACTGCACAAAAGCTAGAAGAACATAAAGAGAAAGCTCTAACGACTAAGCATTTAGAGGCACTGGAAACAGTGCAATCCCTTCTACAGCAAAAAGCAGATGCTTTGTCTGAAAATATAGGAAGTATTAAAACGGAGCTAGGTTTAAACCAAAGGAACATAGATAAGCATAAAGAGAGAATAGCCACACTTCAAAAGAAAGAAGAGAGTTTTAAAGTCTGGGTAAAACTCAATGAACTTGTTGGTTCGGCAGATGGTACAAAATTTAAAAAATTCGCTCAAGGAATCACTTTGGATCAGCTCATAAATCTAGCCAATCAGCATCTAAAACAGTTAAGTTCCCGTTATCTCTTAGTAAGAAGCGAACAAAAACTGTTAGAGCTTGAGATTATTGATGCCTATCAAGGGAATGTGCTACGTCCTGTAAGTACACTCTCCGGAGGAGAAAGCTTTATAGTAAGTCTTGCACTTGCCTTAGGACTTTCAGAGCTTGCAAGCCAAAAAATAGCTATTGATTCTCTCTTTTTGGATGAAGGCTTTGGCACATTAGATGAAGAGAATTTAGAGACAGCGCTTAATGCTCTAAATCTTCTTCAAAGTGCCGGGAAGATGATTGGTGTAATCTCGCATGTGGAAGCTTTGAAAGAGCGAATACCTTTACAAATCAAGGTTGTTCCTAATGGGGATGGAACGAGTATTGTCGAACTATAACCCCTCTTTTAACTCTAAAAGGTATAATATAGCAATTAAAAATTGTGGGAGATATCTGTGAGCATTAAAGATGATGTTAAATATGTAGAAAAATCATTAGGTAATGATGAAAAGCTACTTGAAAGTACTTTTAAACTGGAAGCACTCTACAAAAAACACAAGTTTAAAATATGGGCGGTGATCGCTGCTGTTGTTTTGTACTTTGCCGGCCAGGCAGTGATGACAGCGATGCATGAAGCAAAGCTTGTCAAAGCAAATGAAGCTTTTTTGACACTGCAGAGTAAAAGTGATGATGCGACTGCGATGAAGATACTTAAAGATAATAATCCAGCACTTTTTGAGCTTTATTCTTTTGCACAGGCAGCGAAGAAGCAGGATGTCAAAGCATTGGAGTCTTTAACTCAAAGTACCAACAGTGTGCTGGCTGATTCAAGTAAATATACGGCAGGCGTAATCAATAGAAAACCTGTTGATTCAAAGCTCTATAAAGAGATGGCCTTACTTCAAGAAGCATATTTGGCAATCGAGGCGGGTGACGTTACTAAAGCAAAGGATAAACTGGAACTTATAGATGAGCGTTCACCTCTTGGTGTGATCGCCAGTTTTCTTAGACACTCGACCATCAAGGCAAAGTAATGAAGGGTCTTGCTCTTGTTACCTTTATGCTGCTAGCCTTACTTTTTTCAGGATGTAGCTCTAAGAAATATTTTGAACCGGAGAATACCTTCTCTGCCTCAAGTACATCTTCTTCATATGGCGGGTCTGTGGTTGATCTTAGCCGTGAGGGTGTCACCCTTAAGAGTGGTAAATACATTGGAAAATCAGGTGTAAGTACACTTAATCTAGGTGAAGGCTATAGATTTTTAAATGAAAACAATAGGTATGTTCTGGCTTCAAACCCTGAAGGTATTTTAAAGATCATTGACAAAAAAACACAAGAAGCGGTACAAGCAGTTTCTTTAAAAGTACCTGTGGTCTCGGCAAGCATGAAAAATGGTCTTATAGCGTATGTGCTTAACAACAATACCTTTGGTATTTACCGAATGTCAAATAACCAAAAAGTAGTTGAAAGTCGTTCAGAAAAAACATTTGCCATTGATACAAGAGCAGCAAGTCCTATGTTTATAGATAACCTGATCGTGATGCCTATGCTTGATGGTAAACTCATTGTTGTCAATGCAGCAGACAGTGAAAGTGCAAAAGTTGTCTACATCTCCAGTGAAAAAATATTCAATAATGTCATCCACCTTTCACGTACAGGCAATACAATGGTTTCAGCCACACCTAAAAAACTCATCACACTGGGTAATGAGGGACAACAGGAATACAGAGCGAATATTTCTGAAGTGGCAGTGAATAACGGCATCATTTATCTCTTTACCAAAGAGGGAGAAGTAGTTGCATTAAACACTAATCTTGAGGTGATAGGTACATCAAAGTATAAGTTTGCACATTATGCTACCGGAACTGCTTTTGGTGGCAGAGTCTATGCCTTGGATCAAGAAGGTTCACTCATTGTGATGAACTCTGATCTAACGAAACATAAGATCTATGATCTCGGTGCTGTCTCTGAACCGGCATTTATTACAGGAACTAAGCTCTATAAAGATGGTGATGTTATTGAATTATCCAAATTAGGTTATGAGTGATCTATTAATAGCCTTTGAGGGGTATCTGAGTGTCACAAAGGCACTTGATACACTTACGGTCTCTTCTTACCTGTCTGATCTTTCACAGTTGGAAGAGATGAGTCAAAAAACACTTACAAAACTTGATACCACAGATGTATTAAAATTTTTAGCAACCTTTGAAAACAAAAGAACACTCAACAGAAAACTCTCTTCCATTAACGCTTTTTTCCATTTTTGTCACGTACAGGACTTCAGACATGAAAAAATAAAGATCCCTATGGCAAAAGTCCCTAAAAATCTTCCCAAGTATGTAAGCAACGAAGAGATACTGGAAGGCTTGCAAAGTATTGACCGTTCTACAGTGAAAGGCTTACGTGATTATGCACTGATACTCTTTTTATATGCAAGTGGATGCCGTATCTCTGAAGCATTGGCGGTACAGAGATCTGACATCATGGACGGATGGCTGAAAATACGTTTTGCCAAAGGTGAAAAGGAACGTGTAGTGCCTTTGGCACCTATTGCTACAGAGGCATTGGAAGTCTATATGCAGGCACAGGAGTTGACAAGCTCATATATTTGGTTAAATTACAGAGGTGAAGTTTTAAGTCGTATCTCTGCCTATAAGATCGTTAAAAAATACTTGGGTGTTTCTCCCCATGTATTGAGACACTCTTTTGCTTCTTCACTTATTATCGGTGGGGCAGATCTGCGTGTGGTACAGGAATTACTTGGACACGCTTCACTGGAAACCACGCAGATCTATACCCATATACAAAAACAGAACCTGGAAGATACGATGCATCGTTATCATCCTCTCTCGTAGGGTCGGTTTAGCGACCAAAATATTCAGAAGCTTCTATTTATTTTAATGGTCGATAAATCGACCCTACGTTATGATAAGCATATGAAAGAAATCGTAGAATATTTACAGCATAAAAATATTATTTTTAAATCACTCAAAGAGATCTTGCCAAAAGAACTGGGTTCCCGTAAAAAGGTTTCTCTGTATATCGGCGTTGATCTAAAAGGCTATTATGCCCTGGTCATGCAAGTTGAAAAGAAGAGCAGGGTACTTCGAAAAGAAGCAGGTGATTTTTTGGCTTTGCATGAAAAACTGGAAAGCTATATAGACAGTAAAGTGACTAAAAAATATATTATCATTCAGGCACCTCTTTGTTCCAAAGCTAAAGTATTATTGGAAGAGCATGGCTGGAAAGTTTGGAATGTGCCCGAATGAAATGGCAATCGCCCCTACGGTAAAAGGAAAGATATTGTTATTAGCAGACATAGGGAATACATATTTTCATATCTATAACGGTGAATGCATTGAACATCTTTCTTATAAAGATGCAATCGACAGATATAGCCATCAGGCGCTTTTTTATATCTCTGTTCAAAAGCATTTAGAAGAGAAAATTGAGAAAATAAAGGCTTGGGAAAATATCTCAGAAAAGATATATCTTCAAGGTACCTATGACACGATGGGTATTGACAGACAAGCTTTGTGTCTGAGTCATAAAAATGGGGTTTTTGTGGATGCAGGTTCTGCTATTACCGTAGATATAGTGGAAAAGGGCATGTATCAAGGAGGATTTATTCTGCCTGGACTAAAAGCTTATCTTGGATCGTATGCTGCCATTTCCCCCGTATTAGAAATGACGTTGAACAAAGAGTTGAAGCTGGATGCTTTGCCCCTTACAACTAAAGATGGGATAAGCTATGGTATAATCGCGTCTATAAAAGCACTCATAGACAAACATCATACAAATAAAAAACTTTACTTTACCGGTGGAGATGGTGAGTTTCTTTCTACTTTTTTTGAAGAAGCTACTTACGATGAAATGTTGATTTTTGATGGGATGCAGAATGCACTTCGTGCAAATTAGAAATTAGAAATTAGAAATTAGAAATTAGAAATTAGAAATTTTTAGTTTTGTGAAGGATAGACAGAATGTTAACAGTAGCACTTCCAAAAGGAAGAATAGCAGAACAAACACTAGAGATATTTGCAGAGATTTTTGGTGGAGAATTTAAATTTGAAGGCAGAGAACTCATTTTAGATATGGGTGAGTTCCGTTTTTTAAATGTACGTAACCAGGATGTACCGACTTATGTAGAACATGGTGCTGCAGACATCGGTGTGGTTGGTTTGGACGTCATCACTGAAAAAGAGTTGGATATCATTCAACTTCTTGATATGCAACTGGGTAAATGTAAAGTAGCCATAGGTATTAAAAATGAAGATGAGCTTGACTGGTCACGTCCCAATATAAAAATTGCGACAAAGATGGTCAATATCACTAAAAACTACTTTGCACAAAAAGCTGTAGGGGTTGAAGTGGTGAAACTTTACGGCTCCATTGAACTGGCACCTCTTGTCGGTTTGGCAGATGCCATTGTTGACATTGTAGAAACAGGTTCAACGATGAGAGAAAATGGCTTGAAGGTTGCGGAAGATATCATGAATTCTTCAGCACATCTCATTGCCAACAAAAATAGTTTTTATGCAAAAAAAGGTGAGATCCTTTCTCTCTATGAAAAGATCAAAACTGTTGTAGAGAATGGTCAAAAATAACTCTTTGGACTCTCTCGATCTTTACGCAAAAGTAGAAGATCTTCTCGGCGTAAAAGAGGCTGCCCCAAGCCTCTATGCCCATTACCTTCTTTTTTTAAATTCTGTAGATTTTGATAACCTTTTGGATGTGGGCTGCGGCTCCGGAGATTTCCTGCGTCAGATGCAGGGGGCATTGGATATTTCCCAAGTCAAAGGGATAGATTTAAGTCCGATCATGGTTTCCCAAACACTTAAACAAGGCATTGATGCGCAGTGTATAGATCTATGTGATCTAAGCGGTCAATATGATGTTATAACGGCTGTATTTGATATGTTGAACTATCTGGATAAAGTACAGCTCAAAGACTTTTTAAAGTGTGTTTATAAACATTTAAATGAGGGCGGAGTATTCCTTTGTGATATCAATACCCTGTATGGTTTTGAAAATGTTGCAGTAGGCTCTTTCATCGTAGATGATGAAGAGAGATTTTTAACGGTAGACAGTGACTTTGAGGAGGGAGAATATATTTCAGAATTTACGCTTTTTGAAAAAGAAGATAATTGTTTTAAAAAGTCTCAAGAGACTATCAAACAATATTTTCATACAGTAGATGAGTTAGCCAAATTAACGGGATTAAAGCTACTTGTCAATGATGATGTAAATTTATATGAATTAGAGGAAGCAGATAAACGTTTTGTGGTATTGAAGAAGATATAATAGTAATGCAAAACACCCCCTAAACATTAAGTTCATAGGCAGTGCTTCGTCCTTCATTTCCGGAAACTTTTCTTAATACTTCTTTTTTAACCAAGTCAGTTAACTGTCTTGATGCTGTCACTTGGCTCGCGCCGGTCATAGTCCTATACATATTGTTATTGATCATCGTTTCTTTCCCCACAATTAACATATTGATGGCTTTGGATTGATTTTTATTTATTTTGATATCTCTGATTTTGTCATAAAACTTTGTTTTTTCTATCGTAGCATCAATATGTTTAATCGATAGCTTAATCGCTTTGGCAATTGTATTTGTATGCCATTCAATCCAAGTACTTAAATCTAAATTCGGATTTTTAACCAGTCTATTGCTCTCTTCTAAAATATGCCCATAGGTGCTTACGTCATTATGGATAGAAAGAGATAATGAGAAATATCTGCTGTCTAAACCAAGTTCTTTAGAGAGAATATGGTTGCTTATATTTCTTGCAATTCTACCATTGCCATCATCATAGGGATGGATTTGAACAAACCATATATGGGCTATGGCACTTTTTATAAAAGCACTCTCTGTCGAGGTATTACAGTAGGCTAAAAATGTCTCCATAGCCCTGTCTATCTCTTTGTGTGGTATGGCTTGGTAATGTACTCTTGTTCTAGACCCACTTCCGGAAGTCACATACATTTCATCATAGTTTCTAAATTCACCCACGGTGACTTGTGTAGAATCATACTCTCCCTCTTTCATCAAATCTAAATGCCAGGTATTTAACCTTTGTACCGTGAGGGGTTCATAATTATGATTTGCATCTTCTTGTACAGAGGCTATGTTATCCGTATGTTTGGTAGACCCTTGTGTCTCAAACTTTTCAAATTGTTTTCGCAAAGACGCTCGCACACTTGAACGTTTGAGTATTTCACCCTCCATATAAGAAGTGTAGATAATTTCATTTAATGCAGTTTCCAATTGAAACGAAGTACTTTCATCTTGCGTTAAATGTTTTATTTCTCCCTCAAGTATGCCCTGCTCTTTAGTCGTCTCTAAAATGAGTTGATCTAGTCTATCTTTGTTATAGGTAAAATGTGGATAATTGCTATGTTCCCAAATCCATTTTTTGTTTTTATGCATAGTGACTTCTTTAAAATATTAAGATTAAACTCTTAATTATATCAAAAAAATACACTTATTTGATAAGATTAGTCTTCTAGGCTTATCATTATTAAAGCCACTAAGCATTTCGAAAAAGGTTTTGAGTTCAGATGTAGCTGTGCTATAGTATTATTAGTTATATCATAGGAAGTGTAGTTTTTTTGCTTACTTGAATCTTGAATATAGTACGGATTCTTAAAAGGAAAGGTATTCATTCTTATCATTATGATAAGAATGAATTTTAACCCTATCTTAGGTTTTCGAATGGATGTTCAACAACATTCTTTCTGTCTACGATGTAAGGTATCAAAGCTGTTTGTCTCGCTCTTTTGATCGCTATTGTTACAAGCTCTTGGTGACGTTTACAGTTACCTGTAAGTCTTCTTGGCATAATTTTAAATCTCTCACTAAGTGAGTATTTAAGTTGTCCCAATTCTTTGTAGTCTATAAAGTCTACTTTAGTTTCGCAATATTTACAAAATCTTTTTTTAAATTTTCTTCTTTCTGCCATGGTGTTCCTTTTGGTTTAGTAGCCCATATAAATGCGAGTTATTTTTAACTCGTCTAAAATGAGCAAGAATTTTGAAGCGCTATAATACAGTAATCTGACTTTGATTTTTCTTAGTCAGCATAAGTATCACAACTAAGAAAATAGATAAAATGTCTTTATGCTAAAATCTCTTGCTGATAGTTCATATAAAATACATTAAACTATGTTACGTTTAAGATAACTTCAACACTATGTATTTGGAATAGGCGGAAGTGATGGAGACTTATGATAGAATCAAAAGTGATGAATTAAAGAAGGAATATTTTGAAAATAGCAGAAAAAAAAGCATTAAAAAGAGAATCTATCATACAGACCGCATTACAGCTTTTTTCTAGAAATGGTTTTCATAAAACAACTATACCTGATATTGCTGCTAAACTTCAAATGTCTGTGGGGAATTTATATAATTATTTTTCATCAAAAGATATACTTGCCCAAGAAATCATAAAATATACTTCTGAAGCTTTGGGAAAGAAGATACGTGTAGTGAATATGACTGACGTAAGTGCCCAAGAGAAGATATATCAAATAGTGTCCGTTTATTTTACTATGGCAAAAGAGAAGCCAGAGATGATAGAGTATTTTTTGCGTGTTTATCTTTCTAATCGTGAAGTTTTTTCTGATGGATGTGAGGGCATAGTATGTGTTTCCGGATTTATCACAGAAATTATGATTTTCTTTGATGAGTCTGTAAGTTCAGGAGAATTACGAAACCAGGACTTTTTTTCTGCCTTTGGGCTTTTTATGGGTTACTTGGGAGGTATGGTATTTCTCAAAGGTGAAGAAGTCCTTCCTCATGATATTGAATATTATATCGATGACATCTCTCGTAATATTTATAATGCGTTAAAGGCATAATATGCCATATGATCCTTTTCCTAGGTTACTTTGGGATCTAGGATAGAGATATGATGGTAACAAAACCTCGTTTACTTTGGTTACAATCTATCACCTGTAATGGAAACACCCACTCTTTTTTAAACCATCCAGACCTTTTTTCTATCTTAGATCACTTTGAAATAGTGCATCACCCGGCACTTGAAGGTAGCTATACTTTCAATGATGTGATTGAAGGTATAGTCCCTTGCGATGTATTAATACTGGAAGGGTCTTTTACTCAAAAAGGATTTTTAAAAGGGGGAGTGGAAGTCTCATCTCTTATTGAAACCTATGCAAATAAAGCACAACATATTATCTCGGCAGGTACTTGTGCTACGTTTGGTGGTATCTTTAAACAAAAAGATCCTGAGAATATTTCTGGTTTTTGTTTTGATCTTGAAGAGCAGACAAGCCGTTATGAGATGTATAGATCTAAACTCATTTCTCTGCCTGGTTGTCCTATGCACCCTAAGTGGATGTCTTATGTATTGCTCATGATAGCCAATAAAAAAAAGATAGCTATAGATAATTTACACCGTCCGGTAGAGCTTTACGGATATACTGTACATACAGGATGTACGCGAAATGAGTACTTTGAATGGAAGATAGATGTAAAGAACTTTGGACTGAAGGAGGGATGTCTCTTTTATGAAAATGGCTGTCAGGGGCCCTATACACGAGGCAGTTGTAATAAAATACTCTGGAATGACACAAGTTCAAAAACACGTGTGGGTACACCATGTTTTGGATGTACTGAGCCGAATTATCCACAAGAATCTCTTTTCAGAACCAAGACAAATATGGGTATACCAGCCAAGATGCCATTAGGTGTCCCTAAACGTGCTTACTTAACGCTGACAGGGGTGACTAAAAGTTTTAAAATAAAACGTTTTACCGAGCGTCTCATGGAGTATGATAAGTGAAATCATTAAAGATCAAACAGCTCATTGAGAAAATTGAAGGTGAGGCAGAACTTGACTTTACGTTTAATGAGGGAAAGATAGAAGATGTAAGGATCAACTTCGGATTTTACCGAGGGATAGAAGAAATACTGCAAGGAAAAGATCCCCGTGATGCCTTGGTCATTACTCCAAGGGTCTGCGGCATTTGTAACCATGCCCATTTACTTGCAGCAGTACGTGCCATAGAAAATGGCTATGAAAATGCGGGCGTAAAAATTGAGTTGACATCAAAGGCGAAGGATATAAGAGAATTTACCCTTGCTTGTGAACTCATACAAAACCATATCAAATGGCTTTATCTGACATTGCTTCCGCAGATCGAAACATATCTGGACTGTAAAAGTGAAGAGAATTATGCGATGAAAGCCACCTACCTCTCTTCTACCATTACAAAAGCATTGGCAATATTTGCAGGGCAGTGGCCACATTCCTCGTATGCTGTACCCGGTGGTGTGACCTGCGATCCTACCTATCTGGATGTGATGCAGGCACAGAGTCTTGTGGATGAAAGTGTTACGTTCTTTGAGCAAGTGGTGACGGGACTGTCTTTGGATGAGTATCTTGCTATAGATATGTGTGCAGATTTTCATCGTATAGGAGGCGATTTTGGTAAGTTGTTGCATCTTATAGGCAGTAACGGTATGACCGAGATAGGGAAGAGTCATGACAGATTTATTGTGTTTGGTGAGAGTATATTGTCTAAACCCGGTAAATCTATTGTCACTACGGTTTCCCGTGTAGATAGTACATTTGTACATGAAACTGCACAAATGGGTACAGTAGCCAAGGCTGTGACATACAAAAATAAACTTTATGAAGTAGGGCCATTAGCGCGTGGTATGGTGGCTAAAACACCTATAGTCAAAAATCTTCATAAGCGATATAAAGATTCTTTGCTAACCCGGGTATTTGCACGTATACATGAGATAGCAACTCTTTTAGCACATACAAAGAGACTACTTCAAAACCTGGATTTAAATGAACTTTCCTGTACCTTGGATCGCAAGAGTATATTAAATGATTTTGAAGGTACGGGGATTGTTGAGGCTGCGCGTGGTTCATTGATACATAAGAGCAGTGTTAAAAATGGTTTGATCGAGCAGTATGAGATCATTACGCCCACACAGTGGAACTTAAGTCATGGGAATAAAGAGGAGCAGGGTATCGCTATTAAGGCGATGGTAGGTTCACAGAACATAGAAGAGGCAACCTTCATTTTTCGTACTTTTGATGTATGTTCTGTCTGTACGACACAATAAACATGCAGTGAAGATGCGAAACTTCTTTAGGTATGTATAGGTATTCACTACACAGTCAGAATATAGATAAGGAGATTCGGATACGATATAAAACTTATATAACATCATTGAATTCTGAAGAAATTTATATGTAATCCCCATTTTGACACTGTATCTGACTGTGTACTAAATAATAGACACACCATTCGATTGTTCACTGCACAGCCAGATATAAAGGATATAGGAAACACTATATAACATCATTTACTTCTTTGGACAAGGTATCTGACTGTGTACTAAACAATATGAATATTATACAACCAGATACCATGTCTATTTAAAAGGAAACATATATTTGCATGAACAATAATTTGAAAATCTTTTGTTAAGATGACTTACATAATTATCTGGCTGAACAATATTAATGAGTAACATACGGTTATATATAGTGCACCGAATTAAGGAGGAGCATAAAAATAGATAGATAACCATATGTTGTATGTATGTAAGCATCACCCGGTTAAAAGTGAATACCTATTCAGTATATTAGACTATGTAAACTTAAAAACAAATGAATCTGTATTCATTTATCCAAATATTTTAATTATAGGTAACAATAACTGAAGCAAATAATTTAAATTAGAATTTTTACTACATGAGAAATATAAACTATATTTATATAAAGTATAAGTATAGTTTTTTTTATCCTTAAAAATAAACAAATTAAACTTTTTTACTAGGAATGAATAGGAATTCAATTTTATTTAAGTTTAGTTTTATATAGTAATGAACGAGTATTCAATACAATAAGAATTCTAAAATACTTACAAAAAAAGAATTCTAAAATATTAAAGGAGAATAGAATGAGTATAGACAAAGAAGAATCCGTAAAAAAACTGTTTACGGCCGAAAGTGCAAAAGTAGATACAAACAAAGGCGATGCCTATTATGACGAACTGTATATATCCTGTCAGAAGAGGATTGAGGACTTAAAAAAGCTCAAACCTCTTAACAATAGAATGGACTTTACAGAAAGTATTGAGGATCAGGGTCTTGAAAGAAGAGACTTTTTAAAGTGGGCATCTGCAACAACTGCGATGCTTATGCTTCCTGCTTCATTTACGCCACTTGTGGCAGAAGCCGCAGTACTTATGAACAGAGTACCGGTTATATGGGTAGAACTCTCCGACTGTGCAGGTAACTCAGAAGCACTTTTGCGTTCAGACGGACCAAAAATTGACGAGATCATTTTAGATCTCATTTCATTGGAATTCCACGAAATACTTCAGGCAGCTTCTGGTCACCAGGCTGAGAAGCAAATGAATGAAGCAATGGAACACTTTAAAGGTAAGTACCTTCTTTTTGTTGAAGGTGCAGTGCCACTAGGCATGGATGGTAACTATGGAACTATCGGTGCAACAGGTGAAACCTTTGTAGATCACTTACACCGTGCAGCAGAAGGTGCAGCAGCAGTAATAGCTGTTGGTTCTTGTGCTACCTATGGTGGTATACCCGCAGCAGCGCCTAACCCAACTGATTCAGTGGGTGTGATGGATGTGATTAAAGGTAAGCCAATTATTAACATTCCTGCCTGTCCAGCGAACCCATCTAACATGGTAGGGGTTATCTTACACTATGTATTGACGGGGTCTATCCCTGAGCTTGACTCGTTATTGCGTCCTAAGTTCGCATTTGGGTATCGTATCCATGATAACTGTGAAAGACGTGGACACTTTGATGCAGGTGAGTATGTAGAGGAGTGGGGAGATGAAGGTGCAAAAAACAACTTCTGTCTCTATAAATTAGGATGTAAAGGTCCAATGACATTCAATAACTGTTCAATCATTCGTTATAACGAAGGTGTGAACTGGCCTATTGGTGTTGGACGTGGATGTATCGGGTGTTCTGAACCAGATTTCTGGGATAAATACGCATACGAGAGACCAATGTCAAATGCTAACATCAAAGCACCAACAGGTGGTGTTGAGAAAACAGTTGATGAATTTGGTTTAGGATTACTTACCGCAGCAGGTATCGGTATAGGTATTCACGCAGCAGCAAGTGCCGTAGCCGGTAAAAGCGAACATGGAGGAGAATTCTAATGCAAGAATTAAATGAACAAGCAGAAGCCCAAGTAACAGGTGGCGGAGCAGAAACGACAGAAGCAGCGGTAGAGACAGCAGCGGCACATGATGCACCAGCAGCAGCGCATGGAGCAGATGGAAATTACCATAAAACAGATGCAAACGGGAACAAGCATATCATTATTGACCCTGTTACAAGAATTGAAGGTCATCTTCGAATCGAAGCGCTGATTGACAGTAACAACACCATCATCGATGCATGGTCTTCTTCAACGATGTTTAGAGGAATCGAAACCATTGTGAAAAATAGAGACCCAAGAGATGTGGGTCTAATGACGATGCGTATATGTGGCGTTTGTACAGGTACACATTACCAAAGATCTATTGAAGCAGTTGAAGATGCATTTAACATTACTATCCCTAAAAATGCACGTATAGTACGTAACCTTATCCAAGGTTCACTACAAGTACATGACCACTTTGTGCACTTTTACCACTTACATGCATTAGACTTTGTAGATATTATCTCTGCAACGAAAGCAGATCCGGAAGCAACAGCAGCAGAAGCGGTTAAATGGGCTAAAGCATCTGGAACTACACCTTATACATCAGGTGCAAAAGCATTTAAAGATGTACAAGACCGTATTATTAAATTTGCAAAAGAAGGACGCTTGGGTATCTTTGGAAATGGATATTGGGGAAATGATGGGTATAAACTAACTCCGGAGCAAAACCTCATTGGTGTAGCTCATTACCTTAAGGGGCTTGATGTGCAAAGACGTATGTCTAAAATGCATGCAATCTTTGGCGGTAAGTCGCCACACCCACAATCCATAGTAGTTGGTGGAGTAACTTGTGTACAAGACATCCAAAACCCTGCACGTATTGGACTTTTTCAAGAGTTATTACGTGAGACTACTGACTTTGTTAAAAGAGCATATCTTCCAGATATTTATATGGCTGGAACTATGTATGCGAAAGAAGCTACTGATGCAACTCAGTCATTCCATGGAACAAAACACAAAGGTACACTTGGTAAAGGTATAGGTGGTGCTGGTGGTGGACTCTTGACTTATATGTCTTATGGTGACTTTAGACTTGATGACACAGGTTTCTACAAGTCAGCACTTTTCTTGCCGGCAGGGCTAATACTTGATGGTGATATCACAAAAGTACACGAAGTTGATGAAGAGATGATTACTGAAGATGTAACACACTCATGGTTTGAGGGGACAGGTGCTCCTGAGCATCCATATGTAGGAACAACCATTCCTGAGTATACTGGACTTGAGAAAAAAGATGATGGATATGCATACCTTAAAACAGAAGGGAAATACTCTTGGATCAAGTCTCCACTCTATGCCGGACGTAAAGTAGAAGTGGGTCCTCTTGCACGTATGGTTGTTGGCTATGTCAAAGGAGATAAAACTATTACTAAACACGTAGGTAATTTCCTTAAGCGTTCAGGTCTTCCTCTTACAGTACTTTTCTCAACAGTGGGTAGAACAGCAGCACGTGCTATAGAGACTGAAATGATAGTAGACGAGATGAAAGTCTGGGCAGCAGAACTTGCAAAAAATACAGCTTCTGGAGATCTTAGTACTTGGACAGAATTTGACTTTGATGAAGTAAGTAAAGACTGTAGAGGTAGAGGACTTGCTGAAGCACCTAGAGGATCGTTAGGTCACTGGATTGTCATCAAAGATGGTTTAGTAACAAACTTTCAAGCTGTTGTTCCCTCTACATGGAATGCAGGACCCAGAGGACCAAATGGTGAGGTAGGTGCGTATGAAGCAGCACTTATCGGTATAAAGGTAGTAAACCCTGAAGAACCTTTAGAAATTATCAGAACTGTTCACAGCTTTGATCCTTGTATTGCCTGTGCTGTACATGTGATGGACACAAATGGTAAGGAGTTAGCTGTGTATAAAGTTGACCCTACCTGTGCATTCTAAGGGGGCAGTCATGAAAGCTAAAGCAGGATATATACAGGTTAAACGCAGAACAGCTTCCTTAAGAATCATTCACTGGGTTAATGTGTTTTCCATGATAGCAGCGATTACAACAGGCTTGTATATTGCTGCACCATACTATCAGACATTTATAGCAGACCCTGCTGTAGATAAATATGTCATGGCATGGAATCGTTGGGTACACTTTATGGTAGCTATTATCTTTGATGTGACTTCCATTATTATCTTTTATTTGACATTCTTTTCTCGTGTTGATCGTCCATGGAGTAAAATGATACCCAATAAAAAGAACATGCGTGAATTTTCGGCAGTTTTAATAAACTTAATAACGCTTAATAGGCATAAAAATTTCAATTCCGCACATAACGATAGTTTTAATATTGCCTACTTCTTTACTTTCCATTTCCTTATGGTCTGGATGTTATTAACAGGCTTACAGCTGTATGTACATGGTTTAGGCTCAGGTCTAAGTAGTGTTGGTACATGGTGGCCTTGGATGTTGCACTTGGTAACTGACTGGACAATCCCTGTAAGTGGATGGATGGTAGGTGGAGGCCCAACAGCAACTCTTATGGATGTGCGTATATCTCACCATATGACAATGTGGCTACTTATAGTATGGGTTGTATTCCATATCTATTACCAAGTATGGAGAACTATCTTTTGGAAAGAAGGAGACATTTCTATTATTTTTGGCGGTAGTAAATATGTTAAAATAAAAGACAATGAAGAGAATAAAGAAGCGTAAGCCTTCTTTATCAAAAGGGTAAACATTGGCATATGAAAAAATAGCACTCATCGGCATAGGGAATATTATGTTTCACGATGAGGGTCTTGGTGCGTATTTGGTAAAGTATATTGAAGAGAATTATGAGGAACATCCAAACTTGACTGTCGTCGAGGGTGGGACTTTAGGGTTTACTTTGATGACCTACTATCAGGAGTATGACAAAATAATAGTTGTAGGTACGGGTTCCAAAAAAGGATCTGTAGGGACTATAGCTTCTGAAAATGCTGAAGAAGTAATGGCAAATGAAGATGCAACGCGTAAAACTGCCAATGAAGTAGAAATAACCATGATGATCGAGATATGCTCTTTTCACGAAGATATGGGAGAAGTACAGCTCATCACCATGGTACCTCACGACATTATAGATGTAAAAAATGCTATGACAGCAGAAGCGCTAACACATATGCCAAATTTGCTAAAAGTGACTTTAGCTGAATTGTGTACCTCAGGGATAGACTTAAAACGTAAAGAAGCTAATGAAGTGAGCTTTGAAAGCATTATTGAGGCATGTGCCAATCCTACTATATCTGATTTTCACGATATGTCAGCACTCATTTAGGACTGTTAATAACAAAAAGTCAGCTAGCATTGTTTAGTCTACAGTTAGAAAATGAGTCTATTATTCACTTAAATATATATTTTAATTGATAACACGCATACCCAATATGCATTAATAGTATACATTATATTCTAGTTGTATAGTAAACAAGAATTATTGAAGGAACATGTACATGTATTTTATTTTAGAGCTAGCATTCTCGTCAAACAAAAGTTATATTGGAAATCTCATACGAGCATATGCTCAACAAGAAGAAATGGAAGTTGATGTACTTCAAACTTCAGATAAAATTATCATGACATTTAAGAAAGAGGATGAAAAACTAGAAAAGTTTTTATTGGGTCTTGAAGAGATATTACCTGCTTCACTTTTTCTTGGTAAAGGCAGGCACTATTTTTCAGAGGAAAAACCGGCACTTATGCCTGTGTCTAAAACAGATTTACCCGTTAATATTGCCCCTTGCCCTACCTGTCAAAAAGAGATGTTTGATGTGAGTTCTCGTCGTTATTATTATCCATTTACTTCTTGTAATCATTGTGGATCACAACATCCCTTTATAACAAAGTATCCCTATACCCGTCTAAATTCTACGATGAAGTTTTTGGTTCCTTGTGCAGATTGTAAAGAGGAAATGAGATCAAATGCTTTACGAATAGACTACCCGCTTATCTCTTGCATTGCATGTGGTATAGCTATTCGCATGTTAGATAAAGAGAACGAATATATAGCACTTGATAAAGGAGATTACAGGAAGCTTTTTGAAGTATGTGGTGGTGCATTGGCTGACGGAAAAACTGTACTGATGAAGACTGCACATGGGTATAGGAAATTTTTTAATCCAAATAGTCATAAAGTGGCTATCAAAAAAATCTCTTTTACTTCACAGAGTGCTGAAAATACTCTTAGTAAGAATCCAAAGATTGAGTTAGCAGGAAGCAATGAACATGTAGCACTCTCTACGCTTCTTATGGCATCTGTCTCTGGATTTAATGAGCATTTAATGATGGTAGAACAAGAGTTTAATGCATTACTTAGTATAGAAAGACCTCTCTTAAGAGTAGCAACGAAAAGTGATGAGATCAAGGCTGTTTACGGTTCCTCAGTCTTAGTGAAGTATCCAGACGATGGAATGACCATGCTTTTGGCACGTGCTGTGATAAATATGGGTCTAGATTATATATCGTACTTTGATGTAGATGCTAATGAAGATGCCGACTTTTTAGTTGATTTTGATATGCCTATTAACACTCAAAAAGACACAAAAGTATTTATAAACCAGGATACTAAGCTCTTTATTTCTGGAGAGCGTATCTTGTATCCCGCTCTTGTGCAGGGAAACAAAAACAGAGTCACCGTAGCCCATGATCTTGCTTGTGTAAAAGTTGATAATAAAAGTATTATAGATTCAATAGAGGTATTTGACTCTGTAGATACAGATGAAATTTATGTACTTGAGAATGAAGATTTTCAGAGTGGACATCAGAATGAACATCATTTTGAACAATATAAAGCCTCGATGATGTCTGTACTTGCAGAACATTATAAAGTAGGACAAAAGGCTATTGGTGTACATTTTGACGGTACATTAAATTTTCTTTATTACAATGGTAAAACAGTCATTAATGCTGTACCCGCAATACCTTTTGAGTCTGATAACCTATGGGAAAAGATACGTACACTGCGTGAGGGATCTGACAGACTCGTTGGAAATTATAAAAAGGCCTATCCTGAGGTATGGGAGCGACTGGATAATTTAGAAGGCAATATGGATATCTTTGAAGTAACGGCCATCACACTTGGTCTTGAAGATGAAAGTTTTGAAGGGATATCCTCAGAAGCTTTAAGCTTTTTAGGGAAAGGGGGATTGCAGATAGATACCAGGGTCAAAGACAATCGTTTTGATAACTATGCTTTTATAACCTCTATCATGTCATACCAGCTAGGTGATGTTCCAAACAACTTTATGTGTTATAGTATTTATGAGTCTTTTGGTGATTACATAGGAGAAATAGTTCCTCAGCTTGCAGATAAAGTAGGGACAAAAAATGTAGTGCTTACAGGTGAAACTTTTGCAAATCAGTCTCTCTATGCAAGAATACAAAGAACTGTGGGACAATATAACCCAATGATGAATAAAAACTTCCCTATAGGTAAAGAGAATGCGGTACATGGAGCACTTTACCTGTAAACTTTTTTCCTATTTTGTGGCATTAACAAGGTAAATTAAAATATTTTATCTCCATTAGCAATATTCTTGATGCATATCAATCTTTTGACTTATTGATGTATGTATAATGAGCTCAAACTAATAAATGAATATTCATTCATTTATTAGTTTTGTGTACGTTATACACTAAAATAAGTCTTTTTGAAGAGGGAAAAGGAGGAAAAATGAAAGAAAAAAGTACGCTTAAGATCATCGCTATTATAGCATTTATTATTGCGGCTATCTTTTTTGTCTACATGGCATATATTGCAAAAGCTTGGTCATATCTGTCAACAGATCCAAAAGCCTGTATTAACTGTCATGTGATGAATACACAGTATGCCACTTGGCAGCACAGTGCACATGCTACACAAGGCATCACCTGTGTAGAGTGTCACTTGCCAACAGATAGCTTCATCAATAAGTACAAAGCAAAAGCGATAGATGGATGGAACCATACTCTGGCCTTTACTTTTGATACTTATGATCATGCAATGAAGATAAGTGAAGATGGCGCAAGGCGGGTACAGGACAATTGTATCTCTTGTCATGCGAGTGTCACATCAACACTGGCAACCAATGCAGACAAATATCATAACTTTAAAGATGATTATGTTGCAAATGGTAGAAAATGTTGGGACTGTCATAAAGAGGTACCTCACGGCAAAGTCAGAGGGTTAACTACTACACCACATAACCTTGGTGTTAAAGAAGTTAAATAATGAAGAAGAAGGAAATGAAATGAAATACAAATTGTTACTGATCGGATCGGTAGTTGCTATAGGTACTATGGCACTGTTGGCTCAAAATATAAACGAAAGAGAAGCAGAACGTGTAGCGCTGGCTTCATCACCGGAGATAGCGCAAGACGTAAAACATAAAAGTTCTGAGTGGGCAAGGTATTACCCAAGACAATACAGTTCTTGGAAGAAAACCAAAGAGAGTTCTGAAATTATAGATATGCTTGATGAAAAACCACAACTTTCTGTACTTTGGGCAGGATATGGCTTTGCGAAAGACTATAATGCTCCTCGTGGTCACTATTATGCGCTGCAAGATAATGTAAACACATTAAGAACAGGTGCACCTACAGATGCTAAAACAGGTCCTATGCCTACAGCATGTTGGACCTGTAAATCTCCAGATGTTCCTCGAATACAAGAGAGAGACGGGGAATTAGAGTACTTTACCGGGAAATGGGCAAAATATGGTCATGAGATAGTAAACAGTATCGGCTGTGCTTCCTGTCATGACAATAAGACTGCAGCACTTCAGGTCAGGGTTCCACATCTTGATAGAGGGTTAAAGGCTGCGGGACTTCCTACCTTTGCTGAGTCGACGCATCAAGAGAAAAGAAACCTTGTATGTGCACAGTGTCACGTAGAGTACTACTTCAAAAAAGAGAAGTGGACAGACAAAGATGGTAATGAAAAAGTAGCCAAAGTGGTGACACTTCCTTGGGCAAACGGCCTCACAGCTGAAGGTGCAGAAAAGTACTACAATGATGTAGGACATACTGACTTCGTACATAAAATTTCAGGCACACCTATTCTTAAAACACAACACCCGGGGTATGAACTCTTTAAAACAGGTATCCATGGTCAAAAAGGTGTATCGTGTGCAGATTGTCACATGCCTTATACACAAGAAGGTTCAGTAAAATATTCTGACCACCAGTTACAAAATCCACTCAACACAATGGATAGATCGTGTATGCCGTGTCACAGACAAGATGAAAAAACACTTGAAGAGATCGTGCATAGAAAATTCGAGAGAAAAGAGCAACTTCATGAACTTGCAATGGATAACTTGGCTAAAGCACACTTAGAGACTGCCAAAGCAATGGAAGCCGGAGCAACAGATGAAGAACTTAAACCTGTCAGAGATGAAATCAGATCTGGTCAATGGAACTGGGATTATGCAGTCGCTTCTCACCCGGCATTCTTCCATGCACCTGAAGAGACGTTAAGACTTTTAGCTATAGCAAATGATAAAGCACAAAAAGCTAGAATCTTACTGGTAGGGATACTTGCAACACATGGTGTGATGAATTTCGCAGCACCTGACTTCTCAACCAAAGAGAATGCACAGAAACTAGCTGGCGTGCCTCTTGAAAAACTGGTAGCTGCAAAACAACAGTTTAAAGCAACACTGGAAAAAGAGTGGTACAAGATAGCGGAACAAAATGGTGATCTTGACAAAGAAAACAGAAAAGATGTTGACTTGGAGTCTTCTTACTTTAATAATAGAAAGTAAGACAAAGACAGTAAGATAGATGACATTGTATCTAGGGCATACTACCCTGGATACATCTTTAAATAAAAAAACAATGGTGTTTTTATTTAAAGATGTATGAAAAACAGTACAAGAGGTATTTAACGTTGATGTATAAAATTATAAGTTCATACAAACTCATGATACTCTTGTTCATTATTTTAGCTGTGGGTGCAGCCATCGGTACCTTCATAGAAAATGACTATGGTTCCCAAAGAGCCAAAGAACTGGTTTACAATGCCTGGTGGTATCAGCTGACATTCTTTGTCGCTTCCATTAATCTTGTCGTCGTCATAGATAAAACAAAAATGTACCGTGTCAAAGCACGTACCCTCTTCCATGTGTCTTTTATCATCATCCTTTTTGGCGCAGCGGTGACACATTACTTTGGACTTGACGGGATGATGCATATCCGTGAGGGTGAAAAGTCTAACATCATCAAAATAGGTGATAAAACAGTAGAAACACCTTTTTACATAGAACTTAGAGATTTTACTCTCACACGTTACCCGGGGAGCAGATCACCTTCTGAATTTGCTTCGGATGTGACTGTGATCGATGAAGCAAATGATGAAAAGTTTGATGCCTATATCTATATGAACAATACCTTAAACTATGGCGGCTACAAGTTTTTCCAAACTTCCTATGACAACGATGAAAAAGGCACACAACTCTCTGTCAATAAAGACCCCGGAGTAGAGATAACGTATATAGGATACACCTTACTCTTTTTAGGACTCTTGTTAAACCTTTTTGATAAAAAATCAAGGTTCCAGTACCTCATTTCCAAATTGAAAAAAATGCCTATAGCCTCACTGCTTTTGCCTTTACTCTTCCTCTCTTTACCCACACCCTCAAATGCAGGAACGTATGGAGAATATATTGATGGCTACCTGGAAGAACACAGGAAAAATTCAAAAGCATTGTCACAGGCTTTTGGTACTTTGGTGGTACAGGGGCCGGCAGGGCGTATGAAACCGCTTGATACACAAAACAGAGAAGTGCTTTCCAAACTCACAGGAAGAGGTTCCTGGGAAGGGATGGATGCCAATCAGGTGGTCTTGGGTATGTTCTCCCGTCCTGAAATATGGAAAAAAGTAAAACTCATCAGAATCAAAACACCAAAACTGAGAGAAAAACTAGCTGTCACTGCGGGGCAAAAACTGGTAAAATTCACAGACTTTTTTGACAGTAACGGAACATATAAACTAAGCAATGAAGTAGAACATGCCAATCAACTGGTACCCTCAAAACGGGGTACCTACGAGAGAGACCTGATACAAGCAGATGAACGGCTGAATATCGCTTTTATGTCTTACAGAGGTGTGCTGCTCACACTTTTTCCTTTACAAAACAATGAACGCAATAAATGGGTAGATTTTAAAACCATGTTCGCAACGTCTGATAACTCTGAAGTCAAGAGAGCCACAAGCCGTCTCCTTAACGCTGCTTATAATAGAAACTATGACAAAGGCTTTGCCTACATAAATGATATCAAAACCTATCAAAGCGCAGAGGGACATCGTGTTATACCTGATGAGACAAAGCTAAAAGTAGAAGGCTGGTTTAATCAGATAGATTTGTTTTTTAGGCTCTCTTTGGCGTATTTGTTGTTTGGCTTACTCTTGCTTGTGTATGGACTGACTTCGATGTTTTACAATACACGCATTGCAGATAAAATAAAAACACTTATCACAGTGGCAGCTTTTTCACTGTTTGGGGTACATACTTTTGGACTAGCGCTTCGCTGGTACATCGGAGGGTATGCCCCTATCTCGAATACCTATGAGACCATGGTATACATTGCTTATGCCGCCATTTTAGCAGGAGTAGTCTTCTTAAGAAAATCGACGATTGCCTTGAGCGCCTCATTTATGATGGCAGGCATCTTCATCTTTGCAGCCTACTTGGGAGAGATAGACCCGGAGATCACCAGTCTTGTACCGGTGCTAAAGTCTTATTGGCTCTCTGTACATGTTTCTGTCATTACTGCGAGTTACGGCTTCTTTGGAGTGGGTGCGATACTGGGGCTTATCACCTTGATACTTTTTATGTTACGTGACACTACAAGGCCTCATATAGATACACATATAAAGAACATACGACATATCAATGAAATAGCTTTAACTTTGGGACTGACACTGCTGGTCATCGGTAACTTCTTGGGAGGCATTTGGGCCAATGAATCATGGGGACGCTACTGGGGTTGGGATCCTAAAGAGACTTGGGCGTATATCTCTATCTTGGTCTATGTGATGGTATTACATGTGCGTTTGATAAAATCCTGGTATTCGGTTTACCTGTTCTCGCTACTCTCTGTGTTAGCATTCTTCTCCATATTGATGACGTACTTTGGTGTCAACTTTTATTTAGCAGGCATGCACTCTTATGCCACAGGTGACCCGGTACCTATCCCAAACTGGGTTTATATGACATCGGGAGTGGTTTTAGCCATGATGGCTTTAGCCTACCCTAAACGAAAATTAAACAAACAAAAGGAAATAAAATGACAAAGAAAATAAGTGTATTACTCGCAACAACCTGTATGGTGTTCGCAGCCGAATCAGGAACATTATCTCAAATGGTAAAAAACATAGATGCAAATGTGACACAAAAAGAGATGAAGATGAGCAATCCTCATAAAACAAAAAATAACAATCCTTTTTATGAGGGTGAAGTGATGACTGTAGAGCAGGGTGGTGCATATACCTACCTGGAAGTGAAAGAAGAAAGTGACAAAACATTTTGGGTGGCGGTGAATTCTGCAGAGGTAAAAGTAGGTGATTATGTGAGGTTTCAAAAAGAACTGGTAACGCAAAACTTTAAAAGTAAAGCTTTAGATAGAACTTTTGATGAGTTAATGTTTGCTTCTAGTTTGCAATACAAAATTCAAAAATAAAGAAAAAAGTTTAGCTATAATATGAGGAAATTAAACTAAGGCATAAACCAAAGATATGAAGATGATCATCCTAAAAGTTTTTTTATTTATGATGATACTAGAGCCTCTTCCTGCTGATGTATGGAACAACCCTCATGACAGTGAAAAAATAGCAACTCAGACACTCTTCTCTGCCTTTTCAATGCCTCCAAAACGATTAGACCCTGTTGTCTCATATAATGCCAATGAATGGGCGATCATAGGTCAGATCTATGAACCGCCACTTCAATATAATTATCTTAAACGGCCTTATGCACTCGAAGCACTCACTTTAAAAGAGATGCCTGCACTCACATATTATGATCTTGAGGGGAGACTGGTGGACGAAAATGATGCCCATATAGCATTCTCCGAATATCGTTTAAGACTTAGAGAAGATGTGAAGTATCAGGATCATCCCGCTTTTGTAAAAGATGCGAATGGAACACTGTTTTATGGCAAACTGAGTGAAGAAGCACTTGAAAATATTCAGACTCTTGATGATTTTGAAAAACAGGCTACACGCCATTTGACAGCTTCAGATTATGCCTATGCGATCAAAAGAATGGCAGTGAGACAGAACCATTCACCCATACTCGATAACATGGCAGAGTATATCGTCGGACTTAAAGCATTCTCCCAAAATATCACAAAAATAGCAGAAGAGAAAAAGCGTACAAAAGAAGTCTTGGATCTGCGTGCGTATAACATAGCTGGAGTCAAGGTGCTTAGTGACCATACACTGAGTATCAGAATTAAAGGGAAGTATCCACAATTCATCTATTGGCTTTCTATGTATTTCTTTTCACCCATTCCCTGGGAGGCGGACCTCTTTTATCAGCAAAAAGGGATGAAGGGGAAAAACCTGACGTGGAACTGGTCCCCTGTGGGAACCGGTGCATACTATCTGGTTAAAAATGATCCAAGTAGAGAGATGGTTCTCAAAGCAAATCCAAATTTTCATGATGAACGTTATCCAAGTTTAAATGAAGAGGAGAGAAATAGTTCTAACATTCCCAGAGAGTTACTGAGTGATGCAGGGAAAAAACTACCATTTATTAAAGAAGTCATTTATACCTTGGAAAAAGAGAGTATCCCTCTATGGAATAAGTTTTTACAAGGGTATTATGATGCATCAGGCATCTCTTCTGAAGCATTTGACCAGGCAGTACAGATCTCTGCAAGCGGTACAATGGATCTGAGTTCTGAGATGAGTCAAAAAGGGATTGTGTTAAAAGGCTCCGTGCAGCCTTCCATTTTTTATATGGCATTCAATATGGAAGACCCTGTAGTTGGTGGCTACTCTGAGTCCGCCAAAAAACTCCGTCAAGCCATCTCTATCGCTCAAAATCAGGAAGAGTATATTTCCATTTTTATGAATGAACGTGGTATTGCGGCACAGGGACCTATTGCTCCGGGTATTTTTGGACACCTTGACGGCGAAAAAGGAACAGACAAGGTTGTGTATGAATGGAAGAGTGGAAAACGCGTGAGAAAGTCCATAGAAGTTGCAAAGAGACTTTTGGCAGAAGCAGGATACCCAGAGGGAATCTCAATGAAGACAGGTAAACAGTTGAAGTTGCATTATGATGCAACAGCCACAGGACCTGATGACAGAGCACTCATGGACTGGCGACGTAAGCAGTTCGCCAAACTTGGTATTCAGCTTGTCATTCGTTCAACAGACTATAACCGTTTTCAGGACAAAGTGCGAAAAGCCAAAGTACAGATCTTCTCCTGGGGATGGAATGCCGATTATCCTGATCCTGAAAACTTTCTTTTTCTCCTCTATGGCGGGAATGCGGTGGTCAATACCAATGGCGCAGGGATCAACTCTTCAAATTATCAGAATCCGGAGTTCGATAAGCTGTTTGATGAAATAAAAATAATGTCTAACTCCCCTCAGAGACAAGAAAAGATTCAAAAAATGTTAACTCTTGTTAGAGAAGATGCTCCCTGGGTGTGGGGTTTTCATCCAAAGTCTCTTGCACTTACACATCTCTGGTTTAAAAATGTATTTCCCAATGCTATGGCGAACAATACGCTGAAATACAAACGTATCGATGCCAAACTCAGAGTTGAGAAACAAAAAGAATGGAATCAGCCTGTGCTCCTTCCTCTGGTCTTGTTTGTACTCTTGCTTGTTTTGAGTGGGTATTTTTTACATAAGCTCTATCTCAATAGACAAAAAGCCGTGATAAAGCAGGAGCGTTAAATGTTTGCCTATATACTCAAACGGATACTCTATGCCATACCTATTTTGATCGGCGTGAACCTCATTACTTTTATGCTCTTTTTCATGGTGAATACACCTGACGATATGGCAAGGGCACAACTGGGTGCCAAGCAGGTGACCCCGCAAATGATAGAAGCGTGGAAAGCAGATAAAGGCTATGACAAAGCACTGTTTCTCAACAAAGAAGCCAAAGGTTTAGAAAAGGTGACAGATACACTGTTTGTACAGGAGTCCATGAAACTTTTCTCTTTTGATTTTGGCTATTCAGATGCCAACCGAAACATTGGTGCGGAGATCAAAGAGAGGATGGGTCCCAGTCTGGCCATTGCGCTTCCGACTTTTATGATAGCACTGATCACCAATATTTCTTTGGCTCTGCTGCTGGTTCTCTTTAGAGGTTCTGCCCTTGACACAAGTATGATGATCGTTGCGGTGATGATCATGTCTGTCTCAGGACTTTTTTACATTATTGCCGGGCAGGTACTCTTTTCAAAGATGTGGCACTGGGTACCTATCTCAGGGTATGAACCTGGTTGGGGAGGCATAAAATTCATTATTTTACCTATACTCATAGGGGTTTTTGCAGGCATAGGATCAGGTGTTCGCTGGTACAGATCGATCTTTCTTGAGCAGATCAATCAGGATTATGTACGTACAGCAAGAGCCAAAGGTCTCTCGGAACTGAAAGTACTTTTTGTACATGTGTTGAGAAACGGAATGCTTCCTATTTTGACAGGCGTAGTGGTTGTGATACCCACTCTGTTCATGGGAAGTCTTATTATGGAGTCCTTTTTTGGCATACCCGGACTCGGTTCATATACGATAGATGCCATCAACTCTCAGGATTTTGCCATAGTCAAAGCTATGGTCTTTTTGGGTTCCGTGCTTTATATCATAGGTTTGATCCTGACGGATATCTCTTACACCCTGTTTGACCCAAGGGTGAAGTTATGATAATGTTAACACTGCTTTGGACCGATATCATGGTATGGATACTCATTTTTGCGTTGATCGCCTGGGGATGGGTCATTTCTCGTTCTCCTCAAGTGAAAAAACAATGGCATACTATTTTTAAATCAAGCATCGCCATGGCTTCTGCAACGGTGTTGCTCTTTTACCTTTTCTTTACCCTGCTGGATTCTGTACATTTACGTCTTGCAAAAACATCACCTGGACAAAATACAGAGCAGCAGTATAGTGAAATGCTCTCTTTGCTGGATATCATCTTCTCGCACAATATTAAAAATACAGAACGCACGTACTCTGCACCCTTTGCTACACATGAATATGTCAAATCCATTGTGATAGATGAAAATGGCTTGACTACACAAAAACATCTTCCTTTAAAGTATGTTTCGAAAGATGATGACCTTCTGTCAAAAAGCATAGTGGCTTTGGCAGTAGGATTTGTACTAAGTTTGTTCCTGATCTTGATACATCTCTTTTGGAGAAAAGGCAGAGGGGCTTTTGTTGCAATGAAAAAAGTGCTTAAAGGAGAGGCAGACCTTCCATGGCGTACGGCATATTTGACACTGACCTTTCTCGTTATGACCTTCACCTGGCTTTATATACTCTCTTACTCTTACCATGTACTGGGAACAGATAAGGTGGGAGGAGATGTACTTTACCATAGTTTAAAGAGTATCCGTACGGGTGTACTCATAGGTATTCTCACCACTTTGATTATGTTGCCTGTTGCTGTGATACTGGGTGTATCTGCCGGACTTTTTGGCGGCTGGGTAGATGATGTGATACAGTATCTTTACACTACTTTGAGCTCTATCCCGGGGGTATTGCTTATTGCTGCGGGTGTACTGGTCATGCAAGTTACCATGGATAACAACCCCACCTGGTTTGAAACGACATTGGAACGCTCCGATCTGCGTCTGCTCTTTCTTATTGTGATACTGGGTGTTACTTCCTGGACCGGTCTTGCCCGCTTGCTTCGTGCCGAGACACTGAAAATCTCACAAATTGAATTCGTGACGGCAGCCAAAGCTTTTGGTGTAGGAAAATGGACCATCATCCGACGGCACATCATCCCTAATCTGATGCATATCATCCTCATCTCTGTAGTCTTGGATTTCTCAGGGTTGGTACTTGCAGAGGCAGTACTCTCTTATGTAGGCGTAGGGGTAGACCCGACTATGCACTCCTGGGGGAACATGATCAACCAGGCAAGACTGGAGATGGCAAGAGAGCCGATGGTATGGTGGTCACTCTTTTCTGCCTTTATTTTTATGTTCATTTTGGTACTTGCCGCAAATCTCTTCTCTGACCGTATTCAGAAAGTCTTGGATCCGAGGAATGATACATGAGTCCCCTGTTAAGTGTAAAAGATCTAAGTCTTAGGGTAGGAGAAGAGAGCCTGCTTTCTTCAGTGAACTTTGAGATACACGAAAGTGAGATCTTTGCCCTGGTAGGTGAGTCAGGCAGCGGCAAATCTTTAACCTCATTGGCGATCATGCGCTTGCTTCCTGATGCTATATCGGTGAGCTCTGGAGATATCAGGTTCAAAAACAGATCACTGTTCGCTCTTCCCGAATCACAGATGCAAAAAGTACGCGGCAGATCCATTGCGATGATCTTTCAGGAACCTATGTCTGCATTAAATCCAGTAATGAGGGTTGGAGAGCAGGTTGCTGAAGCCATAAGGGTACATCTTGATATAAAAAAAGAGGAGATCAAAGATAAAGTCATCTCCCTTTTTGAAGAGGTGGCACTGAAGGAGCCGGAAGAGAGATACAACTGGTATCCTCATCAACTGTCAGGTGGACAAAAACAAAGAGTCATGATCGCCATCGCTTTGGCCTGTGAACCTGATCTGCTTATCGCAGATGAACCCACAACGGCATTGGATGTCACGATACAGGCACAAGTCTTGACCTTGCTTAAAAAGATACGGGAAAAACGTAAGCTCTCCATACTTTTCATTACCCATGATATGGCAATAGTGGGACAAATGGCAGACAGGGTAGCAGTGATGAGAAATGGAGAGATCGTGGAACAGGCAGCATGCGAAACTTTTTTTACCCATCCAAAACATCCTTATACACAAATGCTTCTGCGGGATGCTATCTTTCAAAAAGAAAAAGAAGAGATGTCAAAAGCCTCAGAGCCTCTGCTTGTAGTAAAAAATTTAAAAGTTTATTTTCCCATCAAAAAAGGTTTGTTTCAGCGAACGGTTGGATATGTCAAGGCAGTGGATGGTGTTACGCTTTCTATAGGTAAAGGAAAGACACTGGCACTGGTAGGAGAATCCGGGTCTGGGAAAAGTACCATAGGACAGGCGATCCTTTCTTTGGTCGATATTACAGAAGGCAGAGTGATATTTGAAGATCAAAACCTTGCACATTTAGCTCAAAGAGCCCTAAAACCGTATCGACAAAAGATACAAGTGGTTTTCCAGGATCCATTCTCTGCATTAAACCCTCGTATGACCATAGGAAATATTATCCTCGAAGGTATGGTAAGTCTGGGCATAGGTCCCAAAGAAAAAACATTACAGGACAGTTACATTAAAGAGATTCTTTTAAAAGTGGAGTTGGAGGCAGAGCATATGCATCGTTATCCGCATGAGTTTTCAGGGGGACAGCGACAGCGCATAGGGATAGCCAGAGCCCTGGCAGTCAAACCTGAACTGATCATTTGTGATGAGCCGACTTCTGCACTGGATGTTTCTGTCCGTTCCCAAGTCCTGCACTTACTGCAAAAACTGCAAAGAGAGTCAGGGGTCTCTTATCTTTTTATTACACACGATCTCTCTATTGTACCGATGATCGCGGACGAGGTAGCGGTGATGAAAGAAGGAAAGATCGTTGAGCAAGGCCTTGTGGAAGATGTGATGGGAAATCCACAGCACAGTTATACACAGCAATTATTAGAAGCAGCACCAAAATTACCAAATTTAGGTCTTACTCCTGAAGATGTTTATAATACTAAGGAATAAAAAAACATGATAATACTATTTGATCTTGACGGGACACTTATAGATTCAACAGAAGCCATATTGGAAAGTTTTGGCGTGGCATTTCAAACACATGGGAAAGAAGTACCTGAGGATGAATCGATCAAAGCAGAGATCGGGCACCCTCTGGATGTGATGTTTCCTACACTTGGTGTGGCAGAGGAAGAGGTGGCTGCTTATGTGCATGCCTATAAGATGCACTATCGTCAGATATCCTGTGCAAAAACGGTTCTGCTTTCTGGGGCACGTGAAGCTGTCATACTGGCAAGTGAACATGCAACGCTTGGGGTCGTCACAACCAAAACAGCCAAATACTCCATAGAGTTATTGGAGCATATGGACCTGATGGATTATTTTGAAGTACTTATAGGGCGAGAAGATGTTACACATCCAAAGCCACACCCGGAACCTATCTTTAAAGCCCTGTCAAAGTTAGATAGTCATAAAAGTCAATATTGGATGGTTGGTGATACTCCGATGGATCTAATGGCTGCTAAAGCCGCCAATATAGAGTGTGTTGGCGTAACGTGCGGATATGCAGATGAATCATCATTAAGAGAGCACACACCAAAATTTAAATCTGAAGTGCAATTTCTAAGTTCAAAAATCATATCTATTTCTGCCTTAAGCTGACATTTCTAAACCATAAAAAGCTTCATTTGG
>NVUY01000043.1 GCA_002733215.1 Sulfurovum sp. | reverse complement strand
ACCAAATGAAGCTTTTTATGGTTTAGAAATGTCAGCTTAAGGCAGAAATAGATATGATTTTTGAACTTAGAAATTGCACTTCAGATTTAAATTTTGGGAAACCTATTTCCCTTATGTCATAGATGAGTTTGAAGCACTTGGCATCAAGATGACACTTCGTAAAAAGACCAAAACACAAGAGAGTGATATAGAATCTGCCTTTTTGAAAAATGACACCTCCATACATACCTTAGATATAGAAATAGACGATCTTTCAAATATACTAGATGGTGTGCATAGTGGGAAAAAACTCAAAATAAAGTTTGAAGTTGATACTAATCCACCTTTAAAGTTTCAAACCACTTCACACACCCTACTTTTACCCACTACATTTAACATCAGCGCGATGACACTACCCAACCTTTATGCAGGAAAACTACATGCAGTTTTGTTTAGAAACTGGAGAACAAGAGTAAAAGGAAGAGATTGGTATGATTTTGAGTGGTATGTAAAAAGAGGTATAAAAGTAAACTTGGAACATCTACAAGAGAGGATGCAAGAAAGCGGAGATTGGGGAAGTGGAAACTTCAACAGCGAAGACACACTTACAGAAGAGAAGTTAAAAGCGTTGCTGAAAGAGAAAATAAATACTTTAGATATAGAAAAAGCCAAAGAAGATGTACAAGTGTTTGTAAAAGACAAATCTGTATTGGACTTTTGGTCTAAGGATTATTTTAAACTTTTAACAGACAGGATGTCATTTTGATACCATCAGTCCTCTCATCACAACTCATACGAGGTACAAAAGACTTTTTAAACACCACATTCCCTAGTAGCACCCCTGCCTTCTTTGATATGATGGATAGTTTCATCAATGAAGACGGAAAGCTTTTTAAAGGACCGTACATTTCCGTTGCCCTACCCTTTAAAAAAGGCGATGAGGATGCACACTATTTTTCAGATACACTCAGTCAAAACTTTAAACCTTTTTACCACCAGGAACTTGCATTTAAAAGACTTGGTGGTGGCACACCTCAACCTACCCTTGTGGCTACAGGAACAGGGTCTGGTAAGACAGAAGCGTTTATGTACCCTATGCTTGATTATTGCCATCAGAACAGAGATAAAAAAGGTATCAAAGCCATTATTATCTACCCAATGAACGCACTTGCAACAGACCAGGCAAAAAGGTTTGCAAAAGCAATATCGTCAACTGTATCACTCAAAGGAACCCGTGTAGGACTCTACATAGGCAGTGAAGAACAAAACCCTCATAAAAGTATGACTGAAGAGTATGTCATAACAGATAAGGACATACTGGGAGATAACCCACCAGATATTTTACTGACAAACTACAAGATGTTGGACTTTATGCTTATGCGACCGCGTGACCAGAAGATATGGAAACATAACATTGGCACTGACATACTCAAATTTATAGCTGTGGATGAGATACACACTTTTGATGGTGCACAGGGTACAGACCTTGCTTCACTTTTAAGACGACTCTATGCCAAACTTGAAGTCAAGAAGAATCATCTTGCCTGCATAGGAACATCTGCAACATTAGGTAGTGAAGGTACAAGTGACATAAGAGAATTTGCTTCAGATGTATTTAACGCAACCTTTGACGAAGATTCTGTCATAGAAGAGTACAGAATAAGCCCTGATGAGTTCTTTGAAGGGCATGATGATGACATACTCTTCTTTCCTCAACCCTCTCAACTGGGAGAACTTGACTACAAAAATCATAAAGAGGTAGATGCCTATATACGCACCCAATACCTGCTTTGGTTTAATGAAGAGGCAGAAGATGTCAATAGTGATGCCTTCAAGGTCAAACTAGGCAGCAAGCTTAAAGACCTCTACTTCTTCAAACTACTTCTCAAAACACTTAAGGGTAGTATCAAGTCTAGAGAGCAGATTGTGGATGCATTTATACGTAAAATACCGATTAAAAGTTCCGATGATTACTTTGAACATATGATCAACTCACTGTTGGCATTGACATCCTGGGCGAAGAATGAAAAAGTCGGGAATACGTACCCACCATTTCTTTTTGTCAGGGTTCAACTCTGGCTAAGAGAGTTAGCACGTATGGTTGCTTCACTGGATGAGAGACCTACGCTAACCTACTCTGATGACCTCAAACCAGAAGAGGTACAACTCCATTACCCGGTGATACATTGTAGAGACTGTCATGCTACCGGATGGGGTGGTGTCAAAAAAGATGGCAATGCACAACTCAAAAGTGACCTTGACTTGTTTTACCCAGCATTCTTTAGCCAGGACAGTCGAGTGACATTCATCTTCCCTGTAGAAGAAAAACCGGAAAATTTAAAAGGTCGTGTCTACCAGATAAATAGAAGTGGTCAAGAGCTTGCAGATGGAGATGACGATGGCATCAAGGTCTATGAGAATGACAATATTGGCAGTAATGGGAAAAGCCATACCCACTGCCCTTTCTGTAACTCCAAAAATGCATTAACTATTTTAGGTTCACGTGCAGCAAGCTTAACCTCTGTACTCATAGGACAAGACTTTGCCAGTTACTATAACGATGACAAAAAGCTAATAGCCTTTTCTGACTCTGTTCAAGATGCTGCACAAAGAGCAGGTTTCTTCGGAGCAAGGTCTTACCAGTTTACTTTACGATCTGCTATGCAACAAGCTTTAGTCGCCTATGGTGAGCAAGTTGCACTTAAAGATTTTGGAGCAATCATTAGCAGCTATTGGGAAAATCAATTTCAGAATGACAAACAATATGTCTCAACACTCATAGCACCAGACATGGAATGGTTGTGGGAGTTTGATAATCTGGTTAAAACAGATGTGCTGCAAGATGCTGAGAAACTTAAAGATCCTATCAATAAACGAATTGACTGGATGGTATATAGTGAGTTTGGATTTAAATCCCATATAGGTAGAACACTGGAAAGAAGTGCTGCATCAAGTATGTACATAAATAATCTGTCAGAGATAAGTGATGAGATCTTACCTCTCATACAAAATGAGATAGAAGTTTTCAGAGATATAAGCAAAGAGGCATTGGAAAAATTTGTTTTAGGTTTTTTGATCTATTTGAAAGACAGTGGTGCTATATACAATGAACACTTGAAGCCGTACATTGATACTGGAGGCGATACGTATATACTCAACAATATTGGATCTAGACAGAAATATATGCCTAAATTTGGAACCAACTTTGCAGTGCCAAGATTTCTGACCAATGGTAAATTTAAATCTTTTGACAGCATAAGTAATAAAACAAAAACAACCTGGTGCGACAGATGGCTACAACACAACTTCATTGACCAAAGTACCCTACTTCCTGAAAGTGTACAAGTATATAAAGTTATCATGGATGTACTTATAAAACAAAAACTCATGATAGAGAGTTATGTCAAAGACAGCTTGATATGGGGTCTGAACCCTGAAAAACTTTTCATTACTACAGATACAAAACAATTTAAATGTAACACTTGTAAACATGTACTGAGTGTAGGAACTGAACATTCCGAACATGCTTTGGATATGAAGTGTATGCGAAAAGAATGTACTGGAGAGTATGAAAACTATTTGAACGAAGACAACTACTACAAACTGCTTTACAGCAATGGTGACCTGCAAAGAGTTGTCGCGAGAGAACATACAGGACTCTTGGAGAGAAAAGAGAGAGAAAGCGTTGAAACAAACTTCATCAAGAGAAAAGCAGATGAAGCGTGGAAGCCCAACCTACTCTCTGCTACACCTACTCTGGAAATGGGTATAAACATTGGTGATCTGAGTTCTGTAGTCCTCTGTTCAGTACCGCCTAACGGTGCGAATTACTTACAAAGAATTGGGCGTGCAGGTCGTTCTGACGGTAATGCCTTTAATGTGACTGTGGCAAATGCCAGCAACCATGACCTCTACTTCTACGAAGAGCCTAATGAGATTATGCAGGGAAGCATCGATGCACCGGGGATTTACATTGATGCTTCTGCCATACTACAAAGACAGTTCTTGGCATTTTGTATCGATAATTGGGTCACTAAAAAGCATATTACAAGTCGAGAATTGCCTCATCGACTCAGTACGGTTTTGAGCAATCTGGACAAAAGTCATAAAGATCGTTTTCCCTATACACTTTTTGACTTCATACAGAAAGATACAGAAGCGCTGCTAAATAGTTTTTTTGCTCTTTATGAAGAGAAACTACAAGAGGGCTCAAAAGTAAAACTAAGAGACTTTGTCATGGGAAGCGATGAGAGTAATAGTCTGGTTTTGACTGTACTCAACAGACTGGAAACGATACTCAATGAACAAAAGTCTCTTGCGCAGCAAATCACTGCATTGAGAAAAGCACTGACGGCACATGAAAAGAAAGAACCAAAAGACCAAGACCATGAAGAAGTAGGCAGAAAAATACAGTCTGAACTGGATGGACTGATCTCTGTACTCATTCTTCTAAAAAGAAAAAAAACGTTTGAATTTTTTGCTGATGAAGGCTTACTTCCAAACTATGCATTCCCCGAAAGTGGTGTCATACTAAAGTCTGTCATCTACAGAAAAAAAGAGAGTAAAGATGATGGCAATGGAGGAAAGTATACTACCTATACCTACGAATATGAAAGAGCCGGCAGTTCTGCCATCAGTGAACTGGCACCTAACAACAGTTTTTATGCGGGTGGACGAAAAGTCACTATAGACCAGATAGATATGGGTGCCTCAGAAGTAGAAAGCTGGATATTCTGTGATAAATGTTCTTATACCCAAAGAATAGGTAGTGATGATCCGGATACCTGTCCTAAATGTGGGAGTGAAATGTTTTGTGATGAAGGACAGAAGAAAGAAGTACTACGCATGAAACAGGTACTGGCTACCAGCAATGACAAAAGCAGCAGGCTGAAAGATGACAAAGACCAGAGAGATATTAAGTTTTTCAACAAGCAACTCCTCATTGACTTTGAGACAAAGTATATTGAAGATGCCTATGCGATCACCGATGATGAGATATCTTTTGGATTTGAGTTCATTGAAAAAGTGAATTTTAAAGAGGTGAACTTTGGAGAAACAACGCTTATAGGGAATGATATCAGCATCGCAGGCAAGTCAGTACCCAGAAAAGGATTTGTCATTTGCCGTGATTGTGGTAAAGTTCAATTTGGAAAACCCGGAGATGACAAATTCAAACCTGAACACTCTTTTGCTTGTGAAATAGAAGATGCCCTTGATCCAGAAAACTACTTGGAATCATTGTATCTCTACAGAGAGTTTAACTCCGAAGCCATACGATTGATGCTACCGATCTCTTCACTGGATATTGATGATACAAAACTTCATTCACTCATTGCCTCTTTTCAGTTAGGACTTAAAGCATATTTTAAAGGTTCCGTAGAACATTTACGTGTGGGGATCTATGATGAACTTGCTGTAAAAGATGAAATGCCTAAACGATACCTCATCCTCTATGATACTGTACCTGGAGGAACCGGATATCTCAAGCAACTTATGCGAGATGAAAAACCTCTTTTTGAAGTGCTCGATGTGGCACTTAATAAATTGGAAAGCTGTCAATGTAATGCAGACCATGATAAAGATGGGTGCTATAAATGTATCTATGCTTACAAAAACAACTTTGACAGACCCTTGATCTCTAAAAGAAAAGCCATTGAAGTCATAAAAAGCATTCTTAAGTCCAGAGAGCACATTACAAAAGTACAAAGTGTCAGTGATGTGAACTCAGACAGTCTAAGCGAAAGTGTACTCGAAGACCTGTTTTTGTCTAAACTAAAACAGATCAGTACTACATGGAAATCTATTGTAACATCCAGAGGACGAAGTGGATTCTTCTTCGAACTGACAGATGCAAATAATGTAAAATATGCTTATGAACTTGAACAACAAATAGAACTGACTCAAAAAGAAAATGTAGCAGTTTACTCCAAGACCGATTTCATTATCTACCCCCTCAAGAATAAGGATATGAAACCTGTTGCTGTGTTTACCGATGGGTATTCTTTTCATGAAGATCGCATCGATACGGACAGTGCCCAGAGAATGGCTATAGTAAGAAGTCACAATTATATCTCTTGGTCTTTAACGTGGGAAGACATAGAAGAGTTTGGGAAGAAAAAACCAAAATATAAATATACTAACTATCTTGATAGTCAATACTTGAAGCATACGATACTGCATAAAATGTGTCATAAGAATACAAGTTTTACTAAACAAACAAGTATGGAACTGCTCATTGAGCTATTGACCCATGTAGATTTAAAAGAGTGGATTGATAGAGCAACTGCTATCTCAACCTCAATGATAAAAGCACCGTTCGATACAGAGGACAAACTACTGCAACAATCTCTTAGCGAAGACATATATAGTGCCCTATTCTTTAATAAAGAGACGAAATACTTTGCAGGAAGCTATGATGACAGTGATGTATCGATCCTTTCTCTTGGAGATTATGCCAAACTTTCAAAAAATGATTTTACGAAAAATATTTTTATTGCCCATATAAAAGATAAGATTACACGGGTAGATTTTGCAGCTTGGGCTGGTGTATTGAGAATGTATAATCTGATGCAGTTCCAGAAATACAGCCTGTTTACCACCCAAAAAGGTATTGATAGTGCTGCATATGACGCAATAGACTTTAATACAAAAGGTTCAGATGAAGATACTGATTGGGAATTGGTATATGAAGACGTACTAGACGAAGCAAAAGCACTAGTAAAAGCATTATCTAAAAACAGCAAAATACCAGTACCAAATGTTGGGGAAGAGATCGTCGATGGCAACAACACCGTATTGGGTGAAGCAGAACTTGTCTGGGAAACATTGAAAGTGGGTGTGACTGTTGATGAGACTTTTGAAGCAGAAGGATGGAAAATGTTAAATGTTACCGAAACAGAACAAATTATAGAAACACTAGAAAAAAGGATCGCATCATGAAAGTAGCAATATCATCTGATTTTTTTACGGCACTGTCAAAATTACCAAAAAATCAATTGAATAAAACCATCAAGCTAGTGGAGAAGTTCAAAAACAATCCCAGGTCTCCAGGCTTGAATTATGAGAAACTACACTTTGCTGATAATATGCACTCCATCAGGGTTGATGGTTCTTACAGATGTATTGTAATGAGCCCTGAGAAAGATGATGTCTATATATCCTCCATTCCCGAAAAATCATACCTATAATTCATAACATCCCCTAAAAACCGTACTTTAAAGCAAAATCCAAAGGAGATATTAACCCAAACATAGGT
>NVUY01000042.1 GCA_002733215.1 Sulfurovum sp. | reverse complement strand
TGATGCTTTATTACGAATCTGGTTGAAAAGACGTGAGATCAAGGCTGAGGTCATTATGCTGAATGATGGTTCTGAAGCTGAAGATTGGGTCAAGCAGCATGGTAGGCCGGATATGTTGTTACTTGATGTACGGATGCCTGTCATGACCGGTACAGCATTCTTGAAAAAAATGGATGCGCTGGGTGTTGATTTTACCGGCCGTATGCTTTTTTTGACGGGTTATGCTGATGATCTGGAAGAACACATGGGACTCGAAAAGATGAAAATGTATTTTGTTCGTAAGCCATTTAMYRSTSAWKWKMTSTWTMYKKAMTTKSWWWGMWTTTANKYSWAWYMKKWWKAAAWMMKRMWSYKRTTTTTAGTGGTTCGATTTATGGGGTTCATTATAACCATTTGTACAAGTGAAATAGCTTCTATTTTGCAAAGTGGTAAATCGGAACGATCTAATCTTCGACACTTTAAAACCATACAGGCATTTTTTGAAAATGAGCTTAGTGTTGAAGTGTTTGAACGGAGTGGAAGAGGGTGTTATCAGATTATAAATAAGAGTACTTTACAGCAGGCTCTGAATCTTGGAGATAAGAAAGAGCTGCTTAGTTATATGCAGATACTTAAAGAGGTTTTACCGCATTATTATGAAACACTCGATGACAATATGAAGAAGAAGATTAGTCGTGCTGAGAAAGATGCTGACCTTGCTTATATTTTTCATAATAACCCAATGGAAGATTTTAAAAATAACCATGCATTAAAAGATGTAGAGAGGGCAGTGAAACTTCAGCGTAAGGCGGAGTTTGTGTATAGAGATATTACCTATAAAGAGGTACGTCCTCTCAATATTATTTTTATGGAAGGGAACCTTTATCTTGCTTGTATCACTGAAGATGAATTTAATGGAGGGTTTAAATTTCTTCGTATTCATCTTATAGAAGATTTTCAGATGAGCGTAAATGAGTTTAATGAAACGGAAAAGGTTGTTGAAGTTAGACGATTTCTTCAAGAGTTTCAAACACCATTTGCTGTGTTTCAAGGAGATTATCAAAAAGTTATTTTGGAAGCTTTACCTAGTGTTTCCAAGCATTTTTTACAAAAGAAACATCTTCCTTCTCAGGAAGAGAAACTTCTGGATGATGGAAAATTACTTTTGACCTTTTACGTGACAGACTATATGGAGATTTCACCAATGATTAAAAAATGGATGCCACATCTACGACTTATAGAACCTGTTGAGTGGAAAGATCAATTAACCAAAGAACTTCAACTCTATTTAGTTGAACTAACAAATAGTGGTATTTCTAATGAGTGTAATTAGAAGTATTTTCTGTTAATGTATCATGGGTATGAAAAAATGGGATATGTATTGGCTCCGCTTCAGACTATCACTTGACAGATACTACATAAGTGTATAAAGAGTGTATAAAATAGTAATCTATATACTATATACACGATAGGTATGTCCAACTTATCGTTGCACCTGACTAATATCACAGAGTTTTCGGACTCCGATTGGCTTTAAATCACTTTAACATATTTCAAAAAGAATTCATATCGAACAGCTATAGACAATCACATTAAAAAATGATATAATATTTCTGTAAAACCAGTTAGTAGTCCGTTGTAAGGCGTAAGTTTGGGGATTACTCTTAGAGTAAGGCATCAGACCACAGCTAATACCTTCTCCAGTAGTTTTTGGTCTACTGGGCAATCATCTAATCTTTTATAAATATTGTTTTTAATGAAAGTACTTTATCTTTCATATTTCGAAGTTTGACAAGTTTTACAATACCGTTATCATATTTTTTCTCAAATACAATAAATATTTCTGTCTTTTTTGTTCTTCTGTTTGGTTCTATACTTTTAAATATACGGTCAAAGTTATTAATGATATCGGTTATGAGGCAAATATATTCCAGATCTTCTTGGTGTCTATTTTTAACATGTCTAATATGTTCTTCATCAATGATTATTTCATAGTTTGTAAGTGTTAAAGGAACATACTTTTTAATTTTTAAGGCTACATCCAAGCTGATACTGCCAAGATAAAGTGCATTGTTCGTTTTTGATCTATATGCATTAGTAACAAAATCACAAATGTCATCTTTTGTAGGTGATTGTCTCATGTTTATCCAGCATATTAGATTTGAGAGAGTAGTTTATCATATTAATCTACAAAGCTATCAGAAGAGAATTAAATGTTGCACGAGTGAATAATGAATATTTTATCTCAATTTTATAATAGTGTATTTTCGAAACTATACTGTGTGAAATAGGATAAGTTAGCAAAAAAAGTGTCACCAAAAGTGTCACTTGTATAGTGATATGTATCGTATATACGGGAATAGGGCACAACTTATCATTGCACCTGACTTATCCCTATGCCAATTCTAATCATAAAATGACTTTAAAAAGTTTTCCCTCTTCATTGACACATTTGTCTATCAAAATGTCATCCTCTCTACTAAAAGTTTAAAATAATTCCTAGACCAAAAGTCCAATGCAGACCGGTCTTTTATAAATACTTGCACATCTTCTTTAGCTTTTGCTATATCGAGAGTATCTATTTTTTCTTTTAGTAATAGTTTTAACTGCTCACCTGTCAGGCTCTCTTTACTTTTAAAGTTTCCACTTTCTTGCATTCTCTCTTGCAGATGTCCCAAGTTTACTTTTACACCTCTTTTGACATACCATTCAAAGTCATACCAGTCTCTTCCTTTGACTCTTGTTTTCCAGTTTCTAAACAAGATAGCATGTAATTTTCCTGCGTAAAGGTTTGGTAGTGTCATGGCTATGATATTAAAGGTAGTAGGCAAAATCAAGGTATGAGAAGTGGTCTGAAACTTCAGAGGCGGGTTTGTGTCTACTTCAAACTTTATTTTGAGTTTTTTTCCACTATGCACACCATCCAGTATATTGGAAAGATCATTTATCTCTATATTTAAGGTATGTATGGAGGTATCATTTTTCAAAAAGGCAGACTCTATATCACTCTCTTGTGATTTGGTTTTTTTACGCAGTGTCATCTTGATGCCAAGTGCTTCAAATTCATCGATGACATGAGGGAAATAGGTTTCTATGTCAAAGGCAGGGTCTTTACTCAAAAGAGAAAAGTCCATATCTTCCGAAAATCTATCAAGTCCATGAATAATACGCAGTGCTGTACCGCCATAAAAAGCAGCTTTTTGAAAAAAGCCACCCCGGTACAAACCCAAAAGTGCAATTTCCTGATAGACTTCTTTAAGGGCATTGATTAACGCATCTTCACTCTCTATCTCATATTTTGAGAGCATTTGTTCTATAATATTCATTTACCAATATCCTTTAGCACTTTATATAAAAATTCTACTCTTTTAGACTTAGATGTCTCAGCATATTGTTTAGCTATCTCCAAATCAAAGTCAAACAATTCATCCATATCAACCCTCAGATCTTCTTCTAAAAATATTCGCATGGCTTTTTTAGAGCTTATTTTTATTCCTTTTGTAGTAAAAACCTTATCGCACAATGCTTTCTCTTTACCTGCCATCATAAAGTTACCCTGCTTGGAACTCACAATCTCTACTCCTAAAGCATACAGTGTTTTGTCTATATGCTTGTAGCTAAATGTACCGTAAGGAGTAGAGAAGGTTTTGGCTCTTTTTGTTGTAGCGGAGGTGACTTCTTCTACTCTCTCTGGTGTTATACCATGGTAATAGAGTGCATACTCGTAAGAGATATACGAAGGGCCTAAGAGATTGTTTGCGATGATCTCTTTTGAGATGAGTGTTTTGACATAGGGTGAGTGATAGACATAAAGTCCTTTTTTTAAAGAGGTCAAAAGCCCTTGTTTCTTCATGTACTTTATTTTGTTGCGTATAGCGTTCAAACTGGTCACCAAACGCGTTTGCATCCGGCCACCTCTTAGGAAATATTTTCTGTAAGACCATTTTATCATAAAGTGGCCGGATGTTTTTTTAATATGTGGTATTTTCAGCGATAGAATTGATTTTTCTCATCGATTCTCCCTCCAGTTCAATCCTATGTGAAGAATAGACAATTCTGTCTAATATAGCATCTGCAATCGTATTGTTATTGAGATAGCCATACCACTCAGAGACTGGAAGCTGAGATGTGATTATGGTTGAATTGATAGTACTTCTATCCTCAATAATTTCAAACAGATTGGTGGCATCATCATCTACCATAGGAGCCACTCCGAAGTCATCCAGTATCAGCAGTTTAAACCTTGAATATTTTTTGAGAAGATTGGTATAGGTTCCATCAATTCTGGATATCCGTATCTCTTCAAGCAGAGAAGGTGTTCTTACGTAGTAAACTTTGATCCCATCATAAATAGCACGGTTAGCCAGTGCCTGTGCAAGATAACTTTTTCCTGTACCCGTTTTACCAGTGATGATAATGTTCTGCTTGGACTCAATGAAGTTCAATTGTGAAAGAGATTGTATCTGAGCTTTATCAATCCGTCTGTCAGGTCTGTAGTCTATAGCATCAAGTGCTGCCTGTTTGTCTTTGATCTTTGAGAGTCTGTGGTTCATAGTGATACGTTTGTTCTTTAAAAATATCTCCTGGGCACCAAGGAGTTGATATATTCTCTCTTCGAAGCTCATTTTAGTGTATGCAATATCTTCACTCTGTCTTTGATAGGCTTCTTTAAATCCCTGATATCCCAAGAGATTGATCTTTTCTGTCAGTTGTGCATGTGTCATGGTATTTCTTCCTTGTTTTTTATGTTTTATTTGTAAGTATGAGGACCGCGAATATTGTCGTGGGTATCAAAGAGTGTCGGTACCTTATAATTTTTATTATTGACACTCTTTTGGAGATAGAGTTTTTTGTCTAAAATAGAGATGATGGATTTCACTCTTAGGATGCGATGTGTTGTAGCATACATCAGTGCCAATTCCAACTCTGTTGTACCATACCTTTTTGCCAGCGAGAGTACGGCTACTACTTGACGGTAGGCATTGGCTTTATGCTCTACTGCCTCAAATGAATCTTCTACAAACACTGTACTGTATTCACCAATGCTTTTCGCCCAGCTTCTTAATCTGTCAGGGTTCATCTTCTCATGAATATACTGGTGATCCCTGGGCATATGTTCGTGCAGTGTTGATGTTTCTCCTGGAGTTCTGAGTCTTGGGTGGGTAGCAATGATCTCATTCTTGTGGTATATTCTGACATGTTGTGTGGAATAACGCAGTTCAACTTCATCTTTGAGATGATTAAAGGGTACAGAATAGTTGCACTTTTCCAAAGTAATATGATAATCCATATTCACTCTTGCTACTTTGAACTGTTCATAGATGTACCGGTTTGTAGGCAATGGTCTTAGTTCTGCTTTATCAAGTTCATTAAAGAGTTGGGTACGGCTTTTACCTATGTGCTTCATAATCTTATTGTTGTACTTGTCCAATATGTCAGAGACTTTATCATTGGCTTCGTCTACAGAGAATATCTTCTGATGTCTGAAGTGTGCGAGTATATATCGTTGTATGGCTTGTACTCCCTGCTCTGCCAAAGGCTTGTCCTTGGGTTTACGCGGTCGTGCAGGTTCCACTCTCATATGGAAATGCCTTGCCAATGCTGCGTAACTCTCATTGACTACAAGACCATGTTTTTTATCGTTGAAGATAATAGCTGATTTGAGGTTATCAGGAACCACTGCTTCAGGCGTACCTCCAAAGAATTCATAGGCTAAGACATGGGAAAGTATAAAGTCTTCCTGTTTTTGTGAAGGGGTAACGTGGACAAAGGTGTAGCCACTAGCACCCAATACAGCTACAAAGACTTGTGCGTATTCTATCTCACCGCTCTTTTGGTTATGGATGGGAATGGTGACACCGCTGTAATCCACAAAGAGTTTTTCACCTGCGATATGTATCTGTCTCATGGAGGGATTGAGTTTCTGTTTATAGCGCCTGTAGTAGACTCTAAACTGTGTATACTCATAGGCATCAGAGCCATACTGCTCCTTGTAGGCTTCCCAAAGGAACATCAGTGTGACTTTGGTTTTATCTCTCTTGGATTGTTTGAGTTCTTGATGGATGATGTTGTAATCTGGCATGACTTTGCCGGACTTTACTGTAATACTTGTTTGTTCACCAAAGAGTTTCTCTCTGAGTGTATCATCATCCAATACATCCAATGAAGCAGAAGTGATATCACTTGCTTTGCACCGTTTGATATAATCCTGTACAGTTGTTCTGGCTACACCTGTAGCACCTTGTATCTTTCGTGAAGAGAGATCTGCAAGCAGATACAATCTCAACACTTCTCTTATTTGTCTCATGGGTATTATCCTCATTTATCACCTTTGTATACTAGATACAAAGAGTGTAGTTAAATTCAGAAAATATCCCCTACGAAGAAGAAAACTTAAGCGAATATAAAATCGCGCTCTCTAAGCAAAAATGGCCGGATCATCACCGACAGGGGTGGCCGGATGTCGAGCGTTTTTACTGGCTGGATGCAAACGCGATGGGTGGCCGGTTTGGTGCGTTTTTTGCAAAAATAGCAAAGTAAATAGTGATAGGTCTTTACCCTTTGGTCATACTTGTGTTCTTACAGAATGACTATATGTACTCACCATAAGGTACTGATCAGTAAACCTTTCCATCTTCACAGAAGTTTCTAGTAGTTTATAAAAAATATTGAATAAAAGTTTTCTAATAGTATAATCAATTAAAGATGATTGACAAATAACAATCTTATATATTTTTTGACACTTAAGGAGTAACATGAAAATTTCATATTTACAGATTAAAGGTTTTAGAAACTTTAAAAATGCAAAGTTTAACTTTAATAACCATACTGCAATTATGGGCTTTAATGATATTGGTAAAACAAATTTAATATATGCACTTAGATTACTTTTAGATAAAAATATTTCTGAAGCTGATATGGAACTAGAGGAGTCTGATTTTTTTGTATTTGAGGATACTCAAGATATAGAAATTCTTATTAAATTTGACAACATAACTGAAGATTTTGTTCTAGCAAAACTAAAAGAAAGAATTTCAGATGATGGAGACTTATTTTTAAAATATACTATTTCAAAAAATAATCCTAATTATCAATTATATATTGGTTCGTCAGAAGAGACTTTAGAAGAAATAGAAAGTAAGTACTACCTAAGAGCATTTAATTTAAAGTATGTCAGTAGTTCAAGAAATCTCTCTTCCTTTATAAAAAAAGAAAAAAAATACCTTTTAGAAAAAGCAAAAGAAGCAAGAAGTGATGCAGAAGAAACAAGTGATACTTTAATTGTTGGAAGAGTTGAAACAGCACTTTCAGATCTAAATACAAATGTTAGAGATATCTCATATGTAAAAAATGCAACAAATCAAATCAATGAAGAACTAAATAAATTATCTTATAGAAATGAAATGCAAAACTTAGCTTTTGATATGGCAGGAGATGATATAAATTCTTTATTGCAGAAGATAGATCTTTCTGTATCTGTGCAAGACAAACTTTTAGCTATTGGAGGTGATGGAAAATTAAATCAGATTTTTTTAGCTTTATGGACAAATAAATACAATGTTGATTTAGATGATTTAACAGAAGTTCCATTTTATTGTATAGAAGAGCCTGAAGCTCATCTTCATCCTCATCAACAAAGAAAATTATCAGAATACTTAGCCAGTACATTAAATAATCAAGTCATTATAACAACTCATTCTCCTCAAATTATTTCAGAGTTTAAACCAAATTCTATTATAAAACTATATGAAAAAGAAAATGCAAGTTTTGCTGCAAATAATGGTTGTAGTAATGAAGTTGAGGATGAACTTTTTAAGTTTGCACATAGACTAGATATTATTTCAACAGAGGCATTTTATTCAAATTTAGTTTTTTTAGTTGAAGGACAGTCTGAAATATTGTTTTACAAAGCACTGGCAAAAGCAATTGATGTTGATTTGGATAGACTAAATATTAGTATTTTAATGGTAAATGGCATAGGGTTTAAACCATATATTAGAGTTTTAGAACTACTGCAAATACCATGGATAATGAGAACAGATAACGATATTTTTAAAATACCTAGACAAAATAAATATAGATATGCTGGTATACTATAATGCTCCCCATTTTTCAGACCAGTAAAACAACTTTTCTTATTTCACCTCACTATGACGCTTTTGGTAACTTTTCTTCTCCTTTTTGAGATAAATT
>NVUY01000041.1 GCA_002733215.1 Sulfurovum sp. | reverse complement strand
ATCCGGCCACTTTATGATAAAATGGTCTTACAGAAAATATTTCCTAAGAGGTGGCCGGATGCAAACGCGTTTGGTGACCAGTTTGAACGCTATACGCAATTTTCTTTTTTTTGGATGCCGTATGTTTTATCTCGTGATAAAATGATATACAGAAAAAAATGGTTGGGTTGTTGATTATATTCGTTTACGTGTTAGGGCTATGAAACACTGTGCATATCTTGCTATAATTTGTCTAATAAAAAATGGTTAGGTATGGTATGTCAAAAAAACAAACAAGTAGAGACAAACTTTTAGATGTCACTTTCGAAGAGGTATATAAGTTTGGTTACGGGGGAGCATCTACATCGGCGATACTTAAAAAAGCAGGCGTACCTAAAGGTTCTATGTATCATCATTTCTCTTCTAAAAAAGGGATGGTGCTAGCCATGATAGAAGAACGTCTCACTCCAAAAGTACGTGATTTTTTTGACTTTGAACTCAAAATTGATTCTACAGCTTTAGCTGTACTTACCTATACACTAAAGAAGATCAGCAACAATAAAATGCTTATCGCCCATGGTTGCCCACTGCACAGACTTATGTTTGAAATGGGAACTTTAGACAGCGATATCGCCTCAGCGTGTGAAGCTGAGTTTGATAACCTTACAACAAATCTAGCAAAAGTGTTAAAGTTTGGCATGAAAGAGGGGAGTATACAGAGTGCTGACAGCAAAGAAGTGGCAGCCTACATCATGGCAGCTACTTGGGGTCTTCTCTCACGTCCTGCCAGCTCTTCGAGCAAAGAACAGTTCTTAAACGATAGTAACCTTCTTCTAAATTCCATCAAAGCATAAGCATTCGTTTTCAGCCACACAAAAGTTACAAACTATTATACTAGACCGACCAGTCTACTAATAAGGAGTAAACTATGTTTATGGTACAAAAAAATGAGGCACAAAAAGAACGTTTAGAAAAGATACTGAAAAAGGTAAAACTTGTTTATGGCGCTGTGCCACCACAGATGGAGTTTTTAGGTAACATTGATGCAGACTATTTGGAAGATTTTTTAAAAGCAGCGGTACGTATTGTAAAACATCCGCATATAGAGCCAGACCTCTTTGGATTTATACGTCTACATGTAGCATTTAAAGAAGAGTATCCTTACTGCAAGATGTTTAACACGAAAATGCTTTTAGCCAAAGGTTACACGCAAGAACAACTAGATGCAGTGATAGCAGATATAAGTACAGTTCCTTTTGATGATAAACATCAAGCCTTAGCCTTACACGCGATAAAAGCAATTTATGAGAGCAAAGCCTTTACCCAAGATGATTTTGATGATTTATACACTATAGGATGGACACAAAAAGATGTATTTGATGCCATTGAACATGCAGGAACTATCTTTAAGAATGGTAGGATACTCACTACTTACGCTTTTAAAGGGTAGCCATGCCATCCATTGATATACCTTTTGCAAAACACGTGGGCATAGAGAAAAAAGAAGAGGGTACCCTGATGTTAGTAGAAACAGAAGTGGTACAAAACCATATACAGACCATACATGGCGCAGCACAATTTGCATTGGCTGAAACACAAAGTGGACTTTATCTGAGATCACTTTTCCCTGAGTATGCAGAAGGTGTCATCCCACTTCTGAGAAGTTCATCTGTCAAATACAAACATCCTGCAACAAAAGAGATAGTTGCCAAAGCTACAGTGGATGATGAGAATAAAAAGAAATTTGAAGCACAGTTTCTTAAAAAGGGTCGTGCGAGTATCACCATAGCAGTAGAACTTAGAGATAGTGATGATGTGGTGACTATGATGGGTGAGTTTACTTGGTTTGTGCAAAAGCGTAATCTGAGTTAATTGGCATAATATTTAACTTAACTTTTATCATTATCAAGACATTTTTGATATACTCTTAATACTAAAATATTGTAATAAAAGGACACTTTGCTCCTTGAATAAATAGTTAGGAGAAAACATGAGTGTCACTGAAACAACTAAAAGAAAATTATTAGCGGCATCTGGTAATCAGTGTGCACATCCCGATTGCAGCGAATTAATGTTTGACCTTGATCATCAAACAATTCTAGGAAAAATCTGTCACATAAAAGGATCAAAGTCTCGTTCTGCGCGCTATGACAAAAATCAGTCAGACGAAGATCGTCATTCTTTTAATAATTTGATTGCGCTCTGTGGAAAACATCACGATTTAATTGATGATAATGAAGAGCGATATACCGTTGAACTCATACGACGATGGAAGCGTAATCATGAAGAAAGGGTAGCCAGCCAAAGAGATATTGGTTGGCTAGGTGAGTCAAGGACTACTATTTTTGTAGAAAATGGAGGTGTGCAATTTACTGTTGAATATTGGTTCGACAGTAAGGGAAATCCTCAAGTTTTTTCGCCTGAGCAAAAAGCTCTACGTACTGCAACTATAGATTTCACAATCCTTCTTTCTGGAGTATCTGAAGTATTTGGAATCATTTCACAAATAACTGATACAACGCAGATTCCACATCTCCAGCAAAAAGTAGAAAAACTTAAACTCAATGATGAAGGCTTTGTTTCAACTGTTTATCATTTACTTTTTGAGATGCAGGACTTGAAAGTATCAGAACTAGCAGTCGCGCAAACCCAAGGTAAATTATCAGAGAATTTAGAAACATTCAGAAAACTGGGTGAGAAGCTACTCGCTGATCGAATTGAAAATCCAAAGCTAAAGCATATTGGATAAACAAAATTAGAATTTCACCTAACAAAACCTAGGAGATAAATAGTTTACCCTAGCGGGAAAACTATTTATCAAGTCAACGTTAGACACCAAAGAGGAACCTATATGACATATACAATTGAAAGCCTATTTAATAAATCAACAGCATACTTAGAAGTAGCAATTATATCAAGCAAAGCAAAAGATACCTTTGGTTATAACACATCAGAATATACAAATGTTACTGCTAATTTACTTCACCACGCAACAGAACTATTTTTAAAGTTTGCAATTTCTGCGAAAACAAATGAGTTACCTGATAATGAACACAACATTAAAAAACTTTTTAAAAAATATAAAAAATTATTTCCTTATGAAAAGTATCATATTGAAATTCCATTTACAAATGAAGTTGAATATCTAGGCTTTAGTCAAAAAGAAATCGAACAACATAAAAAAGACTTTCCCATGCCTTTTGAACTACAATTACGTTATCCTGTTGGCTCTAAAGGTGAGAGAGATAGTCCCATTACAAAATACGATACAGACTTACTCGAACACTATCAGGAACAGTTTTTAAAACTTAGATGTCAGATACATCCCTGTCAAGAGGTCTAACAAGACTTGGAGAGAAATAGTTTACCTTAGCGGGAAAACTATTTCTCAAGTCAAACGTTACGAACTTTTTATTCTCTAAAAATCAAAACATAGAAGACATTCCGATATATACTGGATACTAAAATTACGTAACAGAATAATACTTTCTTACTTTAAGATAAGCAGTCATCTTTCAATAAATGAAACATGAACAAAATGTTTGACTTTTGATATAATTAAATTCTACTAAGTGACAAGGATTATTTATGATAAGAAAAAAAGGTAAAATTATCAAGTGGAATGATGACAAAGGATTTGGTTTTATACTTCCTTCTGATAGTCAAAGAAATATTTTTGTTCATATTAAATCTTTTTCAGACAAAAGCGTACGACCAGCAGAGGGTCAGGATGTAACATATACTGTAGAAAAAAATAATGATGGTAGAGATGCAGCTATTAAAGTCTCAAGATCTACAGACAACTTGGTAAGAAATAGAGCTAGCAGTAATCGTAAAAAAAACATCAATCCAACATATAAACGAATCAATACAAATAACACTCAATTAGACCTTAAGCCTGTATCGAGTATCTCACCATTATATACAATGATTATTTTAGGTTTTGTAGCTTTTCTTTTCCACTTTACTATAGAAGGAAAATTACCACCATTTATTATAGCTATAGCTATATATATAGTAATGGGAATCATGACCTATTATATATACTCAGAAGACAAGGAAATGGCGATAAATAATGAACGTAGAACGCCAGAACAACGCCTACTAGCACTATCCTTTTTCGGTGGCTGGGTAGGAGCTTTAATTGCACAACAGAAGTTTCGTCACAAAACAAAAAAAATATCTTTTCAGATGAGTTTTTGGACAACTGTCTTTTTTAATATAATGCTGTTAGCATCTGGTTTTAGAATAATACATTTTTAAAATCAAAAGTCAAACCCTTATAATCTAACATATTTTATAAGGTTTTCTGTCATATTTTTTGCCAATAAAATTTGTAGCGTATTTTCTTGGAACTGACAAAAATATAGGTGCTGCGTACATCTGGATAAGGGGTTGAAGAGCTGCTAATTATCTGTACTATAGCTGTGCCTTTTAATCTCCTCGCAATACTCATCCATATCTTGTATGTTCATGTCAAGTCCTCCCAGATAACTTAACAAAAATTTCTCCAGATAGATAATGGCATTTTCTGCTATATCAATATATTCTTCTGCCGGTGACATCATCCTTATATCTTCTCTATAAGTGCTTATGAGGTCTTCATTTTCAGATATTGTGCTAACACTATTCATTAGGCTTTCTATTTTTTCTTTTTTTACATTTATTGACATCAGGATAGTAGGATCTTTGTGAATAGCAATTGCAATGTCAAAAAGATCTCTGGAGTTGGCATCACCACATCTGTAGAAAATTTTTTTGGCAATTATTTCTTCGATGCTCTCTATAAGAATAGTTTTGCCCCATAATGTGACTTTAGAATAAGGTGTAGAGGTAAAACCTTCTACAGTAAAAAATTGCATCTTGCTATCATCATCTATGGCCAGTTCGGTATAAATTGGATGCTTTTTAAGATCGTCTGTGTAATTAATTTTGGCGAGTCGTGCCTTTATGTCAGGGCTTGTTTTTCTTGGATCAATTTGATTAAGAACATTTGCCGTGTCACAGTATATAAAGATATCTATATCTGTAGAGAAACGATGTTGCCAATAATATGCGCTAAGAGCAGTTCCGCCACCAAGAGCAGATGGATCTGTTATCCCACGCTCCCCAAGAAGGGCTAAAGAGATATTAAGCATTTCTTCCTGCAGCTGAAAGTTATACACTAGCTGATGTACTTTTTTTGTTTAAATATTTTTTTGCGAACTCTGTACGATCTGTTTTTTTGGAAGTGCTTACATTGGCTACTTTGTTTACTTTATCATTTATTCTAAATCGTCTATCCCATACTTTAGCGACGCCAGGAAAAGCACGTTCGGGTATATCTGTGTAAACAAGTTTGATATCTCTTTTTGAAACATGAAAAGTCTCCACGAGATCGTTTAGATCTTCTTTGTCACACTCTTTAAAAAATCGTGAGTATATAATCTTCTCTCTCTGTGTCGCAAGCTTATAGTCTTTTTTTGTAAACGCTATTTTTATTTCTTCTCTTGTGTATTTGTGTTTATCTGTAATGTTTCTATTTAAAATATGCAAGATACGATGTGTATCTTTTTTCTTTTTTATTGTCCTGTTGGCAACACTTTTACTGATATTTGAAAGGTGTCGATAAAGTTTATTCTTGGGATGCCCTTCTTTTTCCCAGTCATAGAGTGTTGTAAGGGGAATATCTAGAGTATCACTTATTTCACTTTTCGTCATAGGGCTCTCCTTCTTTTATTACATTATATACGATATTCGTAATTATGTCAATTGGTATATTTTGTCTGTAATATCCCACCAAATATTTTAACATCTGTCGGTTCCAATAAAAAACTCTAAAATCCAATAAAATACACTACAAATTTTATAGGCAAAAGATATGACAGAAAACCTTATAAAATATTCCGATATGGAAGGTTTTATAAGGTTTTATATTTTTTGCTGTTTGAAAAGCACCTCTATGTATCGCTACAGCGATAAACCTTATAAAACATGTTAGATTATAAGGTTTTGAATAATTAACTATTTTAGAGAGACATATTTTGACCTCACAATTGAGGGACAAAATGTCCTTGTAATGGATTATTCGACAAATCAAGGAACACTTTGTCCCAAATAACAGCTATTTTCTGCCTAAAAGGACATTACTAATTATTATATTACTCTGTATATCTACGGAATGTCTATTATTTTGGCTATTTTTACCATTATCAGAACATTTTTGATATACTTTTAATACGAAAATAACGTAATAGCAGGACATTATCTTCCTGTAATAAATAGTTAGGTGACAAAGGAACTGATTGAAAAATACTGGAAAAGAATTTGAATCATTATCATATCAAATCTTCACATTACTTTCAAAAGATGATAGGTATTCAAATGTTGAATTGGATGTCTTACTAGACTCTCCAGATGGTCAACGCCAATTTGACGTTGTTATAAATTCTAGATTAAGTGGACTAGATATTCTAACTGTAATTGAGTGTAGAGATTATGCTAAAAACCTTAGTGTTAGTAATGTAGATGGCTTTTATTCAAAAATGCAAGATGTAAATGCCAATAAAGGTGTAATCGTAGCAAGAAAAGGATTTTCCAAAACAGCTAAACAAAAAGCTGATAGATTAGGTATTACATTATGTACTGCACATGACTACAATAGAAAACTTGAAGACATAGGTCTTCAAGTACCAATAACATTTATATCGTTAGATAGTATAAACATGAATCTAACATTCACAGCTCAGTTTGAAGCAAATACATCTATTACATCTGGTATTAATAGTGTTTTAATAAATGAAACACCTCTATTAGAGTTTTTTCAAAGTAAATATAAGCTTGGTGAAATAGAAAGTACACGATTAAATCAAGAATTATCTTGGAGTCCAGAACTATCTAAAGAAGATAATGTTTATGTACTTGATGTACATCATAATAAAATTGAAATTGAAAAAGTAGAAATTACTTATAACATAGTGGGTCTATACTACTTTGGATATTTGCATGACTTACCTAATACAATTGGAATGAATAATTTATCCGACAACCAGATAAATATGTTTATTAATTCAGATGACATATTAATTGATTATAAGCACAATTTAAAAGAGTATAAGTCGCATAAAAATTTGCCAAAAATGTCAGGAACTAATCTTATTATTTCAGATAACATCAACTTTAATGATTTAAGCAAAGGGGTGAGTCATGCTCAAATGAAATATATTGGACCACCTAACAAAACCTTGGAGAGAAATAGTTGACCCTGCGGGCACAACTATTTCTCAAGTCAAACGTTATACACGCAGAAGGAAAGTAATATGAAACCTAACATTAGAGCATGTGTCGCTTATACAGCAGGAAGACTTATTAGTCAAAAAACATCTTCATCAGTTTATGATTATTCACAATCCAAACATATTAGTATAGATGGTCAAATTCAATCTGACAACATAGATATTTATGACTATGAAAGAAGTTGCCATTTTGGTGGTAATGGCGATGGAACAAAATACAGTTTATATGATTATGGTGACTCTCATCATGTTGAGTTAACAATTAATGGTAATAATTTTGAAGGGTACGACTATGGTTCATCATACCATTTTTCAGGTGATGTGAGTTCAAATTCAATTTCGCTGTATGATTATGATAAGTCTGCTTACTTTAATTATGATCTTTAATGTATAACAAGTACTAGGAGAGAAACATGCCAGATAAGAATTTAGATAAATTAGCTTTTAATCTCTTCAAAATATTTTCCCAGTATGAAGCATCATTAAAAGAACACGGATATTTTCAATCTGTAAATGGTCAAAAAATAATTGTTGATTGGGATAAATTTGTAAATGAAAAGATTGGTTCAAATTTTATTGAGCAACTTGCTGGCAAATCATCTGCCGCTGAATATATTTTAGAAAATCCTCCTATGAAACAAGTCGTGAATGAACACAATCAAGTTGTTTGGCAACAAGTGCCCAATAATGACCGATCTGTTCAAACATTATTTGGGCATATTTCAAGAGTCAGGAATAACCTGTTTCATGGTGCCAAATTTAATGGCACATGGTATGACCCTGACAGAAGTAGAGAATTAATGAAACATGCTTTAATTGTATTAATGCATTTCAAGGACAAAGTAGAATGAAGACATCTAACAAAATAGTAGCGAGAAGGAATATTTATGGGAAAAATTAAAGATATAGTAGATTTGAGCACGCAGCTTGCTAATAGCGTACAAGATCGAAAAATTGCATCTGAATTAAATCAAATTCAGTCATTAATCCTAGTATTACAATCAGTATAATGAACCCCATAAATCGAACCACTAAAAATAACTTTCTTATTTCAAAATGATAGAATAAAAGCATAGAAAGTAAGGAAAGATAAAATGAGTKWCACATGCACATTTTGTCCCTGGAGGAGTTAGAAATGATTTACCACCAAACTTTGAAGATGTTTGTTTACGTCATGTTAATTATTTTGAAAAACGTATCAAAGAATACTCTGCAGTATTTTATGATAATCCGATTTTAATTACAAGAA
>NVUY01000020.1 GCA_002733215.1 Sulfurovum sp. | reverse complement strand
ACCAAATGAAGCTTTTTATGGTTTAGAAATGTCAGCTTAAGGCAGAAATAGATATGATTTTTGAACTTAGAAATTGCACTTCAGATTTAAATTTTGGAGGTATCTCTCTAAAGGGTAGGGATCTTTAGATAAAAGATTTAGCCTGTGCTACCCAATCATCTTTTTTTGCACGGCTTGCAAAGGTTGTATTTTCTCCCAGCCATTCAAAGTCTGCTTCTGTCCAAGATGCGATCTGGTCAAAATGGTAGATACCGGCAGTGTTTAACTTCTCTTCTAGTTTTGGTCCCAATCCTTTGATCTTGGTGAGGGCATCTTTTTTACCGTTACGCGGAGAGGAAAGCAGTTCAGGTTTTTTAGCAGGCTCTTCTTTCGCCTCAGGTATTTCATCATCCTGTACATCAATCTCTTCCAAAGCTTCCAGTGCTTTTTCTATAGCATCTTCTGTGGGTATTTCTACTTCTTCTGTTGGGCTTATCTCCTCTGTCTCTAGCACTTCTTCTATCATTACTTCCTGTATTACTTCGGGAGTCTCCTCGAGAGTCTTTTCAGGAGTCTTTTCGGCAACTACTTCTTTTTCTTTTTCAGCAGCTTTTTTCTCTCTATGGGGTTTAACAGCTGCCGGGTCTGTTTTCTCTGAGAGGCTTTTGCAGACAAGGTATCCTATGGCTGCACCAATAGCGGCAGCGATTAATAAGCAAACGATAATTTCTGAAGCGATTTCTAACATGATTATTCTCCTGGGTTGATTGTATAAGGTTCTGGGATCTTTTTAGTGTTAAGATCTCTTTCATCTAAAATGACTTTTTGTGTTTTTTCAAGTGCTAGTTCTTCTTTATTTCTGTAGACGATCGCGGCATGTCTGTCATCTAATGCTCTTTTGATAAGTGCCTCAATCTCCAACATGAATTTATCTCTGTTCTTGAATGCCAGCTCTTGCTGTTTTAGTGCTTCTACAAGATGATCTACGATCTCTTCTTCACTTGTACTATGTGCTATTTTTGGTAAAAGATCTTTGACTTCTTGATGGTTTTGAGTGTCAAGAAGTGTTTTACTTTGCGCTGTTTCTTCTTCTTTTATTTTAGTATCGAAGGATTGTAGTTTTTTCAGTACAGTAGATTTGAGTTTGCCTAAAAGCGTTTGTTCTGCTTCTTCCTCTTCTCCTGTACTTTCTGCTGGTGTTTTGACTTCGATCTGCTTTTCAATGGTCTTTGCAACAATGGCTTTTTCTTTTATAGGAGCAAGGCCAGTATTGGCAGATTCTTTGATCACAATGAGCGTATCTGTTTCAATGATATCCATAGGTGTAGGCTGCTCTGCTAAAGAGTCGGTGTAAATAGTAGCACTCTTTTGATAAGCACAGGTTACTATAAGTATGAATAACAGCAAAGATAGTACTGATATGGTTTTTTTCATATGATGATCCCTTTCATGACGCTTTAAAGGAAACATTATAGCTTTATCTTAGTTATAGATATATTAAACTTATAATAGTTATTAAAAAAATTGATGCTGTCTTCTGCCGGAGAGGCAGAAGTATCTTATACGATGAAGATAGTAGGGATGATAAGCGGATATCTCTTTGTAGTACGAACAACATGTTTTCTTACAACTGCACGTATATCATTTTCAATATCTCTATGGTTTTTGAGTGCTTCAGGTTTCATGTTAAGCAGCATCGTCTCAAGAAGGACTTCTATCTCTTTGGCAAATTTCTTGTCATCTTTGTCCGGCACAAGACCATGTGAAGTCACCACAGGTTTACCTACGATCTTTTGATTGCTTTGTGCGATCTGTGCTACCACATTGACGATACCGTCTTCAGCAAGTTTCTGTCTGTCAAGCACAACATCATTTTCAATCGTCATATTGTTTTGGTTGTCAATGTATGTTTTACCAGACTTAATAGTTTTTACTTTTTTCAAGTACTTCGTGGTAATTTCCACTTGATCACCATCAGACATAAGCAAGATATTTCTCTCATCAACGCCACAGTCTACAGCTGTTTTCGCATGTCTGGCAATATGATTATACTCACCATGCACAGGCAGGAAGAATTTAGGCTGAACAAGTCTCAAGATAAGTTTTTGCTCTTCTTGGCCTGCGTGACCTGATACGTGAATGTCTGCAAACTCTTTATAACGTACTGTGACACCTGCTTTGACAAGCTTGTTCATAAGTCCTGAAACAGAAGCTTCATTTCCCGGAATAGCAGATGCTGAGATAATGACAGTATCTGAAGGCTTAAGTTTGATGTGTCTGTGCTCATCTGTTGCCATACGGTTGAGTGCTGCCATAGTTTCACCTTGCGAGCCGGTGGTGACCACAAGTATCTCACTGTCAGAGTATTTTGGTACTTCATGTACTTCGATGAAGTGTTTGTCTTCTATGTCCACAAAACCTAAAGCTCTGTTCGTCTCCACATTTCGCTCCATAGAACGTCCGATGACACAGATCTTTCTCCCGTGTGCGACTGCTCTTTCCATTGCCTGGAAAATACGGTGAACATTGGAAGAGAACGTGGACATGATCACCCTTCCTTTCGCAAGATTAAAGAGTATATCAAATGTTTTTCCAACGACTTTTTCACTTTTTGTAAACCCGGGGTTATGTGAGTTGGTTGAGTCAGAGAAAAGACAAAGTACTCCTTTTGCCCCATAGTAGGCATAACGGTGTAGATCCATTGTATAGTTATCAACAGGCGTGTGGTCTATCTTAAAGTCAGCGGTGTGGATGATAGTTCCTGCTGGTGTTTCAACTGCCAAAGAACATGCATCGATGATAGAGTGCGTGTTATGTAGCCATTCTATCTTCATATCGCCAATTTGGTATTGTTTTCTCAGTGTGACAAAGTTAAATTTATTTGTGTACTGTGAGAGTCCATGTTCATTAAATTTGTTTTCTATCATCGCAAGTGCAAGTGGTGTTGCATAGATAGGAAACTGTAATTCTTTAAACAAGTAAGGCATGGCACCAATGTGATCTTCGTGACCGTGTGTGATGATGACATACACATCTTTAGTTTCTTTAAGCGTATGCAGGTAAGAGAAATCAGGTACCAAAATGTCTACACCATGCATCGTCTCATCAGGGAAAGACATCCCCACATCGATGATGATCGCCGTTGTTTCTGTTTCAAGTACAGCCATGTTCCCGCCGATCTCACCAAGACCACCAAGGGGAGTAAATCTGATCTTGCCTTTAGCTGAGATGTCTATCTGCTTCCATGGATTCATGGTTGCGTCTTTAACGCGTGCATTTTCTTCCAAAGAAGCTCTCATTGTATCATTTACAGTGGTGACATTTTTTCTTCTGCCTCTGTTTTTATTGCCTCCGCCAGCACGGTTTTGGTTTGTTTTGTTCCCCGGTTTATTGCTGGGGTTTGGTCTGTTTCCTCCCCCCTGACGGTTTTGATTGGGGTTGTTTCTGTTTTGGTTATTAGGTCTGTTCTGGTTTGGTTTTCTGTTCCCGTCCGGCGCGTCTCTGTCCGGTACATTACCATTGACATCTTTATTAGGGTTAGGTTTTCTGTTAGGATTTGGTTTTCTGTTTGCATTAGGGTTGGGACGGTTAGGATTGTTCTGTCCCTGGGTAGTTGGTCTGTTTTGTCCACTGTTCTGTTGTCTGTGTGGATTTGGTTTTCTGTCTCTAGGTTTATCCGTTTTTGGAGTTCCTTGACCTTGATTTTGAGAGCTTTCGTTTTTTTGACTGTTGTTGTCCATCTAAATTATCCTTTAGTTCATTATATATGTGATGATAAATTGATGTCGCAGCTTCATGAGGTCGTATATTAGAATCAAGTTCCAACTTTTCAAAAGTTTGATTGACCAATTCTTTTGAAAAAGCGGCCATGAGGTTTTTGGAAAGTTTTTTACGTGGCTGCGCAAAGGCAATCTTTAAAAACGTTTCAAACTTTTCGTCATCTCTTGACTGGTTTTTCTCTATTAAAAGCACGGCAGAAATCACGTTTGGAGGTGGGACAAATGCTTCGGGCTCAACTTCGAAACACAGTGTCGCTTTTCCTACACTGGCAGCAAGTACAGAAAGAGCAGAAAACTCTTTTTGTCTTGTTGCAGCAGCGAACTTAACGGCAACTTCTTTTTGAACCATGACGAGTATAGACTGACATAGTTCATCTTTAAATGCTTTTAAGATGATATTGGTCGCGATATAGTAGGGTAGGTTGGCTACCAGATGATAAGGCTCATCCAATAGACTTCCTGACTCCCAACGCTCAAGCACATCTCCACACCGTAATTCAAAGCGCCCTTCGTGGATGGGTATTTCAAATTCAGTCGTAAGATGCTCACATAATCTTTTATCAACCTCAAATGCTGTGACATTTCGAACTTTTACAAGTTCTTTGGTTAAATCACCTAAGCCAGGCCCGATCTCTGCAACTTGCAAGTTGTCATGGGGCATCGCTTGGACGATTTTTTGTAGATAATAATCATTTTTTAAAAAGTTCTGACCAAATTTCTTAGACGCGAACTCGGACAAATTATCAATAATCATACTATAAACTACCTTTATACTCTATACTTATCCTCTATTTGGGATAATTTTTGTATAATTCTACCATAAATAAATCCGAACTGCTGCATAGTTCGGACTTGAATGGAGAATTAGATGGATTATTTTGCAAAACGTATTATACCGTGTTTGGATGTCGATAACGGACGGGTGGTTAAAGGTGTGAATTTTGTCGGCTTACGTGATGCAGGAGATCCTGTGGAAGTAGCCTATCGTTATAATGAAGAAGGGGCTGATGAGATCACCTTTCTTGATATCGGAGCGACACATGAAGGACGTGATACCATCGTGGATGTGGTAAAGCAGGTTGCAAAAGAAGTGTTTATCCCATTAACTGTCGGAGGTGGTATCCGTGAACTCTCTGACATTTATAATCTACTGAATGTAGGTTGTGATAAAGTAAGCATTAACTCTGCTGCCATCAAGAGACCGGCATTTATAGAAGAGGGTGCAAAACGTTTTGGTTCTCAGTGTATGGTTGTAGCCATAGATGCAAAACAGGTTGGGCCGCAGAGATGGAATATCTTTACACACGGTGGAAGAAATGATACCGGTATTGATGCACTTGAATGGTCAAAAGAAGCATACAACAGAGGGGCAGGAGAACTTCTTGTGACCTCTATGGATACAGATGGTACCAGAGCAGGGTTTGATAATACCCTTAACAAAAAGATAGGCGAAGAGGTTAATATCCCTGTGATAGCATCTGGCGGTGCAGGAACGATGCAACATATTGAAGAAGCTTTTACACTTGGTGAAGCAGATGCCGCTTTGGCTGCTTCTATCTTTCACTTTAAAGAGATTGACATTATGGAATTAAAAAGCTATCTTAGAGAAAAAAATATTCCTGTGAGGTTATAAATGTTTATCTGTGCCGGAGAGAGTGAACAGTTTGATTTTGCTATACCTGTTGGTATAGGTATGACAGATGTTGCGATTAATTTAACGAAACTTTGTTTGTCCCAAAAACCAGAGTTCCTATTTTTTGTAGGGACCGCAGGTTCCTATGGAGAAAAAAATATTTTTGATATTATAGAGTCAAAAACTGCGACGAATATTGAGAATAGTTTTTTTACAGGAGGGGCATATACACCTATCGACAATATGGTATCAACGGCAGAAGATGTTTCACGTGAAACTATCGTGAACTCTTCTAACTATATCACAACAGACAGTAATGTAGGTAAAGCATATCTTTTAAAAAATATTCATTTGGAAAATATGGAATATTATGCCGTGCTGAAAGTAGCCAAGTCTTTTGGGATACCTGCAGCAGGTGTTTTTATCGTGACGAATTATTGTGATGAAAATGCACACAAAAACTTTATGGATAATCATAAAGAAGCCATGCTTAGATTGACAGCATATATAAAAAATACAGAAAGAATGTAGGGTCTATAAATTGACCCTACGGAAAGAATAAATATGAATAGAAGAATTACAAGCGTTAGAATGCAGGGCAACAAATCACTAAATGATTTGTGTAAAATTCAGTACAAGCGAGGCAGAAAATGCTGAGTCGTAAAAAAATAATACTAGATCTGACAAAAGAAGAATTAGCTGAACTCATCAAACCTTCTTTTAGAGCGAAGCAAATATACTCTTGGGTCTACCACAAGTATGCAGAGTCTTTTGAAGAGATGAAAAACCTTCCAAAAGAGATGAGAGAAAAGCTCGATGAAGCGTATACACTTACTCCACTCAAAACAGTGATGGTACAAAATTCTAAAGACGGCAGCCGTAAATATCTCTTTGAACTTCATGATGGACATACTGTAGAATCAGTACTTCTTCTGATGAGAGATAAAGAGTATCATGAAGATGGTTCTGTAAAGCATCAGGAACGCTATACAGTATGTATCTCCTCTCAGGTAGGGTGCAAGGTAGGGTGCGCATTTTGTTTGACGGCAAAGGGCGGTTTTATGCGTAATTTGACTGCAGGTGAGATCGTTGAACAGGTACGCTTGATCAAGAAAGATAATGACATAGATGCCAATCGTCGTGTCAATATTGTCTATATGGGTATGGGTGAACCACTTGACAATCTGGCAGAGGTGGTTAAGTCAGTAAAGATATTTTCAGATCCTGAAGGTATGGCTATTGCCACACATAGACAAACTATTTCAACATCCGGTCTCAGTACTAAGATCGAAAGACTTGGAAAGATGGAACTGGGCATTAATCTTGCGATCTCTTTGCATGCTGTTGATGATGAATTGAGACAACAGTTGATGCCTATTAACAAAGCATATAACATAGCATCTATTATTGCTGCGGTGAAAAACTTTCCTGTCAATGATAGAAAGAGGGTGATGTTTGAGTATCTTGTCATCAAAGATGTCAATGATGATATTTCTGCAGCGAAGAAATTATTATCGCTGCTTGATGGAATAAAAGCGAAGGTGAACTTGATCTATTTTAATCCTTACGGGGGTACTGAATTTAAGAGACCATCAGATGCAGACATGAAAGAATTTCAGGAGTTTTTGACGAAACGAGGTTTGCATTGTACGATCCGTGAGTCTAAAGGTTTAGATATTTCTGCTGCCTGTGGTCAGCTGAGAGAACAAAAATTAGAAGGAGGTATAGATGCCTAGTTTAGACATAGCTATGTTGGCTTTTCTTGCAGTTGTTGCTGTAGTTGGATTGGGATGGTTTGTGTATGAGACACAAAGAGATGATGAGAAGTAATGCTTAGTTTCACGTGAAACAATAAGGGGTCTTTTCTCATAGACTTTCTTGTTTCTTTTCTTCTAAATTATGATGAGAGTAGCATCAGCACAATTAAACTATTGGGCAAGTATAAAAACCAATTTACCTTTTATTAAAAACCCTTTTATCCTTAGGATAAATCAAATCCTTCAGACTTTCAAAATCATCTTTACTCACTATATGAAACTTACTTCCATAGGTAAATGTAAGACTCTGAGCATGCAGCATAAGCCTTGGCGCTCCATGGTGGATGAGTCTGTTTTCTTTACTTTGTGTGAGATCCAGATAATCATTGCTTGCTTCGTAAGTTGCACCGTAGATAGGGTCACCTAAAATAGGATGTTTCACGTGGAACAAATGGATTCTTATCTGATGGGTTCTTCCTGTATGGGGGTAGCAGGCAACAAGAGTGGCATCCAATACTTCATCATATTCTAATGGGATGAAGTCTGTATGTGAAGCTTTTCCTTCGTCATTTATGAAGACCTTATGTTTGGTTTCTTCGTACCCGTCCTTGTTTATCTTGATGCGTTCATGACTTGAAAAAGGTTCTGTAAGTTTACCATCTACCCATGCCAAATAGGACTTCTTGATGGTACGTGTTTCAAAAGCATTTTTCAAATGTGACTCTGCTTTTTTATGTTTAGAAGCAAGGAGCAAACCTGAGGTTTCCATGTCGATTCTGTGAGTAGAGTTTGCATTGTCTCCAGCGATGGTTCTGACTTCATCTAGCATGGAGTACGGGGTAGACATAGTGTTAGGGTGAACGAGAATTCCCGAGGGCTTTTCAAATATCATAAAGTCTTTGTTGTGAAAGAGTGGGGTACGTCCTCTTCCTTTGGCCTTGAAGTAAACCATCTCGACATCACCTTGTATCTTATTCCCTGTATAGACCATAGATTCACCCCCTATGAGAAGACGGCCTTTGGCAATGTGCCTTTGTGCTTGTCCTTGAGTGAAATTTAGTGTACGCATAACATACAAGAAAGCTATAGTCTCTTCTTCAATGTGGTATTTCTCTTTTACGAATGGCATACTTTACTTACCTCTTTATAACTGCTATTTTGGTAGAATTCTATCATAAAATACACACATATAGGATGTACTATGATTGAAAGATATTCAAGAGAAGAGATGGCAAAGAACTGGACGATGCAGGCAAAGTATCAAGCATGGCTTGATGTTGAAATTGCAGTTGTCAAAGCATGGAATAAACTGGGACTGATCCCTGATGACGATGCACAAAAGATCGTTGACAATGCAGGATTCTCTATTGAACGTATTGATGAAATAGAAGCAGTGACAAGACATGACCTTATCGCATTTACAACTTCTGTCTCTGAGACACTGGGTGAAGAGAGCAGATGGTTCCACTACGGTATGACCTCTTCAGACACTGTTGACTCTGCTGTCGCTTTACAGATGACAGCATCACTTAAGATCATTATAGAAGACACAAAAATGATGATGGAGTCAATCAAAAAAAGAGCTATGGAACACAAGATGACATTGATGGTTGGACGTTCACACGGTATCCATGGTGAGCCTATTACCTTTGGTCTTGTGTTGGCAGTTTGGTATGATGAAATGGCTAGACACTTGACAAACCTTGAACAGACTATGGATGTTATTTCCGTGGGTCAGATATCGGGCGCTATGGGTAACTTCGCACATGCACCTCTTGAGCTTGAAGACTATGCGATGGAAGAACTTGGACTTAAGTCTGCTCCTGCATCCAGTCAGGTCATACAGAGAGACCGTTATGCAAGACTTGCGACAACACTTGGTTTACTCGCATCAAGCATTGAAAAGTTTGCGGTTCAGGTAAGACACTGGCAACGTACAGAGGTCTATGAGTGTGAAGAGTATTTTGCCAAAGGACAAAAAGGTTCTTCTGCTATGCCGCACAAAAGAAATCCTATCTTGACAGAAAACATTACAGGTCTTGCACGTATGGTAAGAGCGTATATTACTCCGGCTATGGAGAATGTAGCCTTATGGCATGAGAGAGATATCTCTCATTCGTCAACAGAACGTTTCTGGTTGCCGGACGCTTTTATCACTTGTGATTTTATGATGCACCGTATGAATAATGTCATTGCCAACTTGACAGTCATGCCGGCGAATATGATGAAGAACCTGAACCTTACAGGTGGACTTGTTTTCTCTCAACGGGTGCTTCTTGAACTTCCTAAAGCAGGTGTGAGTCGTGAAGATGCATACAAGATCGTACAGCGTAATGCAATGAAAGTATGGGAAGAGATCCAGCAGGGGAAACCGACAACCAATGAAGATGGTGAGTCACTTTATTTACAATACCTGTTGTCTGATGAAGAACTCGGCCAATCTCTTTCAGAAGAGCAGATACGTGAATGTTTCAACTTTGATTATTACACAAAGAATGTTGACGCGATCTTTAAAAGAGTGTTTAAATAGGTTTATAGCACATCATCTTGCACGAGATATTTCACCCTGTACAAATATACAGCTTTGAAATCTTTCGCACAAGTTAATGCCCTCTAATCCTATTTGGGTTTTGGTGTTACTTTTTCTACTTTAAATTGCCTATTTTATCTCTTTCTTTTTTTAACTTTCTCCCTTCCTCACCGCCTTTCAAAAACTATTTATTCTTCTTATGCAAAAGATGCCTAAAAATGATACAACTTTTCAAAATAAGCCAAGGTAAATTTGAGTAAAATCAGATTAATCATTGTCATAAAACAAGGTGGCAAAGCAACACAAAAGGACAGGGTAATATGATCAGAGTTGTCAAACGAAACGGTAGAGTAGAAATTTTAGATGTAGGGAAAATTCAGAAGTATACATCAGCAGCAGTTGAAGGTCTTATACGCGTAAGTCAGAGTGAACTTGAAGTAGATGCAAAACTTCAATTCCGTGATATGATCTCTACTGAAGAGATACAAACCACACTTATTAAAACTGCAGTTGACAAGATTGACATTGACAGACCGGACTGGACATTTGTTGCTTCCCGACTTTTTATTTATGATATTTACCATAAGGTGACAGGCTTTACAGGTTACAACCATCTGCGTGAGCATTTTGAACGTGGAGAGAATGAAGGGCGTATCGTTCTTGGGCTCAAAGAAAAATATGATCTTGATGAGTTAAATGACTACATTAAACCTGAACGTGATCTGCAGTTTACATACTTAGGTATCAGAACACTTTATGATCGTTATCTCCTTAAAAATAAAGAGGGTACACCTATAGAACTTCCACAACAACTCTTTATGGGTGTGGCAATGTTCCTTGCACAAAACGAATTTGATTGTCAAACATGGGCAAAAAAGTTTTATGACATCTTGTCAAAATTTGAAGTGATGGCTGCGACACCTACATTGTCAAATGCAAGAACACCCAGACACCAGCTCAGCTCATGTTACATCGGGTCAACACCTGACAACATCGAAGGTATCTTTGACGGATACAAAGAGATGGCATTGCTTTCCAAGTTCGGTGGAGGTATCGGTTGGGACTGGTCACTGGTTCGCGGTATGGGTTCATACATTGACGGACATAAACATGCTGCAGGAGGGATCGTCCCTTTCCTTAAAATCGCCAATGATGTTGCCATCGCAGTTGACCAACTCGGAACTCGTAAAGGTGCCATCGCAGTTTACATTGAACCTTGGCATGTTGACATACGTGACTTTCTTGACTTAAAGAAAAACTCAGGAGAAGAACGTCGTAGAGCACATGACCTTTTCCCTGCGATCTGGTTAAACGATCTCTTCATGGCAAGAGTAGAGGCAGATGAGATGTGGACACTTTTTGATCCGTATGAAGTGAAAGAGTTGACAACACTGTATGGTGAAGATTTTGAAAAACGCTATCTGGAACTTGAGAACTCAGATGACGATATTGTCAGAGAGCGTATCTCTGCTAAAGGGCTTTGGAAAGAGATGCTTCGTTCTTACTTTGAGACAGGGAACCCTTTCCTTACCTTTAAAGATACAGCAAACAGAGCAAACCCTAATAGGCATGTTGGTGTTATCAGATCTACAAACCTTTGTACCGAGATCTTTCAAAACACAGGACCTAACACTTACAAGACACAGTTTACATTTGAAGATGGTTCTGTCGAAGCGTATGATGAAAATGAACTGTTGACGGTAGACAACGGGATGACAAAGCCGGCTAAAAAAGTGACAGCACTTGACAGTTTAAATGGTAAACAGATCTGGATCGTTGACAAAGAAAAAACAGATGGTGACACGGCAGTATGTAACCTTGCATCTGTAAACTTGTCTAAAATACATACACAAGAAGATCTGGCACGTGTTGTCCCCACAGCTATTCGTATGCTTGACAATGTGATCGACTTGAACTTTTACCCTCTTGCTAAAGTAAAGAAGACAAATGAAAAGTCAAGATCCATTGGTCTTGGTGTTATGGGTGAAGCTCAGATGCTTGCAGAAAATAAGATAGAGTGGGGAAGCCATGAACACTTTACTAAAATAGATGAAATCATGGAATCATTCTCTTTCTATACGATCGAGTCATCAAGTAACCTGGCCTTGGAAAAAGGACAGTATCCGACCTTCGAAGGTTCGGACTGGTCTAAAGGAATCTTTCCTATTGACAAGGCAAATGAGAATGCATGTAAACTTGTTGACAGAGGAGGGCTCTTCGGTTACAGTCATGACTGGCAGGCACTGAAAGAGAAAGTGAAAACAGACGGTATGAGAAATGGGTACCTTATGGCCATTGCCCCTACTTCGTCTATCTCTATCTTGACCGGGACAACACAAGCGATTGAACCAGTTTACAAAAGAAAGTGGTTTGAAGAAAATCTTTCAGGACTTATCCCTGTAGTGGCACCAAACTTGTCAGCGGACACATGGCAGTACTACACCCCGGCATATGAACTTGATCAGAACCTTCTTATCAAAGCTGGAGCCATTAGACAAAAATGGTTAGATCAGGGACAATCATTGAACATCTTCATTACACTTGACAAAGCATCTGGTAAATACTTGAATGAGATTTACATGAATGCCTGGAAGTTTGGATTGAAGTCAACGTATTATTTACGTTCCCAGTCTCCTGAATCAAGTGGTGATGTTGAAGATCGTTCACAAGAATGTGTAGGTTGTCAGTAGCACTTTTATTTCACTGTATCTTTCACCGAACGGCTTTGTTTCGTTCGGTCACTTACTATTGGTAAACTCCCTTTCTCCACTCACGCCCTTCGATAAAATCTACAGTAAACAAAAAGGCTACTAAATTTGAGTCATGCTTTAATCTCGTTCCCATGATTTTCGTGGGAATGCATACTTCACTTCTAGTTCCAAAATAACTTCAAAGCATCGTTCTGTGAAAATAAAATTTCTACGTTTATCATAAAATAATGAATAAAAATTTAAATAATGCAACGATAGATTTATGCATTCCCACGCAAAGCATGGGAACGAGCTTTTATTTGTAAAAACACTGTTAAGTATATCTAGCTCATAAAATGAGCAATTTTAAACCTTTTTTCAACACCTAGTATGGAAAATAAAATAAAAACGCTTATTTTAGTCTATTAAAATGAGGGTCTTTGTAGGTCGGGGTGTCCTCTCCCCGACAATATTTGCATGAAATAATATTTTTGTGATTTTAATCAATTATTTTTATGAAATATAATTTTTATCTCATTTGAGATTTGTGTCGGGGGAGAGGATACCCCGACCTACGGAAATTTATTCCCCAAGGTATAATTGTCTCGGTCTCGCAATTTTAGAAGTTTTATCTTTTTTGAACTCTATCCATTGGGTGATCCATCCCACAGTTCTGCCTATGACAAAAATAGGTGTGAACATTGATTTTGGAATTTGCAAGGCAGTTAAAATAATGCCTGTATAAAAATCTATGTTAGGGTAAAGATTACGTGAAACAAAATAGTCATCACTCAAAGCGATCTCTTCTATCTTTCTAGCGATCGCCATGAGTTCTGTGTCAAGCTTGAGTTCTTCTCTTAACTCATCTTGTAGCTCTTTGAGTATTTTGGCTCTTGGGTCGAAGTTTTTGTAAACTCTGTGACCAAAACCCATGAGCTTGAAGTTATCATCTGGGTCTTTGGCTCTTTCTATGAAGGCTTCTACCTTATCAACAGAACCTATAAATTCAAGTTGGGCGATGACGGATTCATTGGCTCCTCCGTGTGCGCGTCCCCAAAGTGCAGAGATCCCTGAGCTTATGGCAACATAAGGGTGTGCTCCTGTCGATGCAACGCCACGTACCACAGTGGTGGAAGCATTTTGCTCATGGTCGGCATGTAAGGTAAAAATAGTGTCAAGTGCACGCACTTCCACATCATTGATCTCTTCATGTCCATAGGCACAAAGGTGCATTTTCCCTCCAGGGTAAGCACGCATCATAGTAAGGAAATTTTTTGTGAAACCTAAGTCAATGTCTGGTTCTATAAAAGGGATGCCTAGTGACTGACGGTAAGCAAAGGCAGCGATGGTGGGCATTTTGGAGATGATACGGTGTGCCATTTCTAGGTAAGCATCTTCATTTTTCATATCTATGTGTTCATCATAAAAAGAAGCTAAGGCAGTGACTGCTGCGGAGAGTGTCGCCATGGGATGTGCATTGCCAGGGAAGGCATCAAAAAGCTTTTGTAGCCCTCTATGCAGGTAGGCACGATGGCGTATCTCTAAATCAAAATTTATAAGCTCTTCTTTGTTAGGTAGGCGTTTGTTGAGCAGTAAAAAGCAGGTTTCCATGTAGCTGTGGTGTTTTGCCAGGTCTTCTATAGATATACCACGATAACGAAGTTCTCCTTTAGCCCCGTCAATGAAGGTAATGGTCGATTCGCATGCGGCTGTAGAAGTGAACCCTGGGTCATAGGTGAACATGCCAGTGTCTGCAAAAAAGCTACGTATATCAAGTACTGAAGACCCTCTGCTGGCATCCAATATATTGTATTCGTAACTTTCTCCCGTATTGTTATTTGTAAAGGTCATGGTATTCTTTTTCATGCGATATACTCCTTATATAAAATCTCTTTGTATGTATAGATTAATATAGTATATTATGTGTAGAATCCGTGTGTATTTACTCTGTCAGATCTTTTAAAAATTGTGTTTCGTCATAAGATAAGCTAAGAAACTCAACGATTATTTTTAAATCTCTCTCTGCATTTCCCAAACAGGAAGTGGCGCCAGGGCTTGGTGTCATGTTAAAGATGATGCCATTCCCTGGATTTATGGAGGCTTCCCCTAACATGAGTTTTTCTTTTTCTTTATCTAGGACTTGTGGTCTAACCCCTCCAAAACCTTTGGCATATTCAATGTCATCTGCACAGAGTGATGGAACAATTTTTTGTGCATCTTGTACAAAGAGACCTTTGTTTATGAAAGGTACTTCAAAAAGAAAGTTTCTAAAAATATAGTTTCTTATGTCAGAATCTTTCAGTAGATCCCAAAATATTTTAACAATGTGTAGATCAAAATTGAGGGTTTTAAAGAAGTCTAGGTAGGTTCCTTTTTTGTAACGTTCTAGTTTGGGTAGCATGAGGGCTGTGGGTCCAAAACGTGTTTTATTGTTAGCCAGGATATCGGGGTCTCCGTGTAAGGCGGCAAAAGGAAGTTTATTGTTTTGCACCATATACACTTTTCCATTTAAAAAGTGACCTTGGGTCATATAAAAGCTTCCTGCCATAGGTAGGCATCCCATGTGTTTCCCATAACCCATACGGTGTGCCAAAAAGAGTGAATGGGCACCGGCATTGACGACTACAAAGTCAGCAGTATATCTTTCATTATTTTTACACACAAGTTCAAAGATTTTGTCTTCTTTTTTGATAATATCGATTACCTCTGTGTTGTAAAAAATATCTGTGTCTGCTTCTGTTGCCTTTAGTGCTTCTTTGACTAAGGCTTCAGCCATCGCGCCGTAGTCTATGGTTGTGTATTGTGTATTGGTACCAATAGCGATGATAGGTTCAGGACGTATTTTGCTTTGTTTTTTGTCAAGGTAGACCACTTTAGGCTCTATGCTCTTCAATTTTTCTACATCCCAAAGTTCAAGATAAGGAAAAAGTTCTTTAAATTCTTCGTAACGATTTTCTATAAAATGTACCTCTTTTTTACCTACACCTAGCGCCATTTTTTGATGTTTAAACATGATCTTGTCTTGCAAGTCATATTGTAAACAAAAATTTTCTACCATTTTTGCAGTTCTTTTGGTAATCGTTGCTTTTTCAAGGGTATAATTGGTCTCTATATCGCCGATGTGAAGGGTTTGGGAATTACTACTCGCTTTAGAATTAAGTGTGGCGAGGGCTTCATATTTTTCTAAAAGGCAAAGAGATTTGACATCGGTGTATTTAGCCAACTCGTAAAAGAGTGCTGTTCCGGAGATACCTCCGCCTATGATTAACACATCATAATGATTTTTTTTCACTGGTTATAATCCTTTTAAAGTGTTTCAATTTTTTGGGCAATGGTTTTAGCGATGGTTTCATAATTTCGGATATCAAGGAGTCTTTGTTGCCCTTTTTCTCCTACCTTCATAACCTCATGTTTGCTTAGAGTGATGAGATATTCTATTTCTTTACATATGTCCTCTTTGCTAAAGTTACAAAACCAGGCATCTACGCGGTTTGTAAAAATGGTAGCTGTGTGTTCTGCATTGGCCATAAGGCAAGGTACAGCAGAAGCATAATAATCAAATATTTTTACGCTTGTAGATGTAGTATATATAGGAATGGCAGGAAGAAGTGCCACGCCTATATCTGATTTTGCTATAAGTTCAAGCATAGCTTCTTTCGTTTGCGCATTACATATTTCTATCTGATCTTTTATATGAGGATAGTTTTCTAACATCTCCTCTGCATAGGAGGTATCTCTTGTAGAGATGAGGAGTTTCCATTTTTTACTTTCTAGCTGAGAAAATGCATCTAAAACTGTTTCAAATTCTCTCAATGCATCCAATGTGCCAACATAGACAAATCTTTTTTCATCTTCTGTGTGCTGTTCATTTTCATAAAGCAACCTAGGGTTTATAGCGGGAGGGCAGAGGATGGTTGTTATGTTTACATCGGGTCTAAATGCCTTATGCATGGCGCGAGAAGTAGGTAAAAATGCATCACATTGATTAATGATGTTTGTTTCGCTGGCAGTTTTGAAATGATGGACTACGGGAGCTAGTAAATCTGTTTTATTTTCTGCCTCAGCACAAGAGATCTTAATGCTTCGTTTAGGGTAGGAAAATCTAAAAAGTGCTTTGTATCCGTAGGTCTCTCTGTCTCTAAGTACTTGTTCTAGTATTTCAATATTGTTACGCACCATGACATAGTCATAGCTTTGCATATCTACATTATTTCTATTGAGTTCATCAAGTAGTGCATTCTTATATCGAGATGGCACGATAAAATGGTACAAATCTTTATGCTCAAAGTCTGATTTAAATTCTGTAAAGTAGACGATATCTATATGCAGATATTTTTTAAGATAGATCTCAAATAAAGGAGCTATGAAACTATGATCCATGTATTCATCTTGGTCGGTGATGTAGAGCAGTCTTCTCTGATTAGGCATTTGGTACCCCCTTGTATTAAAATTTAATATTTGTGTTTTTGCTTATATGCATGTTATATGGTTACTTTCTAATTTCTTATTATACCCTTTTTGTTATAATCTTTAAAAAAAGGATTTCATTATGAAAAATTTTGAAAATGTCAGCGTTGAACTTGAAGGAAATAACTATTTTGACGGGGCAGTGACAAGTAGAACCATACACTTTTCAGATGGCAGTAAAAAAACCTTAGGCTTTATGTTGCCGGGTGAATATGAGTTTGCTACAGCCGCCTCGGAACTGATGGAAATTACTTCAGGAACACTTGATGTGAAACTTCCCAATGCAAAAGAATGGCTCAGCATACAAGGTGGGGAATCTTTTGATGTTCCGGCAAACAGTAAATTTAAAGTGTCCGTGAAAAGTATTACAGATTATTGTTGTTCTTACCTGTAGAGTATAATTCACACTTTGACTTTCTAGGCAGCTTTTCACTTTTCATCGCATCCTTCTCCCCCTTGATGGATGCTCCCTTTTATAAAATACCCCCTATGAAAAGTTAGCTGTTTTTTCTAGCTAAAAATCAGCCAAGATGTGTATAATGTTTTAAATTTATTGAAGGTATAAAGATGGAACGTAAAAAAATATATAATCCGGAATCAGAAGAAAAAACAAGCGAACGTAAGATCTTTGGGGGAGACCCTACCGGGATCTTTGAACTCAATGACATTAAATACCAATGGGCATATAATCTTTGGGAAATGATGCTGAACAATACGTGGTTCCCTAAAGAAGTCGACATGACACGTGATGTGAATGACTATAAGCATCTGACTGATCCAGAGAAGTCAGCATATGATAAAGTGCTTGCGCAACTAATTTTTATGGACTCTTTGCAGACCAATAACATCATCGATAATTTGAATCCTTTTATTACTTCTCCTGAGATAAACCTCATTTTGGTAAGACAGGCTTTCGAAGAAGCTTTGCACTCCCAAAGTTACGCAGTGATGGTAGACAGCATCTCTACAAACTCACAAGAGATCTATGAGCTTTGGAGAAGAGATATGATGCTCAAAACGAAAAATGATGCTATCGCTAAAGTGTATGAAGAGCTCTCTTCAAACCCGACAGAGACGAACTTAGTTAAAGCCATGTTCGCCAATCAGATCCTTGAGGGAATCTATTTTTACTCAGGGTTTGCCTATCTTTACACACTTGCACGTTCCGATAAAATGCTTGGGACAGCACAGATGATACGCTTTATTCAAAGAGATGAAGTAACACACCTCATACTCTTTCAGAACATGATCAACGCTACTAAAAAAGAGAGACCGGAGCTTTTTACCAAAGAGCTTGAAGAAGAAGTATATGAAATGTTCAGATCTGCTGTAAGACTTGAATCTGAGTGGGGAGCCTATATTACACAGGGGCAGATATTGGGATTGACAGATGAGATCATAGAGCAGTATATTCAGTATCTTGCAGACAAAAGACTGCATGCTGTAGGTATGAAAAAACTTTACAATGTAGAGCACCCTATCAAATGGGTAGATAACTTTTCACAGTTCAATGATCAAAAAACAAACTTCTTTGAAGGGACTGTAACCAACTACTCTAAAGGAAGTCTGGATCTGGATGACTTTTAGGTCTCGGGATGTTAAGATTACCTAAAAATATGGAAGTGGCAAGTCTGCAGCTTCCTTCTCATCGGCGTTATCAAAAAAACTTAGAAACACTGCTTTTTTACTTAAAAAAGCATCAGGATAAACATATTGTGGTTGCGCCGGAAGTATTTTTAACTTCTTATGACTATGAGCATATGGCAACCGCTGCAAAGTTCTCTGCCAATGCCCTCAAAACACTGAAGAGAGAGGTAGGGGCACAGATAGTTGTTTTGACCCTGATCCTGGAAGAGGGTGATGAGTTTATCAATCAGGCCGTAGTGATCCATAAGCACAGGATCATACACAGGCAGGAGAAGGTGAAACTTTTTAAACTGGGTGACGAAGACCTTTATCTGAAAGCGGGTAGAAAGAAAAAGATCAAACCTTTTGAGATAGAGGGCGTGAGCTATGCGATACTGATCTGTTTTGAATTGCGTTTTAAAGAGTTATGGAAGCAGGTAGAGGGAGTAGATGTCGTATTGATCCCAGCCAGATGGGGGAAAGCACGTAAGTCACATTTGGAGGTGCTTTCCCGTGCTTTGGCTGTGATGAATCAGTGTTATGTCATTGTTTCAAACAGCAGTGATGAAGATATGGCAAGTGCTTCTTCTGTCATTTCTCCTACGGGAGAGGTGACCATGGATGAGAGTACCGAAGTAGTCGAAGGCAATATCGACTTCAGAGAGATCAAGAAAATGCGTCGCTATATCGTGATGGATTGATTGAAGAACCGGGCCTGTGGGATAAGTTCAAAAGCATATTTAATTAGATTTTAGATAAAATCCCCTCAATACAGTGTATGAGGAATTTATTATTATGATAAAAGCGAGACAGCGGCAAAACCTTGTCGCAGAAATTGAGAAACATTTTGAGTTGGACGAACACGTTGAAGAGGCATTTTTAGCGGTTGACAGAGAAGCCTTTGTTCCTACACAGTTCAAGCATCTCTCTTATAACCTTGATGCCCTCCCTTTAGCGGCAAGTCAATGGATCTCCTCTCCTCTTACTGTGGCCAAAATGACACAGCATTTAGAACTCAAAGGTGTGGATTCTGTGCTTGAAATAGGCTGTGGTTCGGGCTATCAGGCTGCGATACTTGGACAGATCTGTCGTCGTGTCTTTACCATAGAACGCATTGATGAACTGCTAAAAGAGGCAAAAACCCGTTTTTCGTCACTTGAAATACATAATATCTTTACCCGTTTTGACGATGGTCAGCGAGGATGGAAGCAATATGCCCCATTTGAGCGTATTTTATTTTCTGCAACGGCCAAAGAGATACCTCCAATACTGTTTGAGCAATTGGCAGAAGGCGGTATTTTAGTGGCACCGGTGGAAGAGACTGAAAATTATCATATTATTACACGCTATTATAAGAAAAACGGACGTATTACTTCTGAAACGATCGAGCAGTGTCTGTTTGTTCCCGTTCTCGATGGTACACAAAAGTAGGGTCGGTTCACCGGCCACATACAAGGCTATATCTCCAAAACTATATTATCATTTAAATTGGTCGGTAAACCAACCCTACCGTATATTTAAAGTGTCAACCTTTCATCAAACTTATGCTATGATTTACATAATTGTAAAGTAAACAGGGGGAAGTATGGAAAAGTTGATGAAGCCTGCGGAGTATGCTCAGGAGCTTGGTATCTCAAGACAGGCAGTCTATGCGAAGATAAAGCGCGGTATATTGACAGCTAAAAATGTAGATGGTAAACTTTATATTGTAGTTGACAAGATCAGTAAAGAAGAAACAACCTCTGTCCCCAAAGAGACAACAGTAAAGCCTTCCCCCAAAGTAAACAGTTCTGAATCCCAGAATGATGTTAAGAACTACAAAGCTTTGCTTGAAGCAAAAGATGAAACGATCTCTGTACTTAAAGGCACGGTAAAAGACCTCAAGAAATCCAATAAACAGATCTCTACCACACTCAAAGGAGAGATCGATCTGATCAAAGAAGCCTTTCATGAGATGCGGGCACTTTACATACATCAACTGGAGTATCAGAAACCCGTGAAAGAAGAAGCCATAGAGGTCAGCTCTGAAGAAGACACAGTTGAGGTTGAAGAAGAACGATGGATAAGTGTCAAAAAGTTTTTTAAACAGCACAAGATCGCCAAAGAGAAGCAACAGGAAAAAATAGAAAAACGTCTCAAAAAAGCGTATAAGAGTGGGGATGAGAGAGTGATGAAGGTGAAAGATAAACTCAAGATGAATGCGAACAGAACTTATGAGGATATCATTAAATAGGTATTTATATGGGATTAGAACCTGCCATCACTCCTGTAAAGGGTGTAATGCTGGGCTTGACACTGCTTGTCTGTATCGTGAACTTCAATGACGGTGAGACGAATGTGATTGAAGGCTTCCTACGCTTTATCTTGTTTATCGTCTTTGTCTTTTTAATGTTTATGTAAATCGGTAGCGTGGTATACTTTGACATGTATTTAAATGTGGAGAAATAGATGAAAGTATGTGCTGATATTTTAGAGGATATGCAAATAGCAGAGGTAATTAAAGAGAGAGTGACAGAGAGAAAAGAGCCTGCAAAGATGATCTCTCATGAAGAGATGAAAAAGTTTTTAAGGGGAAAAAGCTTCAAGCAGAGTTCCAAGGTAACTCTGCTTGCTGACTAAAAATTTGATAGAATTGGTTTTATGTTAATCATGTCGCATTATCCTTATAAAATATACTATACGGCACATTTTATAAGGTTTTCTATTGGAGGGTACATATATATGGTCTACAAACGTTGCTACAACGGATAACCTTATAAAATATGTTAGATTATAAGGTTTCGGGTATAGATTCCTATACAACGTGTTATTCTTTATACCAATAAGTGTAGTCAGATTATTTTAGCCTGAGTACTGTATGAAGCTCCGCTTGGAATACCTATCTTAAGTTTCAATTAACCACGTATAAGATATTATCTTCTCATATTCAGTAAAGGCTCGGCAATTAAAGTGTTTAAAAAATCAGTACTTTTTCTCATCACAATGATTCTCGTGCTGTCCATGAATAAATATTATCATGTTGAAAGTCATGATAGTCATCATTCTCATCATGAAAACTCCCTTGTTGATCCTCATGAAATTGCTGCAGAACTATCGGTCTTGCACTATGTTGAGCATCTAGACTTGCATAAAAACATTGGTATCCTTGGCAGTATTCTTTTGCTTTTGGTGTTTTTGAAAAGCATTGCCTTTAAATTTATTTCACCACAATTAAATAAAGTAATACAGCTACGAGCTAAAACCACTTTTTATAGGTATATATTTGTGGATCCGCCACCGACTCCCTTGCGATCCATACTTTTACACGCACCCCCACAGTAACACCCCCCCTCCAACGCCATTAAGTTAAGGGCACCTCTAATAATAAATATTTTCTTGGAGTAGGGATTTAAATCCCGTCTTTACGGGACTAAAGTCCCTGCTCCTTGTATAGAAACAATCCTTAACTTAATGGCAATGCCCCCTCATTTATTATTTTAGGTATATCAAAAATCTATATACCATACACTAAGAGCATAATAAGCATTTTACTATGCCATAAAAGCACTATAAACTGTAATAAAAGTCAGCCTTTCAGCATTTAAGACTAAAAGGACAGAACCTTTATGCATATGCTCTTTAAACATAAGTAAGTCTCTTTGGAGGCTCTTTACATTTTATTAAATTAATATAAGGAATATTATTTATGAAAATTATTATTTTATCCTTGCTGATGATGATTGGCGTCTATGCCGCCGAAAAAAGTAATTCATATACTTGGAATACTTTTGCACAGAAAGCCTTAGACGCATCATTTGCTATCAGACAAGATGATGCACAACTTACAATTGAAAAAGAAAAGATTTCTCAAGCAATGCTCTGGGAAAATCCCACATTGGAAATGGCATTCGATAATGGATTTGGGAAATCTATTGATTACAGCTATATAGAATTCAGTCAAAAATTACCTTCATGGGGTGAGAATACGCACAAAAAAAGGGCTGCACAATTTGAGCTGGAGAGCAAAGCGCATATTAAAGACAGAACAATACTGCAAGTGCAATACAGAGCTGCGGCTCTTTTCCAAAAAATGCACTCACTGAAAAGACAACTTAATATCGTAGATCAGCAGCTAAAAAAGACTGAACAATTACAAGAGAAAACAATTTCTCGTGAGAACTCAGGTGATATTTCCGGACTGGAACGCTCACGTATCGATATCATGAAACAGCAAATCGCTATGAAAAGATATGGCTTAAAAAACAGCTACCTTAAGATGCAATTTGAAGCGCAAACACTACTTAATGTCAATGATACAATTTTACTTTCAGGAGATATTGTCAAACCTGGAAAGAAAAACATAACTATGCTCATTGAATCACTTAAACTAAGTCCTGAGTATCGTCATTATGAGGCAAAAGTACAAGCAGCTAAAGAAGAACTTGCCCTAGCAAAAGCAACACGCTATGGGTCTCCTGAACTCTATGCCTATTCGAGACAGGAATTAGTCCTAAATGATAATACCACTAGCTATTCTGGCTTTGGCTTTCGTCTATCAGTACCATTGTGGGATCGGAAAGATTCTCAAATCGAGATACAAAGTGTAAATATTCAAAAAAACAGTATCAAAGCACAAGAAGTTATCTATGGGCTTGAACGAAATGTCAGGAGCTATGACACACTTTATAAAAATGTCTCAAAAGAGTTAAAAAACTACAAGAAAAGTCTACTTGACCCTTCAAGAAAATATTCTGAAATCAGTACTATTTCCTTTGAATTGGGAGAGAAGAGCTTACTTGAACTTTTAGATGCACAGACACTCTATTTTAAAAATCAACTTGAATATCAAACTTTGATTTTGGAAGCTAATTTTTACTGGCTGCAATTATGTAATGCCGCTTCAGTCAACTTGTTAAAGGATAACAAATGAATAGACTACCTTTACTCTCAATACTGATGCTACTCTTTTTTTCTGCTTGTACCGAAGAAGTAAAATCTCTTGCTAGAGATGAACCAGCAGGACCTGAACCTATTGCAATCACTGACTATAGTGAGCAGACAGAGTTATTTGTGGAGTTTGATCCTTTTGTGGTCAATAGCCCTTCTACTTTTCTAGCACATTTTACCTATATGGATACCTTTAAACCATTTAAAGAAGGACAAGTAGAAGCATGTCTTAGTTTTAGCAATGAGACAAAAGAGTGTTTCTCTGTAGATGCTCTAGCATTTGAGGGTATTTTTAAACCTGTTGCCATACCAACACAAAGTGGAGATGCGAAGCTAAGTATTAGCATTAAACTTGGAAGTATCTCTGTGACTCATGAGCTGGGAATGTTCAAAGTGTATGAATCTGTAGACCAGATACCTCTGTTAAAAGAAGAGGAGGATGACAGTATTAGCTACTTAAAAGAGCAGCAATGGAAAGTAGAATTTGCAACGCAAATAGTTAAAAAACGTCTCCTGAGAGAGTCGATATCTACATTTGCAAAAGTAGAGATTCCTCACAATCATGAGTATATTTTAACAGCACCTGTCTCTGGCATTGTCACACTAAATGAAGGTATTTCTGTGGGTACGAAGCTGAAAAAAAATATGACAGTAGCCTATATTGCTCCACTTCTTGGACAAAAAGAAGATATCTCTACTCTAAAATTTGAACTTAAAAAAGCAAATACAAATCTTACATTAAAGAAATATGATTATGAGCGTCTTCAAAAGCTTAAAGCTAAAAATGCAGTATCGGAGAATCGTCTTATTGTTGCAGAGCAGGAGTATGAAATGGCACAAGCACAACTTGCCAATGTCACTCAAAGATTGAAACAGTTTGATACAGGCAGTAATAAAAACCTTGGGCTTTCACTAAACAATCAAATAAATGGGACAATTAATAAGTTGTTGGCATTATCCGGTTCATATGTGAATGAAGGTGATACTATTGCACATATTATTAACCCTGAAAAACTATGGCTTAATATCAATATTCCTCAAAATAACAGCAAGCAAATCACTAAACCTTTAGGGGTAGAGCTACTTAGAAATGAAAAATCATTAATCTTTACTGTGAATGAAAATGCAAAATTCCTTTACTTCAATAATCATATTGATCCCATAACACGCAGCGCTTCATTGTTGTTTGAGATAAACAATGATTCGCCCTCTCTTGAAGTGGGTGCTATCTATGCAGCAAGAGCCTATACTGGTAAAACTGTGGAAGCATTGGCTATTCCTAAAAGTGCCATCATTAATGATAATGGACAACATGTTGTTTATATTCAAACAGCAGGAGAGAGTTTTGAGCGTAGAAATGTGCAAACGGGGCTTAGTGATGCTGGTTATGTTGAAGTATATTCAGGGGTGAGCGCAGGTGAACATATTGCTTCTAAGGGAGTATATGAAATTTTGTTGTCATCTATATCTCCCGCGGCTGCAGGCCATGGCCATGCACACTAAGGATAAGAAATGTTAGAAAATATAATTAATTGGTCTCTTAAAAAACGCTTGATTGTCTTAGCCTTTGGTGTTGCAATTATGATCTTTGGGGTGATGGAACTTCAAAAGTCTGAAGTAGATATCTTCCCGGATTTAACTGCACCCACCGTAACAGTTTTGACTGAAGCAACGGCAATGACACCTATTGAAATAGAGAGGCTTATCACTCTTCCTATAGAAAATGGGCTCAATGGGCTTTCCGGTCTTCGACGTATCCGCTCCAATTCCATGAGTGGTATTTCTGTCGTTTATGCAGAGTTTGAGTGGGGGACAGATATCTACCGTGCACGTCAGCTTGTGAATGAAAAAATTCAACTAATCCAGTCCAATCTGCCCAAAGGTGTCGGCTCTCCTGTACTTGCACCCGTCTCTTCTATCATGGGAGAAATCATGTTTATTGCACTGCACTCAGATAAACATTCATCCATAGAGCTTAAAACCATAGCAGACTGGGATGTACGACAACGTTTGCTTTCCATAGCAGGTATTTCGGATATCATTCCCATAGGTGGCGATACAAAACAATACCAAGTGTTGCTAAAACCTGAAAAACTTGTCAGCTATGGACTGGATGTTGATACCATTCTAAAAGCAATTGAGGAGTCAAACGAGAATGCTGCGGCCGGATATTATGTTCAAAATTCACAAGAATATATGATTCGTGGTATAGGCAGACTTAAAAACATTGCTGATATTGCTAATACGCTTATAGAAACAAAACAAGGTAATCCTGTTCGAGTTTCTGATGTAGCAGAGGTACGTATAGGTGCCGCACCCAAACGGGGCACAGGTTCTTATAATACAAATGAAGCAGTGATATTGGCGATTCAGAAACAACCAAATGTCAATACCATTGAACTGACAAAAAAAATAGAACTCAGCATTGATGAAATTCAAAAAAGCCTTCCAGCCGGGATGAAGATAGAAAAGGATCTCTTTAAACAATCATCTTTTATTAACGCTGCTATAGATAACTTAATCGATGCACTAAGAGATGGTGCTATTTTGGTCATTATTATTGTGATGCTATTTTTATTGAGTATGAGAGCAACACTCATTACACTTGTAGCCATCCCTTTATCTCTCTTGTCCACCATATTTTTACTCAATTGGTTAGATGTATCCATCAATACAATGACGCTTGGTGGCATGGTGATTGCTTTAGGTGTTTTAGTCGATGATGCCATTATTGTTGTTGAAAATATCATCAGGAGACTTCAGCAAAATAGTGAAAAAAAAGTATCAAAACAACAAAGTCGCTTAGGTGTTGTTGCAAAAGCCACATTGGAAATTCAAGGCACTATTGTTTTTGCAACCTTGATTATTCTTTTGGTATTTGTCCCACTTTTCTTTCTTGAAGGTATGGAGGGAAGATTATTGGCTCCTTTGGGTATAGCTTATGTTTCTGCCCTTATAGCTTCCTTTTTTGTGGCGATTACGATTACACCTGTGCTGAGTTATTATTTCCTAAAGGAAAAGTCAAAAAGTGTACACGAGCATTCAATGTTTTTAGTAACAATTACAAGAGTATATGAAAACATTCTAACACTCACTATACGTCGATGGAAAGTGCTTGTGTTGATTGCCACATCTTTGTTTGTACTCTCGGGTATATTTTTACTGAATGCGGGAAAATCATTTCTTCCAGAGTTCAATGAAGGAAGTTTAACTGTAGCTGTTGTTGCTTTACCCGGAACAGCGTTGGGGAAATCAGACAATTTAGGTGGGCGTGTGGAAGAGGTCTTGATGGGCTTTGAGGAAGTTGTCTCAACGGCAAGAAGGACAGGACGTGCAGAACTAGACCCACATGCACAGGGGATACACGCATCAGAGATTGAAGTAACACTCAAAATGAAAGATCGCTCAAAAGAGGACTTCCTTGAAGAATTAAGACATGAGTTGTCAGCTGTTGCCGGGGTGAGTATTTCCATTGGGCAACCTATCTCACACAGAATCGACCATATGCTCTCAGGTTCTAAAGCTGCCATTGCAATTAAAGTATTTGGTGGAGACATCAATACACAACGCAATATCGCAAAAAAAATAAAACATATTGTTGAAGATGTCAAGGGTACAGTTGATGTCATGGTGGAAAATCAAGCAGATCTGCCACAGCTTGTTATGGCGTTTAACCGTCCTGTTATGGCTTCATACGGCATTACGATTGCAGAGCTTAGTACCATTATTCAAACCGCTTTATATGGTAAGAAAGTAACAAAACTTATAGAAGAAAATAGGTTATATGACGTGGTTGTCAAATATAAGCAGATAGAAAAAGTTGATGTTGATGTCATCAGATCAACATTGGTTCAAACATCTTCAGGTATACAGGTTCCGCTACAGGCACTAGTAAAGATCAGTGAGGCTAGAATGCCCTATATGGTAAGCAGAGAAGGCATGGAGCGTAAAACGGTCATCACAGCAAATGTTTCAGACTCTGACCTTGTGGGTGTTGTAGAAAAGATTCAAAAAGGTATAGGCAAAGATTTAGTTTTGCCAAAGGGATACCGCATTGAATTTGGAGGACAGTTTGAAAGTGCGAAGAGATCTTCAGATATCTTGATCACTTTAGGTGCGTTGGTAATGTTTGGCATATATTTACTTCTATATATAGCATTTACTTCTGCAAAAGATGCGATGCTTATCTTGGTGAATTTACCGTTTGCCATGATTGGAGGTATTGTGGGGCTCTATGTTTCTGGTGGCATCATTTCAATTGCAACCTTAATAGGCTTTATTACTCTTTTTGGTATTGCCGCTCGTAACGGAGTCATGATGATTTCACATATCCACAATTTAATTAAAATTGAAGGAGTCAATGATTTTGAAAAAGCAGTTAGGCAGGGCGCAAAAGAGCGTTTAGTACCTATTTTGATGACCGCATTTTCTGCTGGACTAGCCATGGTTCCTTTGGCCTTGGGTGTTGGTGAGGCAGGAAGTGAAATTCAGGCTCCAATGGCTACGGTTATCCTGTTTGGTCTTTTTAGCTCCACCATACTCAATATGGTTATTTTACCGGCACTATATTTACGCTTTGGATCATTAAAGCCTAAGGCTATCAATACAAATATTAATAGTCAAGGAACAAAATGATAAGAATTGAAATTCAATACAGTGAGGCACTAAATGCCGAATCTTAAAATATTTTTTATATTAGTCTCATTTCTATTGCTAAATACAGCTGCATATGCACATGGTATTTCAGTAGCAGATACACAGGCAATGATTGAAGGTGGAAACCTTCGGTACATGTGGCTTGGAGCCACACATATGTTGACCGGGTATGACCATTTACTCTTCCTCTTTGGAGTTGTGTTTTTTCTTACTACAACTAAAGATATCGTAAAATTTGTCACTATATTTACTATAGGACACAGTATCACTTTAATATTTGCTACTTTTATGGGTATCAATGCAAATTATTATTTGATTGATGCCGTTATTGCTGTTAGTGTTATCTATAAAGCATTTGACAACAATAAAGGGTTTCAGAACTATTTAGGAGTAAAGTCTCCTAATTTATTAATGATGGTCCTTCTTTTTGGACTTATTCACGGATTTGGGCTTTCAACAAGATTGCAACAGTTACCACTAGGTGAACAAAATGGGGATATGTTACTAAAAATTATCTCCTTCAATATAGGAGTAGAAGTTGGGCAAATAATTGCTCTTATTATTATGCTTATTGTATTGACAGAGTGGAGAAAAACGACATCTTTTTTACGACTAAGCAAAGTAGCCAATCATGTATTGATGTTTGCAGGTTTTATGTTGTTGTTGATGCAATTACATGGATATTTACATACAACAAACGAAGAAGAATTTGGGTTTAACAAAGATGAGCATTACCATATACATTTAGATATGGAAAAAGCAAAACAAAAGACATCTCAACATGATGAACTATAAAAGGAAAAAAATGAAAATATTAATGAAAACAACAATTATGGCAGTAGCACTTACTTCTGGAACACTATATGCAGGTTCTGGTCATTCTCATAGTAATGAGGGTGGTCATGGACATAGTCATACTCAAGAAGAAGTCAGTAAGGCAGATATCCAAAAAACAGCAAATCAACAGCTTATGCAATTAGTTGAAAATGGAAAGATTGATACAAGCTGGTCAGATACACCTATTTTAAATATGAAGAAGAAACAATTTCACCATAATACGGAATGGGTAGTTAGTTTTAGAAACAAAGAAAGTAAAGATAAGACGAAACAAACTCTTTATATATTTGTCAGTCTATATGGTAAAGTAACAGGTGCTAATCACACAGGTAAATAAGCATTAAATAATAGAAGGAAAATAATTGGCTTACTTTATAACAAAATTAATTATTACAGCACTTTTAATTGTATTGATCTCTGAAATAGCGAAGAGAAGCAGTTTGCTGGGTGCACTATTGGCAGCAATACCCTTAGTCTCAATATTAGCCATGACATGGATGTATGTTGATACAAATAGCAGTAGTAGTGCAGTGGAGTTTTCAAATAGAATTGTTTGGTTAATTGCCCCATCAATGACATTATTTATAGCTTTCCCCATCTTAATCAAAAAAGGCTTCAGCTTTTATCCAAGTATGGGGATCTCAATCTTAATGACTATTTTTGCTTATTACAGCGTCATCTTTCTTCTTGATAAATTTGGAGTTAAATTATAAATAGAAATTCTACTAGAAAACCTTATAAAATATATAATTTTATAAGGTTTTCGTTTTCAAAGAATCACCATTATGTTAATCAGCGAATGTCGTGCCACTCGGAACTTTAAGTATAGAACGGTTTTTCTGAACCTTAAACAGATTTAGAGAAGCCTTTGTTTGTGGGGTTTACGTGTTTAAGGTTGGTTATTTTAGAGGCTAAACTTAAAGACAATACCAATCATAGCAGGGGTGATTAATCCCTGCCGTTACTCAATAGGCTCTTACTGACAAGCAGATCAAGAGTATGAGTATGAGTATGATTAGTACCGTATAGCTGTTCAAAGCTTCCTCCTTATATTGGATTCCCACTCCAACCACCCAGCTAAAAATTAGCCAAAAAAAAAGGCAACCAACCGAAGTTGAGTTGCCTTTTTCTATCCAAGTTAGTTAGGTAATCAATCTAACCATTCTAGGAGGTTACTTTGAACATGAGCGTATTATATCATAAATTTCTATATTTTTTGATTTTTTATGCTTTTACCTCTCTTTGATCAGTGAAAAAATCTATTTTATGCAAAAGTCTAGTCAATAAATATCCACACTACACAAACAGTTTCATAAGCTTCCCCAGTACTTCATCCTCTGTAAAGATCTTTACAGATCGAATATCATACCGAGAAAAATGCTCCATCAGTTTATCATCATTCTCTTTCAGTTTTGCAAGATACTGATCTATGCTTCTGCGACCAAAATACGTATCCAGTTGTGCGCTGTTATGCGAGTCGTTCAGTGAGACTTCTCCCAGTTTTTTGGGAAACTCTTCCTCTCTGTCCCGTATGACAACAGCGATCACTTCATGTTTTTGTGCAAGCAGAGAGAGATCGGTCGCTTCCAAAAAATCACCCAGTACAAAAATAAGAGAAGGTTTGTGTACTCTTTTAAAGAGGTCTTTTATGGAAGGCTCAGGCTCAAGCGTGGTATGTAGGAGGTCTGCTTCGTAGAGTGCTTTGGAAAACTGTTCTATATGATAGACCTGCTTTGTCGGAACTGTGGTATGGATCTTATGTTGTGTATAAGCTAAGCCGGTAAAGAGATCACCGCTATGCTGTGCTGCATAGGCAAGAACGGTCGCGACTTCTGTAAGCTTCTCCTGTTTGGCGTTTCCTGAAGAAAAATAGAGGCTTCCGTCCATTAAAGCACAGACAACAACTGAGAGTTCACGGTTTGCATGCAACTCCTTTATATACGGTTTTCCGACCTTGGCAGTGATGGTCCAGTTGATCTTTCTGATGTCATCCCCCATCTGATATTCGCGCAGTTCTGAAAAGTCATAGCCTTCTCCGTGCAGTTTGGAAAGATTGTGTCCTGAAAGGAGGGTATAGACCTGGTGTCTTGCTTTGAGTTGCAGGGCTTTCAAATGTGTGGTCATTTAGATACGTTCTTCTGGAAGCGGAGACTTTATCGAAGTGTATACCTTTAGGTGCAGTCCCGCCTCTAGTGTATTTGCTCGAAAAAGTTTTTGTTTGTTTGTAACTTGTGTTTCTCTTGGCAATAAAAATATATAAGTATGCAAGTTACAGGTGGGACTGCACCTAAAGGTATACACTTCGATAAAGTCTCCACTTCCAAGAGCGATTTGCTTTTGCATATTTATTCTCATGGAATTGGCAGCGTCTCAACGATAGTGGAGATAACCTCATCTGTCCTCATCCCTTTTGCCCGGGCTTCATAAGAGAGTACAATACGGTGACGCAGTACATTATGGATCACATAGCCTATGTCAGCAGGGGAGACAAAGCTCTTGCCTCTTAAGAAAGCCTTTGCTTTTGCTGCTTTGTAGAGGTCTATGGATGCTCTCGGACTGGCTCCGAACATGATGCAGGAGACGATACTTTCAAGACCGAATTTAGCAGGTTCTCTTGTGGCAGAGATCAGTTGGACGATGTAGGTTTCCAACTCTTTATCTATATGTACCTTGGCAAGCTCTGCCTGAAGCAGTTGCAGATCTTCTATGCTCAGGACAGCTTCTACTTTTTCAAAGCTTTTTGTTGCCGCCTTTTGCATGATCTCCAGTTCTTCTTCTTCAGAGTTATGCTGCACCACGAGTTTCATCATAAACCTGTCCAACTGTGCTTCAGGAAGTGCGTAGACACCTTCTTGTTCTATGGGGTTTTGTGTAGCCATGACCAGGAAAGGATGCTCAAGTTTAAAGGTCTCATCTGCAATGGTGACTTGTCTCTCCTGCATCACTTCAAGCAGGGCAGACTGTACTTTTGCAGGGGCACGGTTAATTTCGTCGGCTAAGAGCAAGTTAGTGAAAAGAGGACCTTTTTTGATGCTGAAAGAGTGGTCTTTCGGATTATAGATCTGTGCCCCTATGATGTCTGAGGGGAGGAGGTCAGGGGTGAACTGTATGCGTTTGGAGTCCAAACCTATGGCAGAGGAGAGGGCATTGATGGTCGTGGTCTTTGCCAGTCCCGGCACACCTTCCACAAGTATGTGACCATCACAAAGAAGCCCTATGAGCAGACCTTCTATCATGGCTTCTTGGCCTATGACGGCTTTGCTCAGTTCTTTTTTCAGCAGGGTGATTTTTTCATTCATTGTATTTGCTCCAATATCTTTTGTTTCTCATTCTTTAAATTGATTTTAACCTCTCCATAGTAAGAAGCTTCCAGTTTTTCAATGCTTGTGCCAAAATCTTTATGGTCTGCCGCCATAAGGACTTGAAGCAGGGCTTTTTCATCTTTACAGTTTTGGACTTTTTGGACTAAAGGAGAGGTGACTCCTTTAGTGCTTTTTTTACGCCATTTCCATGAGAGAGCAGTAAGGTATCCCGCGGCAAAGACTACAAGATACCCCAATAGCGTTTTGAGCCAGGACCAGTCTGCTTCCAAGACCCTTGGAGAATCATTTTTGTCCAGCAGGACAGATCTCTCTGCCTTGCTGATCTCAAAGTGTTGAGGAGGTACAGTAAGCCTATAGCTTTTTTCATTCTGCGGGTTAAATGCCTTGATCTCAACAGGAGGAAGTGTAAAGCTTTGACTGTGTGACAGTGCCATGGAGTAAGTGACTGTGCTTTGCGTCCCTTGTCGGCTCACTACAGAGTGGATAACAGGTTTTTCTGTAAAGCGTGTAAAGTTGCCCTCTTCGGGGAGAAGTGTCGGCAGTACGGGAGGGTAGCCTTTCCCTTGAATGCTTATTTGAAAAGGGAGGGGTTCATGGGCTTTGGCCTTGTGCTGTTTGATCTGCGCTGTGAGCGTAAAATCACCCACAAGTTTTGTTCCCTCAGGTAAAGCTTTGACTTCCCACTCTAAAGGAGGCAGGGTGACAGCTGTGTCTACCGTGACCAGGCCTTTGACATTATCTCTGTCTCCGGAAAAACTGTAAGCCACACTGTCCTCTGTGGTCACTTTTTTGAGAAGGTCAAAGTTGATATTGATCTTCCCGGACTTCAGAGGATAGATGAGATACATATAATGTACCTGTGCATGATGTCCCGTGTCCGTCTCTTTGATATCCAGTCTTTGAAAACGATAGGCATCACTCTGCTTGATCTTAAAGTCAAAAAGCAATACTTTGTCATGGTTGGTCTGATCGAGATCAAGGGTAAGCAGAACCGCTTCTTTGACATAAGGGTGTGGCTTGTCTACCTTGAAAGTATAGGCAAAATCTTCTGCATGAAGTACGAGGACACTAAGAAACAAAAAAGATATTAGCTTACCTAGCTTACCTTGCTTACCAGGGTTGTTTTTCACGTATGTATCCTTTGTTTATGAGCTCATAGACTTTGGAGCTCAGAGGGTGCTGCTCTTCACGCTCGTCACTTACAAGCTGTTTCTTTTCTTGCTTTTCTTTTGTCTGCTTTTCATTTGTCTGACTTTCCCCGCCGCCTCCGGAGCCTGAAGAGGGGTCATCTTCACTTCTTGTCTCCTTTTTATCTTTTTCCTGATTTTCACTTTTAGAGGAAGAAGAATCTTGTGATTTAGGATGGGCGATACCAAGAGAAGCACTTTTTTTATCTGACAGCAGTGCCACAAGTCCGAGGTTGTGTTCGGCATCCGCATCTGCACCCAGTTGTAATGTTTTAGTATAGTAAATTTTGGCTTTATCATACGATTCTAGCAGGGAATAGGCATTGGCTATGTTGTAGTAGAGTGCCTGCTTGATGTCTGCAGAAGTGGAACGGATGGAGCTGTAGGTTTTGATAGCTTTTTTAAAGGCACGCTGTTTGTAATAGGTATTGCCCAAAGCCATTTGACTTTGCAAAGAAGCGTTTTCTATTTGTTTTAAGTGTCTGCGTGTGCTGTTGAAATCACTCTTTTGGTAGCTTTTGTAAGCAAGTGCAAGATGGTAATCATCCAGCATAGAAGCCTGGGCAGGCAGACCTGCAAGCGCAAAGAGTAAAAAGAGATATTTTACCGCACGTGTATGTACCATAAAGAAGAGTAAAAGTGCCAAAGCCAAAGGGATCTGATACAACTCCAAGTAGTGACGCTGCATCTTCTGTACCTGCTCCGCTTTTTCTTCAAACCTTTCCAGGGCAGTTCTTAACTCTTCTGCTGTCGCCTCTGCTGTGCTGGAAGGGGTGATATACGCTCCGGATACCGAGGAAGCCAGAGATTTTAAAAGCGGATTGATACGGGTGATGACAAGATGATCTTCTTTGTCTTTTAACAGTGTACCGTCTTCTTTTGTCAAAGTGGTTCCCTGTATGCTGCCCAGGGCTAAAACGGTTAAAGCGACATTGGATCCTTCTACAAGGTTTGTCAGTTTTGCAAGATCATCCTCTTCTCCCCCATCCGTCATGAGTATGAGATTTTTATGTCCCACCTTCATGGAAGCGAGTTTCTTAAAAAGTTTTTCCAGAGAAGTCCCTTTGGTGAGGATGAATTCAGGGTTAAGGCTTTGAAGTGCAATGTTGATGAGCGTGTGATCCGTGGTAGGAGGAGAAAGCAGCAGAGGGTTGCTCGTAAATGCCAGAAGCATGATGTTGTCAGAGGGGTTCTCCTTCAGGAGTGCAGAGATGGTCTCTTTGGCAAAGTCATAACGTGTGGGATGAATGTCTGTGGCTTTCATGGAGTAAGAGACATCCAGGGCGATAATGATGTCTTTGGCTTGGATGTTCGCTTCCTGAAGTGCCTGTTCCTGCACGGGACGGGAGAGAGAAATGACGATGAGCATCAGTACTATGAGATGCACACGCTGCACGATGTTTGAAGTGCCTTGCCATAAAAACAGTGCCAGGGGGATCAGAAGCCATACAAAACTTGGGTAGAGGAGGGTCATGATCCACCTCTCCTGAGCAGAAGTACCCAAAGCAGGAGCAAAACAAATACCAGGATCAGGGGAGCCAGGACAAGCAGTCTCTGATTGAGGTAATTCTCACTACGTATGGCAGAGGGTTCGAGGGTATTGATCTCTTCATAGATCTCGGCAAGGGCTCTGGCGGAAGAAGCGGCGTAGCTTTTCGCAGCACTCTCTTTGGCGATGGTTTCAAGCAACGGGGCATCATAATCGGATCTTTTTCCTATGCCTATGGTATAGATTTTGATGCCCAGGGATTTGGCTTTTTTGACAGCTTCTTTTGGCGAAGTTTTTCCTGCATTATGGTACCCGTCGGTGAGCAGGATAATGGCTTTATTCTTTGCTTCGCCATAGGAGAGTGTTCGGATGGATTGCATAATGGCATCTCCGATGGCGGTACTCTCCCCCGCCAGACCGACAGTGGTCATTTCAAGCAGATAAGAGAGGGAGTCAAGATCATAAGTAAGGGGAGAGGCTGTGTAGGCGAAAGTACCAAAGAGGACTACGCCCATGTTGTCATCAAAACGTTTTTCTATGAAGTCCTGTGAGAGTTCCATGTTGATCTTAAATTTGTTTTTCAATCGGTCTTTCTCATTAAAACCGCTTTGTGCCATGGAGCCGCTTGCATCGATCGCCAGTACAAGGTCCCGACCTTTTTTATGTTGATTGCTGCTGGCATCATAGACAAAAGGTTTGGCAAGGGCAAAGACCATCAGGGAAAAAAGTGCCATCTTCAGCCAGGGCTCCCATGAAAGCAGAGGGCTTTGCCTCGTTATCCATGACAATTTAGGGAAATAATAGGGTCTATTGTACTGTTTGCACCAGAGAAAGCAGGGTAAAAGTAAGAGTAAAACCAATAAATAAGGTGAACCAAATGTAAAATGCATAGGGATATTTTAGCATTACTATGGTTATTTTAGTATAATAAAGCATGCATAAATTACTGATTATTATACTTTCGACCTTATTGTTCGTCTTGCTTACTGTGACAGGTCTTTCTCTTTTCCTTTTTAGCCCAACGGGAAACGAAATGTTAAAACCTTATGTCAAGGAAAAATTGGAAGAGAAGATAGGATTACCTGTAGAAATCCAAAGCTTTACACTTGAGTCAGGCAGAACAAGCCTGGATTTTGTCATCAATAAGCAGGCTGCTGTCAGGGTAGTGGCAAAGTATCGTTTATGGGAGCAGTCGTTTGAGGGCAGGTATCAACTCAGATCCGACAGCTTTTCTTATGAAGCGTTGATGCTTAAAGAAACAGATCTCAAAGGGCACTTTAAAGGGGTGTCTGAAGAGTTCTCTGTGGAGGGTAAAGGCACAGCGCTGGGTGCAAAGGTAGACTATCACTTACACGTCATCAACCATGCGGCAGAGAAGATCATACTTCACATGAAAGGCGCAGAGCTTTCAGATCTGTTGCAGCTTTACGGACATCCTGCCCTGGCAGAAGGGAAGATAGACGTTGAGGTAAATATGCCTGATATAGGAGAAGCTGCGGCAAGCGGATATGGACACATCGTACTCCATAAAGCTCATTTCAATCGTAAGCTGCTCAAAGAACTTTATGACTACACACTTCCTGAAAAAAGTTATCTCCACGGAAGGATAGATGCAAATCTGGAAGGGAAAAATGTCACAGTGCTGGGCAAAGTACAGAGTGATCTCTTTACTTTGCAGATCAATAATGCTTTAGTCAATATGCTTTCGGGGCAATGGAGCGCAGGGTACAGTTTGGATGTGAAAGAGTTGCGACTATTGACAAAAAACAAGCTGTCCGGACCTTTGAAGTTAGACGGAACCGTGGAGCGTAAAGAGAAAAAGGTACGTGTCACCGGGATAAGTCACTCTTTGGGAGGAGCACTTCGTTTTTCTATAGATGAAAGCACCCAAATAAGTTTTGAGAAACTTGCATTGGAAAAGCTCTTGAGCTTATTGAAGAAGCCTGTGTATGCAAAAGGTGAAGTGAGCGGTACCGTTGCATTGAGTAAGGAGAACAGGAAAGAGGGAAGCTATACCTTGCGTATTGACAAGGGGGAATTAAGCGCTAAAGCCATAGAAAAATGGTCTCGTTACCGGATCCCTGCCAAAAATACCTTTTCGTTGAATTCTAAAGGAACAGTAGCCGATCAAAAGCTCAAAGGCTCTGCCACAGTACATTCAACACTGGCAGATGTGACATTGACGGATCTGAAGTATGACCTGCAAGACAAAACAGTAGTTTCCCGCTACACTTTGTTGATGCATGATCTGAATGCATGGTTCCCTAAATCGCAAGTAGCCGGAGGGATGCCCGTCAGTGCAGAAGGGGAACTCAAGTTTACAGATAGTCTCAGTATTTCTGGACAAATGAGAGGTTTGGGGAAAAAGCTGGACTTTTCTTATGACGGTAAAACAGCCAAGGTGAATGCCTCTCAACTTTTTGCAGAGAAGATGCTGGCATTGACGGGTCTGCCTGTGTATGCAAAAGGAACGCTTGACACGCACATGGTTCTAACGAACCTCAAGCCGGCAGAAGGGACATTTACGCTGAAGAGTATCAAGCTTGTGACCGATCCTCATGCGATGAAAAAGTTGACAGGAGAGGCATTAAAAGTCAGTATCGTACTCGATGCTTCAGGTACCTTCAAAAAGGGGATCGGATATATCCATACAAGAGTGAAGAGTTCTCTGGGGAATATTTACCTTGATAATATGCTGGTTGACAGAGAGAAAAAGCATTTTAAAGGTACCTATACACTGGAGATCCCAAACTTAAAAAAACTGCATAAAGTGATAGATAGAAAACTTTACGGTCCGCTTGTACTCAAAGGAGAGTGGTCTAAAAATAAGAGTTTGACCCTCACGGGGGTAACGAGCACACTGGGAGGCAAGATTCACTATACGCTTAGGGGAGAGGATCTTCACTCTACGATCAGCTCCGTACCGTTGAAAAATATTTTGGGGATACTGGGACATAAGAAAAATTTCCTGGGACTGGCTTCAGGGAAAGGAAAGTATCATCTGAAGAAAAAATCAGGCGTCGTTGATCTTGATATTGCCTCCTTTCAAATAAAACCAAGTTCCCTCACCAGTATGATCAAAATGGTGATAGGCAAAGACCCGGCACGCGTCATTTTCTCTTCTACAAAATTTCATGCAGATATTAAAGGGAAGATCACCGCGTATACGCTTCATGCGAAGGGGACAAGAAGCAGTATCGATATCACTGAGGGAAGGGTCGATAAACGAAACAACACCCATAGAGCCAAGTTCAAGTTCGTGTATGAAAAATACACAGTAAGCGGGAAGATCAGAGGCACGATAGATGATCCAAAGGTAAGCATTGATACCTCTGCTTTATTTAAAAATAGAATAGACGATAAATTACAAAACAAGATCGAAAAAGTACTTGGCGGAAAAGCAGGAGAATTTTTAAAAGGTTTATCATTTTAAAAAGAGAAAGTATTTTAATGATAATTGCTCTCAATTTAACTCTTTTTTAAGAGTAAGAAGACTATACTCCTCTTAAGAAAAGTAAGTGATAATAGTTATCATTTAATAATTTTATAGAGTATTATAAGGAAAAGTTTTGGAAAAAATCACCATTGCCTTAGCCGGACAGCCTAATGTAGGAAAAACATCACTGATCAATGCTATCTCAAAGGCCACGCTGAAAGTGGGTAACTTTGCCGGTGTGACAGTAGATAAAACAGAAGTAGAGTTCCAACTTTGTGATGCCGTAACCTGTAAAGATTATGAAGTGCACATCATTGACCTTCCCGGTGCCTACTCTTTAACAGAATATACCATAGAAGAGAAAGTCACAAAAAGCTTTTTACAAAGTGATGAATATGACATCATCGTCAATGTCGTAGACTCAACAAACCTTCAAAGAAATCTTTTATTCACCACACAACTCCTTGAAACAGGTAAAAAAGTGGTCGTGGCACTCAATATGGACGACGAAGCCCAAAAAGAGGGCATTTATATAGATGAGAAGCAACTCTCTGCCATACTGGGTGTGCCCTGTATCAAAACATCCGCCTCTGACAAAAAAGGTATTGAAGCGCTCAAGTCTGCGATCGTTGAAGTCTATGAGCAGGAAGAGACGGGTGCAAAAGTGATCTATAGTGATCATATAGAAGAAGAGATCACTGCAATCTCACACTTTTTAGAAGAGAAAAAATACAAGAATATCATTCCTTATCGCCAACTGGCAGTACGGTTATTGCAGGAAAATGTTGATGTCTATAAAAAAATGCATGATGAACCTATCTGGATAGAGATGCTTCCTGTCATCAGAGAAGGATTAAATCACCTCTATCTGCATAGCAATACGAAAGATCTTGATGAGATCTTTGCCGACGAACATTTTGCCTTTGCCAAAGGTGCAAAGATGGAAGTGATGACTGTTTCAGGGATGAAAGCCAAAAATCTCACACAAAAGATAGATAATCTCCTCATCAACAAGATCCTGGGTATTCCTCTCTTTCTGTTTTTTATGTGGGGCTTGTTCCAGCTTACATTTGAACTGGGTTCCGTGCCTATGGATTACATCGATGCTTCCTTCTCCTGGCTTGGAGATCAGGCTAAAGCAGTACTAGGAGATGGAGAATTAGGCTCGCTGGTCGCAGACGGGATGATCGCAGGTGTGGGTGCAGTGGTGATGTTCCTGCCAAATATCATCATTCTTTTTATAGGTATCGCTTTGCTTGAGACAACAGGGTACATGAGCCGTGTGGCTTTTTTACTCGATGGGTTTTTTCATAAATTCGGACTGCACGGAAAAAGCTTTATCCCTCTTGTTACTGGGTTCGGCTGTTCCGTACCTGCCTATATGGCAGCACGTACCCTGAAAAATGAAAAAGACAGACTTATTACCCTCTTCATCATAGGCTTTATGTCCTGCGGTGCCAGGCTGCCTATTTATGTACTTTTTGCAGGAGCATTTTTTGGAGAGGAGCAGGCAGGGAATATCTTGTTTATCATCTATATTTCAGGCGCTCTCTTAGGACTTTTTGCGGCTAAAGCACTGAAAATGTACGTCTTCAAGGGCGAAGATGAACCTTTTGTCATGGAAATGCCAAAGTATCGTATGCCTTCACTCAAATTGATCTGGCATACTGTGTATGGTCAGGCTAAGTCTTACATGAAAAAAGCAGGAACCTTCATTTTGGCTGCGTCCATGCTCGTTTGGTTTGCCTCTAACTATCCTAAAAACGCTGAACTTGAAGCGCAGTATGAAACGAAGATAGTACAGGCATCAAACGATGAGGCTAAAAGCCAACTCTCCAATGATCTTTCTTTAGTCTTGCTGGAGCAGAGTTACTTAGGGAAAATAGGGCATGCCTCAGAGCCGTTCTTTGCGCCGCTTGGCTTTGACTGGCGTATGGCAGTGGCTCTTGAAACAGGACTTGCTGCCAAAGAGGTGGTTGTCTCTACACTTGGGGTACTGTATGCACTGGGTGATGAAGTTGATGAAGGCAATGCGGGGCTTATTGCACAGATAAAAGCAAATATACCTTTTGCTTCTGCCATTGCTTTTATTGTTTTTGTCATGATTTATCTGCCTTGTCTGGCGGCATCGATGGTCTTTGCAAAAGAAGCAGGAGGTTGGAAGTACCTGGTGTACCTCTTTGTCATGACCTCTGCAACGGCGTGGATCTTAAGTTTTATAGCGTACAGAGTGACGCTGATATTGACAGGAGTGTAGTATGGTACTAAGTGATATGCGAAAAGGTGACAAAGCAGAGATCATAAAGATCAATGCAGACAAAGCACTGAAAGACAGATTGAACTCTTTTGGTGTGATGCGTGGAGAGGTATTGCATGTCAAGGGCTGTTCTCTTGGCAGGAAAACAATGGAGATAGAAGTAGGCTCAACACACATCGCTCTGCGTGCAGATGAAGCAGACAAGATAGAAATCAGACAGATCAATAGCTAGCAGGAGTGAAAAAATGATGAATAAAGCTACTATAGGCTTTGTTTTTTTAATGATAATGAGTACCAGTATTTGTGGTGAAAGTTTAAGTGAACCCCTGGAAAGTATAAACACTGAAGAAATCACTACTGAACAAGAAGAGATACAACAACATGTAACAGTTCAAAGTGTAAGAAGTGTTTTGAGTGGATATGATCCTCTGGAACATACAGCAGGTCAACTCAGAGCAGGATATGTCAACTTCTCAGAAGATGCTTCGCCACATACAAGTGCCTCTGCACTGGCCGGACACTTTCACTTCAATACACAAAGATGGAATGGACTTACTGTCGGTGCTGAAGCATATACTGTACTTAAGCTGGGGAGTCAGCACAAGTATTTCAATCTCAACAGTGATTTTTTTGATGAAAAGGGCAAAAGCTTTATTCTTTTTTCTCAAGCATACTTAGATGGCAAATGGGGAAATACAGAGATAAAACTTGGCAGACAGTCATTGGATACACCCCATGCAGACAGTGATGATCTCAGAATGATACCAAACTATTTTGAAGTCTACAGGGTCACAAATACCGATATTGATGATCTGACGCTCTCTGCAGGATTCATAAATAGAATGGCAGGCTGGGAAAATGCAGTGGATAGTTCTAAGTTTGTCAAGGTGGGTAAAACCTTGGGCGTTGATCAGAATATGGACGGTATTTATTATGCTTCTGCTTCTTATGAAGGCATTAAAGATCTTTCCTTGAGCCTTTGGTATTACAACTATAATGATATCGCCAATATTATTTATGCAGAAGCGGGATATGCACACACACTTTCCAACAACATCTCTCTGGTACTTGGACTTCAGTATGATGGAAGTCAGGAAACAGGAGAAGCTTTTCTTGGCAAGCAGGATGCCCGAACCTACGGTATCTCTTTGGAAACAAATTTTACAGACCTGGGTGTCACTGTTTTAGCCGCCTATAACAAGGATAATGGAGATACGGGCGCTATGGGGCTAAGTCTGGGCGGTGGTCCGTTCTTTACCTCGATGGAAGATCAGACACTTGATGCACTGGGAACTTCAGGCAGTGCATGGGTCATCGGGCTTGGGTATGATTTTGGAAAACTGGGTGTAGATGATCTTGCTTTTGGTCTTGCCTACGGCAGCTTTCAGGCAGACGATGTTTCATTTTATGAATCAAGAGAGATAGATGCTGTTTTGGAGTACAACTTCAATGACAAGATCAGTGTAACCGCAGCGTTTGCCTCAGTAGATTTTAAAGTAAACGGCATGGAAGACTATGAGCAGTTTAGAGTGATCGCCAATTATAATTTTTAGAAAAAATAACAGGATGGCATCTCTTTTCCTCTGAAAAAGTCATTTACTTAAAACTTTTTGATATACTCTTTCATTAATTCAGCAGGAAATAGAAAAGAATGATCAAAATAAAACGTTTATGTCTGAGTATCGGACTTGTCTCCGCGTTACTCTTCTCACACTCTGCGAATGCAGAGTCAAATTTGGAATATCATGAAGTTGCATCGACAGTGATGATGAATTCATTGCAAACACAGCCCCCGAACAGCTTCTTAAAAAAACTCTATACACAACTCTTCTTTGTGCCGGTATGGATGAGCGAAAATGCACCTTCTCCTGCTGCAAAAGCCTTGTTCAATCATATCAAAAATGATGACACGCTCAATAAGAACGGCAAACTCTATCAGGATGTCTTGAGGCTGGAAGGCAAAGTAGAGGATGTGTACAGGTATCATGGAAAACTGGTTGAAAAGGTGGATCTAGAGTTTAAGGTTTCCCAACTCTATAAAGCTTATACAGATTATGCTTACCTTGGGAGCATTAACTGGGGAGCCTTTCAAGCCAGGATATCGAACCTTATCGTCAATGGCGTAAGTACAGAATGGATACTGCACAGACCCCAGGCCAATGCCATAGCGATGGTGGGAGAGGCAGCGCTTGGTGCAGACTTAGGGAAAGAGCTTCAGAATGCTACGCCTAGACAGTATCATTATAGAGAACTACAAAAAAAAGTGGCAAAATACAGAGAGATAAAAGCCGATGGTGGTTGGCCGACAGTCCCTTTGCGCGGGACACTCAAGCCTGGAAAACGTGCGGAAGCAGTTCTTTCTCTGCGTGAACGTCTGATCGTTACGAGGGATTATGTCCCCTGTGACGAGAGTGCTGAAGGAACGGTGTATGATAAATGTTTGCAAGAAGCTGTCAAACATTTTCAGTTACGTAACGGACTGAAGGATGACGGAGAAGTGGGTCCCATAACCCTTGCCGTGCTCAATAAAAGTGTGGAAGAACGCATCGAGACCATGCTGCTGAACCTCGATCGTATCAAGTGGCTCAATGTACCTCATTCAAAGCGTCATATCATCATCAATATTCCTGATTTTATGCTCTATTTTGAAGAAGACGGAAAGTTGATGCAAAGTATCCGAACCATCGTGGGTACCCCTAAAAACCCGACACCTATTTTCTCCGAAACTGTGAAGACGATCGTCCTCAATCCTCAGTGGAATATCCCCAAGAGTATTATCCAAAATGAGATGATTCCCAAGTTGTTGAGAAATCCCAATGCCATGAGTAAACAAAGAATTGAAATATTTAACGGATGGGGGAAAGATGCGGTCAAGATCAATCCGGCTTCTGTCAATTGGAGTAAATACCGATACAGTAAAAATATGCCCTACCGTTTTGCCCAGACAGCAGGAACCCATAATGCTTTGGGAAAAGTGAAGTTCTTATTTCCCAATAAGTTTTCGGTCTACATGCATGATACCCCGACCAAACATCTTTTTGCAAAAGATAAAAGAGCATTCTCTCATGGATGTATCCGTCTGCAGCAGCCAAGAGAGTTGCTTGAAACCTTTTCTACCTTTAATGACAACATAGATTTTGAAAAATCGCAAGAGATACTGAAAGGGAAGAAGAAAGCATATCTGGCTCTGCAAAACAGAGTGCCCGTAGATATTATCTATCTTACTTCATGGGTGGATTATGACGGGAAACTACAATTTAGAAATGATGTCTATAATTATGATAAAATGCAGTTAAAATCGTTTAGAAAGTGGTAAGTTATGTCTTTTAAATATGCTGTTGCACTCACCGGAGGGATCGCAACCGGAAAAAGTACGGTGATCAAACTTTTGTCTGAAAAAGGTTTCCGGGTGATCGATGCAGACAAGATTGCACATGAAGTCTTGGATGAGAAGCGCAGGGAGATTGCAGAAATGTTTGGTGAAGCTTTTGTCAAAGAGGGGAAAGTGGACAGAACATTACTGGGAAGCATTGTATTTTCTGATCCGGTGAAAAGAAAAGCACTGGAGAGTCTGCTTCATCCTCTCATTTATGATAGAATTTCAGAAGCTTCAGAAAAACTTGACAAACGCACAGAACCTTATATTATAGATATCCCGCTTTTTTATGAAGGGGGGCGTTATGGCATTGAAAAGGTGATTGTGGTTTATGCTAAAAAGAAGCAACAGTTGGAAAGACTGATGCAAAGAGATGGCTACGATAGAAAAGAGGCTCTGGCACGCATAGAGTCGCAAATAGATATTGAACAAAAACGTAAGAATGCTTCGTATGTTATCAACAACAGTACAACGCTTATGGATCTTGCCCATGAGACAGCACGCGTGAAAGAAGCGATTTTAGGAGATTTACTATGACCGTCACTAAGTATTCTGCCAATGGCAATGATTTTGTGATGTTCATTGCACAGGAAAAGGCAGACAGATCCGCACTGGCACAAAAACTCTGTCACAGACAAAACGGTGTAGGTGCAGACGGTCTGGTGGTGGTCCTGCCTCATCCCAAGTATGATTTTGAATGGGAGTTTTACAACTCTGACGGATCTCGTGCTGACATGTGCGGGAATGCAAGCAGAGCCGTAGCACATTTTGCACATGAAAAAGGTATTGTCAGAGATGATAAAGCAGAGTTTTTGACAGGCGCAGGCGTGATAAGTGCAACGATCAACGGGCTTTATGTGGTCTCTGACATGACGGCTCCTGAAATTATCTCTGATGACATAGAAGCGTATGGTGAAAAATGGTGGCTTATAGACTCCGGGGTGCCTCATCTTGTGGCTGTGAGAGATAATTTGGATGAATTCAATATTGAAGAAGCAAGAGCCTTGCGCCACAAATACAACTGTAATGTCAATATCTGTAAAGTAGACGGAAACACTATGTATGTGCGTACCTATGAACGCGGGGTGGAAGATGAAACTTTAGCCTGCGGTACCGGCATGGTAGCCTGCTTCATTCGTAATCATAAAGAGGGGAAAGTCTCCGACCAGGTCAAAGTATATCCTAAAAGCGGAGATGAACTGTATGTGAGCTATGAAGAGGGTGTCTACAGGTTTGGCGGGAAAGTGACTAAGACATTTGTTGCTGAGACCCTGATATAATGAAGAAAATTATTTTAAAGAGAGAAGTATGAAAAAAATAGTTATTTTTATCTTTGCTGCAGTGAGTCTGTTTGCAGATGATTTTAATCAGGCAGTAGAAGATTATAACAATGGTGCCTACATCAAAGCACTCAATACTTTTTATGTCCTGGCTAAAAAAGATAATGCCAAAGCACAGTACAATGTTGGACTTATCTATGCAAACGGGCATGGCGTCACACAAGACTTTGTCCAGGCACAGAAATGGTATGAAAGAGCAGCAAAGCAGGGTAATGCATCAGCACAGTATAACCTGGCAAGACTCTATCATGATTCAGGGAGCTCTGATGCGCATGCCTATGAAAAGGCAAAGTACTGGTATGAAAAAGCAGTGGCATCTTCTGTTGTCAAAGCATACAATAATCTGGGATCACTCTACAAGGACGGCCTGGGAGTAGCAAAAGACCAGCAAAAAGCCTTTGAACTTTTTGAAAAAGGTGCAAGTTTTGGTGACCCTGCCGCAGAGCTAAATGTTGCTGTATTGTATGCCTGGGGTGAGGGCATTACACATGATAAAATGAAAGCCTATGAGAACTTCAAAAAAGCACTTAAGGCAGGAAAAAGTGAAGCCAGTGGACATCTCGACAAACTCTGCAAAGAGAGTGCCTGGGTCTGTCAGGACTAAATCTAAGCATCTCTTTGATATACTTCCATCCTAATTTGATCAAGCAACTGATCAAATAAGCTCGCTTAACTCAGTTGGTAGAGTGCCACTATGACATGGTGGAAGTCACAAGTTCGAGTCTTGTAGCGAGCACCACTCCTTTTAACGCTGTCTCCATCAAGAATTTACTTTTTTACTTACGAATACGTATGGGTATAACGCCAATTTCTTTAGTTCCCTTTTAGCTGTTTGTGTGTATGATAAATTATCTTTATTAGAGGATCCCTATGCAAACCAGAAATATTGATTATCAGGAAGAGAGAGTCTATGCAGGCACTCGGCTGATCATTTTATTCGTTTTTACTTTGTCCAGTTTTATTATCAGTACTGACATCATCCAAAAGATACCTCTTGTTCGTCTTGTTTTGGGAGGGATGATACTTCTCTCCCTTGCATATAATGCTTTTATCGCATATAAGCCTGACATGTTTGTTACTCTGAGGAAAAATGTATTGATCTTCGTGGATTTGTTAGCCTTGACACTTTTTATAATTATCTTTGAGAAATATGGAATTTATCTGTTTGCATTGTATGTGTTGATAGTGATGCAGAGCAGTTTATATTTTGGTGCAAGGTATGCCTATACAAGTCTCGCATCTGCCTCTCTTGCATGGGTATTGTTATACCTGTACTCACCCTATTGGCATACCCATTATGATATTATTATCGCTTTTGCGATCACTGCTTTGCTGACATCTCTTTTTTCTATTCGCTTTATCAGGACGGCAGAGGAGACAGAGACCGTGCTCGCTGAAGCAGTCATGGAAGAACGGCCTGATGAAAAGAATATATTTCTTGCAAGTATGCCAAGTAGAGAGAAGTATAAAGAAGTGATCCAGGATACAGTTAAGAGGAAAGAGACTTTTAGCCTGTTGTTCATCAGTCTTGACAAGTTTCAGATCATTAGGGATAAACATGGGGATCAAACAGCAGAGAAGATCATGGAAGAAGCAGCTAAGAGACTGAAAAACAGTGCCAACGAGGATGACTTTCTTGCGCGATTGGGTGGGGGAGAGTTTGTTATTATAAGCAAGCAAAAGCGAACATTTTTAAGAAAGTACTTAAAAAAACTGGAAGAGAGTACTATGGGTGCATGTAAAGTAGGCAGTATCAATGTTCTCATAAAAGTCAATATAGGGGTGAGTCTTTACCCGGAGAATGGACAAACGGTACTGCTTGTGAGCAAGTGTGCAGATGATGCCTTGCGTGCGGCCAAAGAAAGCTCCAGTGCAAATCATGTGATTTACGGAAATATACAATAGCGTATTGTTGTGCATGATGGCTCAGCTAAACCATGGTCTAAATCAAGCAGTGAGAGATACGCTTAGCTTAAAAGTAAAATTTAGCTATAATCATGGCATTTTTAACGTGGGCAACATAATACTTGTGTGTATAGTATGACAAGTTGCGTTTACATAAAGGGCTAATTTGAGCGAAAATCTTATAGGTTACATGGATGAGCAGGGAAATATAATAGATACGCAGAGTGCAGGGGAAAACTGTACGGCAACACCTATAGAGTATGATAACTCTGAAGCATCTTTAGAGTTAGTACGTCACTCTACGGCACACCTTATGGCACAGGCCATTACGGAACTTTACCCCCATTCACAATTCTTTGTTGGACCGGTGGTAGATGAAGGGTTTTACTATGACTTCAGAGTAGATGAGACCATAGGTGAAAATGACCTCAAAGCCATCGAAAAGAAGATGAAAGAGCTTATCAAGAAAAAGTATAAGATCGAAAAGTACGAGATGACCAAGACAGAAGCTTTAGAGAAGTTTGCCAATGATGATCTTAAGCAGAAAGTAATGACACGTATCACAGATGATACCTTGTCTATCTATAAACAGGGTGACTTTGAGGATCTGTGTCGTGGTCCTCACGTTCCGGCACTTCGTTTTTTACATAACTTTAAACTCACACGTGTTGCAGGGGCTTATCTTGGTGGTGATGAAAAAGCTGAGATGCTTACCCGTATCTATGGTGTTGCATTTGCAGATAAAGAATCACTTAAAGCACACTTGTTTATGCTTGAAGAGGCAAAAAAACGTGACCACAGAAAGATCGGTGCGGAGATGGAACTCTTTATGTTTGACGAAGCAGCCGGCCCAGGTCTTCCTTTCTGGATGCCAAAGGGTGCAAAACTTCGCTATAAACTAGAGAGTATCTTACATAAAGCACACCTTACTCGCGGTTATGAACCTGTGCGAGGCCCTGAGATCCTTAAAGCAGATATGTGGAGAACATCCGGGCACTATGCCTGTTATGGTGAGAACATGTACCTCACTACCATTGATGAACATGAGTATGGGATCAAGCCTATGAACTGTTTGGGACATATCCAGGTTTTTAAGCACACGCCAAAAAGTTACCGTGATCTACCAGTGAAGTATTATGAATATGGTGTGGTACACAGACATGAAAAGTCAGGCGTACTGCATGGACTCTTCCGTGTACGTGAATTTACTCAGGATGATGCACATATCTTTTGTGAACCAAGTCAAATAGCAGCAGAAGTACTTGAAGTAGTAGAGTTTGTGGATGCGGTGATGAAACTCTTTGAGTTTGAATATACAATGGAAATATCAACCAAACCGGAAAAAGCGATCGGTGAAGATGCCGTTTGGGAAGTGGCAACACAAGGACTAAAAGATGCACTGAATGGCAATAATTTACCATTCACCATAGATGAAGGCGGGGGTGCATTTTATGGCCCCAAGATAGACATCAAGATCACTGATGCCATCGGTCGTAAATGGCAGTGTGGTACGATACAGGTAGACTTCAACCTCCCGGAGCGTTTTGGGGTGGAGTATGTGGCAGAAGATAATACCCGTAAACAGCCTGTGATGATACACAGAGCGATCCTGGGATCATTTGAACGTTTCATCGGTATACTCACTGAGCATTATGCCGGAGAGTTCCCTTTCTTCTTATCCCCGGTGCAGGTTATCTTTGTTCCTATTTCCAATAGCCATGCAGATTATGCCTATGCACTTAAGAAAAGACTGGTTTTGGAAGGTATGGATGCTGAGGTCTATGATAAAAATGATTCACTCAACAAACGCATACGTAATGCTGAAAAGCAGCGTGTACCGTATGTAGTGATCGTTGGTGATGAAGAAGTTAAAAATAACACAGTGGCGATACGTGACAGAAGAGCTAAAGAACAGTATAATCTTACACAAGACGAATTTATGGTAAAATTAACCCAACAACTTCAAGAAGGTAAAATTTGAGTAGACACAACGACAGAAACAGAGGTAGAAAAAAAGCTGACGATACGATCATGAATGATGCTATCAGGATCCCCGAACTTAGAGTTCTTGGCGATGATGGTGAACAGTTCGGGATCCTGTCCAGAGATGAAGCTATGAAGATCGCAGATGATAAAGGCTTAGACCTTGTACTTATGTCTCCAGATGCAAAGCCTCCTGTTGCAAAGATCATGGACTACGGAAAACACAAGTATGAACTTGAGAAAAAGAAAAAAGAAGCAAGAAAAAACCAAAAGATCATCGAAGTAAAAGAGGTGAAATTCTCTTGTAAAATTGCTGAAAATGACATTGCTTACAAAGTAAAACATGCACGTGAGTTCTTGGAAAAAGGGAAACATGTAAAATTACGTGTATTCCTGAGAGGACGTGAAATGGCAAACCCTGAATGGGGAGTGGACGTACTTAACCGTGTATGGCCTATGCTTGAAGATGTAGGTAATCTTGAGAGTAAGGCATCACAAGAAGGACGTTATATCAATATGTACGTGACACCTTTAAAGAAGTAATCTTTGCGTAGGTCGGGGTGAGGGCACCCCGACCTACGCTTTCTACGATTCGGAATTTAGTTCCTCGCTTTCACTGAGCTTTAGCTCTTAACCTCATAATGTAATTTTAACCCCTCAGATGTCATCACAAAACCGGATATATTTATCTTTCCTTCATGTACCAAATGATGATGTTTTTTACATAATGGTATGAGGTTATACTTGTGGTTTTTGTGGAAGTGGTCTATATGACCTTGGTTATTTGCCTCTTTCTGTGCCGCGATATGATGCACATCTTCTACATTTTTCTCACATAAGGCACATTTACTGAGATAGAGCTCTTTGTTGTATTTACTGCTTTTTTGTTTACGTAGTTTTTTGATGTCAGAGCCACCGTGGTTTAAATTTTCCCGTATGATCTGTGCCATCGTTAAAAATTCTTTATCCATATGCAGTGATTTCGCAAATTCCAGTCCGTAAAGGCTGTCCCCCATACCAAGCTGTAATACACGGTTATAGACAAGTGTATCATTGCTCTCATCATATTTAATGCCAAGATGCAAGAAGATGAGATGATCTAAATTTTGTAACTGAGGAATGCTCCCCAGTTGATGCAGGTGCGTGGCAAAGATAAAGGTCGACTTGAGTGAGATAAGCTTTAAAATGGCGCTTGAGACGATAGCAAGAGCCGATTCTGTCTCTGTCCCTTGACTTATCTCATCTCCCAGGACCAAAGAGCGTGCATCGGCACGGTTAAAGATGTTCTTGAGTTCCATCATTTCTACGGCAAAGGTAGAGAGACCTTTGTAAAGGTTGTCTTGTGAAACGATGCGTGTGAAGAGTTTGTCATACAGACCAAAACGAAGTTCAATCGCAGGGACAAAAAATCCTGCCTGTGCCAAGACCACAGAAAGTCCTATGCTTTTCATCAAAGAAGATTTTCCTGATGAATTGATACCATATAAAAGTGTCCCTAAAACATCTTCTCCATCACTGGCATTGAGGGTGAGATGGTTATGCTTGGTATTATTATTTTGTCCCAAGAAGACATCATTGGGTATATAGATACCTCTCTCATCATTGGATTCGATGATGGGATGACGCAGGGCTATGACTTCATAAAAGTTACCCTCTTCGATGAGGGGACGTGTAAGATTCATCTTTGTTGTGCATTTTGCATTGGAGATAGCAACATCAATATTGGCTATGAATGAGATAAGTTTATCGAGTAAGAGAGAAAAACGATTTTCAAGCAGGTCAAGGCTTTCCGTGTAGCGTTTCTTGACAAGAGAGATGAGTTTAACTTGTGATGTTTCATAGTTTCTGGTGATCTCTTCAAACAATGGTGCTTGGACTTTTACAGCATTTTTTAAATATTTATAGTGAAAGTCTTTAAAGAAGTGATGCTTATCGTCAATGGTTACAAAAGAGTTCTTTAGAGACTTTTCTATGAGTGTAAATCTGTTCTTGGTAAGGTTTAAAAAGTAACCTTCACTCTCCAGATAGGTCACTGTCGTATAGCGTGTTGTTCCCGAGAAGAGTTTGTCTTTTGTAAAGAGCGCTTCCACATGCGCGGCAACATCTTCCATCTTGTCCACTTCTTTTTGCTGCGTTTTGACAATAGTGTCAATAGCAGGGTAGACACCATCTTTAAAGAGGTTGTCATTGATCTGCTCTATGCGAAACCTTGCACAGACATCCAGTTCAAAAGTATCATTGAGTACTTTGAGCATTTCCCGGGTTTCGTCATAGAGAGTATCTTCTATCTCCAGACCCTCATTCTGTGCATCTTCAAGAAGGTTTAAAATGGCTTCTAAAGACATAGCAATATACGTCAATTCCACAGGATGCAGTTTTCGCAGTTTGATACGTCTTGTAATGCGTTCAAGGTCATATATTTGTTTTAAATGCGTCTCAAAACGGTTGATATTGGGGAGCAGGAGTTCTGTAAGATTGTAACGCTGTTCAAGTAAGGCTTTATCACAGATAGGGTTGAGCAGACGTTCTTTTAAGAGACGCTTCCCAAAAGCAGTAGAGGTTTTGTCTATGAGATCCAGCAGTGTGATGTCAGAAGGATCACGGGAGATGATGGAGAGTTGTTCCATGGCATTGTTCCCAATGTACATATATCGGTTATTGCCTAAAAACTGCGGTTTGTTCATTTTTTCTATGATACTCTCATCATGTTCTATGATGAAGTCTATGAGTACAGCTAAAGATTCCGTAGTATAGGGATGGCGTTCAAGGTCAAGAAATTCGATGCTTGAGAGAAAAGAATTGATGTTAAAGACTCTGGTGAAGAGTTCATTTTGAAATTGTATTTTAAAGCGTTTGGTGTTTATGGAATAGTGCAGTGATTCAAGCTCAAGATAATGCACTATCCACTCTTTGTCTAGCTCTCTGCTGTCAAGTGTAATGATGACTTCAGAAGTACTGTAGGTTTGTAAAAGGTTAAAGGCTTCATCCAATGCATAGGTTTTGTCATCCCGTGTTGAGTGTATTTCATTACATATAGTCTTACCTGTGCTCACATCGATAGCAGCGTACCCCACCGAGTAGATACCCGCATTTTCATCTATGAGTAAAGAGACAATGTTATTTTCACAAGGTTCAGAGAGATATTCAAAGTTCGTACCCGGAGAGATGATATTGGAGACATAACGTTTGATGTTAGGCATCTCTCCTTTTTGTTTGACGACAACGATCGTATATTTCTTAGTGGCGATCAGACGGGAGAGGTAGCGGTCCAGTGAAACAGCAGGCACACTTGCAAGCAGAGGGTTGGAGACAGAGTTCTCTAAAATGGCTTTACTTTTTCTGGTGAGCTGAATGTTGAGGAGCTCGGCTATTTCTTTTGCCTTGCCCACTTTCATCTCGTCATTATTGACTGCATAGACTTCAAAGAATGTGCCTATCTCCATCAGTACAAGGGCATCTTTCCCATATTTCTCTTCAAAGTGAAGTTGAAGATCAAAGTAGATTTCTGTCAGAAGTTTCTTTTTTTGCGAAAGTATTTTGCTGATCTTATCCACTAAAGTGCCTCGTGTTTTATTGTTGATGATTTTAGCATAATTCGGATTAAAGGAGTTGTGAAGAGAAGTGCGGTAATAATACAAAAAAGTAGGAGCAATACATGAGAGTAATCCTTTTGATTATCATAAGTGTGAATCTGTCCTTCGCATCTGATGTGTTAACTGACAGCAAAACAGGATTAATGTGGCAGGATAACAGTGCCGCTAAATATACAAAAAAAGATTGGAAAGGGGCATTGGCTTTTTGTAGTCAATTGCGTTTAGCGGGGTATGCTGACTGGCGACTTCCCAGTATTAAAGAGCTGGAAACTGTTCTTGGTGCAAGTCCTCGTAATATGGATATGAAGAAAGGGTTTAAAAATGTTGGTGCATCGGGTTACTATTGGTCTTCATCTTCACATCAGTCTAATGAAGGTTTCGCGTGGATCATGAACTTTAAACGTGGCTATGAGTACAACAATTATAAGACCTATGAGCGCCATATTCGCTGTGTACGAAACAAACAATAATTTCTAGTTAAAGTTTTAGATGATTTGGGTATAATACCGTCCCATTTTATCTCAATCTCAATTATGAGATAGATTTAAAAAATTCTATCAAGGGAGTAAGCATATGCCAAAAATGAAAAGTGTAAAAGGCGCTGTTAAGCGTTTTAAAGTTAAAAAAAGCGGCAAGATCAAAAGAGGAACGGCGTACAGAAGCCACATTCTTACTAAGGTTGACGGTGGTCACCATAGAAAGATGAAAAGTCCTAAATATGTTGATAAAGCTGATGCTAAAAACATTAAAGAGATGATTAACTAATTCATTTAGTTACATTTTGAATAGCAATAATCCCCCGATTAGGGGCAAGTTCAAACAGAGAAAATGTTTGACACCTACTATAACTGGCTTTTTAAAAGTTGCAGTACAAGTATAAGGTAAAGGATAACCATGAGAGTAAAAACAGGTGTCGTAAGAGCCAGAAGACACAGAAAACTATTAAAACAAGCCAGAGGGTTCTACAGCGGTAGAAGAAAACACTTCAGAAAAGCGAAAGAACAACTCGAGCGTTCATTAGTATATGCTTACAGAGATAGAAGACAAAAGAAAAGAGATTTCAGAAGACTTTGGATCGTTCGTATCAATGCGGCGGCTAGATTGAATGGATTGAAGTATTCAACATTTATGCATGGTCTTAAACTTGCAAATATCGAACTTGACAGAAAAATTCTTGCTGATATGGCGATGAATGCTCCTGAATCGTTTACAAAAGTAGCTGATGCTTCTAAAGCAGCAATTGCTAAATAATTAACTTTTAGTTGATTATCTCTTGAGGAGTTTCGGCTCCTCATCCCTTTTTATTTTTCCCCATTAAATTTTATTATTGTTTGAATTTGGTTTGAGCTTCTTCATTCCTTTTCTTTTTTGTTTCACAACAAAAGAGAAAACGAACCCAAAAGAAAAAAGTGTGAAGTACTGTCGTGGGCTAATAGATATGATAGTAGTTTGGATTTGTCTGGGCGGTAAATATTGCCTTATAGATTAAAGGCAGGAAAGAAGTATATAGGTGATTTTGTAGGTCGGGGTGTCCTCTCCCCGACAATGATATTGAAGAATGTTTATCCTCGCTGCGTTTCTCCGGAAAAACCAATGATGCCTGGACGCAGGTTGCAAACATGCTCAAATCCCAGACCTTTCATCGCGTGTTGTACCTGATAGCTTCTGCTTCCTGAGTGACAGTAGAGTATGATAGGTTCAGATTTTTTACCTCCAAGTTCGTCTTCTACTTTCGCGTAGAACTGTGAAGTTGGAATAAGGGTATCAGTACCTACGATGTGACCCATTTGGAACTCCATGAACTCTCTTGTATCTACAAGTGTAAAGTGTACCATACCCAGGGTTTTTGCTTCTATAAGTGCTTCAAGCTCATCCCCGTCCAGTTGTTCTTCCTTAAGAAGGGTTTGTGCTTCTTCTTTTGTCAGCCCTCTTGAATGTTCATGCACTGCCTCTTCTATGGCATTATGTTGTGCCTGTGCTGCTGCATATTCTGCTGTACAGAAGATACCACAGTGACAGGTACCATCTTCAGGGATCTCTTTTTCTATTGCAGGTTTACAAGGACAGATACGGTTATCTGCTGCTTTTTGTTCCTCTTTTGTTTCACCAATAACCATGAAGCATGGACAAAACTGTTTTCCGTAGATGAGCTTGTTTCGTGCAAGCCCCATGGCTACACCTTCGTTTACTTCGTCATTTGGATTTTGTACCCATTCAAATTGCTTATTCACTTTTTCTACAAAAGACCATGTCTTTTCTAATTGTGCCTGGAACTCATCTGAGTTCATATCGATTTGTTGCATTATTTTCCTTTATTTGTATTATTATCGTCTAAATTTTTTGCTACATCATCAAATTCATTTGCAAAGATCTGTATTTTTTTACTCCAACTTTCAAAGAAGTCCTGTGTTTTGTTGAGGTCGATGTTGATCTGTCCGTTATCGATATCAATACCGGCTTCTTTTGACTTGATGATCCCCTTGTCCAGGTCATGACTTATTTTTTTCATCTGCACTTCCATTTTCTTACTCAGGTTTTTAAGAAAATCTTTTGTTTTGTTTGTATCTATAGTAATGACATCATTATCCATTTTGACACCCATTTCGGAAAGCTTGTCTTTTTCCTTCTCTGTTTGAGTCTGTACAGTCGGGGGGACTTTTAAAGCTTTGATCTTAGCCTCTGTTGCCTGGACTTGTGCCAGCTGAGACTTTTTTTCTGCTTCATATTCTGCAAGGGCTTCTGCTCTTGCCTGTTGTGCTATCTTGGCATCATGCTTCACCTGTACTTCTGAACTTTGTTGTTCTTTTTCCTGACATCCTGCAAAAAAGAGTAATAAAACAAGTGAAATAAGTATGTATCGCATAGGTATCCTTTGATGATTGGTAGCTACATTATACAATGATTTATAAAAGAAAGGTGAAAGACCCACCCGCGAAAGGTGGGGTGGTTAAAGAAGAGAAGTTATGGGTAGATTATCCACATTTTTTTGTTTTTGGAGCTGCTTTTTTATCACCGCCACATTTACCTGCATTACATTTTTCCATTTTTTTATCACCGTTACATTTAGTTGATTTTTTGCTACTGTCAGACTTTCCGCTGTCACATTTTTTTTCAGTCTTTTTACTGTCTCCACATTTTCCTTCACCACATTTACCCTCTGCTGTCGCCAGTGTAAATGTGAGTGCCAATGCGCTTAGTAATACAAGTAATTTTTTCATTTTTGATCCTTTATGTTATTGTTCGTCACCAAAGAGAAGGTGATCCAAACTGAGTTTTCCGGCTCCCATGGAAGCAAAGATGGCTAAAAACAACATATAGTAAAGGGGAATTTCAAAACCATTGTTCCCAGCAGAAAAACCATTGCCTAAATGCACAGTGGTGATCGCAACGATCATAATGATGATGAGAGGAATGGAAATAAGTCTTGTAAAGAGACCTAATGTTAAAAGGACTACACCCAAGATCTCTGTACTTGCTACCATATATGCATTAAGTGTAGGAAATGGGATACCCATCGAAGCAAACCATTGGGCAACATTGCTGATGTCTGACCACTTTGTCATGGCCGGCTCATAAAACCCATAGGCAACAGCAAGTCTAGCGAGCAATAAAGAAACGCTTTGACCGTGGCTGAGTATGTTTTTTGTGATAGGGTATATTGTTTTTAGCATGCTAACTCCTTTCATTTACTATATATCGTTGTTGTCACTCTGCAAGTATAGTATGAAATATGTGTACTGTGTGTGTATTGGGAAAATAAGAATATCTTTTTAGCGCGGCGCTTGTCTTGATATTTGCCTTGCGTGCAAACTCTGCAAGCCCGAGTAGGTTGTTTAAGCGTGGTTCTTTGTAGGTATTTTAAAATAGCTGTGAGTGAAGAGTAGAATATAAATACATCCCATAGATAGAAGAAGTTTCTACTATAGGATAAGATTTTTCTATGAAGAGGGGGAGAAACGCAGTATTATTTACCACATTTGCCACTGGAATCACATTTTTTTGCAGTTTTACTTGCATCACATTTCTTGGCTCCATCACATTTGGAACTTGCTGAACACTTGGCTTCTGTCTCCGCATCATTACCTGAGGTACAGCCTGTAAACGCAACCATCGCTAAACCCAACAATGCACTAAAAATTAACTTTTTCATTTTCATCTCCTAATATTTGTTTTGACAGAGGTAAGTATAATAGGATGCTTGTGTAACAGTTGTGTAGTATAGCATCCTCTGAATATCTAGGATATTCAGAGGATGCTCTCTTTTTTCACTGCACTTACAGTACACAAAGAGAGACTATGATACTATCAATAATCAGTTAAAGAAAGGTATGTATCCCCATGATCAAACGTAGACAATTTCTTGTATTGGGTTCCCTGATCGGACTCTCTTCTTATATAGAGGCTAAAGAGGTAAGTACATTTGAAAGCGCTTTTAAGCCTGTAGAACCTACTATTGCTGCAGTACAGGAACACCTGTTCCCGGAGGGAAGTCAAATACCTTCTGCCAGGTTCATGCGGGTGACAGAGTTTCTGTTTGAAACTGTTGCCCATAAAAGTTATGATAGAGATATACGTGCCTTCGTGATAGAAGGGGCTCGAGAACTTGAGAAAAGGATAAAGCTTGATAAAAGAACACAAGGACGATTTGTTTCACTCTCCTCTTCTGAGAAAGAAAAAGCTTTACGTGCCTATGAAGAGACAAATTATGGAAGTAATTGGCTGTCCCGTATTATGACCCTCACGATGGAAGGACTCTTTTGCGACCCCATATATGGTTCAAATGTGAAAGAAGCAGGATGGAAAGCATTGAATGCCTATGGTGGTTTTCCGAGACCTAAAACAAGGTATATAGAATTATGAATATTTATGATGTAGTCATCATCGGCTCAGGAGCAAGCGGCGGGGCGGTAGCCTATACGTTATGTAAAGCAGGCTATAAGGTTGCAGTCCTGGAAAAAGGACGGCTCATTACACGCAAGGAGTTTTCCAAAGATGAATTGGCATATTGCCGCAGAGATCTGGTGACCCCTGATCTTTGGGATGAATATCATACCATAGAAGAGAAAGTGGAGGGTGAATGGGTAGCGACCCCCACCTATGAGTCAGGCTGGAGTTTCTGGAATGGCAATATCGTAGGGGGGTCATCTAATTTTATGTCGGGTATGCTGCACCGTTTGCATCCTGATGATTTCAGGCTTAAAAGCAAGTATGGGGAGATCAAGGGTGCCAATGTGGTGGACTGGCCTATCTCTTATGCTGACATGGAACCTTATTATGCCTTGGCAGAAGAGTTAGTGGGCATTTCCGGGCATTATGAAAAACATCCTTTTGAACCCTATCGCAGCACAGCAAATTTCACTCAGCCTCCCACCAGAGAGAATGCAGTGGTAAAACTGCTTGACAAGAGTTGCAGGGCACTTGACATTAGGCCCCTTGTCACACCAAGAGCCGTACTCTCCAAAGACAAACCGGGACGTGATGCCTGTTACTACTCGAACCTTTGCGGATCTTACGGTTGCAGTTCCGGAGCCAAGGGGTCTTCGAAAGAAGCACTGTTAAAGCCGGCACTTGCTACAGGTAATCTTACCCTGATGAGTAACACTCATGTCAAGTCTTTACATACAAAGACAAAAGAAGAAGTAGATCATGCCGTAGTGGTTGACACGATCACGGGAAAAGAGAAGCAGATCAAGGGAAAGATCTTTGTGGTTGCGGCACAGGCACATGAAAGTGCCAGGCTTTTACTCAATTCTGCCAACGCAGATCATCCTAAGGGATTAGGAAACAGCAGCGGGGAACTTGGGAAAAACCTGCTCTTCTCCGGAGGAGGTTCCGGTCAGGGAGAATTGCATAAAGAGAGCCTCAAGCATATCAAATTTGAAGATCTGATGACCACGGGACTGTTTGTGAACCGTTCGGTACTGGACTGGTATTTCATAGACCACTGGTGGGACGGAAAATTTAAAGGCGGTTCCGTAGAGTTTATGTTTGAGCATCAAAATATCATCACCCGTGCACGTAAAAATGGCTATGAGGACAGCACAATGGTTTGGGGTAAAGCTTTGGGAGAGCGTCTTGTCAAGCGCTTCACTGAACAGAAAAGTATACGTTTTGAAATTTTCAATGACTGGCTCCCCAACGATAACTGTTTTGTCTCTTTGGATCCTACACATAAAGACAAGTATGATATGCCGGTAGGTAAACTGCGTGTTGAGGGGCATCCTCAGGATGTCAAAGTGGGGAACTACATTGCAAAAAAATGTGAAAAAATACTTGAAGAGATGGGTGCAAAGAACATTTACAGCGGGGTTTCCTCTGCCCCCTCCCAAAACCTTGTCGCAGGAGGATGTCGTTTTGGTAATGACCCTGAAACTTCAGTTCTAAATAAATACTGCCGTTCCCATGATGTCGAGAACCTCTATGTGGCAGATGCGAGCTTTATGCCCACAGGAGGCTCCGTAGCCTATACCTGGACCATTTATGCCAATGCCTTCAGGGTCGCTGATCATATTGTGAAACACTTAGACAAGGGTTAATATTTCCAAAATTTAAATCTGAAGTGCAATTTCTAAGTTCAAAAATCATATCTATTTCTGCCTTAAGCTGACATTTCTAAACCATAAAAAGCTTCATTTGG
>NVUY01000019.1 GCA_002733215.1 Sulfurovum sp. | reverse complement strand
CTACTCAGGTAGGAGAAGTGACCAAGAAGCAGAAGGAAATTTATGAGGCTTTGGGGGTCGAGGTGATTTCATAGGTATAATTGGGCGGGAATGTAGGATCACATGTAAAGATGCATTGATCTCACTATTTGAAGCATTCTTCATTATCACTTCAATTTTATAAGTTCGGGGTGCAAACCTGTCTACCAAAGATACAAGATGCTCTTTGGAAAGTGTATTAAGATGACGCATGAATACTTCTTGGTCATGGTTTGTCTCTTCGTCTGAAATATCAGGATCCATTTTGACTTGAATCATAGTGGCAATAATATGTTTACACACATCATCATAAGGGCAAGTACAACTTCCCAGCAGATCCTTATTATCAATTGTTATTTGCACCCTATAACTACTCTGGTAACTTCCTTCCACCATAGCGACAATCTCATCATCGGCAGACTCAATCATCTCTACATAATCATTTCTATAATAATCCAATCCTCTGCCATAGATCAGGTTCTCCGCCATAGCTTCTATGTCATCCATTGCTAATTTCTCTATGATTTCAGTCAAAGAGTTTCCACCATTAACTGCAGCTAAATAATACTCGGTTTCCATTTTTACCTCTTCTTTGCATCACAAAATTGCTAAAGCACTTTATCTAAATCGGTATTTTACTCATATTAAACCCATTATACATGTGTTTCTCCTTCAACCACTATTGTTAAATTCATTTTGGCTACTTTTTTCATTACCTGTTATCAATTTTTTATAGAATAAAATGTTATATTAATCAAACATGATTTCATTATAAGATCTCCTATATAGCACATTTTATAAGGTTTTCTATAGGAGAGTATATATTTATGACCTCTAAACGTAGATACAGCGATAAACGTTATAAAATATGTTAGATTATAAGGTTTTGTTAGCCTGTTGTTGGTATGCCTCTTCTATCAGTAGATATACTCCAATCTTTTATTTTTCCAATAAAGTCCCAAACATCACCTGCTGATGGCTTAATATAAGATTCACTATCATGGTCTTCACCCATCTTTTCAAATATATTTACTAGCCATCTAGGTCCATGTCCAGTAGCTTCTAAATCCTGTAACCAATATTCAAGTTCACCATTTCGTACAGCAAATAATCCATAGTCTGCTAATTGATTAAATAAATTATGTGCTGTTTCTTTATCATCTCCAGTAAGTGCAGAAACACCACCATCCCGTTTCATATCTATTGCAAGTTCTTCAAACTTTTGTTTGATAGATAGACGAATACTTCCTAAAGGCGTTTGTTGCATTGGTGGTACAAAACCTGAAGATAAGAAGCTACTCCAAACTTGTCCACCTTCCTTCAATATATCAATATCAACTATAGCAATCGCAGGAATTCCAAGCTTTCTTAGAGGTTTTATAATCTGATGAATAGTTTGTTTATTTTGTGCGTTAATAAATAAACAATTTGGGATACCTCTTTCTGGTGAAAACTTCAATAGTCTGTCGTTTATTTCCTGATAAAAGGCTCTATCAGCATCAGACTCTGTTACTACTACAGATTCATAAAATAATCCATCTAAAACACCAGTAGACCTTAATAGGGGATTCCTCATAAATGTTAATAAACTTTCATTAGGCAATAATCTAGCAGTAGGAGTATTCTCAGAATATGTTAGCCTTACAATATTAACTGGCACTCCAGATTGAACACATCCCATTATAAAATTCGAACTATGTGTTGAAACAAAAATATTTTTATTTTGATTTGATGCAGATATTGCAACTTCCTTTCCTAGTTTATATGATAAGGGTGGATGCAAAAAAGCCTCTGGTTCATCTACTAGTAAGACCATTGGGTCACCGGAAATTAATTCTAGAATAATTCCAGTAAATGCTTTTACCCCATCACTTAAGTCCCCAATCCACTTCGCCTGACTATGAAAAGCAACAGCCTCAGCATGTACACCTCTTTCAATAATTGTTGTTTCAGGTGCTTCTTCAGATAGACGAACCTTTAAATTTCCCAAGTCTGTAGGATCAATGACAAAATATAGCTTAAAAGCATCATAAACTATTCGTTTAACTTCCTGTCTTTTATCATCATCACGAAATAGTGCACTTAAACTATTTTGGGGAGGAGATTGTAGATCACCACCTTTTTGATCTTTTGTAAGTTGCATTCGTCCTTGCCCGTCCAATAGCAAAGTATTGAATTTCAAAAACCATTGGCAAAACCAATGTTTAAAATGACCATTATTATTTTGAGTTATTGATTGAAGTAAATTTATTCTTGGAATCACCATGCGATCATTATACTTGCCAATTACTATATTGCCTTCAGCTAGCACTTCGCTTGGCTTAGGTTCCTTTTCTAAATGTGATAATTTAGTTTCAAACTCTTCTTCTTCCATGCTTTGTAATATAATATCTTCAATAATTACACCGTGAGCATCTATGGTGCCAGTTCTGCAAAGTTGATTTATCTCACGAAGAATTTTAGATTTTCCTGAGTTATTTGGACCAACAAAGATGGTTACAGGTGTTACATCAAGTTGAAGTTTTTCTTCACCTGGTGTGCTTCCAAATTTAAGTTTTATATTCGCTATCAAGTTAAATCCTCTTTTATAGTATAACAGACACACTATCCCATTTAACAATTCATTAAAGGAACAAAGTATCCTTCTATTATAATATTTTAGTATTCATAGTATATCGAAAACCTCTTGTTCCCAAAACCTTATAAAATATATAAATTTATAAGGTTTTCATTGCATTGAATATAAAATGCTATTTACATACCATTAGTGTTAACTATGTAAACTTTCTACATGGCAACCAGGAATCCCTAAAAATAAAACATTTTTAACTCCTTCCCTCCCTTGTATAAACCTGGTTGCTACTTTAACTCATCCAAAATATCATTTAAAGCATCATACAAGCCATTCCTATAATCACTGTCATTGAGACATGAGTTCTGCTGCATTTGCGTAAGTATCTGCTCTCTAAACTTATGCTTGATACTTTTCTCCTCTTGAAGATAATAAAATATAAGCTCTCCAATGTACTTCAATGCGGACAGTCTTCCATCTCGGTATTTATCACTTACGCGAAGAGTAGTTTTATTGAATGTATAAAATGTAATTTGATTGGAACAGTTTTTACTGATCTCCTCAAGAAGTTCTTTTGATGTAGGTTTCATTTTAGTATTGTGACAGAAAAAAAGTGTGTTGCTTAAAAGTATGTCAAATTGTCATAGAAGTGGTTGAGTTTGGCATTCAAAGAAATTCAAAAATTAATTACCCTCCAAGGACATGGAGTGTTTGCCAAACTCGGTAGACATATATCTTAGATTATATAATTAAAACTTGTTAGCATCTGTGATAATCATATCTAACTTCTTTTTTTGTTTTGTTTGTAGATCATCCAACTCATACTTTTTATCAAGGTAAACAAGCTCTACCATACCACTTGAAGTGTTACTTTGAACTATTGAATTATTATCGATTCTCCACATTCTTTTTGTATAAAATACATATTCACCTACATTGGAAGGCATTACAATATTTCTTTGTCCGTACTTCTTATCAATCACCCTATAAAGGCTCTCCGTAAAGTCTTGTTTATTAAACAGTCCTGTCCAACTTATTTGAATTTTATAAAGCTTTTTACTCTCTTGGGTAAAATATAATGCTACTCTCGCATAACCACCCATTAGGTCTTGCTTATAATAGAGTACTCTATGGTTTTGATGATTCTTTAAATATCGCCAATCAAACTTTTTTGACATGAATACACTGCTTTGTATCGTTAAGGGAATATTATTAATCCTGGCAACTTGAATAGCCTCTGTTAACTTGGTGCCTGACTCCCATTTATCAAATGTAAATGCTGAAAGCGAAGTAAGCCCTACGATAATAAATATGTATATTCTCAATAATTTCATTCATACTCTTTTCTAATTTTATTTACAAAATCCCCAGAAATTTCTGTATCAACTACATGGATCCCCTAAGGAACAAGTTAAAAATAAATTCTTTATGTAGCTCATCAATAGTATCACTGAAAACCTTATGAAATATATAACTTTATAAGGTTTTGAAAAACTAATCATTTTTTCTTACTAAATTTTGCATATGTTTTAGATATAAGTTTTAAAGCTTTAAACTCTATAATTAGTTATACAAGAAAGGCTAAATATGAAAACAATTGAAAAACTAGAAAAAGAATTAGCAACTGCTAATAAAATAATAAATGAATTAACTGAGAAAGATGAAGCAAAATGTAAAATTAGGATTATTCATATAGTTGCTTGGATGGTGGGGGGATTCCTAAGTTATCTTGCATTCATTTACTTGCTTTCTTAATTAAAGGAATGGTAATTAAATCTACTTTTTTGTGCAATACAGTATATAACTTCAAACTACTAACCACATAAACAGATTACCTTTTTAAAAAGCTTCAAATGCTATTCTGTAATTTAGTGTGTTTTCATCAGCTTTTGGTGGTTGACATAATCATCATAAGACAGAGAAAGAGGAGGATATCCGAATGCAAATAGAGTTGTTCAAGCAAATATTAAAACAGTACGACTTCATTGATTTTGCATTACTGTTTGGCTCGTATGCAAAGGGGATCCAGACAGCATTAAGTGAAAGAGGTTTCTTCACAGTCTCAGACGATGGGAACGAGAAATGATAATTTCTTTTTAAGTGAGGAGTTGGCTTTGTTTATTTTAGAGGACCTCTAAAAACTATATTGGGCTATGATTCTAAATTGATTTTGTTTTTTATTACTGCTAGATGTTTCATATTCACTGGTACGTCTTGAATTTAGAAATTTTAATAAAAATCCCTTATGAGGTTTATATGTGGCTACAAAATCAAATTCATCTGCATCTCTAGTTGGCGTTAATGTCCTTGCAGGGTTTCCGCCATTACTTTTTGATTTCCCATAATTCGCATAAGATAATGATACGTTTATTTGCTTTGAAAAAGAGTGTTTGAAGGCTACTTTATATGCGCTGACATCATCACGATAGGCATTTCTTGAAAATATGGAACTTGTAAATGCCGGGTCAAATCCCCAAGGGTTAAAAATCTCTCCATCAGACTTGTTAACTGCGATAGAAATATTAGAATTGTTGTACTTAAGTGTAGCCAGAGCACCATATAGGTTTGCATTTAGTTTAGCATACAATGATCTGCCTACATCATCCTCTCTGACATATTGAAATTTGACAATAGCTTTGATTTTGGGAGAAAAATCATAGTTATACTCTGCATGAAGATTGAGAAAGTTAAGTATATCATCTGCATAATAATTCCATAGTTGGAGTTTGACATTATCGATAGAGTTGTTTACGATCGATAACATAGTAATTCCATTTGTATTATGATCAGTATCTATGCCTAAAGCCAATTTATCAATGCTTATAAACTCTCCTCTTATATCTTTTGGATTAATAGCAACACCTGCGGTATTTGTATACTCTCCAATCAGTGCATAATCTGTTGTTGCCCTTGTGCCTAACATCATTTTTGTAATTTGTGTAAGTGCAATTCCTGTATTATCTATCTCTTCTGTTTTAAAAGTATAGGACTCATAAAAGTTCTTGACTTGAGAGATTTGAAAGAGTGCAATAGGATTTGACATTTGAGAGTTTGCTGAGACGGATGGATGTTTACGTCCAAATTTAAATAGACTTTTGCCAAATTCATAAGCAAGCCATACTTCATCTATGACAGCTTTTGAACTGTAATCTTTTGTTAGAAAAAGTCCTGAAGCGATTTTCTTTTTATAGCTGCCATTACTGTTCTGATCAAAGTCAGTAAGTTGCGTATCACCTACAAAGTGAAAACCAACTGCTCCATAAAAGTTAAGATACTTTGGTGTTAAGTATCTTAGATTAACGCCTACTGTACTTCCTGTTTCCGGATCATAACCATTATCTAATCCATGCAATACATGTATGACACGTATGTGACCACGTATCGTACCGTTTATATCATCTAATGTATTTGCACTTAGCGTTATTATGCATAAAAAAAGAGTGAGTAATATTTTCATTTTATTTGATCCTGATATTGTCAGTATATCATTTTTGTATTTTAACTATCTCATCCTACTATCACATTTTAACGGATGTCAATGTATTATTTTTTATTTTTTTAGAATCAAAGTTTCAGTAGTCATTCCCACGCAAAGCATGAGAAGGAGAAGCACCTTGAAAGCCACGCATTCTACCTTTTAGAATATTTTGCTAAAATACAGCAATTAAAAAAACTCGTTGTATGAATTCAAATGATAAAAATAGCGTTTATGCTTGTGTTTAGGGTGTTTGTAGAAAATTTGAGTTTACCCCAAAGGTTAAGCGATGATTTTATGCAAATGACATAGACACAATGATATATGCTAGTTTTGTGATTTGAATTCATATTGCTAGTTCCCAAGGCACATTATGTTTGGCATCGGCTTTACTGAGTTAATTCTCATTTCTATTATCGCTATACTCTTTTTAGGGCCGGATAAACTTCCACAAACCATGGTGGAGATCGCCAAGTTCATAAAAAGTGTTAAGAAGACTGTTGGGGATGCAAAAAGTTCTCTTGAAGAAGAGCTGAAAATCGCAGATCTTAAAGATGAAGCACTCAGCTACAAAAAACAGCTGGATGATGCGACATCGGAACTTAAAAATTTTAAAAATATAGATTTTGATGATTTTGATGATGTCTCTTATGATAATGATATTTCAAAAAAATCATCTAAAAAGCTCGCAAAACAACCTAAAGAGAAAGAGAGCGAAAAAGAAGTGGAAAAAGAAACACTTGCTACACAAGTTGAACCTCAGAATGAAACGGTCACCTTTAAGAAAAACCCAAAAACCAAGACAAAAAAGAAAAAAGAAGAGAGTGATGAAACAACAGACACACCTAAAGATAACGCATAATGTTTAGTGAACTTAAACCCCATCTCGTTGAACTGCGAAAAAGACTGGGACTTGCTGTCCTCTCTATATTTATCGGTTTTGTTATTGCATTTGTATTCCATGAAGGTATCCTGGAATGGATCACAGCACCTCTGAACGAAGCCTTGGAACAAGTGGCACACCTTTCAAAAAAAGCGGCTGACGGTATGGTGACCACACATCAGGTCGGCGGGGCATTTTTCGTAGCACTCAAAGTGTCATTCTTTGCCGGACTGCTTGGGGCACTGCCTTTTATCTTATACCAACTCTGGCTTTTTATTGCTCCGGGTCTCTATAATAACGAAAAGAAAATGGTCATCCCTTTTGTTGTAGGCGGTTCGGTGATGTTCTTTGTCGGTGTGATGTTCGCCTACTATGTTGTGACACCATTTGGATTTCAGTTCCTCATCACCTTTGGTTCTTTCCTCTATACCCCACTCATCAACATCGAAGATTATGTAGGTTTTTTTACGAAGATCATGATGGGCTTTGGTATCGCTTTTGAACTTCCGGTATTCGCATACTTCTTAGCCCTTTTAGGACTGGTTACAGACAAAACACTCAAAGACTTTTTCAAGTATGCCGTACTGATCATCTTCGTCCTTGCTGCACTTTTAACACCACCTGATATACTCACACAACTTCTGATGGCTGCACCCCTCATAGTCTTATATGGTGTCTCTATCTACATTGTACGTGCGGTCAACCCTCATAAAGAAGAGGAAGATGATGAGGACGATAAAAAAGAAGAAGAAAATGAAAGTAAAAAAGACGCCTAATCAATGTCCATGGATCTACTGACAAAGAATTACAATTATGAACTCCCCCAGGAGTTCATAGCTACCACACCTGTTCATCCAAGAGACCATGCCAAACTTCTTGTATACGATAGAAAAACAGACAGTATCACCCACACTACCTTTAAACATCTTTTAGAGTTTATCCCTAAAGAGTGTGACATCTTTCTCAATGACACACGTGTCATCAAAGCACGAATATTTGGTCATAAAAGATCTATGAATCCAGAGAATAATGAAAATCCTCAGGGGGGAGGAAAAGTAGAGTTACTCTTTAACAAACCCTTGGATGCACTGCATTATCTTGTACTCATCAGAGGGAAAGTTCAGATCGGTATGGAACTTCACTTCGATGATGACCTGGTAGCTACCGTGATAGAGTTTAACGAGGATGGCTCACGGATCGTAAGCTTTACACATCACGGTAAATCCATACGTTTTGAAGAGTTGGTGCTTGTTTTAGATGACATCGGACATATCCCTTTACCTCCTTATATGAAAAGAGAAGACAATGCAGAAGATGAAACAGATTATCAGACACTCTTCGCCAAAAATGCAGGAGCGGTCGCTGCACCTACTGCCTCTTTACACTTCACTCCCGAACTTTTTGAAGCAATGCAACAAAGACACAAAACACACAAAGTGACACTGCATGTCGGTGCAGGGACATTTAAACCTGTTGAAGCCGAAGAGATACTCGATCACCCTATGCATTCTGAATATTTTGATATTCCTGAAACATCTGCCAAAGTTCTGGAGAGTGACAGACCTCTTCTGGCCATAGGAACTACGGTAACAAGAACGCTTGAGTATTATGTACGGACTCAAAAAACACAGGGAGAATGTGACCTCTTTTTAAACCCTTCCAATCCACCCCGAAGAGTCACTCATTTACTCACTAATTTTCATTTACCCAAAAGTACACTTATCATGCTTGTATCTGCCTTTATAGGAAGAGAAAAAACGTTACACTTATATAAAGAGGCCATCGAGAAAAAATACCGGTTTTTTTCTTATGGAGATGCCATGTTAATACTCTAGAAAGGTATACAAATGACACGTTTTTGGATCACAGCTTTAATATTACTATCAACTTTATTCATCTTTAGTGGCTGTGCAGAGAAAAAACCGTACAAATATCCTAACTATGAGATCATCAAACCTGAAAAAACCTGTAAACCCAACAGAAAAAACATTCAGGCTCTGCTGGACTCTTACCTCGGGAAACCTTATGTCTGGGCAGAAGAAGGACCCAATGCCTTTGACTGTTCCGGACTTACCTATAAAATTTATGGATCCATGGGTGTAGAGATCCCTCGTATAGCAAGCGAGCAGGCAAAAATGGGGAAAAAAGTCCCATTTCAGAACCTGTATTATGGAGACCTCATCTTCTTTGGTTCTACCAACAAAAGAAGCAAGCGTATTAACCATGTAGGTATGTATTTGGGTGACGGATGGTTTGCACATGCAAGCAGTAAGCAGAGAAAAGTAACCATTTCCCACTTTAAAACAGAACCCGTTTACCGTAAACGAATGAAAGTGTGTAAACGCTATCTCAGTGAAGATGAGCGTGCCAAATACATGAATTGTGATGTACCGCTTAGAGACATGCCAAGTACCTCTTCGCGTTACACTACACCATGGCAGACGGGCATGAAATTACCTAAAAAAGCTGTACCCAGCTAGATGTTTAAATCAGAAATTCATTTAAATATCTTTAGCTATGCACTTCTCGCATTTACCCTGCTCTTTCTGAGTGCATGTAAACCTCCGCACCATCCTGCGAACCCTAATTATGCGATCAAAAAACCTACAGTAAAGTATGCACCAAGCAAAGACAACCTCAGCAAGATGGTAAAAAAACTTCAGGGACAACCCTATGTTTGGGCGGAAGAGGGTCCAGACCACTTTGACTGTTCCGGTTTTACCTATTATATGTACGGATCTATGGGCATAGATATACCTCGTGTTGCCAGAAATCAGGCAAAAAAAGGCAAAGAGATCAAAGCAAATGAGTTGATCTACGGTGATCTCATTTTCTTTGATACAGATAAAAAACGCAGAGGAAAGATTACTCATGTGGGAATGTATCTGGGGGATGGATGGTTTACCCATGCAAGTACCACAGAATATGAGATCGTCTACTCCAATCTCAATACTTCGCCCTACTACAAAAAAAGATTACGTATTTGTCGAAGATATCTGCCTGAGACAAAAGAAAAAACTGCAACGAATACTATCAAGCCATGGAAAACAAAAAAAGCGGTCAATATAAAAATACCTAAAGCAAAACCTGTGACAGCTAAAGTAGCCAAAGCAAATGCCACAGGACACTTCTTTGTACAAGTAGGCTCCTTTTCAGGAAAACCGAAAGAGGCTTTACTGTACAAGATCAGCAGAGCAGGTTATCATTATAAGATCATTTCATTCCCTGTCAACGGCAAACGGATCTCCAAACTTCTCATAGGTCCATACAGTACACGAGCTGATGCGGTTGCACTTTTATCTAAGGTGAAAAAAGAGATCAAAAAAGATGCCTTCATCGCAGAGATCCGATGAAGGCAGGGAGTAAGAGAGCAAAACGCTTTAAGAAGCTTCAATATACCTTTCAATCGAACGATTTAATGTTTGTATCCCAAAGATATATTTCTCCTGATACTTGGACAACTTATCATGTTTCTTATAAAGTAACTGTTGCAGTATCTCATTAACCAGATTATGCATATCTTTTGCACCTATCGCGCCACTCAACCCTCTCATATCTACACATAACATCTTTACCTGTTCATATCGGTGTTCGCGTATCAGTTTAGCAAGCACTTCACCGCTTCCGCCATAAGCAGTACTGAATTCTTTCAGCACTTCAAGATAAAGAGCTTCACTGTTGTTTGCATATTTGATACCCTCTTTGATATTGATACCCTCATACGCAGTGATCTTCTCTTTAGGTTTGACTCTTTTCACTTCCCGCACGACAGCTGTCTCTGTAAGATACATACTAAGCGCTGCATATAATTTACCTATATTAAGCGGTTTTGATAAAAAAGCATTGATACCTGAGTTGAACATTTTTTGAATTTCACTGTCTAAGACCAGTGCAGTAAAAGCCACAATTGGCAGAGCATCAAACTTACTGTTAAGACGTATCATCTGTGTCGCTGTATACCCATCCATCACGGGCATATTGATGTCCATCAGAACCAAATCAAATGCCACTTTACTCTCTTTGACCAGATCCACAGCTTCTTGTCCATTGTTTGCGATAGTGATACTCATATTTGAGAGACGCAAGAGATTGATGAGTACTTTTTGGTTGATAAAGTTATCTTCAACGATCAAGATATTTTTCCCTGCGAAGTCTTTAAAGCTCTCTTGTGTCACATCTTTTGTCTCTACGATATTGGTTTTATGGGTCTTTGCAGATTGAATTTTATCTGTGCTATCCTCTTTCCTATAGGCAGATGTTTTAATATCATATAGGTTAATGATCATTTCAAAGATACGCTCCTGATTGAGTGGTTTAAAGAGATGAATATCTATGATCTCATCTACAAAACTTTTTTTATCTGACTGCAGTAAAGAGTTAAGGACAATGACTTTAAGCTCTTTCCCCATCTTGATCTTTTTGAGATAGTCAACCAGTCTGATATTAAAGAGGCTTTCATTTAACACCACGATATCATAAGGTCTAAGGTTAGGAATATTTTTTATAAATTCTTCATAAGAGAGTACTTTAACCTCATGTCGGAAATAGGCGAACATCTTTTTGATCGCCAAAGCAGCGTTGTAATTATTGTCAACAATAAACACTTTTTTTTCCATGAGTATTCTATCTGGCAGTCTGTACATTCTTTTATTTGATTTTTCTACGGTCTTAAAAGGCAGAGACAGAGTAAATGCATTTCCTCTTCCTTCTGTACTGCGCAGTGAAAGTTCTCCATCCATCATATCTACCAACTCCTTGGCAACAAAAAGTCCCAAGCCTACATAAATTCCACTACTTTCATCATAATAAGGGGCAAGCAGCTTTTCCAATGCTTCTGGAGAAAGTCCTCTCCCTGTATCTGAAAACTGGAACTGTAACTCTATCTGATCTTCAGAGGTATCAAACATAGATATCTCTAATTTGACTTCATCTATATCCGCCTGATCCATCAAATATTCGAGTATACTGCTCAGTATTTGGCCTAAATGCAGAGAGTCACCCACAATACTACGCGGGATATTTTTGTCTATATCAAAAATTAGTTCACTTCTACTCCCCGAAAATTTAGAACAGACAGAACCTGAAACTTCATTAAGTACGTTATTGATATTGAATTCTTCATTGATGATGGTTATTTTTTTTGACTTTAAACGAAGAAAGTCTATAAGATCATTGGTGACATCAAGAAGCCTGTTATCCACATTTGCCAAGATCTCTTCTTTATTTTTAAAAGGTTTTAAGTTCTGATCTGAAGATTTATGACCTTGTGAAAGTGCCTGCTTTGCAATATGGTGTATATTTTCGCTCATATTGGTCAAAAGTAGATTTTGGTTTTTTTCCATTTCCAATTGTTTGTCAAACATTTCCTGATGGAGTTTCTGTACATTATGTGCCTGGTGAGAAGAAACATAGAGTATACCTATTCCTATTAGAGCCAATACAAAAAGAGCAATCCATATCCAAAAAGTCTCTACTTCTGCTATATCACTTGCCTGTACATAATTCATCATAGAGAGAATTATCATCATACTTATTTTTTTAAAATGCATACCATATTACCTTATTATATATAAACCAATATTCTTCAATGATGACATTTCCCTTCTGTCATTTTAGCAAAGGATTTTATTTTTTTACTTACTTCTACAATTTAATTAATGTAAATTTTTATTATTCTATTGATATGTCAATAGATAAAAAGTGAAAGTTTAGATACAATCTGCTTATGAAATTAGCAAGTATAGATGTAGGACTTAAGCGTATAGGTGTGGCGATCTGTCTGGATGGGACTGTTGTCATGCCTCAAAATGCCATCCTGCGAAAAAACCGTAATCAAGCTGCAAGAGATATTAACACCTTTCTCAAAGAGTGGGAGATAGAAAAGCTTATTGTAGGTCTTCCTAAAGATGCTGCAAGTGCAGAAGAGATGGAAAGACGCATCACACACTTTGTCTCTCTCCTTGAGCTTACTATCCCTGTGGCATATCAGGATGAACAGAGTTCAAGCATCGAAGCAAGAGAGCTTACGATGGGTGTGTTCAAACATAAAAAAGATGGGAAGATAGATTCTATCGCTGCGAAGATCATCCTGGAGAGATGGTTAAAGCATTAAAGTTTTTTCTTTAATATTTGTATCCTTTTGTAGGCTTTATTGATCATCTCTTCTTTAACCTCTCCGCTTTTTACCAAAGAGAGGATAGTATCGACCAGTGTTTTTGTACTCTTTACCTTTCTCGGGTCAAGCTGATTGCCTATCAGCAAGATGTCATCTCCCGCATTGATGGCCAGTTTCAATGTATTTTTCAATCCATATTTTTTGGAAATGGCACCCATTTGAAGATCATCCGTGATCACAACCCCTTGGTATCCCAGTTTCCCGCGCAAGAGTTTGGTGATCGTCTTATAAGAAAGACTCGCCGGGTATTTAGCATCCAGTTTTTTATTAAAAACATGGGCAACCATCACTGTATCTGCTTTATCTTTTAACAGTTTATAAGGTTCCAACTCCACTTCTTTCCACAGATTTGTGACATCCACAAAACCTTTATGCGTATCCCCTACCGAAGAGCCGTGACCGGGGAAGTGCTTTATAGAGGTAAGGACACCGTTACTGTGCATCGCATCTATAAAAACAGAAGCATATTTGGCTACCATTTGGGGGTCTTTCCCAAATGACCGTCCCAAACCGTGGATCACATGATTTTTCATGTTGATATCCAGATCGACCACAGGTGCAAGATTATAGTTGATCCCCACAGATTTAAGTTCTCTACTCATTTTTGTGTACGTTGCTTTTATCTTACCTTGATCCATTTTGACCACATCACACGCTTTAGGAAACTTGCCATAAAAATCATATTTGCTTTTAAGTCTTTGAACCTTCCCCCCTTCCTGATCTACCGCAATAAGCAGTTTACCATCAGCACTACACGCTTGCAGCTGCGCAGTAAGCTTCTTGAGCTGGCTTCTGTTTGCAATATTTTTAGGCTTGCTTTTATCTACCGGGTTAAAGTCAAACAGTATCACCGAACCCAGATTATAGATTTGTATATCTTTACATATCTGAGAGTTTTTTGGCGCCGATGTGCCATAAAAGCCTACCATAAGCATCTGTCCTATCTTCTTTTCAAGCGTAAGATTAGCACTGGCAAACCCAAGCACTGGCAGTGCCGTGATACCTATCGTGAGTAACATTCCTTTGATCATTTCTATTTCCCTTACTATTAGTTGAAGATCATTATACCCTCTCTTACCCAAATCCGTAAATAGAACTGAGTATTAATACTCAGTTAACCTTATACTATTATCATGTTGATACAAGAACATCAAGGAGAGATAGAGCTTAGTCTCCTTTTAAATTTAAGTCTATCTCTAAAATCATTTCCCCTCCCCTTTGAAATACCTCCTACTTGATGTTCTTTGAAAACTGACGACACTCACAAGATAAATAATTCATAAGTATACATTTTATTAATATTCAGTTAACCTTATACTAGTATACTGTGCTTACAAGAGCATCTAGGGATCCTAAAATACCCCCTCCCTTATATAAATTATTTTAGGTCTCCTTTTAAACATTTTCCTCCTTTTCGTCCCAAAGATGCTCTTTGAAAATTCTTCATCACTAAATCACAGCAATTACACGATTTTCACACCTTGCTTAGTGTATACTTGTAAGAATTAATATAAAGGTTTATTTATGAAAAAACTACTTACAGTGACTCTTCTGCTTTTTTCGCTCTTAACCATTACACAAGCTGATGAAACCGTTAAAATGAAAATGACTGATGTAACAGGAAAAACCTATGATGTGACAGGTACAGAGCAAGGACTTACGATCAAAGGTCTTGAAGGAAAAGTGATCTTTTTAGAATTTTTCGGACATAAATGTCCTCCATGTTTAGCATCGATCCCACACTTGAACAAACTACAAGCCAAGCATAAAGATAAATTTGCCATCGTAGCTATTGAAGTACAAGGGTATAATAATGCACAAACTGTAAAATTTGCAAAAGAGAAAGGGATAAACTACATCGTTGTAGCGGAAGAAAAGGCATCTGAACTTGTTAGCTATATCCAGCAAAGAGCACAGTGGAAGGGGAGTATTCCTTTCCTCGTAGCACTCGATACCAAAGGTGATGTACAGTTTGTTCAAGCCGGTATGCTTCCGGAAGAATCACTTGAAGAACTTATCTCACAACTTTCAAAATAACAAAGTAACCCTCTTAACTTAATCTCACGATACCATTTTGTATCGTGATCATCCCTTCAAGTTCTGCCTCATATACCCTCTCTCCAAACTTTTTAAGACTTTCATCAAAAGTGGGAATGGTTTGACAAAAATAAAAGAAATCATCTTTCTCTACAGAGCTTTGTGCCACCTGACCAAAACGCGAAACAAAGCTTTCTATGTCGTGTATGGCTGTCGCTTTAGCCTCATTAAGTAAAAAATTTGTTCCGGAACTCTCACCGAGCCTCTGAGGCAGAACAAATATCTCTTTACCCATCTTCAAGGCATACTCCGCCGAACGCATAGAACCACTGTCCAATGCTGCTTCTGTAACGATGAGTATGTCTCCAAGAGCAACTACCAGTTCATTGCGCACCACGAAGCTCCAACCTGTGGCCCTGAAACCGTCATTGAACTGACTTAGCACCAGACCCCTGTTCTCTATCTCTTCTATAAGATTTTTATTGAGTACAGGATAACGTATATTCAGCCCGTTTGCCACAACCGCTATGGTATTGTCAGCTCCTGCACCTTCATGTGCTATGGCATCGACGCCCATAGCAGCACCACTCACCACACATACCCCTCGGGAAGCCAGAGCTTTAGCCAAACTATAAGTGAACTGTCGGGTGTAGTTGCATGGTCTTCTCGTACCCACTATTGAAACCTTGGGACGATTCAAAAGAGCCAGATCTCCCGTGTAAAAAAGTTCAGAAGGATATTTTTTCATGACCTCTAACTGAGGGATATGTAAAGAGAGTATGTGACTCATAAATGACCTTTTTAACAATCATAACAGATCCCAGGCAAGTCTGATAAAAATATGTCATATTGTCATACTTTTGAAAAGAGAAAATGCCCTGGAGTGTATGTTAGTTCTTATAGATCTCGTCAATATATACAAGCTCTACCTCTTTAAAAATACTTCCTGCACTTGCCAGTGCCTTCATTGTCATTTTATGCGGATGTCCTATAGCAATGGCATAACCTTTTTTCTTGGCCATAGTCACTGCCCTTCGGAGCTGTGCATGAATGTAAGGCACAGTGTGTTCATTGTCTATAAAGATATCTCTTCCTACATAGGCATCACCAACTTTAGCTGCTATCTTAGGTACTTTGGTAGAAGCAATGGTCCGACTGTCTACAAAAACAAATCCCTCTGCACGAAGTGCGGCATAGAGTGTCTGCATCGCCTTATAATCATTCGTATAGACAGAACCCGTATGATTATTGATGTAGCGTGCCGTAGGAAAAAGTTTGCGTAATTCTTTTGCTCTGGTTTCTATCTGCGCTTTAGTGAACGTTGTTTTGAGCGTCTTATACTGTTTATTGAACTGTTTGCTGCCGGACTCCAAAGGTAAATGGATCATATAATGTTTTAAGCCTTTAGCCAATCTATGACTTTTCATAGAAAGTTCGGAAGGAGGAAAGATAGAAGGTGTCACCTTAATGTCCAGTGCCTTGATACGTTTTAATTGCGCAGAAGAGGAAACATCATCGATGATGATCACCAGTTTTGGTTTTCCGCTAAGGGATGCCAAGCTGGTGTTTTTCTGTTTTTTGACTGCCTGAGGTTTTTTCTTCTTCTCTTTCACTTTTGTTTCTACTTTTGCTACAAGAGGCACTTTAGAAAGTGAGGTCTCTTTTTTTTCTTTAGGTTTTTGAGTTTTAATGTTAGACAGATCATCCAAAAGTTTCTTTTTATTCTCTGCATCATGCGTCTTATAGACCTGTGACATAGGAGTCTGACCATTTTTCATATCATACTGCCCAAGAAAATATCCAAACGTCACCAATGATATCATCAAAAAAACACCCAGAACAATAAAAATATGTTTTTTAGGATTAGGTTTTTTTGTTGTTTTTTTACGGGTTCTTTTATTTAGCAGTGTTTTTTTTGCAGTCGTTTTTTTCTTTTGTGTAGAAGATTTTGAATTTCTTTTTTTAGGTTGAGGTGCCATAAAGTTCACTAGTTTTAAATTTTGATTATTTCTTAAATATTTAGTTTTAATCAGCTAAGAGATTTAAGATTTTTGTTGAGTTGTATTTAGGTTTGAATGTTTGGGTAAGAGAGGCTACAAATCGTAGCTGACCGCACCCATCATTCAAAGATGGATGCAAATCGACGAAAAGATTAATTCTCGTCCTGATTAACGATTTTGCCGGCGGATATCCACGGCATCATCTCACGAAGGCTATTACCAGTCTTAGTAATAAGCTTCTCTTTATCATTCGCTCTTTCAGCATTCATACGAGGGTAACCTGATTGACCTTCTAAGATGAAGTCTTTAGCAAATCTACCATCTTGGATTTCTGTTAAGATGTCTCTCATCGCTTGTTTTGACTCAGCGTTGATGACTCTTTTCCCAGAAACATAGTCTCCGTATTCAGCTGTATTAGAGATAGAGTATCTCATGTCAGCGATCCCGCCTTCGAACATAAGGTCAACGATGAGTTTAAGCTCATGAAGACATTCGAAGTATGCAAGTTCAGGTGCGTAACCCGCTTCTGTAAGTGTTTCAAAACCAGCTTGAACCAATGATGTTACACCACCACAAAGTACTGCTTGCTCACCAAAAAGGTCTGTTTCTGTTTCATCTTTAAAAGTTGTTTCAATGATCGCAGTTCTTCCACCACCGATCGCTGAAGCATAAGAAAGTGCAAGCTCTTTAGTGCTTCCACTTGGGTTTTGACCAACAGCGATAAGATCTGGAATACCACCACCTCTTACAAACTCAGAACGCACAGTATGTCCTGGTGCTTTTGGAGCGATCATCGTTACATTGATGTCTTTTGCCGGATTTACACGTCCATAGTGGATGTTAAAACCATGACCAAATGCGATTGTAGCCCCTGACTTTAGGTTTGGAGCAATTTCATTGTCATAAATTTCTTTTTGATTTTCATCTGGGAGAAGAATCATTACAACATCACCTTTAGCTGATGCTTCAGCAACAGTCAATGTCTCAAAACCTTTTGCTTCCGCTTTAGCCCATGAAGAACCATTTTTTCTAAGACCTACAACGACAGTGACACCAGAATCTCTAAGGTTTTCTGCGTGTGCGTGCCCTTGTGAACCGAAACCGATCATAGCTACTGTTTTAGATTTGATGATATTGATATCACAATCTTTGTCATAATATACATTTAAAGTTGACATGTATTATCCTTCATGAATTGAAAATTTTCGCGATTATACCCAAATAATACTTATTATCATCACTTTTCGAGGCATTATTCTTTTATGATATAATAGATTTCAAGAAAAATTAAGGAGTATTAATGATCGAAGTTCTCAATGAATCGGTCTTGTGGTGGCACTGGATCGTATTTGGAATTATTCTGCTTACATTAGAAATGAGCACAGGTACTTTCTTTATGCTCGGACTGGGTGTTGCTGCGATCATCGTAGGTATACTCGATACTTTTATAGATATCTCTTTTACCCTGGAGCTTAGTATCTGGATGCTGCTCTCCATACTTGCTATTGCTGCCTGGTTTAAGTGGTTTAGAGAACCTCCCCTCACTGACAGTGGGCAGTCTAACTACAGACTCGACACTCTTGGCATCGTCATGGAAGACATACAGCCGCACAGCAGAGGAAAAGTCACCTTCGACACTCCGGTTCTTGGTAATACTTCCTGGCATGCCATCTCTAAAGTAGATATAGACAAAGACACACGCGTACAGATCGTACAGATCAATGGACAACTTATAGAAGTTGAACCAATAAAATCTTAAGGAATATTATATGGAAATAGAAGCATTAAACATCGTCATTGTTATCGTAGTTGCTATCATCATCACCTTTTACAAGGGTATCAACATCGTTCCCCAGGGTGAAGAGTGGGTGGTAGAAAGACTTGGGAAATTTTCACGTACACTCAACCCCGGACTTAATATCATTGTTCCCTATATTGAAGCTGTTCGCCAAAAGATCACCACCAGAGACATCATCTTAGACATACCTCAACAAGAGGTCATCACCAGAGACAATGCCGTTATCTTAACCAATGCTGTAGCCTTTATACGTGTCACCAACCCCAGAGATGCACTTTACGGGATAGAAGATTTCAGACTGGCCATACAACAGCTTGTCATGACCACACTGCGTTCCATCCTAGGTGAAATGACACTTGATGAAGCACTGTCAAATCGTGAACAGATTAAAACCAGACTCAAAGACCAGATAGTTGATGATGTTGCGGACTGGGGTGTGACCGTAAAATCTGTAGAGATACAAGACATCTCTCCCTCTGCTTCCATGCAAGACTCTATGGAGAGACAGGCTGCTGCAGAACGTGAAAGACGTGCCATCGAAACCACTGCAGAAGGTAACAAAAATGCTGCCATCCTGGAAGCAGACGGTAAACTGGCCGCTGCCGAGCGTGAAGCCAAAGCACAGATCGTTTTAGCAAATGCTTCAGCCGAAGCCATCAGAATGATAAGTGACAACATCCAGGACAAAGAGTTGCCTGCTATGTTCTTACTGGGTGACCGTTACATTAATTCACTTGAAAAAATCTCAGAGAGTCCAAACTCCAAGTTTGTTATCTACCCTGCAGACTTGCAAGGAGCAATTAAAGGTATGTTGGGGAATGTGTTTAAAAAGTAAAAATCTTTTACTAAAGTATATAATTAGGATCATTCATTGCAGCACAAAGAATTAAAGACAATTTTATCAAATAATTTTGTCAAATTTTCACTATTGCCAATATTTATAATAGAAGTGGCGTTACTGGTATTATATTTTGCCACCAACTCACTTATATTAGAAAAAAATACGACTATTCTTTTAGAAAATTCTAAAATTTACAGTAACACTATTTTAAAAAATGAAGCCAACACTATCAATCAAACCTTATCTAACATTTCAAAACTGGCTACGATACTTCAAAAAGAGCATGCAAATCTGTTTAAATACAAAACTCTAAATATAAACAGATCATTAGCCCAATTTAATATAGCGGAAAATGGTGTGTTTTATAAAACCAATAAAGATGGCTCTAGCCTCTACTACTCTTCAAAAACACCCATAGGTCAAGAGGAAAAAAACAAGGCTATTTTCACGGAAAATATGGATTTAACTTTTAAAAGTATCGTCGATACAAATCCGATGATTACTGCTGCATATTTCAATAGTTACGATAATATGAACAGACTCTATCCATACATTGATAAAGTGTATGAACAGTATGGAAAACATATTCATATGGAAGATTATAACTTTTATTATTTAGCAGACAAAAAGCATAACCCAGACAAAAAACCTGTTTGGACTGGTGCATACTTAGACCCTGCTGGCAAGGGATGGATGCTCTCTTGTATCGTCCCTATTTATAACAATGGCTTTTTAGAGGGAGTAAGTGGTCTTGATATTACCATCGATACTTTTGTAAAAAACATGCTTAATACAAAACTGCATTATGATGCAAAAATCTTTATGGTAGATAAAGAAGGGATGATACTGGCCATGCCTAAAAGCATTGAAGAACTTTTAAATCTCAAAGAATTAAAAAGTCACTCTTATTCAAATGCCATTACGCAAACAGTCAATAAGCCTAAAAAATTCAATCTCTTTAAAAACAAAAACCCATTTGCCATACAGCTAAAAAAATTACTACAAAATAATATAAATACGGTGAATTTTGATATTAAAGAGAAAAAATACGTGGCTTTACAGCAAACAGTACCTACTGCCGATTGGAAACTTATAATATTGGTGGAGAGAAACAAGGTTTTTTCCTCTATCACTAAACTTAAAAATATTGCCAATAAAATAGGATATTTTGCTATCTTATTTTTAATCATTTTTTCATTTCTACTCTTATACTATTTGTTAAAACAATCAAGTAAAGTATCAAAAACCATTGTAGGACCCATTCTTAATTTAGCAACACAAACTAAACATATAGAGACGTTGAATTTAGATAGTAATCTATTAGATACTGAGATTAGTGAAATTCATCAATTAAATACAAACTTTTTACGTATGGCAAGTGAACTTAATAAAAAAAGCAAAAAAATAATTGCAAAAGAACTAGCATTACTGAAAAGTAATGAGACACTAGAGTTAAAAGTGAAAGAAAGAACAATACAAATTGAAGAGAAAAATAAACAACTAAAAGTCTTGGCTCAGACTGATTATCTTACAGGTTTATACAACCGTGCTAAAATAAATGAAGTACTAAACTATGAACTGAAATATTCTAAACGTTACCATACTATTTTTGGTGTTATGATGATTGATATTGATTTGTTCAAACAGATAAATGACAACTATGGTCATCAACTAGGTGATACTGTCTTATGTGAATTTGCAAATTTATTAAAAGAAAATTCTAGAGAAACAGATACCGTAGGTAGATGGGGTGGAGAAGAATTTTTTATTATTGTTGAAAATGTAGATAAAGATGCTATTTTGAAACTGGCAGAGATATTAAGAGTAGTCATAAGCAACTATGCGTTTTCTATAATAAAATATAAAACAGCAAGTTTTGGTGTATCCATCTATCAATCAAATGATGACATCAATACTATAGTTTCAAGAGCAGATGCTGCACTCTATAAAGCTAAAAAACATGGTAAAAACCGAGTTGAGTTTCTTTAGCAAACACTTTCCTGCTCAAACATTATCATGCCATTGACGGCGCCATCGTAATGCTTGCACAGTTTGGTATGTTTTTTTGGCGGAGGCAGATACATTAATTCACTTGAAAAAATCTCAGAGAGTCCAAACTCCAAGTTTGTTATCTACCCTGCAGACTTGCAAGGTGCGATTAAAGGTATCTTGGGGAATGTGTTTAAGAAATAAACGTGAAAATTCACGTTTATTATTGAAGTGCAGCTTTTAATTCTTCTTCTGTGGAGACAAATTGTGTTGATTTAACAACAGCGTTTTCTAGCGTAACTATAGCTATTTTTTCTATATTTTCTTCGTCTTTAAATTGTTTTACTATCACGTCATCATAAAGTAACAACATTACATACGAACTACTTCTTAAGTCCGGAAGTGCAAATGCATTACGTATGATGACTGGCATAGGGCTGATATCTGCTATAAACAAAGCATTTCTTTTTGTTAAGTAATCCGCTTCTTGTTTTTGCAAAAATTCATTCACTGCATGTCCTGCATCTTTTTTGAAAACCAAGATGAGCTTTTTTGTACTGTCATCTAAAGTATGAACTTTATCAAACTGGTCTGGCAATGTAAAACTGACAGTTGAGCCTACATTGAGCCCATCACTTACTTTAGCAGAGAATTTACTTGGATCATATTTGTCTGTAGAGTTCATGAAGAAGAAAATTCCTCCTCCAACGACAATTAAAGCAAGCAAGCCCAAAAGTATTTTTTTAATCATTTTATTTCCTTAATATTTTATTTCGTCACGATATTACTGCAATATAAATAACAGTTTGTTAATAACAATACTCATACTGTTTTAGTAACTCATGGAACCTGCGTTTAACAGTCCTATGGATATAGATAAAAACGCCATGAGTATTCCCGCAGATACAACGCCTTCTTCAATGTGTTTTTCAAATGAAAATTTGCCTTTCTTTTTGGTCACTCCATAGGCAAAGAGCAATTGAACTGACATCGCAACAAGTGCCCAAAGGAAAAAGTCAAAATATGAAACTGAGCTAACCAAAGCAGAATATAAGGGGATACAAAGTCCTAAAACAGCTCCTCCAAAACCAAGTGCTGCTGCCACATTATTTTCTTCAAATATTAATTTATAGTCATCATAGGGTGTGACTTTTGCATAAAGATAAAGAAAGAGAATCAAAACTGCCACAGCAGTAAGAAAAAAGAGTAAGAAAAAGAAGATTGAAGTCATGATGTTAAGTCCTTTAATTTTCAAGTATTGTAATTAAAAAAAACTTATATCTTGTCTAATTCATAAAATTTTCCTTTTATGTACTCAAGGTTTTACGCCTACTTGTAAAAATGCTGATAATCTTTTACTCCAGACCAGTCACCACCCCATTTCCAACCATGCTTTTCAAAGATCTTAGTAGCTTTATCACTTTTAAGCAGTAGTGCTTTATCTTCCGACGTGGATTTCTTATGTACTCTTTTTCTATATTGTAAAGACTCTTTATGTGAAATGCGTCCAGTTCTTGAAATATAAGGATTTTCGATAGGGTTGATGTCTATGGCTTTTCCGTAAGAGTGTTTTGACCATTTTTTGGAACCCGTAGCATTACGACAGTTAAATGCTGAAGTATTATCTGCTTCTATAGACTGCCAATCATTTCCTTTGTAGTCTGAAACGAGTTTCATTTTGTGTACAGGGTAGCCTATGGCATACAACTCTTTAAAAATTTGACTTACTTCGGATGCCACATCTTTATGGACAATGATCTCACCTCTTTGATCTTTAGCGGAGAAGTTCTTATGTGTCACTTGGAGATAGCGCAAATTTTGAAGAGAAACAGGACAGCCTTTTCGCCAAGAATTTCCCTTTATCATTCGTTTTTTTATCTCTGGAGTGATTTGAGATACCATTGCCTTGTAATTAGCAAAAAGCAGTGTTGTAGTCAATAATATACTATAAATAAAAAATTTCATCTCCTCATTATAGCCTACGCGATATTTACCTTTCATTTGTACTCACAAGCTATACTAAAATAAAAAATAGGATCATTGATATGGAACAATTTAAAACCTATGCCCTCATGACAGGGCTTACCCTGCTTTTTATCTGGTTTGGAGGAATGATCGCCGGGCAGACTGGGATGATCATCGCATTCATTGCAGCAGGAGGGATGAATTTTTATGCCTACTACTACAGTGATACACAGATACTCAAACATTACCATGCCATACCGGTAGACCATAACTCTGCTACGGGACTGTATGAGATCGTAGAGAGACTGACAGAGCGTGCAAATTTGCCAATGCCCGCACTCTACATCATTCCTGAACAGCAACCCAATGCTTTTGCGACGGGAAGAAATTATGAAAATGCTGCCGTGGCTGTGACAGAAGGTTTACTTGAACTTCTAAGCCCGGAGGAAGTTGAAGCTGTCATTGCCCATGAACTCTCTCACATCAAACACTATGATATGCTCATCGGTACTGTGACTGCTACCATTGCCGGAGCCATCGCAATGCTTGCACAATTTGGTATGTTTTTTGGCGGAGGCAGAGACAGACCTAACTTTATTGTCATGTTAGCACTCATGTTCATTATGCCTATGGCTGCAAGTATCATACAAATGACTGTGAGTCGCAACCGTGAATTCATGGCAGATGAAGGTGCTGCACGCATGACAGGACATCCGGAATGGCTGCAAAGTGGTCTGGCTAAACTGGATAACTATGCCAGAGGTATATCTATGCACGATGCAGACCCGCAAACAGCACATATGTTCATCATCAACCCCTTTACAGGAAAAGATATGTCATTCAAGCAGCTCTTCTCTACACACCCAAGCACAGAACAAAGAATCGAAAGACTCGAAGCGTTAAAGTGATATAATTCACAAATGAAAACAGACATTATTCTACCCATTACCCATTACCCACTACCCACTTTAGATACCTCAACAGGAGGTCTCTAATTGTCTCCTTTTGCCATACAGATCACCAACGGTTGTCTCATTCCAGACATCGAACAAGAAGACCAAAACTCTTTTCAAGCTTTACAGCAATTGGGTGCCATAGAAGAAGTAGAAGGATTGTGGAAATTACATTCTCTCTATCGTACAGGCAGACTTTACATCGGTAAAGACGGCAGAGGTTACGTTGAATCAGAATTTAAAGAACAAAGAGACTTGCTTGTAGAACCTGACCATCTTTGGGGTGCCAAGCATGGGGATGTGGTCGTGGCTAAACGTGTCATCGCAAGACGTGGACGTGCCAGCGGTATAGTCAAACTTGTGATCAGCAAAGCACATCTTTTTACCATCGCCTATACACACAGAGATGAACAGGATAATTTCCTGATACTCAATATCCGAACAGGAGAACCCACCCATGCCGTGATGAAAGGGATGGATCTCAAAGCGTTTAAGTTAGGTACTGTTTTAAAAGTGGATGTGGATGATGACAAAGTTCTGGAAGTATTTGGTCATTTGGCCGATCCAAGAGTGGATGAAAAGATCTCACTTGCCCTTTATGACAGGGAAGATGCTTTTCCTGAAGCCTGTATTACTGATGCACTGGATGTCGAGATCGAAGTCAGCAAAGAGGAGCATCCAGACCGTGTAGACCTTAGTCATCTTGATTTTTGTACCATCGACCCCGTCACTGCAAAAGATTTTGATGATGCGATCTACTTTGACAGGGAAAGCTACACACTGTATGTGGCTATCGCCGATGTGAGCCATTATGTCCCCTACTTTAGCAACATAGACAAAGAAGCAAAAAAAAGAGGGTTTACCACCTATCTGCCGCATAAATCTTTCCCTATGCTTCCCAGGGAACTTTCTGAAAATATCTGTTCACTCAAACCTAAAGTGGACCGGCTTGCCTTTGTCGCGAAGATCGCGCTGGATAGAGCAACCTTTAAACCCGTAAAAGAAGAGTTTTTTGAAGCGATCATCCACTCTAAACACCGTTTTAATTATGAGAATATAGATAAAATACTTGACGAGGGTACAGAAGGTATCACAGGTACCGTAGCCCATATCTTAACATGGCTGCTTCCTTTACAACAAATCACAGTTAAACTGCGCAAAGAAAGACTCAAAAACGGCTTTGATTTTAGATCTGAAGAAACCAGACTCAGCATCAACGCAGAACATTTACTTACAGCTACACAGATAGAAACGGGGACTCCATCACACTCACTCATCGAGGAGTGTATGCTTTTAGCAAACCAGGCTTCTGCTAAACGTTTTAGCGGTGGAGGTGCAAAAGAAGATGAACCAGGTATCTTCCGTATACACGAACCCCCGCAGCTTTCCAAGATAGAAGCACTGCTTGCTGAGTTAGCCGCGATCGGTCTCTATGTGGAAGAGTATGAAGACTCTCCTTCACTCATACGTGCCATACAAAAAGAAGCAGAAAAAATGGGACTGGCTTCAGAAGTAGACTCTATGGTCATTAAGTCTTTACGTCGTGCCGAATATAATGCACATAATGTAGGACATTTTGGTTTAGGATTTTCACACTACAGCCACTTTACCTCACCCATACGTCGATACGCAGACCTCATACTGCACCGTCTCATCAAAACACAACTACGAGAAGAGGTAGAGGAGGCATCTTACCTCTTGCGAAACATAGAACCCCTCTGTGCAAGGGTCTCTGAACTAGAACGAGAAGCCACTAAAGCGGAATGGGACTTCCGAGACCGTAAATTTGCACGTTGGGCAGCAGAGCATTTGGATGAGATCTTCGAAGCAGAGATCATAGAAGCAGGAGAAAGTGCCAAAGCTGTGCTAAAAGGTGATATCAAAGGGATCACCGTTCACCTTAAAGGGGATGATGTCATGCTTTTTGACAGGGTCAAAGTAAAGATCAACGAAGCGAACATCCCACAAGCCATCATCATGGTAGAACTTGTTGAAAAGTTGAGTAAAGATGAAATGGAGCTGCTTTAATGTACCAGAGAGAATTTGACCAGCGTCTTAAACAGACTTTTCCCAAAGCTGTTCTCTTTTACGGTGAGAATGATTATCTTATAGATTTTTACATTGATACTTATATCAAAAAAACAGATGCCAAAGAGAGTATGCTGAGTCTTTATCATGATGAGTGGAATTTTGAACAAGCGAAGAATTTCCTCTCTCAGACTTCTTTATTTGGCGGGACAAATCTTCTGGTCGTAAAACAGGAGAAGAAAATACCTAAAAAAGAGCTGGATATTCTCATAGCACTTGCCAATAGAAATCCAGACAACTACTTCCTATACGGTTACTCTGGAGCAGCGAAAGATGCCAAGAGTATGCAATCTGCCTTTACAGAGAAAAAAGGCGGTGTTTGGGTACGTTTTTTTGAACCTAATATCCGTGATGGGATAGCAGTACTGCAGCAGAAAGCACAGAAGATACAATTGGATATCGATCATTATGCCCTACAGCATCTCATGCTGGTGCTCAACAACAACCTGGCACTCTGTACAAATGAACTGGATAAACTTGCCATACTCGGTATGAAAGTCACCTCTAAGGACATAGACAGACTGGTTTACTCAACCTCCCCTTTGGCAACAGAACAATTACTCATAGACCTCTTTAACAAAAAGCCTATCACTGACATGATCACTAAACTGCTAGAAATGGGAGAAGATGAAGCAGACATACTCAGAGCAACCCAATATTTCGTAAATCAGATCTTCCTCTTTCATGCATACATTAAACTCAACGGGCACGTAGATTCAGCAGCCATTCTCGGCTACAAACTACCCAAACCAATAGAAGACCAAAAAGCACAGTTAGCCTTACGTGTAAAATCAGCAACACTGTTGAAAATATTTGAACATTTGTTAGAGAGCGAAATACTCATAAAAAAAGCCCCATCCACACAAAAAGAAGTTTTACTTTACAGTATGTTGATAAAACTACAGGCTTATCTTTAGAAATTAGAAATTAGAAATTAGAAATTAGAAATTTTGACATAATTTAGATAAATAGTCATCGAAGATTTTTGATAGTTTGTGCTTAGATTTGGAAGATGTGTAAAGGAGCATACGTCAGTATGTAACTGCACCCATCTTTCAAAGATGAGTGCAAAATATCGAAAAGATCGACGATTAAGCGAACATTTCTCTCATTACGCCTGCAAACCACTCTCTAGTAGCTTTCGCAGTACCTTTAGATCTAAATTTACCATTACCATCTTTTGGCTTAGGTACATTTCCTTTACCTTTAAGTTTACCACTCTTATCTGCTGAGAAAGTGTGAGTAACCATAATTGCTTCTTCTGGTTTTCCGCCTACCATTGAGAAGCATACGTTGGCTGCTTTAGCCGGAAGACCTGCTTTAGGATCATCCACTTTACCGTTAAGCTGCGCTACGATCTGACCTGCTGCTCTGTGTGCACCCCAGATAGCTGTTTGACCACTTGGCGGGATAGCGTGAGTTACAGCATCACCGATGATGTAAACGTTTGAATCTGTTTTAGATCTGAAGCTGTAACCATCCATAAGACCATAGCCTGAAGCATTCACTTCAACACCTGCCATAGCGATTACCGGTGAACATTTGTTGATAGGAATAAGACTACATACCTCATATTTCTCAGTTTTAGAGACACCTTTTTCATCATCAGCATCTTTAAACTCAGTATAAGTGATCGTTTTTGCTACAGGATCTACATCAGTAACGTTAGTAAAACCTTTGTATTCAATGATATCCGGGAATATATCTGCCCATGACTCTTTAAATGCTTTGGCTTTTGCAAATTTTCCACCTCTGGTATCAAGAACAATAACTTTACCTTTGATACCTTCATTTTTAATGTAGTTGGCTATCATTGCTGTTCTTTCATATGGCGCCGGAGGACATCTGAATTTACCTTTTGCAGGTGGTACAATGATCACGTTACCATCATCCATATTTTCAAGTTGTCTATGAAGTGCAACATGCTCATTACTACCAGAAATTAATGCTCCCGGACATGCTTGTCTTACCTGTTCAATCTTATCTGCATCCCATTTTGGGAATTGTTTTTCATAATCATACGCAATACCCGGAGAGAGTACGAGAATATCATATGCAATATCACCCGCAGTCGTTGTTGATACTGTTTTCGCTTTTCTGTCTATGGCTGTTACTTCTGAGTTAACAAAGTTGTAACCGTATTTCGCTGACGGCTGGTAATAATCACCTACAAATGTAGAAAGTGTTACACCGTCAAGTCCACCAAGTAGTGCATTGGAGAAAGGACATGCCATGAAAATGTTATTTTTTTCAATCACTGTCACATCAATATTTTTATCTTTCTTCTTAAGTGCTTTGGCCATAGTCAAACCACCAAAACCTCCACCGATAATTACTACGGATTTACCACCTGCTTTTTTAGCTGCTGCTTTTTTCTCGCTTGCCACTGCCATGCTTGGCATAGCTGCTGCTGCCGCTGCTACACCTGCCAGTTTAAATGTGTCTCTTCTGTTCATTGCCATAATGTCTCCTATTTAGAATTATATTGTTAATCTCTTTACATAATATAAAGTAATTAAATTATGACAGAAAAATTGTATATTAACAATAATTATGAAGTTATTTATAATTTTTTTTGAAGATGTAGCAAAAGGGCACAGCGGTTAATTTTGGAGATAAGAGCAAGGTATGATAGACTTTATCATACCTTATATAGGGAGATTACGCCTGGATGATTTCCGCAGAATAGTTTTTAAGTGTTTTGACTACTGCTTCTGTTTTAACAAGTTTTTTGGCACCTCTTCTTCCATATTCTGCTTTAAGATCTTGCTTAAATGCATCAAAGAATTCTTGAAATTTATTTGGACCCAGTACTGCCACTGCCCAAATGTTGTCATCTGCATCTATTTCAAGAATGATAGAGGCAAGTCCCTGTTTTGCCGGACCCCCCAAAACTTTTCCACCTTGCTTCGGATCATATGCTGCAAGATGTGAAGTACAGACAAAAACTCCTGCATGTTCATAGGCAAGTGTTTTTCCTGTTGTAGGAACATATTGAAACATACTCATTGATTTTTGTGGGTAGGTAAGCTGATGTGCACAAATAGCTGAATATGCTACGATTGTACCTTTTGCTCCTATACCACCTCTAAATACATACTCTGTTCCGTCTTCAGCCTTTAGCTTAACGTCTTTATTTGCAGGTGATAGAAGGTTAACCATAATAGCAGGTGTTGCTGCATGAGGATAATTAAATACATAATTTTCTTCTTCTATCAATGTAGCTGATTTCATTGGGTTGCCTTCAGAATCTTTGAGTTGTACTTTTTCAAATGTTTGAAAGAGACTCCCGTCTTCTGCATAAAGCTTTTGTGTGATGAGTGAGGGTGCGACAGCGACTGCCATTGCTGATGTTGCTGATAAACGTAAGAAATTTCTTCTTTCCATAAATAAATCCTTTTATAATAAGTTAACTTAAACAAATAGTACAGGGTAATTGATTAATGTTAAAGGTTTATTGCAAAAAAATAGCTAAAAAATTATCTAATGTGCGATTAAGCGGTATTATTGTAACATACCGCTTCCAAAATTCTTGCTCATTTTTGGACGAATAACTACTGTATATTCGCATTTATGTGGGCTATTAAACCAAAAGGAAACAATATGACTTGTTATGAAACACTGTTTGTAATTAAACCTACATTGACAGAAGAAGAGATTGCAGCAGAGATTGCAAAAATAAAAGACATTCTTACTAAAGAAGGTGCAGAACTTCTTGCTACAAATGATATGGGTATGAGAAGACTTGCTTACCCGGTAGAGAAAAATGACAGAGGTTACTATACTGTTCTTTTCTATAAAGGTGAAGGTAGTGTGATCAATGAGCTTGAGAGAAACCTTAAGATCAGTGAAGAAGTGATTAAGTTTTTAACTGTAAAATACAGTAAAAATAAAGAGCTTGCACAATTTGACAAGCTTGTAGCCCAAGCGAATAAAAAATCTGCAGCAGTAGAAGCTACACCAGAAAAAGTTGCACCGGAAGCTACAGCAGAAGCTGAAGCACCAAAAGCTGAAGCAACAGAAGCATAATCAACCCATAACTCAGGAGCAACCTTATGTACAACAAGATTATTTTAGCCGGAAACCTCACCAGAGATATTGAGATTAGATATACACAAAGCGGAGCTGCTATCGGTAACACTGCCATAGCAACTTCACGTAAATTCAAATCTGCAACTGGTGAACAAAAAGAAGAGGTACTTTTTGTAGACCTTACTTTTTTTGGAAGAACTGCTGAAATTGCAAATCAGTACTTACGTAAAGGCAGCAAAGTTTTAGTAGACGGAAGATTGAAGTTAGACCAGTGGACAGCACAGGATGGAAGCAAAAGAAGTAAACACTCAGTCACAGTTGAGAACCTTCAAATGCTAGGTAGCAAAGATGAAGCAGCACCTATGGGTGGCAACGGATATAGTCAGCAAGGCGGATCAGATTATTCTGCTCCTGCGCAGAACAACTATAGCCAGCCTGCACAATCAGCACCAAAATCTACACCACAGCCTACGTCAAATATTCCAGAAATTGACATCAATGAAGATGAAATACCGTTTTAATCAATAACAACTCAGAAATGTAAGAAACTCTCTCATATCTTGAGTAATTATCGAGCGATAGTTTGACTTTCATAAAAAATGGATAAACAATGGTAATCATAGGCATAGGAAATGTACTACAAAAAGATGATGGGTTAGGAGTATATGCTGCAACCTATCTTAATGAAAATTATACTTTCTCAGAAGAGATAAAAATTATCAATGGTGGAGTAGAAGGTATACATCTTCTCAATGTATTAGAAGAAAATAATCATATCATCATATTGGATTGTTTACAACTTAATGATACTCCCGCCTCTATCTATGCCATACCTGCCAAAGAAATTTCTGGTTACGGGCTTAACAATGGTGGTGCTCACGAAATAGGAATACTTCAGTGTATGGATATGATGGAACTTCAAGGTAAAAAAATACCAGAAGCCATTGTCATTGGTATTGTTCCTGGGGAAGTTACCTTTGCCTTTGGATTAAGTCATGAACTTATAGATGCTTTTGAAGGTTACATATCCGTAGTACTCCAGTATCTTGCTAAACACGGCATTCAATATACATCAAAAGATAATCCCACAATACTCCAAGAGATTATAGATAGGGCCAAAGACCCCTCCGGTGTAATGATAGGTTAAGACTTTACCACACTTGTTTCCCAACCATCATACTCTGCATCATGGGCTTCTGCTATATCGATAAGACTCATTGTAATCGCATCAATATCATGGTAAAAAGGTTTATCTAAACGATAGAACCCAATGCCTTTTACCCCGTCTTCATTCACTAAGTCATCGTTTATTTTAAAACCTTTTTCTTCTAATACCTCAACCAAACTATCTCTTTTATCTTCATTTTGGAAATAGAGTTTATGCTCTATAGCACGTACTAAATACAAGTTGTCTCCTGACGTTTTGAGGTTGTCACAGACTTTATGATTCTGGATGAGTTGCCACTCTTTTGCCGTAGGGTAGAGTAATTTTTTATAATAATTCCACTCCCCATCATCATTATGTCCATTGCTTATCTCATAACTTGTATGCTCATTGAGTGCAAACTCAATAAAATCTGGCCAATTATAGGTAAACTGCACATAATACAAAAATGTTACATAGCCATCGGAAATGATACGTCCTACATATTTTCCTATACGGAATTTGATCATAGAAGCTTCGAGTTTGTCTTCCATAAAAAGTATCTCTGGCTCTTCATTTTCAGAGATTAATCCATTTTCATTTGGCTCTTTAAGTTTTGCTTTTACAAAAGCTACGATGGGGTGGGAGTATTGTAAATCATCTATCTCCATCGATATTCCCGCATTAAATTGTATAGAGGCTGGTTTACCCTCTAAGTTCTTCATATATAGTTCCCAATATTCTTGCATTATTCCATCTCCAAACTCATTAAATACATATCTTCTCCATCTATCACTTTTACCCTTAAACTTTCACATTTTTGGCAAAAGTAACGTATCTCATCTTCTTCATAAATATCTCCGCATTCTTTACATTCAAGTTTTAATTTTTGCACATTTATGATAAGTTCTGCACCATCACAAATCGTTGCTTCTTTAAACGTATCAAAAGCTGTTTGCAATAATTGTGCTTCGACACCAGAAAGCACCCCTACTTTAATGACAACTTTTGTCACTTTTGTGGCTTTATTTTCTTCTACGTGCTCTTCGCACTGGTTTAAGAGTGCTTGAACTATACTGTATTCATGCATTATATATAACCTTACATAGAACTATTAATTGAATACTTCTCTAAAAGATTTAGTATCAGATATTTCCTATTATATATGTGGGAACCTCTAAAAACCCTAAACTTAAATGATCCAAATGACTCAATTAATGCTATTGTAACGTCTTAATCTTATTTTCAGTCTAGGTTATTAAATCATAGTCAATATATCTATTTACACGTTACCAAACAACAGACAGTACAAAAATAGTAATTAAAAATATATATAATTTCTTTAAATAAAAATAAAATTGCTATACTCCAAATAAGACGCTGATTGATATAATCATTTTCATGACTATATCAAGATTATTCCACAGAAGGAAATTCATGGAAGCCTTAATTGTTCTTAGTATAGTCCTGCCTCTCATTCTCGGCGCTATTATTGTTTTTGCAAAAAATGACATACTGACATCTCTTCTTACATGGATGATGCTACCTGTTATGTCTATCCTGGCATTTATGATTTATGCTGCCGATCTGCCGATCTATGTAGATACACCTCATGTTCTTCATTGGATTATCACCCTCTTTGACTTCGGTCTACTCGCTTATTTTCTCTATTTAGGTGCCAAAAGAAAAAGTATGCTTGTCTCTGTCTTATCACTTGTTCAGTTTATTTTATTGGTCACTGTTATTTGGGTGCTTCCAGAGAGTAGTACTGCAAACATTTATGTAGATAAATTAACAGCGATGATGTACCTTCTTGTGGCTATTGTAGGAGTGCCAATTGCTATTTATTCCATAAAATATATGGATTTTGATGAAAAAGACAAACATCTATTTGTTGGTTTGGTGGTTGCCTTTTTAGGGGTGATGAACTTTGCAGTCTCTGCAAACAATATCGAATGGTTCTTTGCTGTCTTTGAGACCACAACGCTCTTTTCTGTCATTTTTATTGGGTTTAGAGGAGACAAAGAAGCTGTAGATAACTCAACTTTAGCACTCTGGATGAATCAGATTGGTGGCGTTGCTATTTTGCTTGCTCTGCTTATAATGATAAAAGATTTTGGTGTTTATCACTTTACAGACCTTTTAATCATAGACAAAGAGACCATGTCTATGGCTGCCTTTGGGTTCTTGTCCTTGGCTGCTCTCATTAAGGGAGCACAACTTCCCTTCCATAAGTGGTTACTTGGTGCTATGGTTGCACCTACACCCGTATCAGCTATTTTACACTCAGCTACGATGGTGAAGATCGCCCCATTCTTGCTTTTGAGAATCTCTCCGATTATTGAGGGTACTTTATTGGCTAAACTACTTATCTTAACAACTGGTTTTGTATTTGTTGCTGCTGCTATATTTGCTTTGACACAAGATAACTTAAAGAGGATACTTGCTTACTCAACTATCTCTCTCTTGGGACTCATGATGTTGGCTGCCTCTGTTGGTACACCAACCGCAGTGGCTGTATCGATTATGCTCATTATCTTCCACGGATTTGCCAAAGGATTCCTCTTTATTGAAGCAGGAGTACTTGAGAAAGTGTTTAAAATAAAGTATCTACAAGAGATGAATATGCTCCTTGAAAAAGCACCACTGACACTTCTCTTTATTTTCTTTGCCTTCCTCAACATGACCTTTATACCATTTGGTGTATTTGTCGGCAAATGGCTTATGATTGAAGAGGCAAGTGGACTCTTATCACAGGGAAGTTCAGTACTTCTCATTGCCTTGGTGGCCATTGGTGGGGTTTTCCTTTCTGTGCTTTACATGAAGGTCTTAGGTGTCACCATTAAACACCATAGATTTACAGATATTCAAGTACAAAAACAACCAAAAACATTTCTATTTGTTGCTATATGGTTCTATTTGTGGTTATTGGCGTTGACTATCTTCATTGCTCCCTTTGCCGGAGATTTTGTTGCTCAGATTTCAAATTCATTGACGGGGGAAACAACGCCCATTCATGCAGATGGTCTATCATTGGTAGTTGGAGAATCTACACTTTACTTCTGGCAAATTTTGGGAGCATTGTTGTTATTGGCTTTTATACACATTGCACCATTAAAGTTTAAATTTAAAAATGTAGACCAAATGCATCCATATAATTGTGGAGAAGTCTACACAAGACAAGCTGGAACTTATGATTTTTTATTTCTTAAAAAATATGAGGGCATAGCCAATATGATTGCAATTACTCTCTTTATGCTTGTCGTGGTATTGGGAGGACAACTATTATGATGGGACTGTTATTAACACTCTTTTCTCCAATTATTGGAGGGTTTATTTATGGCGTAGAGAGAGTTGTAAAGGCTAGAATGCAAAGCAGACAGGGACCACCTGTCTTGCAACCCTTTTACGACTTTGTAAAATTAATGCAAAAAAGACCCATGATGGTTCACTCTTTTCATGCTTCTATGGGTATTATGTACTTTATCTCTACATGGTTTGCCATGGCTGTTTTAATGATGGGAAATGACTTGCTCATTGCCATTTTCTTCCATGTTATCTCTGTTTTGGCACTGACTATTGGAGCATTTTCGGTTAGAAGTTCTTACAGTATTATGGGGGCAATGAGAGAACTTATGCATGTTGTCTCTTACGAACCAGTAGTTATTTTACTAGCTGTATCACTCTATCTTGTAACGGGTTCATTTGATATTGCTAAGATTTTAACATCAGATATTACTCCCATATTCTCCTTACCTTTAGTGTTTATATCATTTTTAGGAGTTATGCCCATGTTGCTGCATAAATCTCCGTTCGATATAGCTGAAGCACACCAAGAGATTGTAGGTGGGCCCGATATTGAGTACAGTGGTCCTTTCTATGAAGCTGTCTATACAGCCAGATGGATTGAGTATGTGTATGTCTACTTTATTGTATTTTTATTTGGAGGAAGCAACTATTTTCTTGGTACATTCCTTGTTGTATTCTCATTCATTTTTATCAATGCTGTTGATAATTCAACCGCACGTCTTGACTATAAAAAAATGCTTAAATTTGCATGGTTTATATTGATTCCATTATCAATGTTAAATATTTTCTTTGTTGTAGTAGGAGCTAACTAATGAACGATTTAAGAGCAAAATCCCCGTGGATAACCCACTATAATACAGGTGGCTGTAACGGCTGCGATATTGAAATACTCGCAGCCCTAGGTCCAAAATTTGATATAGAAAGATTTGGAATGCTTAACCGCGGAAATCCCAAACAATCAGACATTTTACTTGTCACCGGTCCTGTTACCCTAAGATGTAGAGATGTACTAAGACGTGTGTGGTTAGAGATGCCAGAGCCCAAAGTTGTTGTGGCTATGGGTTCATGTACACACGGAGGGGGAGTTTTTAGACACCTCTACCATACAGAAAATGGTATTGACGGCATCGTACCAGTAGATGTGTGGATACCTGGATGTACACCGCGAATAGAAGCGATTATTGATGGGCTTATTGAGGGTGTGGAGATTTGGAAAAATAAAACAAAAGAGAAAGAATATATGGTAGGTCATAGCGAAAAACTTCTCGAAAAAATAGGAGTCTTGAATGATTAATCCTGAATTAATTATGCATGAAGTGACGCTTGAAAACATCAAGCAGACACTTCTTGACTGGTATGATGTTGATACACATCACTACATCACTGTAAATGCTATCGATAACGGAGAGAACTTAACCTTTGATTGGATTTTTTCTGAGTATGAAGTAAAAAATGTCATACATGTTTTTAGAGCTGAAAACATTGCATATAAATCAAATATCCCTTCCATGATGGATGTGTATCCAGGTGCATGGGTAAGTGAATGGGATTTGGCTGATATGTTTAACTTAAATATGGAAAATGCACACAGAGGCATGTTCTTGGAACCAGAAGCTCCAACAGGACCTCTACTAAAGGAGTCTTACAGTGGGAAATAAAATAACCGTAACCTTTGGGTCACAACATATTGCTATACCTGAGCCTGTAAGTTTTGTATTTGAAACAGAAAATGAAATGATTACAAAAGTAGATGTCGATGTAGGGTATGTCCATAGAGGCATCGAACAAGCAGCCGTGACTAAATTTAAATTTAATAACGTACAATTTTTACTGGCCAGAGTCTGTGGGTTTTGTTCTATTACCCATGCGGGTGCTTATATTCATGGAGTAGAGAAACTTTTAGGAGTAGAGACCAATAAAAGGATAGACTATCTTCGTCTCATCGTAACAGAGTTAGACAGAATGCACTCCCACCTCTTGGCAAATGGTCATGTTGCAGAAGTCTGTGGTTATGAAAATCTCTTTATGCAGTCCGTTAAGTATAGAGAAAATGCCACAGAAATACTTGAAGCCATTACCGGTAACCGTGTCCAGTATGACTACTATCAGATTGGTGGTGTAAGTAGGGACTTAAGTGCTGAGCATATTGAGATGATAGATGTAAAGCTTAAAGAACTTCGTGTAAACGTTTTAAAATTAAGAGATTTCTTCGATACTGACTATACCTTTGGACTTAAAACCAAAGGAGTAGGCACCGTTACTTATGAAATGGCAAAAGCGTACAACACAGCAGGCTCTATAGCCAGAGCTAGTGGACTTAGAATGGATGCTAGAAATGAGTTTGACTTTTTACCTTATGAAGAGGTAGGCTATAAGCTTCAAACGAGAACAGAAGGTGATGTATGGGCAAGATGTATGGTGCGTTTTGATGAAGTCATTAACTCCATTGATATGTGTCTTTATGCGGTAAATAATTTACCTGAAGGTGAAATAAAAGTAAAGTCTAAAGGTAAACCTAAAGGTGAAACATTTATACGTGTTGAAGCACCTAGAGGTGAATGCTTCTACTACATCAAAGGAAATGGTACAAAAATCATGGAAAGGGTAAGAATTAGAGTTCCTACCTATGCCAATATACCTGTGCTTAGAGAGTTATTTGTAGGTTCACAATATTCTGATGCACAAGCCATTGTGCTTAGTTTTGACCCATGCCTCTCATGTACAGCAAGATAAGGAGTAAATGATGGTAAAAATGTTTATAGAATCATTAAAAAATTTAACTACAAAACCAGTCACAATTGGCTATCCACATACGCCATCTCCATCACCAAAAGACTATAGAGGGACTATCTACTACCAAGAAGACCTCTGTATCTTTTGTGATTTATGTGAAGATGTTTGTCCTCCCGGTGCGATTCTTTTTGAAGTTACAAATTTTGAAGAAAACATAAGAGAGTACAGTTACAATCCATACTTGTGTATCTACTGCCATGCCTGTGTAGATGTCTGTCCAAAAGCTGATGAGGGATGTCTAGTACAAGCAGAGACAAGACTTAAGCCACTAGGAAGAGAAGAGACGCTACCAAAAGATATTAAACTTGGATATTTTATGGATAGGGTCACAACACCTAAACATCTTGATAGTCAATGGGATGAGTTTGAAGATAGATGTGAAGAATCTCGCGAAGGTCATGACGAGTTCAAGGCTGAGAAAAAACGCAAGAAGAAAGAAGAGATGGCTGCCAAGAAAAAGCTTGAGGCTGAAGTAAAAGCAAAAGAAGATGCGGCTTTAGAAAATGATGTTTCAAAAAGTGAAAACAATCCTGAAGAAAAAGTAGATGAAACAGCAAAAGACAAACCAAAAGAGTAGTTAATACTTCTTACGAAACTCTCTAATGATTAATCTTTTTGGTGTTTCCCTAGGGCAAGTTTTATAAACAAATTCTTGTCTCAGGGCATGAAACGTACTCTTTTCTTCCCAAAACTCAGGGTGCATCACTTCAAGTTCTTTCTCTTTGTATGCCTCTATAATGGATCTATTTTCTTCTAAGTAGTCTTGTTTGTCCCAGATATAGTCATCATTATATTTCGAAGTTGCAAAGAGATGCAAGTCTTCATAATACGTCTCATGAGAAAAAACATCTTCTATCATCCCTATCTCTTTTGCCTGTTCTACAGATATGGGTAAACATGCATCTAACAAAGAATTTGCCTTCTTTTCCCCCACACGTTTTGTTAAACTATAGGTATGGTATTCACTACCACTTAGTCCTAATGTTTTATAGTGAGGGTTTAGTGTCACTCCCTCACGTCCTACCACATAGTCACAAGCCAATCCCATAAACACACCCCCTGCTCCTGCATTTCTAGCAAAAGAAGCAATGGTAACTACTTCATCAGCATAGAGTATGGCAGAGACTAGGTCATTCATGGCGTTTATGTTTGCCCAACCATCTTCGCCTTGTTTTTTACTGTCTTCAAGTATGTTTAGGTGTATACCGTTAGAGAAAAAGTCCATCCCTCCCACAAGTACCAACACTTCGCACTCAGTTTTAAGGTACTCGACTGCATACTTAAGACGTATGCACTGAGCAGCACTCATCGCACCGTTATGAAAGTTAAAACACAGATAGGCTACGTTGTCACGTTTTTCAACGCTGACTTCATAAAAAGTTTCATATGATTTGTCAAACACCAAGGACAAACGCTCTTCTTTGATGCCTTGAAGCTTCTCTTTAAGCACATACGTAGCAGGAAGTTTAAACTTACCTACTTCTTTTAAGTGTGTCACCCATACCGCACCATCTACAGTACCCAAACAAATAGCCCCATCACGTTTGGCGAGTATCTCTTTAGGGTTTCCTTTAAACTTGTCTTCTTTATGTACACCATACAAATAGCATGGCACACCTAGCACTTCATCTAGTACCCCGGGTAAAGAGTCAGAAAGGTGTATTTTATCTATGACGGTTTGTGTGTTGTCATTTTCCCAATCGATAGCTCTTTTGCTTTGCGTAAAATGTTCATGTATGGGGTTCATCTCTTGAGGAACATACTCACTCTTCTCTATGTTTGCAAATAAAGTATCCAAAGCTTTTAGCGAGGATTCTACTATCTCTTGTCTATAAATCGAAGCCTTATATGTCTCTCGCACTTTAAAGTCCACCTCTGCATAGATGTCCCCACCATCATACTCAGAATTCGCACGAAGAACCACAAGCCCCCACTCTTTAGTATGACTTTGTAAAGCATACTCCAAAGAATTCGGTCCTCTATCACCTCGAGGTCCGGGGTGAAAGATGTAGGTGGGGTAGTTTTCATAAATACTTGGTGGTAGATACGCTTTTAAAAAGGGACAGAGTATTATCTCTGGTTCAAAGGCTTCTATCTCTTCTAGCATCTGCTCTTCGCCTATGGCAAAGCATACAGATACTGCATGTCTATTGTCTTGTAGTCTTGTGTAGACTGCTTGAGTTTGGGAGTTGAAAGAGGTTACTAGAAGGAGGATTTTCATTAGTTACTTTCGTGTATTTTTTCTAATTGCTATTAAAAATTGATAATATAAATAGCCTAATGTTACTTTATTAAAAAGCAAAAGAAACGGGTTGTCTTCTAGACTTTTATCTAAGATGTATATATGTCTTCCTATATTTGCAATAAAACTATTTATATCGAACCACTTGCAAATTCCCATAAAGCAGCTAATTTAAGTAATCCAAAAGTTGAATCTAATTTCAGATAAGTTATAATTTTTTACGACAAAAATCTAACCGAAAAGAGATTCAACTAATGTCCAAAAGTATAGCATCACTTTCTAAAATGTGGCATAAAATTCTAAATATCGAGAACACACTTTTTCCAGCACTAAAAGAGACACTAAGACTAAAAGAGTTATCCACCAAAGAGAGTAAACTCATCCGTATCCTAGACTTTGCAGAGATAGAAAGAAATATCACAGTTGTAACCATTACGAACAGTAAAAAGAGTAGAGAACAAATAGCAAGAGCCTTTGTAGCAAAGAGTGTTTATAACTTTCAAACCACAAGGGATTTGATAGATAGACTCCACATCGATAGAACGTTACGTATTATATGTGGATGGAGATATAAAAAAGATATTCCAAGTGAGGCTACTTTCAGTAGAGCATTTGGAGAGTTGAGTGATTTGGAAATAGCACAAAAGACTCAAGAGAAGTTTGTGGCGGAGTATCTTAGTGAAAAGACATTCTTCTATAATGCAACAGATGCCACTAAAATACCACTGAGACAAAAGCCAGTCAAAGTTGAAAAAGACAAGCCTAAGCCAAAGAAACGAGGACGACCTAAAAAAGGTGAGGCAAGAGAGCCCATAAAACCAAGTATACTAAAGCAACAAAAAGAGATGCAAAGCGTAGATGAAATGCTAAAACTTGTCTCTACAAACTGCGGTGTAGGTGTTAAGCAGAACTCCAAAGGCAATAGAGAAGTATGGATAGGTGGCAAACTGCATATCTCTGCTGTAGATGGAGATATTCCTATCACAGCATTTTACAGTGGAGCTAATGTACATGATAGTTCTGTAGCACTGCCTCTCATGCAAGAGACAAGCGCACGCGTAAACTACCTCTATGATTTACAAGATGCCGGATATGATGCTGACATCATTAGAGAACATTCAACTAATTTAGGACATCGTCCTATAATTGATATCAACCCTAAAAATTCAAAAGTGCWMWWWSARAARWYWGWWYYWWTMRWRMAWRARRWRGAWRYATWMMARKRRWWMRRSYRRWAWKKWWRMSTKRAWWCWRMACACTACAACCAAAGAAGTATGGTAGAAAGAGTCAATAAGTATCTAAAAGACGATTATGGGTGTGACAAAATATACTATCAAGGAGCTACAAAAGTAGCTTCTGTATTGGCATTTGGTATTTTATCCATCTGCATCCATCAGAGTTTGAAACTTGTGACCTGATTTTAGTACAAATCAATCAAAAAGAACAAAAAATGAAAATGAAACCATTGCCTGTGCTTTTAAAATAGGCTTTTTAGAGAAAAACTATAAAATTTGGAGTAGAATGATATAAAAAGAGAGTAGAGCCACTTTTTTTGATGGGTAAAATCAACTACAACTCAAACTGCTTGGGTTGGGTGGTTGAATTTGCAAGTGGCTCTTATGTATGATAATAAAAAAGGATGATCATGCAGGATTTCTTAAGCTTTAAAACATTCATCACCCCTACGCTGCTTATTTTAGTTTATTATATAGGTGCAGTACTCATTCCTCTACTCAGCTGGTACCTTGCACGCTGGATCAAAAGGTCATATTTTTCTGAACTGTCTGTACAAATAAAAGAATCTGTACAAACACATACTACATCAAAACAACGTTTTATAGTATTGCTTGCTTTTTTGATCGCTTTCCTATGTATGGAGATATTCTGGAGAGTAATATTTGAGTTTTTGATCGCCTATTTTAATATGCATGACGCACTTATGAAAATAAATTTAACTTAATGAGACAATTTTTATCCTAATTAAATTTATTTATGCTATACTTCCGCCATCAAACACAAAAAAAGGAAATAATATGCCAAAAATTAACAAATACGTAGACATCAGCGAAGTAGATAGAGAAGCAAAGAAAGACCTTATCGACAGACATTCACCATTCATCCACTGTGCTGAGACAGCAACTGCCGGTGAGCCATTTGAAGTAACTGTAAAAATGGGTAATGAATATACTCACCCGGATGATTTTGATCACTTCATCGAGTCAGTAACACTTTTCAACGGTGATGTTCAATTGGCTAAAGCTTCTTATGTTCCAGGAACTCTTGGTAATACAAAAGCACACAACACAACGACATTTACAATCATCCCAACAGGTAAAAAACTTAAACTTGTTGCTCATGGTTACTGTACTAAACACGGTATCTGGGAAGGTACTGAAAAAGTAGTTGAAGTAAACTAATCCTTTAAATGCCCATTAAATGGGCATTTAATACATTCATATTCACTTTTTTATCTCTCCCTATTTATCAAAAACCCTCTCACCAATATCAATAGTCAATAAAATTAGCTATAATAAATTTAAACTGAAACTTGGACAAAATAATGGCTAGTAAAAAAGACTTATCGGAAAGAGACATTTGTACACAGTTCATTCTTCCTGCTCTTAAAAAGTCAGGCTGGAACATTGAAACTCAGATTAGAGAAGAAGTTTCTTTTACTGATGGGCGTATTTATGTCAGAGGAGATAAAACAGCTCGCGGTAAAAGAAAACGAGCTGATTTTATTCTCTATTTTAAACCCAATATTCCTATTGCCATCATCGAAGCTAAGAGCAATAAACTATCTGTCAACGCAGGTATTCAACAAGGTATAGAATATTCTAATATCTTAGACATACCAGTAGTCTTTAGTTCCAATGGTGATGCTTTTTATGAGCATGACAAAACGCTCTCAAATGGAACTATAGAGAGGGAGATATCCTTAGACAACTTCCCCTCCCCTCAAGAGCTCTGGCAACGGTATAAAAAATACAAAGGCATAGTAACGGAAGATGAAGAGAAGATAGTTTCTGAAGACTATTATTTTGATGGTACAGGTAGAAGTCCACGCTATTATCAACAAATTGCTATTAACAGGTCTGTTGAAGCCATTACTAAAGGGCAAAACCGAATACTACTTGTTATGGCTACAGGTACGGGTAAAACCTATACAGCTTTTCAGATCATATATAGACTATGGAAAAGTGGTACAAAGAAACGCATACTCTTCTTAGCTGATAGAAATGCACTGATAGATCAAACTAAACGAGGTGACTTTAGACACTTTAAAGATAAGATGACTGTCATCAGAAAGAAACAAATAGATAAATCGTATGAAATTTACTTGGCTCTCTATCAGGGATTGACCAATTACGATGAGGATAATGATGCCTATAGAGAGTTCAGCCCTGACTTCTTTGACCTCATTGTTATCGATGAAGCACATAGAGGGTCTGCAAGGGAAGATAGTGCCTGGCGTGAGATTTTGGAGTATTTTTCATCTGCTACCCACATTGGTTTGACCGCTACACCTAAAGAAACTGATGAAGTATCAAATATAGAGTACTTTGGAGAGCCTGTGTATACCTATTCCCTAAAAGAAGGTATAGCGGATGGCTTCCTCGCCCCCTATAAGGTCATACGTGTCGGTTTAGATATTGACTTGGAAGGCTGGCGACCTGAAAAAGGAAAAACAGATACGGAAGGTCATGATGTAGAGGACAGAACTTATAATCGTAAAGATTATGACAAGAACTTAGTCATCTATGAGAGAAGTGAAACGGTTGCTAAAAAGATTACTGAGTACTTAAAAAAACATGATCGTTTTGATAAGACTATTGTCTTTTGTATTGATATCGAGCATACAAGTAGAATGCGGACTGCACTTGCCAATGAAAATTCAGATCTCATGACAAAGAACAGTAAATATGTGATGCAAATTACGGGTGACAATGAAGAAGGTAAGCGAGAGTTAGACAATTTCACTAATCCTGAAGAGACCTACCCTGTCATCGCCACCACTTCAAAACTCATGACTACAGGTATAGACGCACAAACATGTAAACTTATTGTCCTAGATAGCAATATCGCTTCAATGACAGAATTTAAGCAGATCATAGGTCGTGGTACGCGTATCAATGAAGAATATGGGAAAACCTATTTTACAATTATGGATTTTAGAAATGTCACTGATCTGTTTGCTGATCCTGATTTTGATGGTGAGCCTGTACGTGTGAAAGAGCTTAGTGAAGATGAGCCCTTTGACGACCCGGAGAACGAAGAAGATACAGTTGTTATCGATGATGATGGAGAAGAAGTTACATTTAAAGAAGAGACACCAGATATTATAGATGGTGGTGAAATTACTGATGTCCCTATGAAGTATGGGAAAGTATTTGTTAATGGCGTGAATGTTGCTGTTCTCAATGAACGTGTACAGTTTTTAGATGACAATGGAAAACTTATTACAGGGAGTCTTAAAGATTACACTAAGAAGAAGGTCAATGAAGAGTTTGCCTCTCTTGATGATTTCCTGAACAAATGGAACGGTGCAGATAAAAAGCAAGCCATCATCAATGAACTTGCTGAAAATGGTATTGTATATGAAAACTTCAAAGAGGAGATCGGTAAAGAGATGGATCTGTTTGATATGATCCTTCACTGTGCTTATGATATGCCTCCTTTGAGTCGTAAAGAGAGAGCTGAAAATGTGAAGAAGAGAAACTACTTTACGAAGTATAGTAAACAAGCAAAAGCTGTTTTGGAAATACTTTTAAAGAAATATACAGATGAAGGCATAGAAAACATCGAAAGTCTCAATATCTTACAGGTGCAGCCATTTAATAAGATAGGTTCACCACTGGAGATCATTAGTCTATTTGGTGGGAAAGAACAGTATCTCAATGCTGTAGCAGAATTAGAACAAGAACTTTATAAGGTGGCATAACACGTGGTAAACATAAGTGGAATTATAAAATCAATACAAAACATTATGAGAAAGGACAAAGGTCTCAATGGTGATGCACAGCGTATTGAGCAATTGGGGTGGATGTTGTTCCTAAAGATCTTTGATGATAAAGATATAGAGATGGCAGAACTTAGTGATGATGAATATATCTCCCCTATTCCCACAGAGTTACAATGGCGTAACTGGGCAAAAGATGATGAGGGTATGACGGGTGATGCTCTGCTTACCTTTATAGACAATACACTTTTCCCTACACTAAAAACACTTCCCTCTGCTGCTACCAACAAAAGAGCCCTTCTCATTAAAGAAGTTTTTGAGGGTAACAACAACTATATGAAGTCTGGCACGCTCATCAGGCAGGTGATCAACAAACTTGATGAGATCAACTTTAACAGTTCCAAAGACAAACATCTCTTTGGTGAAATCTATGAAACCATTTTAAAAGAACTTCAGAGTGCTGGTAATAGTGGAGAATTTTATACGCCAAGAGCCATCACGCAGTTTATTACCGATATGGTTGACCCAAAGCTTGGTGAGATTGTGTTTGACCCTGCCTGCGGTACCGGAGGGTTTTTAACCTCTGCCATAGAGCATATACGTGCCAGAGAAGTGAAAAATATTGAAGACAGAGTCACGCTGCAACACTCTATTCGAGGTATAGAGCTAAAACCTCTGCCTCATATGCTGGCATTGATAAACCTCATACTGCATGATATTGAAGTACCGGACATTACCTATGATGATGCCCTTGCTGTAAAAGAATATACTGCCATAAAACCCTCCGACAGAGTTGACTGCATCTTGGCAAACCCGCCATTTGGCGGTACAGTCGCAGACGGTGCGGAGACAAGTTTTCCTTCAAACTACAGAACCAAAGAGAGTGCCGATCTGTTTCTCATACTCATGATACAGTACCTTAAAAACAATGGTCGTGCAGGTATTGTGCTTCCCGATGGTTCACTTACGGGAGATGGTGTTAAAGCACGCATAAGAGAAAAATTACTTACCGACTGTAATCTGCATACAATCGTTAGACTGCCAAACTCTGTTTTTCAACCTTATGCATCTGTGGCTACAAACTTACTCTTTTTTACAAAAGGAACACCCACAAAAGAGATATGGTACTACGAACATCAATTGCCAGAGGGACAAAAGTCTTACTCTAAAACCAAACCTATCAAGATAAGCGAGTTTGACCCTTTAAAAGAGTGGTGGCAGAACAAAAAGGATAATGAACAAGCCTGGAAAGTAGATATAAAAACCATCAAAGAGAATGGTTTTAATCTTGATATCAAAAATCCACATAAAGAGGAAGAAGAAGCCATACATACTTCTTCTGAGCTTCTTGATATGATTCACGAGTCATTTGCCAAAAGTGATGCACTATTAAATAAATTAAAAGAAGAACTACTATGAGCATAGACAGAAGTGATGAATATATAATCTCTTTAATTACTGAGTTACTCAAGCAGCCTAGGGAAACAGAGTGGTTAGAGTTTAAACATAATAACTATGATAAAGAGATGATAGGTGAATACATCAGTGCATTGTCAAACTCTGCGGCACTCAATGGAAAAACAAATGCTTATATGATATGGGGTGTAGATGATGAAACTCATGACATATTGGGAACGACCTTCCAACCATCTAAGACAAAAAAGGGAAATGAAGCTTTAGAAAACTGGTTGCTAAGACTACTGGAACCAAAGATAGACTTTAAATTTTATGAAGTATCTATAGATGAGAAGTTTCTTGTACTGCTTGAGATCTCACCTGCATACAGACATCCTGTTAAATTTTCTGGTACTGAATACATAAGAATTAGCTCCCATAAAAAGATGTTAAAAGAGTTGCCTGAAAAAGAGCGTGAACTATGGCGTGTTTTTGACAGAATACCTTTTGAAAAACAAATTGCAGTGGACAACTTAAACGATAGTGAAGTATTGGGCTATTTGGACTATACATACTATTTTGAACTTTTAAAACTTCCTCTACCTGAAAATAGAGATGCCATTTTAAAAAACTTAGAGAGTGATGAATTAATTCAAAAGTCTCTAAATGGTAAATGGGAGATTTTAAATCTAGGCGCAATACTTTTTGCAAAAGATTTGAATCGTTTTAATCATTTAAAAAGAAAAGTTATAAGGGTTATACAATATAAAGATAACTCAAAGATTGAAACAATCAAAGAGATAGATGAGAAAAAAGGTTATGCTGTGGGCTTTGAGAGGTTGATAGGTAAAAGGGTCTGGTGACAATAATAACTTTTTCCTTCGTCGAATAGTCTATATTAAATAAAAAATAATGGACTATTACTGTCCATATAATAGAGTATACTCTGCTATCTTACAACCAGGAAAACTAAATGACCCTCTCAAAATCCCAATACATCAGAGGCTTACAATGCCACAAGTCTCTTTGGCTTTATAAAAACAAACCAGAACTCAGAGATACACCAGACTACGCACAAGAATCACTTTTCAATACAGGGCATACTGTCGGAGAGTTAGCAAAAGAATTGTTCCCCGGTGGTGTAGAAGTAGCGTTTGATGCCGATAATTTTAAAGGGATGATAGAAAAAACAAAAGAGCTGATAGCCGAGGGAACAGAAGTTATTTATGAGGCGACATTCAGTGAAGATGGTATCTTTTCTATGGCGGATATCTTAGTGAAAAATGGTGATGTTTGGGATATGTATGAGGTAAAAGCTTCGACAAAAGTTAAAGAGTATCATATAGACGATGCCTCTATCCAATGGTTTGCACTTTCAAAAGCTATCAAACTTAACCGTGCTTATATTATACATATCAACAACAAGTACACAAGAGAGGGTGAGCTTGACATCAAAGAACTTTTTGCCATTGAAGATATAACGGAAATTGTCCAAAAAGAGCAAGAGGATATAGTGCCAAACTTGAAAGAGATAGAAGAGTCACTCAACGGTGATATGCCTGATATTGATATAGGTGGTCAATGCAATAATCCATTCTCTTGTGATTTTAGCAGTCATTGCTGGAAGCATATCCCTACACCATCAGTTTTTAATTTGTATTGGATGAATTGGTCAACAAAATTTGAAATGTATTGGGAAGATATAATCACTTATGATGATATACCGAAAGATTTTCCATTAACTGACATTCAGGAATTACAAATAGAAACCTACAAAACAAAAAAGCCATTTGTAGATAAGCACATCATCGAAGATTTTCTTGGCACTATTACGTACCCTATAAATTTCTTCGACTTTGAAACCTTTCAAAATGCCATACCAAGATTTGATAATCAGCGACCCTATATGCAAATGCCATTTCAATATTCACTTCATATACTCCATGAAGACGGTACGATGGAACACAAAGAGTTCTTAGGAGACGAAAACAGCGATCCTAGAGATAATCTCATAGAACAGATGCTGAATGATATAACAGAAACAGGAAGTATAGTTGCATATAACCAATCTTTTGAAATGAGCAGAATCAAAGAATTGGCACAATTTAAAGAGAGTCGGAAAGAGGATCTATTGGCACTTAATGAACGCTTTGTTGACCTGATTGTCCCGTTTAGAGGAAAAGGCTATTACCATCCAGATTTTAACGGTAGTTTTTCCATTAAATCAGTGTTGCCTGCCATGTTCCCTAATGACCCTGAACTTGATTATAAGAAGCTTGGTAGTATACAAAATGGTGGTGATGCTATGGATACTTTTGCTAACTTGCACTTGTTGAAAGACAAGTCTAAAGTTGAAGAGATCAAAAAAGATTTTTTAGCTTATTGTCGGCTTGACACTTTGGCGATGGTGAGGATTTGGGAGAAGTTGCATAAAACTATAAAGGAATAAATAATCAGAATATTTAAAGAAGAAGAAAAGAAAAAAGAGTCATTTTTAAGAATTGCAAATGTACTACTTAGTCACTGGAGAGTTTCAAATTTTGAGGAAAAACAGTCAAGACAGTTTGGAGGACATTCGAGATTGTTTGACACATTAATCCCAGACAGCTATATCATAAAAGGTGTATCTATATAGGTCACAGGGGCTTATTTCTTTTCAAACCTCACCCATTTTACCCTTCACCCACTTCTTAGCTAAAATAAAAATATTTATTTTTACATAATTAACCTATCTTCTGCTAAACTTCCACCATAAAGACTAAAGGCTTAAAATGAATATGCAAGACAAATCAGATGAATGTACAAAAAAATTTCTAGAAATTGCAGAAAAGAAAATAGAAGATACTTCAAAAATACCTTTACAGGCTATACAAAAATATTGCCGTATGCTAATCGTTTATTGTGATGCAGAAGGTAAAGTGACGGATAGTTTTGTAAAATCCATGGAGAAATGTGCTAAAGAAATAATAGAAGTAGATGGCATGGAAGAGATTTTTAATGAATGTAATGAATGTTCTGAGGATTAACCAAAAGTCAAGAAAAACTAAAAGATTCAGTACAGAGATCCTGTACTGAAGATAATTATAGTGTTACAGTGGTTGTCCATATTCCATGTATATTACAACCGGATTTTGCTTTGAGTACTTTAACATTGTCAAGTTTTAAGGCAAAAGAAGCTGCTCCACGTGATATTTCCGGTTCCAATGTACTTTTCCCTACCAGTTTACCATCAGCATAAAGCTCAATAAAGTCTATCCAGTGATCAGGTGTACTTGGATGAATTATCCCACCTTGACCTAGAGAGATCTCTACAAGTGTATACCCTTTTGCATCTTTCTCTTTGAGTGTTACCAGTGGAGAGTGTTTGAGTTCACCTTTATCCATTTTTGTTGGATCTTTTGGTGTCATCTCCATACGATTCATCTGCGCTACTGGCATTTTTGCTTCAGCACCTACTGCTACTACCATTGCTGCTACACCTGCTACTTTTAATACTTCTCTTCTATTCATTAAGTTTCCTTTAACTAAATTATTGGGCACTTCTAATAACCCTATTAGTCTCTAGTATATTAAAAACCGCCTTAAGTAGTCATAAGTGATATTAATTTTTCTTACCCATAGTTTAATCATAATTTATGTAAACTCTTAGATATTCACATTCGGTTTACATACAAACGATAGAATGACATAAAAGATGAAAGGAAGTATACCATGATGCAATCAAAAATTATATTTATTGTATTGTTCATGCTTTCTTTCAGTGTTTTTCATGATTCTTTTATCTCTCTTCTTGATAAAAATGAACATAGAGATATCGCACACTATATGAGTGATGAAGTACCCTCTTCGGAGTGTAGCGAATTCAATGAAATACACAGTATGTTTCATTTTATGGCCATTGTGACTCCTTATAAAGAAAGTCAGGTACAACTTGCCAAAAGGGAAAGCATACCGCATATCTTAGCCCAATACACCCCTCCTCACAAAAAAACCTCATACAAACCCCCGACTGCATAAGCTTCTTTACACCCAATTACAGTAAAACTATGCACTAATGATCTAAGCTTTTTTAAAAATCAGGATCATAGCCTAAATACACGTACAGACTATACATGAAAAGAGAAAAATATTTATGAAGCACATCATCCTATTTGCACTGCTGATACAGTTCAGTGGAGCATCAACACTGACTTTAAAAAAGGTATTGGCATCAGCAAACAACAATAATGCCCTTAGCAAGTCCATAGAGCAGGAAGCGCTTCGTTTAGAAGCCAGAAACCTGGCAGATACATCCTTAGACCCTATGGAACTTTACGGAACAGGTACCAGAGCCCATCCCAAATTTGGAGACAATGGCTCTGAATACTCTGTCGGTCTGCTTCAAAAACTCTCATGGGGAGACACACAGGAACAAGATCAAACGATCAGTCGACTCAACAACGAAGCGAACATGTTGGAAGAAGATAAAAAGATCCTGAATTTCCAAAATGGATTGAAGAGTCTTTATCATCAACACTGTTTAGATCATAAAAACTATAAAAGTTTTAGACAAAACTATGATGACTTTGCAAAACTTTATAAAAAGAAACAAAAAGCCTACAAATATCAAGAGATCTCCAAAGCAGAACTCATGCAGCTGGAAATTGAAAAAAACAAGCTCTATGCCCAGCTTCAAGAGATACAAATGATACAAAAGATGTCAAAGCAGAAACTTTTCATCTTGGGACGCATCAACCTCTCTTCCAAAACAACATTAGCCTGTTCTGACATGTACCCTGTCAGAGAAAATGTGAAAGTGGGAGAAAACAGATTTCAACTTTCAAAAGAAGCTTATGACAAACGTATACAGAGTACACAGGTGGCAATCGAAAGATATTCAAAACCATTAGACTCCATCTCTTTGGCAGTACAGTATGATAAAGAGCTGGATGTTGACAAATACAGTATCGGAGTATCAATACCTCTGTCTTTCACATCTAACAGGACAGAACAGGAGCGTGTGGCAGCCATGCACAAAAGCTCAGCCATTGACTTTCAGTATGAACAAACGATGCTTGAGAAGAAAAGTATGTTTTTCCAATTGAGATCAACTTTGAAAAGTAATGCCCTGATGATCAAGTCACTCAAAAGCAACTTGCGTGACTACAAAAAGAATCTCATGCCTCTGATCAAAAAGAGTTATGATCTGGGTGAAAGCTCAGTCATCGAATACTTACTGAACAGACAAAACTACCATCAACTCAAACAAGAACTTTTTGCTACACAAAAAGCCTATTATCGTACACTATTCAGACTCTATACACTCAGCGAAATGAAGGACAGAAAATGACAAAACAACTCTTATTCTTAACATTATTCAACGTTGCGCTCAATGCCCAGAATATCATACTTACTCCAGCGCAGGAAGCAAACTGGCAGATAAAGGCAGAAATGCCGAAAAGTTCACAACAACTTCCCTTAGGTGAGTTTATCGCTGAAGTAGTGACACCACCTACTTTATTACATACGATTTCTCTGCCCTTTGAAGCAAATGTTAAAAAATTACATGTTGCGAACTATCAAAAGGTGAGTAAAGGTCAGATCCTTGCAGATGTGACAGGAACTGAATGGATAGGCACACAACAAAAAGCTATCTCCGAGGCGATAGCTTTCAAGCATCATGAACATTTGGCAGAACGTAAAAACATGCTCTGCAAAGAAGAGATCATCCCCCAAAAAGAGTGTATTGCTGCCAATGCAGAACTTGCAGCAGATAAAGTAAAAGTTGCTGCGTCCAAAGCACTGCTTAAAAGCTATGGTGCAAGTGATGAAATGATCATAAACCTCTTTAAAGATCTGAAACTCTCACAGACCATAGAGTTAAGATCTTCGGTGGCAGGTCGCATTGTACAACTGCATGCGACACCGGGTAAAAGTACCAGTCCTGCTGATGCGCTTTTTGTCATTCAGGAAAAAGGTTCGCTTTGGCTAGAAAGTGCCATAGAAGCAAAAAGAACAGAAGTACTTCAGGAAGGTCAGAAGGTACAGATCAAACTCGGTAACCATACGTTTGATACGAGCATCTTACAGCTTTCGCCCGTGATCAATCCTCAAAACCAAACAAGACAAATACGTTTTTTAATCCCTTCGGATATCAATATATTTTCAGGACTTCGCGCCAATGCAAAGATCACAGTCACTCAAAAAAGTCTTAAGGTCAAGAAAAATGCTGTCATTAAAGACGGTGACAGACAGATCGTATTTGTTAAAAACAAAAAGGGTTATACTTCCCTGGCCGTGAACATACTTGCTGAAGATAACAAATATTACTTTCTAAAACCATCTGCTGCACTTGAAAATAAAATAGCGGTCTCTTCTTTGGCTGTCCTCAAAAATATGTTAGGAAGTGATGATGAATAAGCTCATAGGATTTGCCCTTTCCCAGAGGCTTTTCATCTCAATTCTGGCTCTGGTCATTCTTGGTCTTGGTATCAAAGCCTATAATGAATTGCCCGTAGATGCCTTTCCTGACATCTCCCCTACCCAGGTAAAGATCATCATCAAATCAAGCGGCATGACACCTGCAGAGATAGAATCCCGTATTGTAGTACCTATAGAAATGAAGATGGTAGGTATACCTTATCAGACGATGATGCGTTCTGTATCAAAGTATGCTCTGTGTGATATTACAATAGATTTTGAAGACGGTACGGACATTTACTGGGCCAGACAACAAGTGGGTGAAAGGCTTACAGATATCAGAGCTGAACTCCCCGCCAATATGGAAGGTGGTCTTGCGCCTATCTCTACGCCGCTCAGTGATATATTGATGTTCACTATAGAGTCAGACACCCTTTCCCTTGAAGAGAAAAGAAGCCTCCTGGACTGGATCATCTCTCCTAAGATACGTGCCGTAAGTGGTGTTGCGGAGGTCAATCCGCTTGGCGGCAAGGTAAAAACCTATGAAGTGATACCCGACCTCAATAAAATGAGAGCGATGGGTGTGACACTTGCCCAAATTTTCAAAACGCTTGAAGAAAACAATCAAAATGATGGTGCAGGACGTGTTTCACAGGGGGTAGAGAGTATTTTAGTGCGTAGTGTAGGACGACTTAAAAGTTTAGAAGATATTGCAACACTGCCTGTAGGGAAAAGGGCAGATACGATCATCACACTTGGTGATGTTGCTACGCTCAAGTACGGCCATATTACCCGTGCCGGTTTTGTAAGTAAAAATGGTCAAGGTGAGGCAGTACAAGGCTTGGTCCTTGGACTTAAAGGTACCAATACAGCTCTTGTTTTGGATGAAGTCAAAGAGGAACTGAAAAAACTTGGGGAAGTGTTGCCCGGTGACACAAAGATAGAGATATTTTATGACCGTTCAGATCTTGTGAACCTTGCGACTAATACAGTAAAAAATGCACTCTATGAAGCAGTTATTCTTATTATGGTTATCTTATTGGTAATGCTTGGGAACTTTGCCTCTGCACTCTCTGTTGCATTGATCCTGCCTTTTGCACTGCTCATGAGCTTTATCGCAATGCAGTACTTTGGATTGACTGCGAACCTTATGAGTCTGGGCGGACTTGCCATTGCCATAGGGATACTGGTGGACTCCGCAGTCGTTGTGGTCGAGCATATCACTGCCGAACTGGGAAACCCCAAGCATAAACGAGAGGGAAAAATACATATTATCTATACCGCTACCGTGGAGATGGCACCCTCCATCATTACGGGTGTACTGATCATAATTATTGTATTTATGCCTCTGCTGACGTTGGAAGGGCTTGAAGGTAAACTCTTTAGACCTGTGGCACTGAGTATTATTTTTGCTCTCTTTTCGTCACTCGTATTGGCCTTAACACTTATACCGGTTCTCTCTTCGTTTATCTTAAAGAAAAGACCAGATACAGAGTCTTGGCTTATGAGAGTTCTCACCAAAGCATATAGACCTGTTCTTCTTTTTTCCTTAAGGAATGTCAAGGGTACTCTCATCGCTGTACTTGTACTGTTTGCCGGTTCTTTGTATCTGGCAGATAAAACAGGAAAGTCTTTTATGCCTACGATGGATGAAGGAACCATCATCATTGGTGTGGAAATGCTACCCTCTATTTCCCTTGAAGAGAGTTTGGCTCTTAACCTGAAAATACAGCAAAAACTGATGGCTTCTGTACCTGAGATCAAAGATATCATTGCACGAACGGGAAGTGATGAGCTTGGTCTAGACCCTATGTCTTTGAACGACACTGACACTTTCCTGGTACTCAAAGATAAAGAGGAATGGAGAGAGCCCTCTAAAGCCTTTGTCATCGAAGAGATCAGAAAAGTACTTGATGATTTTATAGGGATAGAATTTGGTTTTACCCAGCCTATAGAGATGAGAGTATCTGAAATGCTTACAGGTGTGAGAGGTGACCTCGCTATCGACATTTTTGGATCCGACAATGATCAACTGGAAAAGATCGCTGTAGAGATCAAAAGTATACTTGAAACGATCCAGGGTAGCAGTGATGTGTATAAAAAAGCCAATGAAGGTGTGGAGTATTTTGAACTTGAATTTGACAGAAAAGCCATGGCATATTACGACATTAGCCAGCAAGAACTGAATGATTTTCTGAAAGTCATGGTCACAGGTGTGCAGGCAGGTATTATTCAAGAAGGCATGCGTCGTATTGATCTGATGGTCAAAGGTGAAGCACATCTCCAAAACTCTCTGGATAAGATAAAAAAGCTCTACTACCCCCTGGAAAATGGTAATGCTGTACCTATAAGTAATTTTGTAAAATTCACTTCAAATGCGGGTCCCGTACAGATAGAACATGAACATGGGTATAGAAAAACGATAGTACAGACCAATGTTGAAGACCGAGACCTTGTCAGTTTTGTGGAAGAAGCCAAGCTCAAAATAGAAAAAGAAGTCAAATTACCTGTAGGCTACTATCTTACTTTTGGAGGAGAATTTGAAAATCAGCAAAGAGCTGCATCACGATTGGCGATCATTGTCCCCTTGGCACTTTTTCTGGTCTTTATACTGCTCTTTGTCTCTTTTGGTTCATTGACACAGGCAAGTATTGTACTTATCAATGTGCCTTTGGCTTTGATCGGTGGATTTATAGGACTTTATCTGAGTGGAGAATATATGTCCGTACCGGCATCGGTAGGTTTCATAGCTCTGCTTGGTATCGCTGTACTCAATGGTGTGGTACTGGTGAACTACTTCAATTACCTTATAGAAAACGGTACAACGCTGAAAGATGCGGTCATAGAAGGTTCCATTAAAAGGCTAAGACCCGTACTCATGACAGCCACCATCGCTGCATTTGGTTTGTTGCCCCTGCTCTTTGCCACAGGACCAGGTTCTGAGATACAAAGACCTCTGGCTATCGTTGTGATCAATGGGCTCATCTCTTCGACACTGCTTACGCTGATCATACTTCCTATACTTTATTTGAAGTTTTCAAAGAAACCCGAAGATATGTTAAAAGAAAAACCACAGTAATAATGATGAGAGAAGAGGAAAATCTTCCCTTCTCTACCAGTCAATCCCCTCTCCGTGTACCCCTTTATCTTTAATATTCACTTTTTTACAGCCCTCAGGTTTTGATTCACAATATTTACTGTAAGCTAATATAGCAACAATGATCAAGATGGAAAAAATGATAAATAGTATTAATGGTTTTTTATGACTCAGCATTTAGTCCTTCCCTATATTGAATTTTAATTCTTATCATAAAAATACTATAGCAGAATAGTTTTGATATAATAGTTTGATAAGATTTTCCTCTACTTTATAAAAGGTGTTTCTCTATGACAACAAAATTTTTCTTGATCTTATTCCTTTCCCTCTCATTATTTTTAAATTCCTGTGGTTCAGGTGGTGGTAGTAATATTGCTTCCAGTATTGATTCAGTGATAAACGGGGAAGGAGGAAGTGACGGTTTTTCTCTGGAAGAGAAAGAATTTGTACATTCTCTTTTTTCAACCGAATACCTCTGGTTCGAGCAGGTACCGGCCAATATAAATTATGCCAAATATACAGAGCCTCAATCCATGATCGATGCTTTACGGGTAGATCCGCCTGACGTCTGGAGTTTCACCATGACTCAGGAAGAGTATGAAAATTATAACAATCAAAAAACTGCAGGTTTCGGATTTGGGTACAAAAGTGATTTTACCATTTATCTTGTGCGTATTAATGCGCCTGCTTATGAACTTCTCTATAGAGGAGATGAGATCCTGGAGATAAACGGTCAGGAAGTAACAAGTACGCTCATAAAAGAGTCAAGCGACGATCTCAATACAGCAACGACCTTTACGCTCTTAAGAGATGGCTCTGAAATAGATGTTACAGTTACACCCCGTGAATATACTTTTTCTGTCTCTTTGGGAGAGATCATTACACAAGGTACGCAAAAAGTAGGATACTTGCGTTATGACGCCTTTACAGAGAGTTCTGTAGCCGAACTTGAAGCAATTTTCACCACATTTCATAATGCAAACATAGATGAGCTGGTGATCGATATGCGATACAATGGCGGTGGGTCTGTGGCAACAGCCTCTGTCTTACTGGACAACATTAACAATGCCTATCCGGGGAAAAGACAGATGTATCTTGACTGGAATTTCAATTATCAACAAAATAATTCCGCTTATACTTTTGAAGATGCCGACTTGCAGGATGGGAATGAACTGACCATGTCCCGTGTATTTTTTCTTACAAGCAAAGGTTCCGCCTCCGCCTCTGAAGCGGTCATAAATGCCCTTGTTCCTTACCTTGGAGATGCGAATATTATTACAATAGGAGATGTGACACACGGAAAACCAGTGGGAATGACCGGTCGTACCTATGGTTTAAACTACTATTTTCTCATCAACTTTCTTGTAAAGAACAATGCAGCTGAAACTACGAGTTTTGACGGTATACTTGTTACCTGTGCTGCAGAAGATGACCTCACGCATCTACGGGGAGATGCAAATGAAACCATGTTTAAAACAGCACTTAGCTACATTGAAACAGGGGGATGTCCATAAGGGTATTTCCGTAGATATTATATGTACATATAGGGTTATTGGAAGTGCCCATAAGCTATAATACTCTTATGAAAAATCTCAAAAATGCCCTCCTTCTCAAACAACTCTATCAGCTCAAACAATTGGGTTATAAATACACCTCTGCCACCTGTTACAAAGAAGAAGAACCCGACCTGACACTTCCCAATACACTTGCATCTTTGGAAAAACAAGCGGTCGAATGTCATCTTTGTGAGTTAAGTAAAAGTAGGACAAAAGTAGTTTTTGGTGAGGGAAATACAAATGCGGATCTCATGTTTGTCGGGGATGCTCCCAGTAATAGTGATGACAGTTCAGGCAAAGTATTTACCGGACGTTCAGGAGATGTGCTTACAAAAATGATAGAAAATGTACTGGGACTCAGCAGAGCAGATGTCTACATCACCAATGTACTTAAATGCCGTGCACAAAATACGCAAAACCCTTCTCCTGCGCATGCACATACCTGCCATCCCTACCTGCTTAAGCAGATAGAGCTTATAAAGCCTAAACTTGTCATTGCCTTTGGTGAAATGGCCTACCATTACCTGACCGGAGATGACAGTGAGATCTCTCAAGTACGCGGAAATTTATATAAACAAGACGGTTACACGATCCTTCCTACTTACCATCCAAATTACTTACTGAGAAATCCCTCTGCAAAGAAAGAGGTGATGACAGACCTTTTGAAAGTAAAAAACTTACTCTAGCATAATGTCACAATAATATGACATTTCTGTGTTATAATCGTTTTCTATACAATAAAAGCATATAGATCTATTTATAATATTTTAATGCAAGGGGAGGCAGAGAATGTTATCACGTTTATATCTTATTATACTGCTCTTTTTTTTACTACCCATAACTCTGCTTGCAACACCAAAACTAACATTGGATGGCAGTCTCTCCTCTTATACAGACTTTAATGTAGCATATTTGGAAGAAAAATCTAAAAAACCGCTCACTTTGGAAGAAGTAAGGACTTCAAAGTTTGACAAGATCGATACAAATAGATTTACTTTTGGATACAAAGGAAAACCTGTTTGGTTGAAGTTTGATATCTATAATGATTCAGAGAAATCAAATAAAGTTATTTTGGAAATAACTAAAATGTTTCACAGAACGGTAGACCTCTATGTTATGACTACCCCTGTAAAACAAGAAAAAAATGGTCTCTCTGTCCCCATAGCAGAACGTAATATGGAAGAGATCAATCCTACCTTCTTTCTATCTTTTACACCACATGAGACAAAACAGGTTTATATTAAGCTAGAGTCTACTTATGGTCTATTTGGATCTGTACAAATAAAAAAGCCCGAACAGTTTTTAAAAGACACACAAACATTTAATAATATGCTTATGTTTTATTTTGGCGCTGTTTTGATCATCGTTCTCTATAATCTTTTTATTTTTTTATTTTTAAAAGAAAAGATATATATTTACTATGTGGGACATGTTCTTTTCTTTGCACTGTGGGTGTCACTTTACACCGGTTCGATTTTTTATTATATTGATATGGAAACCTTCGATCTGCTTCAAATTGCCGTACCTGCCTCTTTTATGATGCTTATACTGTTCTCACAAAGCATTTTAGAAACAAAAACCTATTTCCCCCTGATACACAACATACTCAATGTCTTTCTCTTCCTTGTCTCTTTTAGCCTCATTTGGATGCTTGTTTCTATACATTGGGGCTTTATTATTATGAATCTTTCTCTTATGCCATTATTGCCCTTCCTTCTCTTTACTGCGGTGTATGTAGCAAGTAAGGGTCATAGGATAGCTAAGGTCTATCTGCTGGTGCTTTTTATTTATTTTATAGGTGTAAGTCTTATGAGTATGCTTTCTTTGGGACTGATACCTTATAGTATATTGATCAGTGCTGCGCCTATCATCGGTTCTTTCTTTGAGATCATACTTTTTTCTCTCTTGCTCGCATATCGTATTAACCTGTTCCGTGAAAAAACATCGGATGCAAAAAATAAACTTTTAGAACAACAGCGTACAGAGAACTCACGTTTGTTTCGTGCAGTCGCCGAAAAAACACTTGCCTTGAATACTGCAAACAAACAACTTTCTAAAGAACTTGAAGAAAAAGAAGCATTGACAAAAAAACTGAAGCATTATGCTTCAACGGACACACTCACAGGATTGATGAATCGAAGGTCTTATTTTAAAGCATGTGAAAAAGAGATAAAAACTGCTAAACGTTATAAAACAAAGCTCTCCTATTTAACGATCGATATTGATAAATTTAAAAATATCAATGATACCTACGGACATCCTTTTGGTGATGAAGTGATCCGATCTCTTGGAGAACTGTTGATAGAAAACAGTCGGTCTGCAGATTATGTAGCAAGAATAGGCGGTGAAGAGTTTGCCATACTTATGCCTGAAGCTGGCGTTGATTCGGCCTATCATTTGGCCGACAGACTTAGAGCAAATATCGCTAAACATAAGATAATCTATGAAAATAAAGTAGTACAGATAACGGTAAGCATGGGATTAAGTCATCTTTTACAAGGAGACAAGAATCTCGATACCATTGTTAAACGGGCTGATCAAGCCCTCTATGAAGCAAAAGAGAGTGGACGCAACCAAGTATGTTGTGCTTAAAAGTTTTAAACTTCTCTTGCCTTGTTAATGATCTGCTCAACGATCGAAGGATCTTCAAGCGTTGAAATATCTTGAGTGATCTCTTCGCCTTTTGCAATAGAACGCAAGATCCTTCGCATGATCTTGCCTGAACGTGTTTTTGGTAATCCCGGTACTTCGACGATATGATCAGCTTTGGCGATATTACCGATCTCTTTAACCAACAAGTCATTGATATGATCTTTGATATCTTTGTTGATATGCCCCTCTTTAAGTACGATATAAATGTAGAGTGATTCACCTTTTATCTCATGTGGAGCACCCACGACAGCTACTTCTGCCACAGACGCATCTTCTTTCACAGCCGCTTCTATCTCCGCTGTACCCATACGGTGTCCAGAAACATTGATCACATCATCCACACGACCAACGATCGTGATATATCCATTTTCATCTTCTACTGCACCATCTCCGGAAAAATAGACCGGCTTACCCTCTTTGAGCACATCAGAAAAATAAGCTTTTTTATAACGTTCAGGATCACCCCAGATATTTCTAAGCATTGCCGGCCATGGTTTAACAATACAAAGTAAGCCCGGTTCACCTGCTTTTTTTCTTTCTCCCTCATAAGAGAGTATCTCTGTCATAATGCCAGGAAGAGGGAATGTGGCACATGCAGGTCTGATAGGTGTCGCTCCGGGAAGTGCTGTGATCATATGTCCGCCTGTTTCAGTCTGCCACCAGGTATCAACGATGGCACACTTGGAGTTCCCTACAGTTTCATAATACCATTTCCATGCCGCAGGGTCTATAGGCTCTCCCACAGTACCAAGAACTTTAAGAGAAGAAAGATCATATTTTTTTGGCTCATCTTTTCCCATCTTATGCAGTACCCGTATAGCCGTAGGTGCAGTGTAGAATTGTGTGATCTTATGATCTTCTACCATCTTCCAGGCACGTCCTGCATCCGGATATGTCGGTACACCTTCAAACATGACTGTTGTTGTTCCTGCAGCAAGCGGTCCATACACGATGTAGGTATGCCCTGTGATCCAGCCTACATCAGCCGTACACCAGAAAACATCCTTCTCCTTGACATCAAATACCCATTCCATGGTCATTTGCGCCCAGAGTATGTAGCCTGCCGTACTGTGCTGTACCCCTTTTGGTTTTCCTGTACTGCCCGAAGTGTAAAGCAAGAAAAGTGGATCTTCCGAGTCCATAAGTTCAAAAGGGCACTCTGCATGTTGAGAAGTTATCAGTTCATTATAGTTATGATCCCTGCCTTCTACCCATTCTATAGGTTCATTGTTTCTTTTTACAACCAAAACTGCTTCAATACTCTCTCCTCCCTTATTTAGAGCATCATCCACCACCTGTTTAAGCATATATGGTTTACCTTTTCTATAGGCACCATCTGCGGTAATAACGATCTTAGCCTCCGCATCTTCAATACGGCCTTTCAATGCTTCAGCAGAGAATCCGCCAAAGACGATGGAGTGAACCGCACCTATACGTGTACAGGCAAGCATGGCGTATGCAGCTTCAGGGATCATCGGCATATAGAGTACCACTCTATCCCCTTTTCCGACACCAAATTCATGTCTCAGCAAATTTGCCATTTTATTGACATGGAGTGAAAGCTGGGCATAAGAGATCTTCTCTACCTCCCCTCTGTCCCCCTCAAAAAGAATGGCTGTTTTGTCTGCTTTATCGGCAAGATGTCTGTCTATACACTGATTAGATACATTGAGCTTCCCATTGGTGAACCATTCATAAAAAGGTGCATTACTTTCATCCAGTACTTTATCATACGGTATCAGCCAGTCTATCTTCTCATCAGCAAATTCTTTCCAGAAACCTTCATAATCTTCTATGGCTTTGTTTTGTAACTCCCAGTAGGCGTCCATGCTTGGAATAGCGGCATTTTCTGCAAATTCGGGATCCGGGTAATATAGATTTTTATTTGTACTCATTTAAAACTCCTCTGTGTTATCTGTGTATTCCAAAATTTAAATCTGAAGTGCAATTTCTAAGTTCAAAAATCATATCTATTTCTGCCTTAAGCTGACATTTCTAAACCATAAAAAGCTTCATTTGG
>NVUY01000018.1 GCA_002733215.1 Sulfurovum sp. | reverse complement strand
TTTGAAGTAAGATTCTAGCATTTAACCTCTTCAAATCTAAATTTACAACTTTTAATTTTCAAATTTTCAAAAATTGCACTTCAGATTTAAATTTTGGTATTGTAACATATACTAAGGTATTTTAATAAATATATTTGGAAGTGTATGATATACAAGGGGATGCGACTTCAGTCGCATGTCAGCGACTGCACCAAAGGCATACACTTCGATAAAGTCGCTGCCCCAAAAGTGCTTAACTTAATGGCATTAGAGAGAAAGGAAAGTGACAGACTATCTAGTGTCCGGCATCCGAACAACAGTTTTGGATCTTCTCGACGATAGACGGATCTTCAAGTGTTGAGATATCCTGCGTGATCTTTTCACCTTTGGCAATGGCTCGGAGGATCCTTCTCATCACCTTACCTGATCTAGTTTTCGGAAGATCGGGAACAAAGACCATAGAATCACACAGGGCAATGGCACCGATCTCAGTTTTGATCACCTGGTTGATCTCTTTCATGGTTTCAAATTCATCTGCCACTTCATCATTGTGTTCCATGGGTACCGACTTGAGTACCACATAAGCGAAGATCCCCTCACCTTTGAGAGGATGTGGTTTACCTACGACTGCCACGGAAGCGACATTAGGATGTTTTTTGATAGCAGACTCCACTTCAGCCGTACCCATACGGTGTCCCGAAACGTTGATAACATCATCGGTGCGACCCGTGATCGTGATGTAGCCATCTGCACCATATACTGCGCCATCACCAGTGAAATATACAGGCTTTCCATCTTTTTTAACGTCACCGAAATAAGACTTTTTATACCGTTCTTCATCACCCCACACAGCACGGATCTGTGATGGCCAAGGACGCGTAATACACATATATCCGCTCTCGCCCTCTCCCACTTTATCACCAGTTTCAGGATCAAGGATCTCAGCCATGATACCCGGCAGCGGAAGTGTCGCACATGCCGGCTTGATCGGTGTAGCTCCTGGTAATGGAGAAACAACGTGACCGCCTGTCTCCGTCTGCCAGTACGTGTCTACGATGGCACAGTTAGAGTTACCTACTTCTTCATAATACCATTTCCATGCAGGCGGGTCGATAGGTTCACCAACCGTACCAAGCACTTTAAGGGAAGAGAGGTCATATTTAGCCGGCTCATCCTCACCCATTTTGTGAAGTACACGGATGGCAGTCGGTGCAGTGTAAAACTGATTGATCCTATGTTCTTCTACCATTTTCCAGGGACGTCCTGCATCAGGGAAGGTGATCACACCCTCGAACATCACCGTCGTAGCACCCATAGCAAGCGGTCCATATACGATGTATGTATGACCTGTGATCCAACCGACATCTGCCGTACACCAGTAAGTATCATTCTCTTTCACGTCAAATACCCATTCCATGGTCATCTGTGCCCAAAGGATGTACCCTGCGGTGTTGTGCTGAACCCCTTTTGGTTTACCTGTACTGCCTGAAGTGTAGAGTAAAAAGAGCGGATCTTCACTCTCCATAGGTTCTGCTTCACATTTACCTGACTTATTTTTGATCAATTCGTTGTAAGAGTAGTCACGTCCTGCTACCCAGGTCACCTCTTCATTGTTTCTTTCAACAACCAGCACTTTCTCGACCGGTGTTTCACCTTCCAGTGCTGCATCTACCACAGGTTTTAACATATACGGCTTTGTTTTTCTGTAAGCACCGTCTGCTGTGATCACTACTTTTGCCTCTGCATCTTCGATACGGTCTTTAAGTGCTTCAGATGAGAATCCGCCAAATACAATAGAATGGACCGCACCGATACGTGCACAGGCAAGCATCGCGTAAGCAGCTTCAGGGATCATCGGCATATAGATAACGACTCTGTCACCTTTTTTCACAGCAAAGTCTTCTTTAAGAAGGTTGGCCAGTTTGTTTACATTGTAGTAAAGATCAAGATAGGTAATAACCTGCTTGTCCCCTCTGTCACCTTCAAAGATGATCGCCGCTTTGTTCTTACGCGTGTCAAGGTGACGGTCGATACACTGATGTGCCACATTGAGTTTACCACCGTCAAACCACTTCACGAACGGTGCATTTGACTCATCAAGTACCGTATCATATGGCTCGAACCAGTCGATCTTCTCATCTGCAAACTCTTTCCAAAATCCTTCATAGTCATCATTGGCAGTTTTAACAAGTGCGTTGTAGAGTTTCATACTTCCAATACGTGCATTTTTTGCAAACTCTGGGTTTGGTTGGTAAATTTCTTGTAACATTTTGTTCCTTTTAGATTTAGAGTGTTCTCTATATTATTGTATTAATTCTAACATACTATAAAATCGTTTTTAACATCTTTATCTCCTTATTATCTTGAAAGATTTCATCTGTGTCAATTTGAGATACATCATCGCAGTCATCACTGCATCATTCAGTGCATCATGTGTCTGCAGTTTTGGTAACTCAAGGTCTTCCAGGATGGTATCAAACCTCAGATCTATATTTCCCTGGGGTATCGTTGCGATCTTTTTATCATAATAGATGGCAGATACTTCCTCCTGTTTATTGGGTAAGGTAATACCAAACATTTTTTTTGTGTACTTATTGATCATGGCAACATCAAATTCAAGATAATAACCGACAAGTTTTCTGCTGCCTATATAATAAAGAAACTTCTCAATCGCTTCCTGACTGTCGATCGCCCCATCAAGATCACAATGGCGTATCTGGTGGATGGTGATACTTTCATGTGAAATTTGTGTTTCCTGCTTGACAAAAATATGAATGGCTTCATTGGTTAAGATCTTGTTCCCTTTGATCTTCACGGCACCTATGGAGATGATCTTGTCTACTTTTGGGTTGAGTCCAGTGGTTTCACAGTCGAAAACAATGATCTCATCTTCATGTACAGGGTCAAACAAAAAGGAGAACCTTTCATCTGTAAGATGTTTACGATTCCATTTTTGTTTTAAAGCCCTAAACATACTAACTCACCATACTCAAACGAAAATGGTAACTCACTCTCTTTTTAAACGCTTCAACAGTTTTTAGCGCTTCTTTAAATATATCTCTTTCGAGTTTACTCAAAGACTTCAAAGAAATATAATTATCTATAGTTATCCCTTTTTCACGTTTTTCAAGCTGTGAATGAAGCCTCATCGTATTGATCACTTCCAAAGCTTCAAGTAAATCACTGGCATCTTCTTTATTCATATAGCCAATATCATTTAATGCCTTGATACGCTCAGTGGTATTGGTTTTATAGATACCATGTTCCAGTGACAAAGCTCTTACTCCATGAATAAGTGCAAATAGTGCCCCCTTTTTAATATCTATCTCATCTTTATGCCCTTCGTCCCCTGTGACAAAACGGGAAAACAAGCCAAGTGGAGAGTCAAAGCTTTCTATGGCTCTTGCAAAGTGCGGTAAAAATATTTGATGATCTCTGATCTGTGCCATTAAAAAATCACGTAACTCTGTAAAGAGTGCTATATTTCCGGCAACTGCAAAGGTATCAAAAAAGATAGACATATCTATAAGATCTTTATTCGTAGGTGAAGAGATCCATCTGCGAATATCGTCTTTATATGCCTGCGTATTTTTAGCCCACTTAGGATTGATGAGCATGACATTACCCTTACATCTCGGAAAACCGATTTCATCAAGTGTTTCGGTGAATTTTATGGTAATCCTATCTTGGTCTTTAGGCTCAAAACCTTCTTTGAATATCAATCCGTTATCCTGATCTGTTTTGAGTATTTGCTCTCCCCTGCCTTCAGAACCCAACAAGATCAATGTACAGTTGTCATGCCATTCCTTTGGAAAAATGAGTTTAAAAAGTTTTGCATACATTTTTTTATGCATTTCAGAGACAAGTTTTGCGATATATCTTGACTTTACACCTTTCAAATGTAAAGTATTTATCATGCTGTCAATTCGTTTTGAAGCAGCAATAACAGATGAAATGTCAGATGCTTTTTCTATCTGTACATGAATAATATGTGACTGATTTGCAAAATGACTCAATAGGTCTATCAATTCAAGCAAGCCGATAACTTCTTCTTTTTCATTTAAAACAGGAAGATGTTTAATAGAATGTCCCGTCATAAGAAGTAGCACATTAAAAAGGAGTTCACCTTCGGGGATAGAAATAATCGGATACGTTTGTATTTGAGAAATTTTTGTTAAATTTTTTTCTTCACGATAAAGAATATATTTTCTCATATTCGCATCGGTAACAATGCCATATCCCGATGCATTTTTTACTATCAGTACTACAGAATTATTATCTTCCATCTTAGTTATTGCATCAATAATAGGCATATCATGATCTACAATACAAGCCGTATGTAAAATGCTGTTATCGACACGTGTCAACATCATATCTGCCATTTTCGCACTCTCTTTTCTCTCTTTAAGCATAGTGATACGCTCTACTATAGAAGAGAAAAAATAATTTTTAAATTCAACGTTTTTTTGACATAATTCTAAAAATACATCTCTAGGTATTTCATAACAGATAAGCTCTTCATAAACGCTATATCGGTATTTTGATGGCTTATTTTTTATAAGTTCTATCCCGGCAAAAACATCATCATTCTGATAAATATCTATAAGCTCTTCCATATTTTTAGCCTCAACAATACCTTTAATAATAACAAAAAATGTAGAAGGAATAACATTTTCATCAATCAGTAGGGTATCTTTAGGGTAATAGGCTATTTGAGCATTATTTTCTATAAGTTTAAGATATTCATTATCCAAGAATGAAAAAGGAAGATGCGTTTTTAAGTTATCAAAAAGTGCTATCAATTGTTTTATTCCTTTATAATTAAGTACTTTAAATAAGTTAGCTAGCTAACTTAACAGAGCCAAAAAGGCTCTGTTAAACTTTTTTAGTGGTCTACAGCACCCTCTGAACCGATACCAGTTTGACATCTAATGTCTTGGGCATCAAATTCATCGATACATCTTTGTGCATCATCTGATTTATCTGTGATGGAGAAGAACCAAATAGCAATAAAGGCTAAAGGTACTGAGAAAATAGCTGGAAATTTATAAGGCACAATAGCTTCAGCATTACCTAAAATCGATGTCCAAACTACAGGACCAAGAATAACAAGAACGAGTGCTGAAATGAGACCGATGTACCCACCAATAACAGCACCTCTTGTTGTTAACTTTTTCCAGAAGATGGACATAAACAATACTGGGAAGTTAGCAGATGCAGCAATGGTAAATGCAAGGGCAACAACAAAGGCGATGTTCTGTTCTTCAAAGGCAATACCAAAGAGTATTGCAGTCACACCAATACCTACGGTAGCCATTTTAGAAACATTCATCTCTTTTTTCTCATCTATTTTTCCTGTAGCAAAAGCATTGGCATAAAGGTCATGTGAAATTGCCGAAGCACCCGCAAGCGTAAGCCCGGAAACAACCGCTAAGATAGTAGCAAAAGCAACCGCTGAGATAAATCCTAGGAAGTAGTCACCACCAACTGCATGTGCCAGCCACACCGCAGCCATATTATTCATACCTTTAAGTGTTTCACCGTCTGCTGCTAAGTAAATACCGTTTTCTGCTCCAAGAACAAGTACGATTGCACCAAAGCCCATGATGAAAGTCAGTACATAGAAATAACCGATAAGACCTGTTGCAACGAATACAGACTTTCTAGCTTCTTTTGCATCTGCTACAGTAAAGAATCTCATAAGAATATGTGGAAGACCCGCTGTACCAAACATAAGAGCAATACCAAGTGAGATAGCTGAAATAGGATCAGATACTAGTCCACCAGGACTCATAATATCTATACCTTTTGAGTGAATCTCAGTTGCTTTTGTAAAGAGTGCATCAAAACTAAACCCGAACTCTGCCATAACCATAATGGACATAAATGTTGTACCTACGAGAAGTAAAACCGCTTTAATGATCTGCACCCATGTGGTTGCGAGCATGCCGCCAAAAGCAACATAAGCGATCATAAGAGCACCCACAAGAACCACAGCAATTTCATAATCAAGACCAAATAAAATCTCGATAAGTTTACCTGCCCCCACCATTTGCGCAATAAGGTAAAGGATAACAACAGCTATTGAACCAAGTGCCGCTAGGATTCTAACTGGTTTTTGTCTTAATCTGTATGCGGTAACATCAGCAAATGTGTATTTACCCAGGTTTCTTAACTGCTCAGAGATCATAAAAAGAATGATTGGCCACCCTACCAGGAAACCTATTGAGAAGATAAGTCCATCATACCCTTTAAGGTAAACCATACCAGTAATACCCAAGAAGGATGCTGCTGACATGTAGTCTCCTGCAATCGCTGTACCATTTTGTGTACCAGTAATACCACCACCAGCTGTATAGAAATCCTTAGCAGATTTTGTTTTTCTTGCCGCCCAGTAAGTAATACCTAAGGTACCAGCAACAAATATCAGGAACATAACCACTGCTGGGACATTCATTTCTTCTGCTTTTGTGCCTGCACCTAGGTCTGCCCCTGCTGCCATTGCAACTGTAAATCCAGCTAGCATAAATAGAGATAAAATTCTACTTAACATTAATTCATCCCCTTTTTAGTATCATTATTTAGATCATTTTTTAGATCATTTAAAAGTCCATCAAATTCATTGTTGGCTCTTCTTGTATAAATACCTGTGAGTATAAAAGCAAACACAATAATTGCTATACCTACAGGTATACCTACCGTCGTCATAGAATCTGGGCTAATTTTAGCACCTAGTGTCTCTGGGCTAAATGCGATTAATAAAATAAACGCATAATATACTACGAGCATAATGATTGTAAGTGTCCATGCGAACTTGCCTCTCGTAGAAACAAGTTTTTGATACTTCGGATTATTTTTAATCGCTTGTACTTGTTCGTTATTCATTTTTTCTCCTTCATATTTTTAAAGTGCAAGTAGAAAATACTACTCACACTAAATTCTTTATAATCTTTAATTAAAAGCTGTAATTAGCAATTAATCTATACTCATTCCAGTCTAAACCAGGTGCAAAATCTCTTGGGTAGTTGGCTCTAAGTCTCAGATTCAGACCTTTAACTGCTGCAACGTCATATTGAATGTCAAATCCGGACTCTTTTGCCGTCCAGTCCTGACCGGGTTTATAAGTATTCTTTGAACCTACATCAAACTCTACATAATAGGCTGTTGCTTTCAAAGGAAGGTCGCTAAACTTGTAGGTAGCAGCGGCTTTCCAGGTATCCGTATCAGCAAAGAACATATGTCTTGTGACCATCCCCTGAGTAAATGCCGGCATACCGGCCCAGGGAGTGATGATCCCACCGTTCATTGTATCATGACGACTGTCTCCTGTTGCAGAATAAGCCAAATATCCGCTAATCCCCTCATACGATGCACCTAGTTTACCCGCAAAATAATTGCTGTTTACTGAAGCTGCCAAAGATTTACCAATATCACTTTCATTAATGTATTGGGCAGAGGCTTTTAACTTTACACTATCTGTCGCTGACCAACCATAGTCTGCCTGCAGGTAGACAATATTGAGTATATCCCATGCAATGTAATCCCAGGCCTGTAGTTTCAGCCCCTCTACTCCTGTATAAACAGCTGACAATACAGTAACTCCGGCAGTACTGTTGTCATAACTGCCATCACCATTTATATCGTTATGTCCCAAGGCGATCGTTCCCATATTGGCAAAACGACCGCTTGTACCGCTTTTAAATCCTAAACCATAACCACTTTGAAGTGAAAGTGCCCCGGGTGTATAGACATTTGAGAATGTTCCGGTCGTCTCTCTTGTGACATGTGCCAGAATCAGGGTAGTATTTTCTACATCCTTGTTACTGACTACTGCTGCTTCAAAAAGGCTGGGTAGCATTCTGGCATCATCTGCACCAACCATAGGAGTATCAAGTCTTTGACGACCCACTTTTATGTTGGTGTTTCCAAATGCATAATTGATGTATGCCTGTCCGATAAACAGATAATTATCAAAATTATCTCCGTAAAGAGATGGATCATAACTTTTAGATCCAACAACATCAGTATCTTCACGATGGATATCAAAGCCATAGGTACCATATGCCGCTATAGCTAGTGTAAATCCGCTTAATTCCGGAGACTTGTAACCTATGTAACCACCTGTTGCCAGTGAACTGCGGTTGTTGTTGATTATACCATTGTAGTTTCTATCAATAAAAAAAGTTCGAGATTGTCCGAAGACCTCTCCCCAATCTTCCTCAACTTCTGCCACTATCGGCTCTACTGGCACAATGTCTCCACCTGCCATGATCATTGTTGATGCCATCAGTGACAGTAATACTGTTTTTTTCATATTTCCTCCAAATTTAAACTCATTTTATTATGAAAGATGAAAATAGCATTGGCATAGCATTGTGATTATTGACGAAGAAAGTAGAGTTAAAAAAGCATGTTTGTAACATTTTGTTACAGAAAGATCAATACGCTTTATTGATCCTGTAGCCTATTCCCTTCAGACTCTCTATGAGATCTTCTTTCAGTACTTGCTTGACCCTGTGTATCTCTGCTCTTATCGTGGCAGTGTCTATATAGCTATCATCCCAGACATAGTGTCTCAGCATATCAAAGTCAACTATTCTATTGATGTTGGAGGCAAAAAGATCAATGATCTGTGCCTGTTTGGGCGTAAGTGTCTGTTCTTCGTTGTCAAAAAGCAATCTCTTCTTTTCAAGATCATACACATACATCCTGGAGAGATTGACAAAACTTTTTGATTCTATATTTGCTATTTTGAGCAGTCTGTCTATATGTAAGGTAAGCTCTTTTAAATGAAAAGGTTTTTTTAGGTAATCGTAACAACCTAAGTCATACGCTTTGCTTATCTGTTCTATCTCTGTAATCGCAGAGATAAAGATTGTAGGGATATATATTTTATCTTTTTGCAGCGTATCAAGTAATGACAGTCCATCTATAGAGGGTATATTTATATCAAAGATAAAAAGGTCATAACTGTTATCACATATATTGGCATATGCTTCTTTACCATCTTCAAATGCTGTCACTTCGTACCCTGTATCTGTCAAATACTCTTTTATAGCACTCTGAAGCATCAACTCATCTTCCAGTAATAATACTTTCACCTACTCCCCCTTTCTAAATCTATAAGAGAATACAGTCATTTTATCGTCAGACCCTACTTCTATTTTAACATTTTCTTTTTGACAAATGGTATAGACTATTTCCAGTCCCAATCCAAATCCACCTCGTACATCATTTTCACGATGGAATGCTTTAAAGATAGCTTCAACATTTTCTATTTTAGGAGAAATACTTAAAAATTTAAAAACAATTTCTTCTTTTTCTTTTTTAAGTATCACCTTTACATCAGTTCCTTTATTGGCATATTTAATAGCATTTGATAAATTGTTATCTATAATTCTTTGTAGTTCTTCCGGACTGAAATAAAGCCAAATGTCATTTTGGATCTCAGCAATGATATGGTGTTGATTGCCTAATGCAATATCAGAAAAGAAATCGATCCGTTCTTCAAGAAAATCAGAAATACAAAAATACTTTTTAACATAATCAAAACGGTTTTTTTTCACCATATAACTCAGGTCATCATAGATATTACTGATGATCTTACTTGCTGCCTCTATTTTGCTAAGATACCTGTTTTCACCTTCTTTCATTTTAAACAGGTCAATATGGGTCATGATCACTGCCAAAGGTGTATTGATCTCATGAATAGAATGTTTAATGAAGCTGTCTTGTGCCTTCACAAGTGAGGCATTAAAATCTTTTTCCTGTGCAAGTAAGATATTTTGATCATACAGATCTTTTGTTTTTTGCTCAACTTTTGATTCCAGTGCAAAGTTCATCTCTTTTAGTTTTTTGTTTCTTTGATGAATTACACTGATCATGGCATTAATATAATGTACCATTTTTTTAAACTCAGAGAGATGTATATTTTTTTCATCTATCTTTGCATAAGTAGCCGATGCTTCTTCAAAATAACGGCTAAAAGAAGATATCTCTTTTTTAAGTATATGATTGGTCATGATGATACCTATGATACCGAGCACAAATAAAATAGCCAATAGAAATACCACTTTTAGAGAATACTGATTGAGTCTATTTTTGAGTATGATCCTTTGGATCTGTATATGTTTTTCCACTTCATCAAGATATACACCTGTACCGACCATCCAGCCCCAAGGTTCAAATGATTTGGCATAAGATACTTTAGAACTCAATGTCCCCGTCGTAGGTTTTAGCCATTGGTACTCAACAAAACCACCCTTTTTTGTTCTTGAGATATCTATCAGATCTTTAATGACCATTACTCCATTAGCATCCTTGGTAGCATAAAGGTCTCTTCCTATATTTTGTTTTTGTACGGGGTCTGAAAGTACAATACCGTTAAAATCATAAACAAATATATATCCTGTACCATCTTGCCGTCCATAAAGTTTTTCTATAGCATGAAGTATTTGTTTTTTCAAAATCTGATCATCTTTCAGGATGTTTCGATTTTCATATGTCTTACTGATAAAATCCAATACACGTCTTGTATCAAAGACAATAGTGTCTTTTTGTTTTTGAATAAATTCCAATTGAATACTTTTGGCTTCAAGTTCAAAATTTTGATATTCTTTATAAGCCACCAGGCTTGAAAATATAATAATAACTATAAACATCATCAACATAGCAATAATATGTATACCTGCTATGGTATTAGGTTTGAAGATATTTAAAGACATGTAGTTTTTAGATCACCTCTATCTTCTCAACAACATCAAGACCGAAACCTGCAAGACCTACAAATTCTGTATCTATATTGGTTGTAAGAAGATTAATGTTTTTAATGCCAAGGTCTTTGAGTATCTGTGCACCTACTCCAAATTCTTTGGCCTGTTCATGAGAGATCACTTTGGTATCTAAGAAAATAAGTATGCCGCCATTGTTCTTTAGGTAGTCTATAGAATTGTTCAATGCAGAAAAACGTTTGTCATCAAGTACAAGTCCTATGTCTGTCCCGATGTTATGAAATTTAACATTTGCTGTTTCATGTGACTTGTAAAACTGTATAACGGTATGAGTTCTGTCTAAATGATCTGTGTATGTGATCTTCTCTACTTTTATACCTCTAAGTTCAGACTCTTCTTCTTTAACACGTTGAATCAGTTGTTCATTTGCCAAACGATACTCAACTATATCGGAAATGTAAACGATGCAAAGGTCATGTTTTTCGGAAAAAACTTCAAGATCATCCATACGTGCCATGGTTCCATCATCTTTAATGATCTCACAGATCACAGCAGCAGGAGCAAGACCGGCAAGTTTACACAGATCAACAGAACCCTCCGTATGACCTGTACGTACAAGCACACCACCGTCTTTGGCGATCAATGGGAAGATATGACCAGGACGTACAAAGTCACTGGCTACGGTTTGAGGAGAAGAGAGTTTAGAGATACAGTCATCTCTCTCGTGCGCTGATATACCTGTCTCTGCATTAGTAGAGTCTATAGACACGGTAAACGCAGTCTCATGATTAGAGACATTGTTCGTTACCATTGGCAGAAGGTCTAGTTTAGTCGCTATCTCTTTCGTTACTGGTGTACAAATGAGCCCTCTGGCTTCTTTTGCCATGAAGTTTACCATAGCAGGAGTGGAGAAGGTCGCCGCATATACAAGGTCACCCTCATTTTCTCTATCTTCATCATCCATCATGATGACCATACGCCCTCTTTTTGTCTCTTCTATTGCTTTTTCTACTCTTTTTATTGCATCAGTTGACATCGTGTCTCCATAACTTTTATATATAATATTTCATGTATTATACCTATTCGTACTTAGTCTCAGAAAGTTTTATTGACTTTTTTAAAAAACCTCTTGACAAGTGAAACATTTGGTGCTATAATGCCGTCCACATAAGCAGTTATCACTTATGAATATTGGGGTATCGCCAAGCGGTAAGGCACTAGTTTTTGGTACTGGTATCGGGGGTTCGAATCCCTCTACCCCATCCATGAGATTTGTTTTTTTAGACTAAGGTTTACTTTAAGTTTAAAAAGATAAACTTCCACTCCAAATAAGTTTAAACACTTATTAAAATCCTGTCGCGGGATAGAGCAGTTTGGTAGCTCGTCGGGCTCATAACCCGAAGGTCACAGGTTCAAATCCTGTTCCCGCAACCAATTACAAACACCAACTACAACGTCAATACAAAACATTCACTCCATGACACATCACTCACAATTATTCCTCTCTAAAATAAAATAAAAACGATGCTTCAGTTGCACATATTTTTCATTAAGTCTCATTCAATATTTCAATTTATCCTAGTGTTAAGGTTAGCTTGCTAAAGTGGGCACTATATTCCAAAGGAAAAAACATGGATCAACAAACAAATAATGAGTATGGTATTAAGGTAGAGATGTTTATAAACGAACCTAAATATATGGGTACTATCTCTCAGGAAGAAGCTACAGAACTAAATGCCGAACTTTTTAACTATACTTATGGAGATGAAGCACTAGGGTATAAACTTACACTGCACTGGGCTGTCAACACGCATGAAGACAGCATTGTTTTAGCACGTTATACTTATGAAGGTATACCTTCAGGTATAGCAGTCAATCATATGCTGGCACTTTTATGTGCTAGTAAAAATATGCCGGAGATAGAGGGTATTACTTACCAGGCTTTGGAACGCTTTTTACGTGACAATCCCAAAATGCCAGCACTCCCATCTTCTGAATACTATGCGATTACTTTTGCACTTGATGCTGCGAAACTGGCTGTAAAAAAGTATATTCATGCCTCACTAAATCATGAAGAAACAACTATACCCTGCAAAGACAGTCCTATGAGTATCGCTTCCATCAAAAAATCAATTGCCTTACACAATATGGAAACACTTGAGGAACTTGTGAGTTATACAAAAGCAGGATCTTCAGATACAAGCTGTAAAGAAAACCTTTTAGTCCTCCTTGAAGAACAAAAAAAATCATCGGCAGAAGAACAAGAAGCAGAGGATGCTCTATCTGATGTACCTTTTAAGGATTTAAGTCCGCACCATAAGGTCATTGCTGTTGATATCGCTATTGACAACACTGTAAGAGATTTTCTGGTCATGGATGGTGGAGATATAGATATCATTAATGTTGAAGAAAATGGTGATGCCTATATAGTTTACATTTCTTATCTTGGTGCTTGCAGCAGCTGCTCAAGTTCAGGTACGGGTACACTCTATGCCATACAAAATGCACTTAGAGATAAACTCGATCCAAATATACAGGTCATCGCTATATAATCATCTTTTATTCCAAGATAGTTGAGATCAAAAAAGAATGTCATATAAAATAACGTCTTAAACCCATGAACAAAAGGCAGAGGATTCTTTCCTCTTTGCCTACACTTTAATACTCTTTATGTTACCCTTTTGATACTATTAAAAAAGGTTTTTAATGCTTCTTCGTTTTTTTATTCTATCTGTATTGCTTCCTGTATTTCTTTTTTCAAATATAACAAAACCCTTAGTCATAACAGGCGATAAAGATTATGCGCCTTATACTTATCTTGACAGTGAAAAGAAAGCCCAAGGTCTTTTAGTAGATATCTGGAAAGAGTGGTCAAGAGTGAATGATATACCGGTTAAATTTGCATTAAAAGAGTGGACTGAAAGTATTGATGCTATTAAAAATAAAGAGGCAGACATTCATAGCGGCGCTTATGCAGATATAAACAATACCTATAAGGCAAAGGCTATTTACAAGAGTGAGATCTCTCTTTTTGCTCCTAAAAATTATCTCTTAGAGCTTACTTCTCAACGCGTGGGTGTGATAGATCCTTTTTTTGGTAAAGTCCTTAAAAAAGATTATCCTGAGATCAGCATTGTGCCTTATGATAATTATGATGCTCTTTTTCAAGATATACAAGAGGGAAAATTAAACCTCTTTTTTGATACAAAACAAGCGGTAGTGGATGCAAGTACTAGCAGTTCTTTAAATACTCTTTTTGATCTGGTTCGTCACTTTACCGATACTATACATATTTTACAGAAAGAACGGGGTGCTTCGGCAGGCTTTGTTGGCTCTGATGGGAAAAAATTTCATAACAAATTAGAGGAGACCAGAAAAAAGAGTGATACAGAGATACAAAATCTGCTCATCTATTTTAATACTAATGCTTCTTTACTGAAAGAATATTTCACTGAAAATGAATATAATGAATTAAATATAAAGTTCAGACATTTATATCTTTTAAGAGAAAATATCGATAAATTAAATATTGATTTTTCTAAAAGTTATTCCAAATACACACAGCACATTGCCTCCCTGCTTCTCAATATCGCTGATGTTTCAGATAAAGTTGAGAACAAACAGATTCGTGATGCCTTGTATGTTTATTCTACATTGTTAATGTACAAAGAGAGTATAGGACAAAAAAGAGCGGCCTTAAGTTCTCTGTTCTCCAAAAATGATTTTTCACCGGAAATTTTTGAATACTACCTTACAGCAAATACCCAGGAAAAGATCTATCTGAAAACTTTTGAGCACATTGCCGATAAAAATACGCTGGATTTTTATGACAAGACCATGAATAAAGAACTTCTTTTAAAGATCAAAGCCTATGAAAACCTGGGTGTAGATAAATTAAACGGGAAAGAAGTTAAGATAAATCCTGAAACGTTTTTTGAAGACATAAGTAAAAAGATCGATCAGGTTAAAGAGATTGAAACCTACACAGAACGAAAACTTATCCAGAACATTGAGGCATTTAAACGAGACAAAGACTCAGGTCTTACGCTGACTAACCCTTATAAAACAATTCCCTTGTCAAAACTTTACTTTTTTGAAATGTACCCTCTGGTGCATTCGCCTCTCTTGGCAAAAAAAATAAATGAGGGGTTTAAAAAAGTTTCTAAATCAAAACTTGAAGCCATAGAAGCCAAATGGCTTCCGGAAAGCAGTAACTTTTATTCCAATACTGTTTTTACAAAAGAAGAGAGAAAATGGCTGCAAGAACATAAAACTGTTCATGTAGCCGGAGAAATGGCTTGGGCTCCTTTCGACTTTGTGAATTCCAAAGGGCATCATGATGGTTATGCGAATGACTATTTAAAAGAAATAGAAAAAATATCCGGTCTGAAGTTTGAGATACATTTTGGCAAAACGTGGGCAGAACTTATCAAAGACTTTAAAGATAAAAAACTAGATCTGTTACCTGCTATTTATTATTCAAAAGAGAGGGAAAGTTTTATTGATTGTACTGTGCCGTACTTTCAAATGTCTGATTATATTTATATCAATAAAAACAGTAAAAATATTAGCTCTTTAAAAGATTTAAAACATAAAAGTATTGCTGTGGTTAAAGACTACGCTATGGAAGCCTGGTTGAGAAAAAATTATCCGGATATAAAGATTATTAGCAAAGCTAATGTCTTAGAAGCGCTTATAGCCGTAGATACCCAAGAAGCCGATGCTTTTGTAGGAGACAACATTTCTACGGCATACATCATAAAAGAAAACTTTTTAAACAATCTAAAAATTGCAGGTGACATAAAAGATAAGAAACCTGAAAATCTGCATATGGGAGTCCACAAAGACAATCCGCTTTTACTCTCTATACTTAATAAATCATTACATAACATAAATGAAAAAACCGCCAATAGAATTTATGAAAAGTGGTTTAAAAAGATCTCTTATGTACTCAATAAAAACACACTAAATATCGCTGTGGGGTATAACCGCCCCCCTTTTATGTTCGGCAAGACAAGTCAAAAAGGCATAGAACTTGATCTGGCATCCAAAGCTTTGGTTTTAGCGGGTTACAAGACTGGTGATATTCGGCAAGTCTCTTTTAGAAAAGCGTCACATATCTTACAAAAAAATAAAAATATTGATGTTGCCGTCACCGTAGAAAAGATTAAAGACAGCGGGCTTTTTTATTCTGAGCCTTTTATGACCTTTGACAATGTCGTTATCACACGAAAAAAAGACAAACTCATTATTGAGAATGAAGATGACCTTGTAGATAGAACGCTAACAACCTGGATAGGTGCAAATAAGGTGTTAACACCACGTTTTCATGAACTCTTTAAAGAAGGTGCAGCAACCCGCACAAAAAAGTATCAGGAGATTGTGGACCAAACTGAACAGCATAGACTGTTTTTTATAGAACAAGTAGAAGCAATTGTTGTTGACAAGACGATATTTCAATGGCAAAAATATAATTTTAAAGACAAACTTGAGCTTGAAGAAGAGTATGATGTGCATGATATTTTTCCTGAAAAAACTTATTATTATGTAGCTTTTAAAAATGAAAAAATACGTGACAGGTTCAATAAAGCACTCAAAAAACTTAAAAAAGAAGATACTTATAAAAACGTCTACAAACACTATATTGAAGGTAAAATCAATCTACAACTTGGAATCTCAAATCTTATTACACAAATAAGTTCAGAGTATATTTTTCATGAGAAAGCAAAAAAATTAAAAACCATACTACAAGCTTTTATAAAAAGCATTCCCTCTTTACATACCATAGAGGTGTATGATGAGGGTACAAACGCTTTGTTCTTGCAGGTTAAAGACAATGATAGTAAGCATAAAGATGACAAATCTTCGCAAGTAGCCAAAGACAGCTTCTATACGGGAGATGGGAATCCTTTAAAAGTAGGTTATGTCAAACTTAGCTTTGATTATAAGGGTGTTAAAAATCTTAAAAAAGATGATGTCCCTTATTTGAGTACCTTCTCTTTTTTAGATAAAAAACAATATAAAAGAATTGAAGATATTTATGTTCAATACAAATTCTTAGATAAAAAAATTGAACTCTCTGAATCAGAAAAAGAGTGGATCAAACTTCATCCCGTGATCAAGTTTACAGGAGACCCTGACTGGTTGCCATTTGAAGCCTTTAACGAGAAAGGGAAATATGTTGGAATTATTGCGGAATATCTTGACAAACTAGAGTCTTTAACAGGCTTCATCTTTGCCCGTATTCCTACTTCATCCTGGGGGGAGTCAGTTGCTTTATCGGAAAGCAGAGAGGTAGATGTTTTATCTGAAACCACGGATTCAACACGAAAAGGTCTTATATTCACAGAACCTTATATTAGCAATGATATTGTGATCGTGATGCATAAAGAGCATAGATATGTTGAGGGTTTAAGCGCTATATCTGATCTTAAAATAGCTCTGATCAAAGATTATGGTTATACGGAACAAATCAAACAAAAATTTCCAAGCATCACTTTTGCAACAGTAGCTACAGTAAGTGAAGGCTTAGACGCAGTCTCCAGTGGTAAAATTGATGCCTTAGTCTGTACTTTTGCCCTGGGAAGCTACACGATCACAAAACTGGGTTTAAGTAACATAAAGATCGTAGGAAAAACAGAGTTTAGCACCTCTTTAGGCTTAGGGGTAAGGGAAGATTATAAACCCTTGGTAGAGATCCTAAACAGGGCTATTTCTGCGATCAGTGAAGAAGAACATCATGAGATATTCAACCGTTGGATCAAGCAGGATTATGTAGAAAGAACAGATTATTCACTTTTATATAAGATCGCAGGAGCGGCACTGCTTCTCATTTTAATGTTTGTTTTTTGGAATAGAAAAATGGCAAAAGAGATCGAAAAACGTAAAGTGATTGAAGATCAAATGAAAGAGACGCAAGAACGTTTAAATCTTACCATAGCCGGAAGTGGTGATGGCTTGTGGGAAGTGGATTATATACAAAACACATTATGGTGGTCACCACAATTTAAAGAGATGTTAGGCTATAAAGAAAATGAAATTCAAATAAGTCCTGATGAGTGGATCTCTTATGTGCATCCTGATGATGTAAAAAAATCATCATCTGCCTTTGATGCCCACTTAAAAGAAGACGCTGTTTATGATGTTGTTTTTCGTATGCGACATAAAAATGGCACTTTTGTATGGTTACGTTCTCGCGCAAAAACCTTAAGAGATAAACAAGGAAATGCATTAAAAACAAGCGGATCTGTGACTGATATTACAAAACTTAAATTAGCAGAAGAAGAAATCAAAGAGTCTCAATCTCGTTTCAGTACACTTTTTGATGCTTCTCCCGATAGTATTACAGTAATTAATAAAAAGGGTGAGATCGTTAATTGTAATGAAGCTGCACTGAAACTATTTGGAGTTGCTAAAAAAGAAGAATTCATCGGTTCAAGACCAGAAACCTATTCACCATTGAAACAAAAAAATGGTGAGTTGAGTTCAGCTTTAGCAAATCAAAATGTTATTAATGTTTTTAATAAGGGAACACAAAAATTTGATTGGATTCATATACGAATAAATACAAAAGAACTTTTTCATGCAGAAGTTATACTTTCAACAATGACACTCAATAATGAACCTCATATTTATGCTGTTGTAAGAGATATAACAGAGAGAAAACTCCTGGAAGAGGCTATTAAGAAAAATACTGACCAGATGACATTTGCATCTCAATATGCAAATCTTGGTTTTTGGTATTTTAAGCCACAAAGTGCAGAGCTGTTAGTTGGAGATGTTTTTGCCACTATGCTTGGTTATGAAGCAGATAAAATTTTAGAAAAAGGATCTGGTACAGAAATGTTTAATCCTTTTAAGGATGGTTTAGATTTCTTTTGGGATGAGTTATTGCATCCCGATGATGTCGATAAAACTCGAAAAGCTTTAGATGCCCATTTAAATGGTGAAGCAGATCTGTATAAAGTTGATTATAGGATGCGTTGTTCTGATGGCTCCTGGTTATGGACAACTGTTATTGGAAAAATTTCTGAATATGATGAAGATGGAAATCCTATAAGAATGAATGGTGTTATTATTGATATTAATGATGCAAAAAAAGCGCAAAAAGAGTTAGAACAAGAACGCAGCAAAGCAGAAGCGGCAACCAAATCTAAATCCGAATTCCTCGCCAATATGTCTCATGAGATCAGAACACCGATGAACGGGATCATAGGGATGACGCATTTAGCGCTTCAGACAGATTTGAGTGACAAACAGAAAAATTACCTGCAAAAAGTAGACAATTCAGCAAAATCTCTTTTAGGTATTATCAATGATATTTTGGATTTTTCCAAAATAGAAGCAGGAAAACTGACTATAGAAAAAATAGATTTTGATATCTATCAAGTGATCGGTGATGTGATCCAACTTATTGAGATCAAAGCAGAGGAAAAAGATCTTGAATTGGTTGTGGGCTATGGTAAAGATGTAGGAAAGAACTTTTTTGGGGACAGTCTCAGAGTTTCGCAAATTTTAACCAACCTTTTAGGTAATGCCATCAAGTTCACCGAAAAAGGTGAAGTGTCCGTCTATGTAGAAAAAGTACAACCAGACAGATTTAGATTTGAAGTGAGAGATACAGGCATAGGACTGCGTCCGGAACAAGTTAAGAAACTCTTTAAGTCTTTTTCTCAAGCAGATGGAAGTACCACGAGAAAGTATGGAGGAACCGGTCTTGGGTTAACCATCTCTAAACAGTTAGTGGAACTCATGGGCGGTAAGATCTGGGTAGAAAGTGAAAAAGGTGTGGGCAGCAGCTTTATCTTTGAAATAGACTTGAAAGAAAAAAGTAACCTGATTAATTATAATGTTTTTGGAGACAAAACGATTTTAGTGGTAGATGACAATGAATCCTGGCACAGCATTTTAAGCACCACCCTGCATACCTTTGGCGTGAAGGTCGCACATGCTTACAATGGAAAAGAAGCCGTGAAAATGGTGAAAGAAAATAAAACACCTTATGACCTTATTTTAATGGATTGGAATATGCCTGAACTCAATGGCATAGAAGCCACACAACAAATCCAAAAGATAAGCAATAAAGAAACGATCCCTACCGTGGTGATGATCTCTGCTTATCATGAAGAGAGCCTTGTTGAAGCGGCCAAAAAAGCGGGGATCGATATCTTTTTGCAAAAACCTGTTAATCCTTCGATCCTCAATGATATTTTGAGTGGTCTGTTCTTAAAAGGTGAAACCGTGCAGATGCACTTACCCGAAACTTCAAAAAGCTTACGCTCTGAGATGAAAACACTCAAGGGAAGCCATATTCTCCTGGCCGAAGACAATGAAACCAATCAGGAGATCATTACCGGTCTCCTGGAAGAGAGCGGGATCATTATCGATATCGCCAATGACGGTCAGGAAGCGGTCAATAAATATAAAGAAAACCCTGAAAAGTATGAACTGATCTTTATGGATCTTCAAATGCCGGTGATGGATGGTTATGAGGCAACAAGACAGATCAGACAGCTTGATAAAAGCATCCAGATCATTGCCTTGACTGCCAATGCTATGGTTGAAGATATAGAAAAAACAAAAGCCGCAGGGATGGACGAACATCTCAATAAACCTATAGAGGTTGAAAAACTGTATGCTACCCTGCTTAAACGTTTAAGTAAAAAAACAGACTTGAAGGAAGAGGACAATGAGGTAACAGAAGATAATCTGGTAGTTCCTGATTTTGTCACAATGGACACAGCACAAGGTTTAGGGTACCTCTCAGGTGATAAAAAAATATATCTAAGTCTTTTGCATAATTTTCTGAAAAAATATACAGATCTCAATTTGGAAGCGATGGATGAAGAAGAGTTTGCGAGAGGTACACATACGCTTAAAGGTCTCTCAGCGAGTGTGGGTGCCGGTGAACTGAATACTCTCGTAAGCGTACTGGATAAAACAAAAGACAAAACATTGATCCAAGGTGTGCATAAAGCATTGGAAGATGTGTTGAATGAGTTAAGAGAAAAGCTCGTAGACCCTGAAGACATAGAAGTTTCAGGCGATAAAAAAGACTTAAGTACAGAAGATGAAAAAGTCTTAGTTAAAACACTTAAAGAGGCACTTGAATCCATGGAGCCTCAAAAATGTGAAGAGATCATTAAAGAGTTCAATACCTATGCCCTGAATGATGCACTTAAGGATACATTGGCTAAGATAAATGCTTTAATAGACGAATATGATTTTGATGAAGCCCTAATGCTTATTGATAATGGAGAGAGTTAAATGAACGCTTTGAAAAAAATTCTGGTCGTAGATGACGAACCTTTAAATATTAATATCCTGGTAGAACTCTTAAAAGGCAAATATAAGATGATGGCGGCTAAAAGCGGTCTACAAGCCTTAAAAGCCGCGCGTTCATCGAATAAACCTGATCTGATCTTATTGGACATTATGATGCCTGATATGGATGGGTATGAAGTGTGCCGTCAGCTTAAAGAAGATGAGAAGACTAAAGATATACCCATTATTTTTGTCTCAGCGATGAGTGAGGATATGGATGAGACCAAGGGTTTTGATGTAGGGGCAATCGACTATATTACCAAACCTATCTCTCCCAAAACCCTGGAATCAAGGGTGCATACCCATCTTGCTTTAACCCAGCAAGCTGTAGAGTTAAGAGAGGCGCATGCGCTTATCCAGCAACAACAGCAGCGTATGCAGGATGAATTGAATGTAGCCCGTGATATTCAACTCTCGATGGTGCCTACCACCTTTCCCCAGGATGAGGCTATTGAAGTGTATGCCACTTTAAAACCTGCCCGTGAAATCGGTGGTGATTTTTATGACGCTTTTATGATCGACAGTGAATCTTTATGTCTGTGTGTGGGAGATGTTTCCGGTAAAGGTGCTCCTGCAGCCCTGTTTATGGCTATGACAAAGACTCTGATAAAGTCTTATGCTTCTTCGGATTTTTCAACAGCGAGTATTATGACCCGCGTGAATGATGAGTTGTGTGAAGGTAATGATGAAAATCTTTTTGTCACGGTTTTTTTAGCCATTTTGAATATTCATACCGGCGAACTTCGTTTTACCAATGCAGGGCATAATTATCCTTATCTTATCAGAGAAAACAAAAGCCTGCTGACCTTAAATCAAAAGCATGGACCGATTGTTGCGGCTATGGACGGCTTGGTGTATAAAGAAGACCTCATAACCTTAGAGAAGTTTGATACCCTGTTTTTATACACGGACGGAGTGACGGAAGCCATGAACCCGGAGGAAGAACTTTATGGCGAGAAACGCTTAGAAAACTTTTTATTGGAACATGACTGTAAAGAGGTAAAAACAAGTATCGATCTGTTAATGAAGGATATTTCTACTTATGAGAACAGTGCCAGTCAAACCGATGACATAACGGTGCTGTCATGTTTTTATTCGGGACAGAGTGTTTTAGCGAGTCTCACTATTTCTATTGAAAATCAGCTTGATAACATAAGGCTTATTACCGAAGGTTTTGATACTTTTTGTGAAGAGAATAAAATAAGTGATACTCCCAATCAAAAAGTCAACCTTGCTTTAGATGACCTGATCAATAATATTATCTCTTATGGGTATAAAGACAACAAGGTACATACCATCAATGTAGCCTTTAAACGTTTGGAGGATGAGTTGATCATTATTATTGAAGATGATGCTATGCCATTCAATCCTTTTGATGGTGGTACGGACAATACACATCTCTCTATTGATGAACGTGAAATAGGCGGTTTAGGTATTCATTTGGTAAAAAACCTTATGCATAGCTGCCAATACCAGAGAAAAGCCAATAAAAATATTGTTGTTTTAACAATACCATTGTAAAATGAGACAAAAGGAAAATAAGTGCAATTAACCAGTAATGAAAAAAACGAATATAAAGTAATAGAATTTGAAGGCAGTTTAGACACAGCTACCTCACCTGCCGTAGAGAAACAGATCAATGAATTTATAGACCAGGGTACGTTAAAGTTTGTTTTTAATTTTGAAAAAACAAAATATATGAGCTCTTCTGGACTAAGAGTTCTTCTGGCAACTGCGAAAAAACTAAAAGGTAAAGGTGAACTAAAGATCTCAAATCTTAATGAAGTCATTACAGAAGTTTTTGATGTCTCAGGGTTCAGCACCATTTTAAATGTGTATAAAACAGAAGAAGAGGCGCTTTCTTAAAAGGATAATTATTTGACGACACAGTTATCGACCTATCATGATATTCGTGCTATAAGCATTATTCGTTCATTTGTTGCACAGACAGGGCGTTTTTTTGGTGCGGATGAGACAGAAGTACATCAGCTTAAACTGGCTGCTGAGGAAGCGGCAGGATTTATCATCTCTGCACTGATCCCGGACAATGATGAAAACTTTAACATCGTTTGTGAACCCATGGAACAGGGTTTGCGTTTCTACTTTGAAAACAAGGGTATACCTCTTGATGAAGAGAACATGCCTGTGTATGACAGCAATAATCCAACAGATTCACTGGAGGGACTGCCTTTTTTACTCATAGAAAGCGTCACTGATGCAGTCAAGTTCCAAAACAAAGGGAATGACGGCTGGGTTCTTGTGTTTGAAAAACGTTTTAAAACGTTTCAGTCACTACAGGTGATGAACGAGATCGATCCTGAAGTCCTTGAACGTTGTGCCAAAGAGAAGCTTCCCATTACACTTGCCACAACTGAAGATGCCTATGATCTTATCAAGCTGACTTATTTTACCTACCGCTACTCTTATGCGAAACAAATCTTCTATTATCGTAAAGAGTTGGAAGAAGCGGTAAGAAGCGGTAAGATCATTGCATTTATAGGAAAGAACAGTACGAATGAAGTGGTGATAAACTCTGCCTTTTTCCGTTCTCCTCACTGTGATACCATTGCAGAATCAGGTATGCTTATGAGTCGGCCCGAATACAGAAGGAACCGTGCACTTTTACGTTTGACTCGTATGCAGTTGCAGTATATTAAAGAAGGTGACAGTGGTATTCGTGTGCTTTATTCGAAACTTGTCACTACACATACCAAATCACAGCGTTTGCTTGCGGCATATCATTTTCTGCCAACATCTCTAAAGCTCTCTATTCATGATCAGGCTGATTTTGTGGGCTTGAACACTGAAGAGGCAGGAAGGGAGAGTTTACTTTATGCACTTTTGGCTCCAAACGGTTTTGAACCTACCACACTTTATGTCCCGCCAAAACACCGGAGGATGACCGTAAAATTACTTGAATCTGTGGATGTTATAACTATTTCAACACAGACAGGTACAGTACAGAACACCTATACGACAGGGGCTGTAGAAACAGAGGAAGAAGACCGTTACGCGACCATCACCATAGAAGATTTGGGAGAAGACTGGTTCAAATGGCTGCGTAATCATCTCAATGCCTGCGATAATGATGGTATGATCACCATACACCTGAATATCCCGGCAGACCATCCGCTGCCTGAAGACCTTGAATCTAAATTACACTCTCTAAAACTCTTTTACTCCGGTATAAGCATAAAAACAATGCAGCGTTGGGAGCTGGTCTATACACTTTTGCAGGGACAACATTTTGATTTTGATACAGTGGCACTCTATGAAGAATCTGCTATAGCTTTACGTAACTATATGCGGCAAGAGTATCTAACATTAAAAGAGAGTTAGTGACAAGGGGAGAGACAGCGGTGAACAGTGAAAAAAATATGGCGGGAGATACACTCTTCTTTGCCTTTCTTGTGTTATTCATAGGTTCCATTGTTCGCATAGGTGCCTCCATCTATCTGCCGGCGATGCCTCTTATCGCAGAAGAGATGCATATCAGTACAGCAAAGATGAGTAACACTCTGACGGTCTATTTTGTAGTGTTTGCTTTTTTTACACTGCTTGCAGGTATACTCAGTGATGCTTACGGACGAAAACGCATACTGATGAGCGGGATGTTCTTTTTCATCGCAGGTTCGATGGTCTGTGCACTCTCTGACTCTTATGAAATGCTCATGACAGGGCGTGTCATCCAGGCTTTTGGTGCTTCTATGGTGCCAGGCACACTTATGGCAATGATACGTGATGCCTGCTCAGACATGAAAGTGGTCTCTCTCATGGGATGGCTGACAGTTCTTGGCGGTCTTTTCCTTGTAGCCGCACCTATCATAGGCGGGGTACTGACCCATCTCTTTGGGTGGAGTTCCAATTTTTGGTTTTTGGCAATTTTCACGCTCTTTGTTTTTGTGCTGACTTTTATGCGTATGGATGAGACACATCCCGATCATGCCAGAAACCCTGTAAATATAATGCGGACCTTGCGTATCTCACTTACGATGCTTCGTTCCTCTTCTTTTATACTGGTGCTGCTTCCGGTGATCGCTTTTTATGCCATACAGGGTGCGTTCCTTGCCTCTGTCCCTTTCATTCTCATGGGACAATACGGCTTGGATCCTGTTCTTTTTGGACTCTCGAACATTAACATCGTTATAGGGCTCTTTGGAGGCAGGTATCTGGGGATGTATCTCCTGAAAAAGTATGACTCTGCTGCTGTCTACAGATATGGAGCATATTTGGCACTTTTTGTAGTCTTTCTTTTTCTCATGATCGTGTTTGGGATCTTTAGTGGTCTATGGTCATTTTTGATCATTTCGGGTATCTTTGCTGCTGCTTTCGGGATGCTGGCACCGCTTGGCATGAAGAGCTCTTTAAGTGCATTTCGTGAAGTCTCCGGTGTAGCTGCAGCACTTCAAAGTACCACACTCTTCTCTGCATCAGCCATCGGGTCAGCGCTAGTCGGTATTTTGATCCATCAATTTCCTGCACTTTCTGTGGAAACGGTCTTTGCCCTGGTTTCTGCAGCCTTGTGTTTCATTGCAGCAGCGACTGCATTAAAAAGCAAGACGTTTTAAACCTAGATATGCTATTATCTTGGTTACATTATGGACAAAGGTAACACAGATGAAACTCTTTTTCAAACTCTCTCTTGTTTTCACCCTACTCACACTCACCCTTCATGCAAAACGCGATAAGCTAAATATCTCTATGGTCATTTCCGGAGGTGTCAGTCTTGGCGCATATGAGGCGGGATATAATTGGGCACTGATCAATATGATCAAGAGAGAAAAGGCGACAAGTAAATTTGTAGATCCTCAATTACTTTCCGTAGCAGGTGCATCTGCAGGCTCTATCAACTCTTTACTTACTGCCATGTACTGGTGTCAGGAAGATGCCGTGCCTTTAAAAAACTCTGTTGGAGATAATCTGTTTTATGAAACATGGGTTAATCTTGGCATCGAAGATCTTGTCATCTCGGGTGAAGACACTCACAATCAAAGTTCACTCTTTACACAAGACGGTTTGAAAAAAAAAGGTGACAAGATCATTAGGCACCTCAAACAGCCTATCTTTAAAAAGAATTGTGAAGTGCCTTTAGGGGTGGCGGTAACAAAAGCCAAACCGATCGTCGAGACAGTCTCCGGTATCAAGGTAAAAAATCAGAATTTTTCTGTCCCTCTTGTATTTAAAGTAAAAAATGGACAGGGAATTGTTGAAAACAAAACCATGCCTCCTAGCTCAACCTTTTATATCTCTATACCCGGCATAGAAAAAGACAGACATAAACTCGTTAACCTCCTTTTAGCGTCGGGCGCTTTCCCTGCTGCTTTTCAACAGGTAAAACTGGATTATAACTATAAAGGAAAAAACAATTCTGCTTATTTTGTGGATGGCGGTCTTTATGATAATGTCCCACTCGACCTTGCCATTGCACTGGATGACCGGTCAGAATATTATTTTTTTATGGATCCTGCTAACATGAGAAAAGAGACAGTAACCGTAGAAAAAGAGAAAAAAGAAGAATTACCTGTGGGGTTCATCACTCCCAATCTTATGCCCCTCTTCAGCAGTTTTGACATTATGCAATCCATGAAACTCTATCAGGCTATCAACAAAAACTTTAGAGGTAATTCTGATAAAACCTTGGTACTTTCCTCTCGATTTCATCCTATTGCAGGACAGTTTTTAGGACACTTTGGAGCCTTTTTAGATATTAACTTCCGAGTGTATGACTATTATGTCGGCGTTTATGATGCCATTTACCATGTGACAGCTACCTATATAAGAAAAAATCGCCATGCACCCATGACTCAAATTGAACTTATGAATTATTTAAAAACAGTATTGGGATTAGATGAAAACCCCGAAGCACTGGCGGCATACAATTTATTTTTAAGTACAGAGTTTTACCATGCAAAACCAAAAACAACGGATCGTTTCTCTACTATCTACAATGCATTTAATTTGAAAAAAACTGATGCAACACGTTATAGCAATGAAGATTTTAAATCTTTTCTTACAAAGCTTGATATGAAATACCTTGAAGAGGGTAAACACTCTTACATTAAATACGCAAAATCAAATATTGACAATTGGTATAAAAGACCTTTAAGACATATTATTGCCCGTATCGCATTACTGGAAAACGATAGAGATCGTGCAGGAAAAAGTGGTGCTTATGCTGTAGAAACGGACGTTGCAGCCTGGGCATCAACCTCTTACTTAAAAGAGAAAAAAGGGTTTGAATTTTTACCTTTAAATGTACCGCAGGATGAAGGAAAAGAAGGTTTCCGTACAGCCTTAAGATTATTGCCTTCAGAAGTTGCTGCAGATCTGAAAAATGGGGGAATGAGCTTTGGATGGACGGCTATGCTCTACCATCTTGAAAACAAAGAGATCATCTCCGGTATCGAAGGAAAAGCTTCTTATGTTGCCATTTCCAATCAGACTGACTTTATACGGGGAGACCTGGGAATATATAAAGAATATGATGACTTTCTGAAGTTTGGAGTGGGTGCAAGTTTCTTTGGGAATGTACAGGGATCATTCTACGAAAGTGACAGTGCTTACGGCTTAAATACTTATGTAGATATCATGGATATATTTAGAGTCTCTTATGTGCAAAGACATGGAGATCAGTATACAGGAAGTCATTTCTACTTTGGTGTTGAAAACATCCCAGCTCTGATCTATTGGCTTAACAGATAAATAATGCTAGAATGTATGTTTATATAACAAAAACAAGGGAGTAACAAAGATGAATAAGATGAGTTTGAATAAAGTTGCGCTTGGACTATTGGGTCTTAGCGTTGGTCTTTTTGCAAATTATGCAGAGGGTATCAAGTTTTACCAGGATGGAGAGTTTGAGAAAGCTTTTCCTATCATTAAAAAAGAAGCTGAAAGAGGCGGAAACAAAGCAGCCGAGTATCGTTTGGCATCAATGTACGAAAAGGGTCTGGGTACAGAGATTGATATGAAAAAATCAATGTTCTGGTATAAAAATGCTGCTGTCAGATACTCTTTTGTCACAAAACCAAAGCCAAAACCAAACAGAACCATCACTGAAAAACTCAGTGCACAGATCGGTGATGACGGGATGAGACAGGGAAATGAGTATGCTTTGGCTCACATAAAGGCAGACACACCGGAGGTGAAATCGATAGTCAATTCACTCGTAGATGGTGATTTCTTTGGTCTTAAGCCATATAGAACCAATTTCGTATTACCGGTCTCTTATTCTAAAGACAAACCAGATCGTGTTGCTACTTCTACACCTCGTCGCGATATGCTTCCTCAATTTAGAGAATTTGGTGAAAACGTCGAAGTGAAGTTTCAACTGAGTTTTAAAAAGGATCTGAGCTATAACCTTTTTGGCTTACATGAATACATTACCGTTGCTTATTCCCAGGAAGTCTGGTGGCAGCTTTATGATGAGTCAGGCCCTTTTAGAGAGACGAATTACCGTCCGGAATTTTTCCTTACGCTGCCGGCTTCAAAAAGTTTGGATGACTCTTTAGGTCTTAAGGCCTGGAAAACGGGTTTCCTGCATGAGTCAAACGGACAGGAAGGCTACCGCTCAAGATCATGGAACCGTCTTTATGTGACAGGATTGTTCCAGTGGGAGAACCTCTTCATGGAAGCGACTGCCTGGTACCGTTTACCTGAAGACAGAAAATCAGACCTGTTTTATGCACAAGCGATTCCTCTTGGATTGCTTCAAACCCAGGCTAGCGGTGATGACAATCCGAACATAAGCAATTACCTTGGTTACGGAGATCTCAATTTTGGATATCTTTACGGAGACCATAAATTTTCTTTAATGCTCAGGAACAACTTTAGCACCAATCACAACAGAAGCGGTATAGAGTTTGGTTATTCATACCCTTTCTTCAACTCACCGAACACGTCATGGTATGCACAGTTCTTTAACGGCTATGGTGAGAGTTTGATAGATTACAATAAGAATGTGACCAAAGCATCCTTTGGGTTTTCTCTCTCTACCTCGATCTTTTAAGAGTTATGGGGACTAAAGTCCCTACTCCAGAATCTTTAACTTTAGAAGTGGTACTTAAAACCTAGTATAGGTCCATTCACAGTTAAGTCGTTAAATACTTCACCGCCTACATCATTTTTGTCAAACGACCAAGTAAGATAACGGTAACCCGCTACTACATCCCAATTCTCATACTTGTACCCCACTCCTGCATAAGCTTGCCAGGTCAGGTCTATGTCTCCTGTTCCCACATCAAAGTGAAAAGGCATGAACCATTTTTCATTTAGGTCATATTTTCCTCTAAGTCCGATGATACCATCCCATGCATTACCTGAAGGTTCACCTGTCACTAGGTAACTAACTTCTGTCGGGGTCTTTATATGAAGATACCGTGCACCTGCCAGAACATCAAGACTCAAGTTCTCTGACTCCATGAACCTGTAAGTAACCATAGGTGTCACTATCCAGGCTTTCATCTGAAGACCAGTGAGCACAAGAGGCGGGTCTACAGGAACAAAAATTTCTTTTGATATATTTAAATACACAATATCGGCAAGGAAACCCCACTTGCCTTTTTGTGCACCTAAAGTACTCATGAGTGTCATGTCAAGATTTTTAAGGATATCCTTGAAAGTAAGATTGATCGTAGGTCCCACTGCAGTCTCTATTGCGATGTCAGGCATCCATAAATTCAGAGAAGCATGAAACTCCCACTCATCGATCACAGACTCTTCAAGCACAACCGGTTCAACAGGTACGATGTCACCCCCTGCCATTAACACATTTCCCGTTATGGCTAAAAGTGCCATAGCACTTTGCATTTTATTCATTATGATCTTCCTTGTATTGTTTATTAATGTTCATTCTATCTTTATTACAATAAATTATACACGAAAATCCTTGCATTATCTATTAACATTTCTGTCAGCTGTTAGAAAGAGTTGGGTAAGATAAGGGACATAAAACACAGACCCATCAAGGATACACATGAAAACAAGTAAAACATTACTCCCCCTGCTCCTGATATTGGCATTTAACACTGCGCTCCATGCAGAAAAATATAAATTTGAAGTATGTATACAGGCTGAACATTCTTTTTGGAAAACGATGGATAATGTAAACAGTAATACAGACAAATCACTCTATGAAGTGCTTGATAAAAAAGACAAACGTAATTATTTGATGATCGTATCAGGGAAAATAGAGCAAAGAATGTCTGATGTTAAAAGCAGGTGTAAAAATATGTCACCGGATGTACTTGCTGCGTACAATAAGAAAATACGTGCATTACAAAAACAAGTGAATACTTTGAATTAAAGTTACCATTTATTCTTTAAAAGCATTTCCTTCATCTTCTCTGCCGGCAGTGGCCGGCTGTAATAGTGCCCTTGTATCTTGACACAGCCATTTTCCATCAAAAACTCTTTTTGCTCTAATGTTTCTACTCCCTCAGCGATGAGATCAAGATTTAAAGACCCTGCCAGTGCGATGATCGCTTTTACGATAGCAGCATCTTCCTCATCACTTGGAATATCCTGGACAAAGGAACGGTCAATTTTAAGTCTGTTGATAGGCAGACGCTTCAAAAGAGCCAAAGAGGAGTACCCCGTACCAAAATCATCGATGGAGATACCTATACCAAGATTATTGATCTGTGTAAGCTTACTAATGACCTCATCAGGCTTTTTCATCATCTGTCCTTCTGTGATCTCAAGTTCCAGCCACTCTGCCTTAAAATGATATTTTTTGAGACGCTCCTCTATCTTAAAAAGAAAACCATCACATTCCAACTGCTTGATGGAAAGATTTATGGCAAGTACACCGGGATTTAGACCTGATTCGTACCATTTTGAAACCTGTTTCATCGCTGTTTTCATGACCCATTGATCGATATTGACGATCATTCCTGTCTCTTCGGCCAGGGGGATGAATCTGTCAGGAGACAGTAGTCCCAAAGTCGGGTGCTGCCATCGTACCAATGCTTCAACTCCTACGAGTTTATCTGTACATGCATTGATCTGCGGCTGATAATGGATGATGAACTCATCATTATCGATAGCATGACGCAAAGCGGTTTTCATCTCCATATGCTCCAAGGCAAATGCAGTCATACCAGATGAATAGAACTGGTAATTATTACGTCCTTCTTCTTTAGCTTTATACATGGCTGTATCTGCGTACTTAAGCAGATACTGTGCATCTTTTGCGTCTTTTGGATAAAGAGAGATACCTATACTGCCCGCAACATAAAGCATATGATCATCTATATACATAGGCTCTGACAAGACGCCAAGTATCTTGTTCGCCAATATGGATGCATCTTCAGGATGTGCAAGATCTTCGATGATCACCGTAAATTCATCACCGCTTAAACGCGCAAGGGTATCTTCTTTACGAATAATGCCCTCAAGGCGTTTTGCTACGGCTTTTAAAACATTGTCCCCTACACCATGACCCAGAGAGTCATTAATATGTTTAAATTTATCCAGATCAATAAAAAAGAGTGCCAGTCCTCTCTGATGACGTTCTGCTTTTTTTATACCCTGCTCCAGTCTGTCAGCAAATAGAACACGGTTTGGAAGTCCTGTGAGTGCATCATGATGTGCCTGATGTTGTATCTCCTGTGCCTGCTGCGAATATTTGAGTTGTAACTCTTTCTCTTCCGTGATATCGGTATGTGTACCTATCATGCGTACTCTTTTACCCTTCTCATCATAAAGTAACTGTGCTCTGCCCAAAACCCAGACCCAGTGTCCGTCTTTATGTTTAATGCGGTGTGTGTTTTCAAAATATTTTATTTGTTTGTTCTCATACTCTCTAAGTAAATTTAAAACAGCTTTTTTATCTTCCGGGTGTGTACGTTGAAACCATGTTGAAGTACTATTTGGCAATTCTTCATCTCTAAAGCCAAGCATCTCTTTCCAACTCGGAGAAATATACAAAGAGTTATCAGAAAAATTCCAATCCAGCACAGAGGTTCTGCTTCCCAAAAGCGCCAATTCCATACGCTCTTTTAACAGCAGGTTCACTCTGTTTGTCTCTTTGATCGTTTCTGTCTGTTCAGTCACTTCCTGAGAGGTAATGTTGATAAGATGTGTCAAACCATTGATGGATGCTGTGTTGATATCTATCTCTTTGGGTTCAGCAAAAAGCTGTTTTTCCTTCTCTTGAGTAATGTCTACATGGGTACCGATCATACGAATGGCTTTGCCATTCTCATCATATTGTGTTTTACCTCTGTCAAGGATCCAAACCCAGGAACCGTTTTTGTGTTTTAAGCGGTGGATATTTTCATAAAATTCTGTTTCTCCATCGACATTCCTGTTGACATCCTCCCAGGCTTTATCTGAATCATCAGGATGAATCCTGTCAGCCCAGGTAGACACCTCATTGGGAAGTTCATCATCCGCATATCCGATCATTTCTTTCCAACGCGGAGAAAAATAGACGGAATTATCGAGAATATTCCAATCCCATAGCCCCTCATTACTCCCTAATAGCGCTAACTCCACACGCTCATTATGTATCTGTTCTAATTCATTTCTTGCTTTCTTGCTTTCATTTTTTTGTTTCATTTCCCCATTACTGATGTTGATAAGACGTATCAATCCACTCATGGATGCATCTTTTAGATCTAACTCTAGCGCTCTGTTTTTTGCTCTGACCTGATGTATAGCATCACTTTCACTTAATGAGACCAGGGTCATCGTATGATTGAAGAGTTCTTTTTTATCGGAAGTAAAAAATTCTCCATAGGTGAAAAAACCGGATACCGGGGCAATAGCCTGCAGAGGCATGGTTTCTGATTCAACTGCATCCCCCATAACATATTTACGAGTGGAACACGAATAGACGAAGATCGTTTCAGAAGGTTCCTGGGATGCACTCTCCACTAGTTTTTGTGATTTTTCAAGAATCTCTTTAGAGTCACCATAACCAATACGTACTTTCTCTCCTACATAAAGATGACCAGTAAAAATGAGTGATCCGTCTTCTTCTTTGGCCACAGCTATGCGCGAAACATCCGCACCGTTACGATTGACGATCAGAGGAAATTCTATTCCGATGCCCGGTAACCCTTTGGCGATATTATCTCCAAGATAATGGGCATACATCTCCACAGCAGATCTTCCATCGATCGTATAGACACGCCTACCTTCTGCTCTAGTGATGGTAAGTTCATTACCTATGGGATACCAGTTAAAGCTGTAGTCTGTATGCACATGCAGGTGAGTGCTGTTCAGACTGACAGCAACAGCACCACTGGAGAAGAGTTGATCTTTGGTAAACACAAATGTTTTCTTAAACTCACCGTTGTCTCCGGCATGCCCTCCTGCGACAATAATGTCATCATGTACCGCTGCAATGCCTTTGAGAAACTCCTCACCGTTCGTGTGAAGTCCATCTACAAATGCAATGAGCAGTTTACTCTCATCTGTGATCAGTTCTTTGGCAAGAGTTTGACCACTGTAGTACCCATCCACCTTATGACCGATCGCAGCCGCTTTAAGCGCGGTATGTTCAAAGTGTGTAAAACTTAAAGCAACTTTTTCTGAAGAGACTTTCCCATTCATGATCTCACCGTCTGTAGTGCTGCCAATAATGACGGCATCAGGTAAAAAGTCTGTTAGTTCTGACAAAAGTGCCAATATAAAAGCTTGATTGTTTGATCCAGCAAAAACCTGTATCAAAAGAGAAGAAGAGTTTTGGATCCTGGCATCATCGATAAATGATCTTAATGCTGCTTTACCTGTATAATATGTATTGATACTTTTCATCCCTAAGCGTCCCCTGTCTCTATTTATATATATTATAGTGTAGTGTATATCAAAAAACAATGATAATCATAAATTATTATCTTTATTACAGACATTTTTCTTTGAGAGATATAGAACAGGGGCACCTCCAGCGCCATTAAGTTAAGCGTAGATCTTTTCTTGGAGTAGGGATTTAAATCCCGTCTTTACGGGACTAAAGTCCCTGCTCCTTGTATGGAAACAATCTTTAACTTAATGGCATTGAGGGGCACCCCATAGCCCTCTTGTGTTATAATATGCTTCAACTAACGCAAGGGTACCTAATCGTGGAAACATCAACAGTAAAAACACAGAAATTCATCTTAAAACTCTTTCCTGAGATCATGATCAAAGGATCTTCAGCCAAAAGACAAATGGTGGGACAACTCTATAATAATCTGCTAAAACTTTTAAGTCGTTTTTCTGATGATATACATGTAAAAAAGTTTTCTGACAAACTGGAAGTTGTGACTCCCATAGATGTACTCGTAGAGGTAAGACAAACCTTGTTGGATACCCCCGGCATAGAACAGGTACTTGAAGCCTTACAGTTTGATGCCATGGAAACACTGGATGACATTAAAGTAAAAGTCAATGAAGTGATGGCAAAGGAGATCATAGGCAAAACCTTTGTAGTACGTGTAAAACGTTCAGGTAAACATCCATTTAACTCCACGACTATTGAGCAAACCGTTGGCGGATATATGCTTGCACACAATCAAACAAAGGGCGTGGACTTACATACCCCTGAAGTGACGATCCGCATGGAGCTTATAAACAATCAACTGAACATCATCACGACTAAACATATGGGTCTTGCAGGATTTCCTTTAGGCACACAGGGAGATATTTTATCCCTTATGTCCGGCGGATTTGACTCTACTGTTGCCTCTTACCTCACGATGAAGCGTGGGTTAAAAACACATTTTATCTTTTTCAATCTTGGCGGCATTGCCCATGAGATAGGTGTCAAACAGGTTGCATTGTACCTGTGGAACAAGTTTGGATCTTCCCATCGTGTCTCTTTCATCTCTGTACCATTTGATGATGTACTCACAGAGATCTTTCGTTCAACACATGAGACATATATGGGTGTGACACTGAAACGTCTGATGCTCCTTGCCTCTGAAAAAGTAGCCCATGAGATGGAGATAGATGCCCTGCTCACAGGGGAGAGTGTCGCGCAGGTCTCTTCTCAGACCTTACGTAACCTTGCACTCATAGACCAGGTGACCAACAAGCTCATTTTACGTCCTTTAGCTACCATGAATAAACCGGAGATCATTCAAATAGCTAATAATATCGGGACAAAGCGTTTTGCTGAAAATATGCCTGAGTATTGTGGGGTTATTTCCAAAAACCCCATTACGCATGGCTCTTATAAGCGTATGGAGAGAGAAGCCAAACGTTTTGATTATGCTGTACTTGATAAAGCGGTAGAAGATGCCCAGAAAATATATGTGGATGAGATCGTAGATGATGTAGCGAACTCTGCTCCCATAGAAGTCATAGATGATCTAAACTCCGGTGAATATGTGGTGATTGACATTCGGGCTGAAGAGGCGTGTATAGAGACAAGCTGCGAAAGCATTAAAATACCTTTTCACAAACTCAAAACAGAGTTTAAAAAACTTCCACAGGACAAAGAGTACCTGCTCTACTGTGAAAAAGGCATCATGTCTCAGTTGCATGCACAGTACCTGCAAGACTCTGAAGATCGCAAAAATGTAAGGGTTTACAGACCTTAGGGAACTCCAATGCCATTAAGCTAAGCACTTTTGGAGCAGCGACTTCAGTCGCTGACATGCGACTGAAGTCGCATCCCCTTGCTATATTATTATCTTAACTTAATGGTGTTGCAGGGGACCTCTAATAATCATGACATTACGCTATAATTCTATATTCAGTCCAAAGGTCATTTAATGTTGAAAAAAACACTACTTCTTCTCTTCCTGTTTTTTACCCACGCTCTTTTAGCCAATGACTCTCTGGATGATTTTATCGACGAGCAGATCAAAGTGGAAGCACAATTCCTGGATCAAAATCTCTCACTTGACAAAAAAGTTGATATCAAAAATAAACAAGAGATCTCTTATGGGAAATTTTTCCTGCAATATGCTGCTAATAAAGAAAAAAATCTACAAGTAGAAACTTCTTACCGTCCACAGATAAACAGACTTAAAATTCGCTTGAATAACAATAAATATAGGGGAAATACCAACGCTGTGATGCGCGATGAAGTACTTCTGAAGAGTCATGATACAAGAAATATGATCAGATCCATACTGCACGATACCCTGATGGCGACCAATAGTGAGTCCAGAGCATTTTTTAAAGATAAAGTCAATGATATTCTGATCAAATATATGTCTAAATATAAGCCTCTGGATAGAAAAAAATATCTTTCTTCTGATATGAATCAATCAAGTCCGATTGTCAAATCCCTGATTGAAGCGGTCCAAAACCAGAGCTATTTGGAGAGTGTGATGAACACCTTCAGTTCAGCACTGGTCGAGGAAAGCACATATATTTACAAAACCGCCCGTATCTCTGAATCTAAACTCTTTAGCGTACTCAATACGATCAACACCTCCACCTACGGTCTGAAGCTCAACAGCTATCTCGCGCCTCTTCACATGGATGTCGGCAGAATACTCTTTGTTTTGATCATTATCGTTTTCCTTTTAATGCTACAGATCCTATTACGTTTTGTCATCAGCCATATTTTACATCGTTTTAAACTCAAAGATGATGATATAGACTATATTCATTCTCATATAACAAAATTATTCAATATAGTCATTTCCGTCATGATCATTCAAGTCATACTTGTAAGCATTTTAGGTTTGGATAATCATAGCATCATTATCACTAGAATCTTTGGCATATTTTATGTCGTGATGATCAGCCTGATGCTCTACAGGATCACTAATACGGTTGCCTATATAAAAATGGAGCAGATCAAAAAGAGTATCATGATCAAAAATGAAGTGATGAACCTTGCGATCAAAGTGATCAACAGTTTGATCGTCATTGTAGCGACCATCGCCATCCTCAGGATCCTGGGTGTGAACCTTACCGCCCTGCTTTCAGGTCTGGGTATCGCGGGTGCAGCTGTGGCTTTCGCCGCAAAAGACAGTATTTCAAACATTTTTGCTTCCATCTCCATCCTTATAGGAGATGTCTTTGAACAGGGAGACTGGATAGAAGCAAAAGAGGTCAACGGTACGGTCGTTGAGATCGGTCTTCGTGCTTCGACCATACGTACCTTCGACAATGCGCTTATCTCCATCCCCAACTCCGAACTGGCAAATGATGGTGTAAAAAACTGGAGCAGAAGACGTATCGGGCGTCGTATCAAGATGAATATCGGTGTGACCTATCAGTCTAATTTTTCAGATATCCGCCAGGCTGTTCTTGACATCAGAGAGATGCTTAAAGATCATTCCGGTATCGCCAACCTGCATACAGAATTCCATGATACCTATCGTCAGTCAAAACTGGTCTCTACTGAGGATTTTAAAGGGATCAAGCGTACCACACTGGTGTTTATGGATGAGTTCGCTGATTCAAGCATCAACATCCTTGTCTACTGTTTCAGTCGTACCGTCGTGTGGGAAGAGTGGCTTGAGGTCAAAGAAGATGTGATGTTCAAACTCGCAGAGATCCTTGCCAAAAACAACCTGGATTTTGCCTACCCGTCCTTAACCATTCATCAGGGAGACCAAGAGACTGTACCTGAGATCAAAACCGTATGATCTTGGTTTTTACTGCCTAGCCTGGACAAAAGCCGTAACTGTTGTGAGTATCACCTATTATTAGCGCTTCCCTTGATCTTTAAAAATAAAATCTGAACTCTGTACCCTCATCGGGTTTGGAATCCAATTCAATTTTTATCTTGTATGTATCGCAAATACTTTTTACGATATGCAAGCCCACTCCAAAACCACCGAAATATTCCGTACCTCTTTTAAACTTTTCAAAAATTTCTTTTTGTTTCGCAGGTTCGATCCCTATCCCCTCATCTTTGATCTTCAATACCTTGTCTTTTAAAGTGATAACAATACGTGACCCGGGTGAAGAATATTTGATGGCATTGCCGATCAGGTTTCCAAAGAGCAGCACTGCCTGTGATTCAGGCATGGTAAAAACAGTAGGTTCAAGTGCTGCATAAAATTCTATGCGTTTTATCTCGGCAAGAGGACGATAATAGTCTATACTCTTTTCCACTGTTTCTTTGAGATCCAGTGCTTCTGAGATCTCTTTTTGATCTGAGAAATTAAGATAGCTAAGAGAACGATAAATGTCATAAAGCTGTCTGGTACTCACAGAGATATTCTTGAGCGTCTTTTCTGTACACCCTTGCTTCAGTGCCAGATCGGAAGACATGCTGAGAGAGGCGATGGGTGTGTTGAGTTCATGCGTGACATCATTGATAAAACGCTCTATCTGGGTTATGCGCTGATGGACAGGCTTCATAAAAAGTTTAGAGAGCATCCACGCAATGAGCACGATAAAAAATGTAACGATCACTATCACTCTCCATACAGTACCTCTGAGTTTTTCGATCTCCACGGCAAGTGTATCGGACTGTACTACGACATAGCGTATGCCAAGATGTTCTTTGGGTGCATCAGAAACAAGAATATTATATCTGTTCATTTCAAAATATCCTGTCTTGTCAGGTATATTTTCCATGAGCAGTTCACCTTCCACCACTTTACCGTCTGTATTGATGAGTGCGAGTGTTACATCTGCAGGAAGCATCATGGGTTGGAGGCGCTGATGTTTCATGTGTGACATTACGATATTCCCGGATTTCATATCGGCCACATGCCCCAACTTGTAGAATGTTTCATTCTCCAAACTGTTTTTTTGTGCAGCATAGTACCAGTAGCCTATCAAAAATATAGCCACTAAAGAGGTAATGATGTAGAGTCCCAAAAAGGAGTAAAAAGAACGTTTTTCCAGATCACTCATAACGATATCCTGCTCCTCTTTGTGTCGTGATCTTATCTGCACCGATGATCTCTCTGAGTTTTCGGATGTAGGAACGCAGGGTAGCATCGCTTGGCATCTGATCAAATTCCCAGATATTCTGAACCAGTTCATCCTGGGAGATGAGTCTGTGGGGATGGGCGATGAAATACTCCAGTATCTCCATCTCTTTAGGTTTCAGGCTTTGTTCCTTTATGCCGTCACTCACCACTCTTTGTTTAGGATAAAAGATCAGCTTTTCACTCAATTTTACGGCACTTTCCTGCTCTATATGAAAGAGGCTCTTGCTTTTTTCTATACGCAGCCTGAGTTCTTCAAGTTCAAAAGGCTTTTTGATGTAGTCATGTGCCCCTGCATCAAAACTCTTTTGGAGATGTGCAGTATCATCATATGCCGTAATGATTATGGCTGGAGTCGTGTCATTGAAGGTTCGAAGTTCTTCAAGTAATTCTATCCCGCTTTTTCCAGGCACATTGATATAAGGTCATAAGACTCGTCATCTATGAACTCTTGTGCTTCAGCAGACTCAAATGCCCTGTGCGCAATATAGAATTGGAGAAGATAATCCTGTACGATATCTCCAAGAACCGGGTCATCTTCCATGAGTAGTATTTTCATTTGTGCTTCCTGTTTTTTTCTATAGTTTATATCATAAAGGATTTGCGTGTAGCTAAAGTGTACATCTCACTACAGCTCTTCCACATCAAAATAATAAAACGGCTTTCTCTCTTCTATCTCTACTTCATACTCCAAGACATCCAATATCTTGATAAATGCCAAAAGTGATACTTTCCCGATCTCTCCTTTTTCAAGTTTAGCAAGTGTTTGGCGTGTAATACCTACTTGTGTAGCAAGCTGGGTCTGAGTGAGTTTTTTGGCTTTTCGTATCTCTTTTATGCGTTCTGCTATCTTATAAAATTCCATCGCAAGCATCCTTATAGCTAGTCTCAATGTTATCGCTGAGTGAAAAATGCACTACCTTTAAAAACTGTTCACCAAAAGCTTGAAAGTCAGGATTTTCTATGCTATAGCATTCTATCTCTTTCATCATCTTCTTAGTAGCGTCAACACATTCCTCAAACAATGATAAAGCCTCTTTTTCACTCAGCATACAACTGGAAATACCAAAATCCATTAAAGTCTTTTTATCTACCCATACCTTTTTCCCTACCAGCGTTAAAGCCGGTTTATCATGAGGCAGATAGACAAGTGTGTTTACCACATCATAGGCAGGAGCTAAAAAACGTTCTTTTTTATCTGCTGTGTAAAGCACGCCGAAGTTCTTTAAGTGGGCATCCCCGTTTTTAAGCAGATAATTCATCAGCATCATCTTGTAAAACATACGCAGATCATCTTGTTTTTGTGTACTTATATGAGCCAATGACTTCGCTACTTTTTCGTAACTTCCATAATATTTTTGCTCTTTGTTGTATTTGAACAATACACAAAACTCTTCAAACCCATAAAAGCTTCCCTGCTCTTTTTGGTAGGTGAACTTCTCCATAATAAAAAGCTTTTTACTCTCAGATAGCCAAAACTTAGGTGTAGTGATGCCTGCATAAGTAAGTGCTTTCATACAAAAATATTCATTTTCAGCCAAGTGTGGATACTCGGAAGAAAAACTTTTAATGATATATTCTCTACTGGAAAGTGCAGCTTTGTCCTCCAGCTGTGCCAAAACTTTAGGCTGCACACCCGCGATAGCTGAATGGTTTAGAAAACGGTTTACGAGTGTGGCAAAAATATTTTCATCTTTGCTTTGCAGTACCTCATCCAAAGTGAAAGAAAATACCTCGCTCTCTTCCTCTTTATCATAGGTCAAGTAGCCCTCAATAGAACGGGACAAATGTGAAAAAAGTATAAAATCATCTATTTCCCCATACTCTTTGATCAGCAGGTTTTTAAGCAATTCAAAGAGATAGCCCTCAGGCATACTCATATCGAAAATAGGGTGTATATGGTAATGTGAAGTGTAACTCTTGGTACTATAGGGCATCGTGAGAGAGATAGGGTTATCCTCAGTATAGTTAAAAACAAACTCTCTACTCTTAGCATCGTAGTCTAACCTACCAGAAGCTGAAGCATTGGCAAATACATGAAGCATAAAGACTCCTAAAAGTTATTTATACTTAACATATTATACTTTTTAGCAACATATGTCAAGTTATATTAACATTTATAGCTCCAAATTTCTCAACCTCAAAGAATTCGCTATCACCGAAACCGATGAAAAACTCATCACAGCGGCAATACGGCACTGACCTTGAAACGGCGGGTCATGTCATCCAACTCTTCTGTATCTTCTTCCCCTGCCTGTGCCACCATAGGTTCAAGTGCCATCCCTCATTTAGGACGGCTTCCCGGACCTTTTTGCTGGATTTCTGGATGCATGGGACAGGTATAGATAGCATCTTTATCTATTTCTGCTGTATTTGTTGTCTGAGGGGAAGGATGCTCATGTCTATGTTCATCAAAGATCGGTTTAGAAGAAGAGCAGCTTTCATTTTTATGATTATCATGTATGTATTCATCTGGGTTTTCAAGAAATTAACCCTGACAAGACTCGGAACAAAAATAATATCTTTGTTCACCTTCATCTGTAAAAATTTTGTATCTGTTGTTATATCCATACCACACACAGCATCTTTGAGTGTTTTTTTCATGATCTAACTCCTTTCCTGACACATTAATCATGCCTAAGCTTATAGTAATGATAATACTTAACTGTGTATATTATGTGCACAGTCTGTACACATAATATACGTACTATATAGGTAAGCAAAGAAATAAAATAAATATGGAGGGACTTTTGGAAAATTCAATGTATCATAAAAAACCTATAGGTTATTTACAAGGAGGCTGTGTATTTTTATTACTTATGTCTTCACTGGCATTTGCTACTGTAAAGACACAGAGTATCAATGTGAAGCATGCTACCCAAATAGCACTGGAAAAAAATCCAAACCTCGCACAAATACATGCTAGATATCAGGCTCTCAAAGAAGTGCCATCTCAAGTTTCAAGTTTACCAGACCCTATGGTGAGTATTGGGTCTATCAACTTTCCTACAGATACATTTAACAGAGCACAAGAGGCTATGACAAATATACAAGTTGGTTTTACCCAGGATTTCCCCTACCCGGGGAAATTAGATCTACGTGGAGAAATAGCAGAATTTGAAGCAACTGCCTCTATGTATAATGTTGAAGAAGCCCGCCTTTTATTAGCAGATAATACCACACGTACATGGTGGAAACTTTACTACCTAGACCGTGCACTTGAAACAATTGATACCAATCAGGCATTGCTTCGCCAATTTACACAAATCGCTGAAGAAAAATATACAACAGGTAAAGGTTTACAACAAGATGTCCTGCTTGCACAACTCGAATTATCTAAATTAACAGATCAGGAAATACAAGTCATAGGGCTAAGAAAAAATCAAAATATCATACTTAATTTACTCATGGGCAGAGACCCTTCACAAAACATAACCCTAGGTACAAAAAAACATAAGAAACTCTCCTCTAAAATGACTGAAAGAAAGCTCTATGCTTTGGCAGAAGAGTACCGCCCTATACTTAAAAGAGAAGAAACACGTCTTTTAGCATCCGGTTCCAGGTTAGCATTGGCAGAAAAAGAGTTCTATCCAGACTTTAAAGTTTCACTTAGTTATGGTGACAGAACAGGCTATAACCCCAATAGCTTTAATGACCCCAGATCTGACCTTCTCTCTTTAAGAGTTGGCATCAAAGTACCTCTTTATTATAAAACAAAACAATCCAAAGCAGTCCAACAAAGGTTTATAGAACAACAAGGCAGTTCTTTTGCACTTGAAAATGAAAAACTTCGAGTGATGAGTGAGATTTCAAAGTATTATACTGACTATAAACAGACAACAAGACAATTACAACTCTATGAAACAGGTATCCTACCCCAGGCAAGACTAACAGTCCAGTCTATGCGTACAGGGTATCAAGTCAGTAAGGTTGACTTTTTAAATCTTGTACGAAGTCAAGTGACACTCTTTAATTATGAATTACTTTATTGGAAAGTATATACAGAATCCATGCAGGCTCTCTCAGGTATGCAAGCAAAAGTAGGAAAGGTAAAAATATATGAATAAGACACTTATAAGTACCGTAGGTATTACACTGGCAGTGGGTATGGGCTTAGGCTATGGAGTCTCTCTTTTGCAAATGCAATCACCCTCTGAAGCCAATGCATCTGCGCAAACAAAAAAAGAAGGCAAGAAAATACTTTTTTACCGAAATGCGATGAACCCCGCAGTCACCTCTCCTGTGCCCACAAAAGACTCGATGGGGATGGACTATGTGCCTGTCTATGCAGATGGTGAAGCAAGTGACGATAAAGCCGGAACGGTAAAAATAGACCCTACTGTGGTTCAAAATATCGGTGTACGAACGGTGATGGTTAAAGTAGAAGCACTGAGTAAAACCATTCGTGCTGTAGGACGTGTAGACTTTGATGAAGAGAAAATGGCACGGCTGCATCCTAAAACAGAAGGTTGGATAGATGAGGTTTTTATAGACAAAACAGGCGAACGCGTGAAGGAAGATGATATTTTAATGAGTATCTATTCTCCTCAACTGGTCTCTACACAAGAGGAGTATCTCTTGGCATTACAAAATGTCAAAGCACTCTCAAAAAGTCCTTTTAAAGATGTACGGGAAGGTGCAAAAAGATTGGTACAGAGTGCTAAAGAAAGACTAAAATTACTTGATGTCCCGGCACATCAAATTAGAGAACTGGAAGTGAGTCGAAAGATTAAAAAAAATCTACATATTCATACCCCTGTTGCAGGTACCATTTTACGCATTGGTGCACGCAAGGGACAACATGTTTCACCCAAAACTGAACTTTATATGATCGCAGATTTGAGAACAGTATGGATCATAGCTGAGATTTATGAGTATGAACTGCCTTGGCTCAAAGAGGGTGACAGTGCAGAGGTGACACTGATCAGTGTACCCGGTAAAGTGTTTAAAGGTACGGTTGATTACATCTATCCGTATGCCGAAGCCAAAACACGGACAACCAAAGTAAGACTGGTATTTAAAAATGAGAATTTACTCTTACGTCCAGATATGTTTGCAGAGGTAAAAATAAGTGTGCAAAAGCAAAAAAATGCACTGGTCATCCCATCTGAAGCCATTATCAGATCCGGGGACAATACCCATGTCTTTGTGGTCAAAGCCAAAGGTAAGTATGAGCCACGATTTGTACAGATTGGTATAGAGTCTTCAGGGAAAGTCTCCATTTTATCTGGGTTAAAAGAGGGTGAAGAGGTAGTCACTTCTGCACAATTCTTGATAGATTCAGAATCCAAACTTAGAGAAGCGATGTCTAAAATGACAGAAGTGCTACCTATGGAAGAGACTATGAAAGTAGATAAAGCTATGAAAATGGATAAAAACATCACAAAAGAGAATGCAAAATGATTGCTGCAATAATAGGCGCATCACTGCGTGAAAGGTTTATGGTCATCATCGCAACGATTATTATTGCGGTGGTGGGGCTATATTCGTATAAAAATGCTCCCTTGGATGCGATTCCGGATTTATCTGATGTACAGGTTATTATCTTTACAGAGTATCCTGGTCAGTCACCTCAAGTCGTTGAAGATCAGGTTACCTACCCTTTAACCACAGCGATGCTTGCTGTCCCCAATACAAAAGTGGTAAGAGGATACTCCTTTTTTGGTATGTCTTTTGTCTATTTGATTTTTGAAGACAACACCGATATGTATTGGGCACGTTCCCGGGTACTGGAGTCGTTAAACTATGTGAGTGGAAGGCTGCCTAAAACAGTCAACCCTACACTCGGCCCCGATGCCACAGGTGTAGGCTGGATCTATGAATATACCTTACAAGACAGCACAGGGAACCATGACCTTGCACAGTTACGTTCACTGCAAGACTGGTATATGCGTTACCCGTTACAGACAGTAAAAGGTGTAGCAGAAGTAGCTTCCGTAGGAGGCTATGTCAAGCAGTACCAAGTAGAAGTTGACCCCAATGCCTTGCAACGCTATAACATTTCACTCGACAAAGTAAAAATGGCTATTAAAATGTCTAACAAAGATGTCGGCGGTCGTCTCATAGAGATGGCAGAGACAGAGTATATGGTACGGAGTGCAGGCTACATACAATCTGTAGAGGATCTCAATCAAATACCCGTGGAGGTAGACAAAGAAGGTACACCCATACGGCTGAAAGATATTGCCAATGTCTTTATAGGTCCTGAACTCAGAAGAGGTTTAGTGGACTATAACGGTGAAGGTGAAGTGGTTGGTGGTGTGGTCATCATGCGTTATGGTGAAAATGCACTGGCAACCATACAAGCTGTACGAAAAAAACTGGAAGAACTGCAAAAAGGTCTACCTGATGGGGTCAAGATAGTCCCTGTGTATGACAGGGGTGACCTCATAGAACGTGCAGTTGAGAGTCTCAATACTTCCTTGATGCAACAACTCTTTATTGTGAGTTTAGTGGTTATACTCTTCTTGCTGCATGCACGTTCTGCCTTTGTGGCGATCATCACCTTGCCTCTAGGCATTTTAATGGCATTTATTGTCATGCGTATACAAGGTTTAGATGCCAATATTATGTCTCTAGGAGGGATCGCTATCACCATTGGTACCATGGTCGATGGTGCCATCGTTATGGTAGAAAATGCCCATAGCCGTTTGGCCGAAGCCGTGAAAGAAAAAGGTGCGCAACTGAGCGACAGTGAACGATGGGAGGTCATAACCAAGTCCTCAAAAGAGGTGGGTCCTGCACTCTTTTTCTCTTTATTGGTCATTACAGTTTCTTTTTTACCTATCTTTACCATGCAGGCACAAGAGGGAAGACTCTTTAGCCCCCTTGCCTTTACGGCTACCTATGCCATGGCAGCCTCTGCGATCTTGGCGGTGACACTGGTACCTGTAATGATAGGATATTTTGTACGTGGTAAAATTATTGCTGAGGAAAAGAACCCTATCAATAGAGCACTACATGCTGTACATACACCACTACTAAAACTAGCTATGAAATGGCGTACTGTGACTATCACCTTAGCGATTGCCATTTTGGCATTGACCTACTACCCCTATTCTAAGTTGGGCAGTGAATTTATGCCTCCATTAGATGAGGGAGATGTACTCTATATGCCAACAATGTTCCCTGGTATCTCCATCACCAAAGCCAAAGAGTTTTTACAACAAAGTGATAAGATACTCAAAACCTTTCCGGAAGTAGAAAGCGTCTTTGGCAAGATAGGACGTGCTGAGACTGCAACAGATGCGGCACCACTTTCTATGGTTGAGACCACCATTAGACTTAAACCAAAAGAGCAATGGCCTGACCCGACCAAAACGACCAAAAACCTAATGGATGAATTTAATGCTGCCATTAACTTCCCAGGGGTTGCCAATGCATGGACAATGCCAATTAAAACACGGATAGACATGCTCTCTACAGGGATAAAAACCCCCGTAGGTATTAAAGTTTCCGGTCCAGACCTGAATGTACTGCAAAAAGTTTCCAAAGAGATAGAACAAGCCATGAAAACTTTACCTGAAACAACATCTGCCTTTGGGGACAGAGCGGTGGGAGGCTACTACTTAGACTTTGATATAGACAGAGAAAAAGCAGCCCGCTACGGACTTACTGTGGGTGCTGTCCAAGATGTCATACAAAGTGCCATTGGTGGTATGAATGTAACTGAGACGGTAGAAGGTTTGGAGCGTTACCCTGTCAATGTACGATACCCTAGAGACTATCGTAGTGACAAAGAGACATTAGAGCGTGTACTCATTCCTACACCTACAGGGATACAGATTCCTATGGCGATGGTAGCAAAAATAGTGTATAGACGTGGTGCACCTGTCATTAAAAGTGAAAATGCCAGACCCAATGCCTGGATCTATGTGGATTTATCAACTTCTGACATAGGTGGTTTTGTAAAAAAAGCCAAAAAAGTCTTAGAGGAAAAAGTCAATATACCAGCAGGCTATACCATAACATGGTCAGGTCAGTTTGAATATATGGAACGTGCGGCACAACGCCTGCAAATAGTTACACCCATTACCTTACTTATTATTTTCATACTTTTATACCTGAACTTTAAAAATGTGATAGAACCGGTCATTGTCATGCTCTCTATGCCTTTTGCACTCATAGGAGGGATCTGGCTTATTTATATTAATGGATACAACATGTCCGTAGCCGTAGCTGTAGGATTTATAGCCCTTGCAGGGATGGCAGCTGAGATTGGTGTTTTAGTACTAAGCTTCATAGACACAGAAGTCAAAAAACGGCGTACTGCCAAAGGAAAAGCACTCTCAGCAGAAGAGATAAAAGAATCAGCCTTTTATGCCACTTCACAAAGAGTACGTCCCGTAATTATGACAGCAGTCTCTACCATGGCAGGTTTAGTGCCTATTATGCTTAGTACCTCAACAGGTTCAGATGTCACACACCGTATTGCTGCACCTATGTTGGGAGGTATGTTAACGGTAACCATACTCAACTTATTGGTACTACCTGTCCTTTATAGTTTTGTATTGGAGTATAAAGAGCAACGTGCACGCATAGAAGATATTGCATAAGCAGTGTGTGCATAACAAGATTATGCACACTTGATGAGAGATTATTCTTTGTCATCCTCTGTTTTTGAGTTAAGTATAAATGCTAAAATATCTCTGCTCACTTGACCTGTCAACCCTGCATATATGATTCTCATTTTAGTATACATTGCATGTACGAAATGCACACACAATACACACTTTGATAATAGACTAGAGAAAACATTTAGTGAAAGGATTTACAATGTTATATAAAAAGTTATTTATTTTCTTCTTTGTACTGCTTGGTACAAATTTGATAATGGCTGGGGAATCACGTCATCATCAAAAAGTTGATGGTATGAATATGGTAGTAAATCATGGAAAAGTATCACTAATGCCGGCGTTCAAGCTAGTGTTGAACCATTAATCTGTTGCCATATTTATATTTAAACGGCTACAGGACAAGTAAAACCAGAAGGATTATCTATGCATGATCATACACAACACGACAGATCATCACAGTATAAAAAAAACAGTCTCTCTCTTTTAGGGGCTGTCTCTATGGGTACAGGAGTGATGATAGGCGCAGGTATATTGGCGCTGACAGGACAGATAGCTGAACTGGCAGGAGCGCTGTTTCCCCTTGCTTTTCTGGCTGCCGCAGTGGTAACCTCTTTTAGTGCATACTCCTATGTAAAACTGTCCAATGCCTATCCATCTGCAGGAGGCATAGCGATGTTTTTGCAAAAGGCTTATGGAAAAGGCATAATGACAGCTGTTGGAGCCTTGTTGATGTATTTTTCAATGGTGATTAATCAAAGCTTAGTTGCGCGTACTTTCGGAACCTATACGACACAGTTATTTAATGTTGAAACGGGTAGTTTTATCATACCGGCGTTAGCAGTAGGACTACTGATTTTTGCTTTTTTACTGAATATCTCCGGTAATCGTATGGTGGGTCTATTTTCTTTGATCATGGCATTTATCAAAATAGGCGGTATTGTGCTCTTTGCAGTTGGCGGTTTATGGGTCGCTGATATTTCATTTGAAACCACATCATCGGTCACAACAGATACATCTGTGACAGGATTTATAGCCGCCATGGCACTTGCGATATTGGCCTATAAGGGATTTACCACTATTACAAACAGTGGTTCCGAGATCGTTGAGCCACACAAAAATGTTGGGCGTGCGATTATTATTTCCATTGCGATCTGTGTCATCATCTATATTCTTGTAGCCCTGGCGGTCTCTGCTAATCTTAGTTTGGAAGAAATCATAACAGCCAAAGATTATGCACTGGCAGAGGCAGCCAGACCGGTTTTTGGAGAGTATGGTTTGTGGTTTACTGTTGTATTGGCGATTGTTGCTACAACTTCCGGGGTGATCGCAAGTGTATTTGCCGTATCTCGTATGCTAGCTATGCTCACAGATATGAAGCTGGTACCGCATAGCCATTTTGGTATGCCGGGAACCATTCAAAACCATACCCTCGTTTACACGATTGTTTTGGCTATATTTTTAACGATATTTTTTGATCTGAGCCGCATAGCATCTTTGGGTGCAATCTTTTATTTATTGATGGATATTGCCATTCACTGGGGTGTTTTTCGCCACCTTAGAAAAGAGATCAATGCCCATGCAGGCATTCTGCTAACGGCTATTGTATTTGATGTTGTTGTCCTTGCTGCATTCCTTAAGATTAAAGCAAGCACTGACATAATGGTTATCTATATAGCATTGATAGGTATCTTGATAGTTTTTATAGGTGAGAAATTATTTTTGCGCGATACACAATCCAAGAAGTAGCCCATAAAATGATACGTGCTATCTTTCAAACATAAAAGTATTGACTTGCTAGTCTCTTGGTCGTGTAAATGTAAATTCTGTCAATGATCCTGCTTTGTGGTCTGATCGCCGTATTTCAACCTTTATCGTGTAAGGTGTTCTTTCCGTCAACTCAAAGAAATTTCCATAACTTAGCAGATCACCATGCATAGGTTCAAGTCTTTTGGTCTCACCTTTCGCATTTAAAGATATCACAGTGGCTTTGACCACAGCATCGGTAATACGTTTTTTCGATGTATCATCAAACACTGCAACAAGTATATGATAGCTATGTTTTCCGTGTTTCATATCTCTCGTACGGTGCATTGAACCATGCCCGCCTATAAGCTGTGCCGGGATAACACCAAAATAAACACTCAATCCGTCAACCGTTTGATGACGCTCTGCATGTCCTGCCATTATAAAAGTTGTGGCAAACATCATAAAGAGGGAAATTAATATTTTTTTGTACAACATTACTGATCCTTTCTTTTGTCTTCTCTTTTTTCAAATACCATTCTTTATGGTATTTAAGCTATTATATTATATGCATCTAATGTGCAAACTGTGTGCATGCAAGCTTTGTTATCGGCATAGTCTGTTATTTTGCATGACAGTTCATCCTTTTTCATTTTATCTGCATGATATCTGCGAATAACCTACACATTCTGTACACACTATAGCATTATAATTCACTTGTAACTAGGATGTATCTACACTCTAGAGATTTATTACAATAGAGAATTTGCACCCTATATCGGTGTCACTTGGAACAAGACCTTTGGCAACAGCAAAGACTTTAATCTGTCGATGAAACATCTGTGCTTGTGGGTGTACAGTTCTGGTTCTGATACGCATATTTTACTTACTTTGAGATTGAAAAAAGAGACACCCTAAGTGGCTTCAACTTACTCTGTGTTGCTGAGAGTGTTCACCCCTGTGTCTCACACAATTACACATATATTGCACACATTCAACCTAAGATAGAGAAATAACACCCAGGAAGGAGTTAGCAGTGGCTTTAGATAAATTACAGGAAGACAATAAAAAACAGTGGAAAGAATGGTATCGGAAATATCATCCCCATCCTATGCTTGTACATTTCCCTATAGCATTTCATCTTTTTGCGGGTGGACTGGATCTGATATTTTTCATGTACCCAAAAGAATCTTTTGCCACTGCAGTTTTTTATACTTTTTTTGCAGCTACTGTGACTGGCGGACTGGCAATGATCCCGGGTATTATGAGCTGGTGGATCAACTATAAACTTGCATTTACCTATATTTTTATCATAAAACTGCTGCTTTCCCTCATCACACTTTTACTGGGAATTGTAGGCATTCTCATTTATATTGACGATCCTGATATTGTTTTTACACAGAGTTTCCCAAGTATTGTTTATCATAGTATCATACTTCTTACTTCGTTTACAGTGATCATTGTAGCATATTATGGTGCGAAGCTTACCTGGGGAAAGGTGAGGTCATCATGAAAAAGATGAATGTTCCATTTCAGACAACGATCTCAGATCCACCCGTATCACTTCCGGAACATACAGATCAAAAATATACACCTACACACAGTATCTCTATTCTCATTGGAGGTGCTGCAGGTACGGGTATTATGACGCTGGAAAATATTTTATCTGATGCATTTAAGCGCAGTGGATATTTTGTCTTTTCAACAAAAGAGTATATGTCCAGAGTACGTGGGGGAAGCAATACAACCCTGCTTCGCATCTCAGATGCTCCTGTAAATGCTCCATGTTGGCATGTAAACCTGTTTATAGCTCTGGATGCTGATGCTATTTCTCATGTGCATGAACGACTGACATCTGATACCATTGTTATCGCTGATGAAAGTATTAATAATGAAGAGATAGCTATCACATCCATGCCTATGCTGGAAACAGTCAAAAAAGTTGGAAATATACGCTATGCAAACTCCTATGTTGCAGGTGTATTATTTGCGATGTTAGCACTTGGTACAGAAATCTTATCTCAAAGTATAGAAACATTATTTGACGATCAAAAGCCTCAAGAGAATGAGACTGCAATGCAAGAAGGGTTTAGCTATGGCAAGAGCTTAACAAGCAGTCAGCTTCCAAAACTTCCTGCCCCTGTATCAGGACTTGATAACTCCATGCATTTGGTCAACGGATCTGCCGCAGCAGGATTTGGTTTTTTACTGGGCGGATGTAATATGATCACTTCGTACCCGATGTCCCCGTCTACAGGCGTGTTGAACTTTATGGCTTCCATGTCTAAAGAATTCACACTGCTGGTAGAACAAAGTGAAGATGAGATCGCATCACTTAATATGGTGCTGGGTGGATGGTTTAGCGGAGGACGTGCCATGACTTCCACTTCAGGAGGAGGATTTGCCCTTATGACTGAGGCCATGAGTCTTTCAGGTGTAAGTGAAATACCCGCTGTAATCTATCTGGCACAGCGTCCCGGACCGGCAACAGGCCTTCCTACAAGAACGGAACAGGGAGATCTTAATCTCGCACTATATAGTGGTCATGGAGATTTTGGTCGCATCATTTTAGCTCCCGGGGATCTACAAGAGTGTATAGACTATGGATATCTTGCTTTTGAGCTGGCAGACAGATATCAGATGCCCGTTGTTTATCTCAGCGACCAATACCTGGCAGACTCTATAAGCATGATAGAAACCGTTGATTTTTCTACCTATGAACAACGGCGTTATATCAAAACTACAGAAGCATCTTATCATCGTTTTACCTTCAATGATACGGGTATCAGTCCTAGGGGTGTTCCAGGTTTGGGAGAAGGTATAGTAGTTTCTTCGAGTCATGAACATGATGAGCGTGGACAAAGTACTGAAAGCTACCAAATGCGTGAAAAAATGGTAGAGAAACGACAACAAAAAATCAATCTAACCATTGCTGAAGCCTTTGCACCCAAGGTTTTCGGTCAAGGAAGCATTGCAGTCATAGGTTGGGGATCTACTAAAGGTGCCATTGATGAAGTACTAAAAGAGTTGAATGATCCCCGTCTCTTTCAAGTGCACTTTAGCTGGGTACATCCTCTTAATCCGGAACATCTTGAGATACTGAAAGCAACTGAGGCAAATATAGTCATAGAAAACAATACTACAGGACAGTTTGCAGATATTTTGAAAAGCTATGACGTTAACATTGATCATCGTATTCTCCAGTCAAACGGATTTTCTTTTTTCACAGACCAATTAAAAGAAAAATTGAGCAAAATCATAAAGGAAGAAAAATGAAACATCCACTTGACAGAACTAACATAAACAATGCATGGTGCCCGGGATGCGGAAATTTCGGAATATTAAAACTGCTTAAAGAGGTGCTGACAGAACTGGATCTTGACCCTAAAAATACAGTCATCATCTCAGGGATCGGCCAGGCTTCCAAAACACCCTACTACATTGATACACATATGTTTGGTGGGCTTCATGGACGTGCAATGCCTGTAGCAACCGCCATTAAAGCATCTAATCCCTCACTCAATGTCATAGCTGAAGGGGGTGACGGAGATATGTATGGTGAAGGTGGTAATCATTTTATGCATACGATCAGGCGTAATCCTGACATCATACATATCGTACATAACAACATGGTGTATGGTTTGACAAAAGGGCAAGCTTCCCCCACCAGTCAAAAAGGTTTTGTAACCCCTGTACAAGTTAAAGGTGTAAGCAGCGAACCCTTCAATCCCATTTCCGTTGCGCTTGCACTAAAGGCCGGATTTGTATCCCGTGTGAATATAGGAAATTATGCACATGCCAAAACGGTACTCAAAGAGGCATTCTTGCACAAGGGTTATGCTTTGGTAGATATCTTTCAACCCTGTGTGGTCTTTAACAAAGTAAACACTTATAAATGGTTTAGAGATAACACCTATGAACTCGAAAGTACTTATGAGAAGAACAACCTGCTCTCTGCCATGCAAAAAGCACTTGAAAATGACCCTATTCCCATCGGAATTTTTTACCAATCAGAGCGTAGCACATTTGAAGAGCATTTCAGAGGTGAGGATAAAAAAGCTCTCTTTACCCTTTCTCATGACCTCAAAAAACTGCAAGCGTTATTTGAAACGTATTAACAGGGCTATTAGAGGTGCCCTTCATTTTTACTACACATGTACTCCATACACTCTACCTAAAATAAGACAGGAACATACTAACACATAATGTCCCCGAAAGGAATTTAAGATGAAAAAGGAAAGAAGACATTTTTTTAAAACTATATCTGTACTGGGATTAAGCAGTTTTTATACTACATCCCTCTATGCTAAGACGGCTAAAGAGATTGTGCATTATCAGCCTACCCCAAAAGATGGCAATAAATGTCAAGAGTGTCTACATTTCATTGCTGCAACAAATGAATGTACAACGGTAGAAGGTAAGATCGATCCAAACGGATGGTGTACGATTTACTTCAAACATCCAAAATTCAAGAAGTAAATAAGATACAAAAGTGGTTTAAAAATTCAAATCAGATAAAATTACTCCTATTTTATGGAAATTACTTGACCTGACTGATTATTTGTGCTATAAACTAAATGAGAAATATAAAATTTCCCACATGAGGAGAAAATTATGGCAAATGAAGGACTAGATAAAGCTGTCTCAGGTGAGTATGCACTCGGCTTTGAGATAGATATCGAAACTGACATTATCGAACCAGGGCTTGATGCGGATACACTTGCATTCATCTCTAAGAAAAAAGAAGAACCGGAATGGATGCTTGAACTGCGTATAAAAGCGTTAAAGAAATGGGAAACTATGACTGAGCCTCACTGGGCGCATCTTGACTATGAGCCTATAGACTATCAGTCTATTTCATACTACGCTGCTCCAAAAGAGATGATTGACTCTTTGGATGAAGTAGACCCTAAGATACTCGAAGCCTATGAAAAACTCGGTATCTCTCTGGATGAACAAAAACAACTTGCAGGGGTAAAAGTAGCAGTAGATGCAGTCGTAGATTCTGTTTCTGTCAAAACTACCTACTCAGCTGAGCTTGAAAAGCATGGTGTCATATTTTGTTCTATCTCTGAGGCTATACGTGACTACCCAGAGCTTATAAAAAAATATATGTTCTCCGTAGTACCTATGGCAGACAACTACTTCGCAGCACTTAACTCAGCGGTGTTTACTGATGGTACTTTTGTCTACATCCCAAAAGGTGTACGTTGTCCTATGGAACTTTCTACATACTTTAGGATCAACGCCACCAATACGGGGCAGTTTGAACGTACCCTCATCATTGCAGATGAAGGAAGTTATGTAAGTTATAATGAAGGATGTTCTGCACCAACACGTGACGAACACCAACTTCATGCTGCCGTGGTTGAACTTATCATCTTAAAAGATGCAGAGATCAAATACTCTACCATCCAAAACTGGTACCCTGGTGATGAAACTGGTAAAGGTGGAATATACAACTTCGTAACCAAACGTGCCATTTGTGAAGGCGAGAATGCCAAAGTGTCATGGACACAGGTAGAAACTGGTTCTGCCATTACCTGGAAGTACCCAAGCTGTATCTTGAAGGGTGACAACTCTGTGGGTGAGTTTTATTCAGTGGCTGTCACTACCCTGGCTCAACAGGCAGACACAGGTACGAAGATGATACACATCGGTAAAAATACAAAATCTACCATTATCTCAAAAGGTATCTCGGCCATGAAAGGTCAAAATACCTATAGAGGTCTTGTGAAAATCAACGCAAGTGCAGTAGGTGCGAGAAACTACTCTGAGTGTGATTCCCTCCTTATAGGAAGCGAATGTGGCGCACATACGTTCCCTTACCTGGAGTCTAAAGACACACAAGGGCAGATTGAGCATGAGGCTACTACCTCAAAAATATCTGATGAACAACTCTTTTACTTACGTCAAAGAGGTATAACCGAAGAAGATGCCGTGTCTATGATAGTCCACGGTTTTTGTAAACAAGTCTTTAGCCAACTCCCTATGGAGTACGCGGTTGAAGCCAAAGCATTATTAGAATTAACATTAGAAGGAAGTGTAGGATGAGCAAAGGCAACAATAAAAGTGTGATGAAAATAGAGAATTTACAAGCAAAAATTGGCGACAAGCAAATACTTAAAGGTCTTAACCTAGAGCTAGAAGCAGGAAAAGTACATGCTATTATGGGACCAAATGGGGCAGGTAAATCAACCCTTTCTAAAGCGATCGTGGGTCACTACGATATAGAAATACTTGGTGGAGACATCACTTATAAAGATAAAAGTATCTTAGAGATGGAAGCTGAAGAGAGAGCTTTAGAGGGCATTTTCCTTTCCTTCCAACACCCAGTGGAAATTCCAGGAGTTAACAATGCTTACTTCTTGAGAACAGCGCTCAATGCTAAACTTAAACATCAAGGTAAAGATGAACTCAATGCCGCTGAATTTTTACGTCTCATGAAAGGTCACCTGGAGATGCTAGGTATGAAGTCTGACATGATCAGCCGTTCACTAAACGAAGGTTTCTCAGGTGGAGAGAAAAAACGTAATGAAATCCTACAAATGCTTACCTTGGAGCCTGAAGTCATCATCTTAGATGAGATTGACTCTGGACTAGACATCGATGCACTAAGAGCTGTATCTGAGGGAATCAACAAGATGAAAGACGGGAAACGTACCTTCCTTGTTATTACACACTATAGCCGAATACTTGATTATATTGAGCCAGATTACATCCATGTGCTCAAAGATGGAAAAGTCATCAAAACAGCAGGACCAGAGCTTGTACCATACTTAGAAGAGCATGGATATGATGGCATAGAGGAGGACTAATGAACCTCATTACACTTAAAAATAAAAGTAGAGAAGAGATAGCTACACTACTTGACGTAAAAGAGCGTGATTCACTTGTAGAAAAATTTGCTACACTGGGTCTGCCAAATAAAAAAACAGAAGAGTACCATTACTTTGATGTTGAAAAATTACTTGATGTAGACTACAAAACCCTTAATTATATCCCCAAGGCTATTGAAGAAGGTGATAAGATTGAGATAATTGATGGCGTAGTGACTAAGGCACCTAAAGGAATGCGTGTATATTCTGAGCCATGTGAGAGTATAGACATGGATCATTTTGATTCACTCTATTACCTGGGTCACCTACTTTCACCTCGTATCATAAGGATAGAGGTAGATGGAGATTGCCACGTAGAAATACTGCACAAGTACACACAGAGTGATGCACTCATAAACTATAGGATTGTTATTAGTAATCAGGCAAACCGTCATACAACAATGTATGAGAACTTTGAAGCTGAAGACATACATAATACCTTGGTACTCTATGGTTATGACATGCATGTAGCGCAAGACTCGACACTTCGTATGGTAAAACTACAAGTCATGCATGACAACAAATACAGCATGGTAGCTTCACATAAAGTAAATGTTGCCAAGAATGCCAATGTTCTTCTTAAAAACTTTGACTTTGGCGGGGATCAATCCTTACAAGTGCTTAAAGTAGAACTGGGAGAACATGCGAGCATAGAGGCTGGTCACCTACTTTACCTGAACGAAAACTCTAAACGTGGTACGGCTTCACAGATCATCCACCGTGGTGAGCACTCAACGTCTAAGCAAGAAGCTAAAAATATTTTAGATGGTCAGGCTAGAGGTATTTTCGATGCACTCATTCGTGTAGAACATTCGGCAAGATTTACCAAAGCAGAACAAAGTGCAAAGTCTATCTTGCTTCATGAAAAAGCATATATGGCATCCAAACCTCAGCTTGAAATTTACATAGATGAACTCGAAGCAAGCCATGGTGCAACCACAGGTCAACTAGATGAGAAACAACTTTTTTACCTACAAAGCCGCGGAATTAGCTACATAGAAGCTAGAAAAATACTTGTCATTGCCTTTGCCAATACGCTCATTGAGCAAGTGAAAGACACTAGACATCAAGACCGCATAAAATCTGCTTTTGAAGCAGTCTTTTATGCCTCAAATAAAGGATAACTTATGAGTAGTAAAAATACGTTGCTCGAAACTATAGCCGCTTTTAAAGAAGATTTTGATCTTTTCCCAACTGCAAATGACAAATTAGAATACATCTTTGATTTAGGGAAACGTCATACGACACTACCCGATGAAGACAAGAACGACTCAACATATGTCAATGGTTGTGCCTCCGATTCATGGCTTGTAGGTGAATGTACAGATGGAAAACTTGTTTTACGTGGCGAAGGTACTTCTGAAATGGCTAAAGGAATGATTACCCTACTTTTAGACATCTTTTCTAATCGTACAGCAGATGAAATCCTTAATTTTGATCCTGTTAATCTAGAAGATATGGGTGTGGTTGAACTCCTCTCTCCTGTGCGTCAGCAAAGTTTGGAAGCCTTCTTGAAAATGGTGTATGGCTATGCACAAAAGTGTAAAGAACAAGGTCAGTAAAATGGGTACTGAAAATACAAGCATCAATGAAAAAATGGCAGCAGAGCGCCAAAAATTCATAGATAATCAGCCAACAGATGATGAGATGGGAGAGAAGATCATTAGCCATCTTAAAGAGATCTACGACCCTGAGCTTCCAGTGAATATCTATGATTTAGGACTTGTTTATAATATAGATGTCTGGACAGACGAGGTCTCTATGATGAAAAAGGCTAAGATCACCATGACACTCACCTCTGCTACCTGCTCTTTTGCTCAGGTTATTATAGACTTGGTTAAAAGTATCGCTTCTCGTCAAGAAGGTCTTGAAGATATAGATGTTGAAATTGTCTTTGATCCCCCATGGGGACAAGACAGCATGACCGATGATGCTAAGTTAGCGATGGGGTTACTTTAACGCTTAGTATGATCAGAAGTGCCAAAATACTTCTTTTCTACCTCTGCTGCTGAAATTGCTTCAGAATAGTAGTGCCCTTGTATATGGTTACAACCGGAGGCTAGAAGAAATTCTTTTTGTGCATCTGTCTCCACACCTTCTGCGATCAGATCAAGACCAAGGCTTTCAGCAAGTGCTATAATGGCTTTTACAATCGCAGCATCTTCTTTGTCATCAGGAAGTCCTTCTATAAAAGATTGATCTATCTTGAGCTTTGAGACCGGTAATCGTTTTAAGTATGCCAAAGAAGAATAACCTGTGCCAAAATCATCTATCGTAATATTAATACCCATACCGCTGATCTCTTCGAGTTTCATAATACTCTCTTCAGGTTTTTTCATCACTTCACCTTCAGTCACTTCAAACTCCAGCCATTCAGGTTTAAATTCTGCTCTCTTAAAACTTTCCTCAAGTATGTCTATGAAATCATCAGACCTTAATTGTCTCATGGAAAGGTTGAGTGCCAGTACACCAGCTTCCAAGCCTTCATGATACCATTGAGTCATCTGTTTCATGGCAGTAGTCATGACCCATCGATCTATCTCCACGATCAAACCGCTCTCTTCCGCCAAAGTAATAAACTTTCGGGGATGTAGTAATCCCATCTTCGGATGCTGCCAGCGTATCAACGCTTCCATCCCTGTAAGTTTTCCTGTAGTGGCATCTACCTGCGGTTGGTAGTAAAGGATAAATTCTTTATTATCGATGGCATCCCGCAAAGAGCTTTTCATAAGCATACGTTCCAGAGCAAATTCTGTCATTTCAGAAGCATAAAACTGGAAATTGTTACGTCCCTCTTCTTTGGCTTTATACATCGCTGCATCAGCATATTTGATAAGATTATTTGCATCGGTATCATCTTGAGGATAGAGAGAGATACCCATACTGCAGGAGATATAGAGTGTATGACCTTCAATGTGGATAGGTTGCTCCAAGACCTTTTGTATCTTGTGGGCCAAAAGTGAAGCATCTTTTACATCTTTGAGATCTTCCATGATAATGGTAAATTCATCACCACCCAAACGAGCCAAAGTATCTTCATTCCTGATCTTGGCTTTTAAACGCTCTGCAACAGCTATGAGGACTCTGTCGCCAATTTGATGACCCAATGAGTCATTGATCTGTTTAAAATAATCAAGGTCAATAAAAAAGAGTGCCAGCTTCATACTGTGACGTTGTGCAAGTTCAATGCCATGCTCCAAACGATCATTGAAAAGCACACGATTTGGCAAACCTGTCAATCCGTCATGATGTGCCTGGTAATCCAAGATATCTTTTTGTTTTAGAAGTTCCTGCTGCACTTTATTCTTTTCTGAAATATCTCTCCAGATCACATGAAGTACATTGCGGTTATTTAAGGTAATTGAAGTCAAGGTTACTTCCGTCACAAAGTTTTTACCGTTGGCTTTGGAATGTACCCACTCAAATTGATGCGTACCGTTTTTTATAGCAATGTTGATCATCTCTTCAGCTTTTTCATCTGATCTTCGACCGTCTGGCTGAAATTCCGGAGAGAGTTCAGAGGGGCGTACATTGAGCATATCATCTTTAGAATCATAATGCAGCATCTCAACGATCTTCTCATTACATTGGATGAACTTACCGTTATCTATGATCAAAATACCATCTGCTGATTTCTCAAACAGGGTTTCAAAAGTGTCTTTTTGTTTTATTATCTCATTGGTTTTTCTCTTTATATCTATTTCAAGATCTCGTGTATATTGCTCTTCCTGCTGGCGTATCTCCCGGATCAACAGATAAATAATGATCAAAAAAACCATATAGAGAAGGATCCTACTTAGAAGCGTATTGGTAAAATCCGCATACATTCCTGCGAAAAAATCACGTTTTTTGATCTCTATATTTAACAAGCCCCGAATCTCACCAAGTTTATAATCATAGGCAGTAGAGTACTGATCACGTATACTGAGTATGGCATCTTCCCGTTTACCGTGACACTGAAGACAAGACTCTTTGATACGAAGAGGCTGGGTATAATAAAAAGCATCTTCTTCCTGCAAAAAACTTTCTTTTTCTTTTGGGTGATCTTTAAAATACTGGATCATCTTCTGTTCAAAAGTATTGGCCATATTTTTACTATTTCGGGGACGGTCTGAAACAGTACGTATCACAATATCGCCTTCTATACTTGATGAAAAACGCTCAGAGATCTCTGAAATGGTTTTCACCGGGAGCAGATTGATGGTTTTTTTATTAACCTCAATATGGTTGGCAAGGAAAGCGTCTTGATAGGTTTGGCGAAAAGAAGATATGAAAGCTGCAAGTGACTGGCTCTCATTAAGGACAATAAGTTTTTGGGTTTCTTTTATGTGATTATATTGTTCATAGGTTTTGTAACTTATTACTATAAAGAGAAAAAATGAAAAAAGTAAGAAAAGTTTCATATTTCGCACAATAATCACCCTCCAATCATCATAATATTTTATGGGTTATATTATTCTACCATATTTCCCAGATAATAGTTAATGATTAATTTTTTATTATATTCATTATTTTTTGCGTTGAAGAATATAATAAATTGTTTAAAAAAATATAAGAATTTAATATAACCCTATCTTTATCCGATTTATTTGGCTATAATTCCGAACTTTTCTGCAAGAGAGTACTAAACTCCTTTTATGAGAGAGAGTCAATCTCCTCGATTTTCCACGCTTAGACGTGTGATAGTTTGGTATCAAGTTGCATAAGACAGGGTTTAATATAACCACTTGTAACTTTAGAACCGTTCTATTGCCAAGATTTTATCACCCCACTACAATAACAACATAAAGAAATAACATATGAAATTTACTGATTTTAATTTAAAAGACACTATTCAAGCGGCTATAACAGACGCAGGATTTACAGAACCGTCTCCGGTTCAAAAAGACGCCATACCTTTGATACTGGAAGGTCATGATATCATTGCACAAGCACAAACAGGTACAGGTAAAACTGCTGCCTTTGGTCTCCCTATCATGTCTATGATGAAAGCTGACGGTTCTGTAGAGGGACTTGTTATCGTTCCTACACGTGAGCTTGCTATGCAAGTATCTGATGAACTTTTCCGTTTTGGTCAAAAGTCCGGTCTTAAAACTGCTACAGTATATGGAGGTACACCGTATGGTAAGCAAATTGACCGTATCAAACAGGCGTCTGTCGTGGTTGCTACACCGGGTAGACTTCAAGATCTTCTTATGTCCGGCAAGATCAAGATCAACCCTAAGTTTGTTGTACTTGATGAGGCAGATGAAATGCTTGACATGGGTTTCCTCGATGAGATCAAAAACATCTTTACTTTCCTTCCTAAAGAGCGTCAAACACTGATGTTCTCAGCAACAATGCCAAAAGGTATACGTAAACTTGCAGAACAAATTTTAAATAGCCCTAAAACTGTTTCTATTACCAAATCTGAAAGTACAAATACTAACATTACCCAACTTTACTACGTGGTACAGGAGAGAGAAAGAGATGATGCACTTGTAAGACTTATTGATTACAAGAACCCTAACAAATGTATTATTTTCTGTCGTATGAAAAAAGAAGTAGACAGACTTGTAGCACACATGACAGCACAAGGATTTAAAGTATCCGGTCTTCACGGAGACATGGAGCAAAAGCAAAGAGAAGTAACCATACGAGCATTTAAACAAGGCGGCATTGACATCTTCATCGCAACCGATGTTGCGGCTCGTGGTCTTGATGTCAATGATGTCACACATGTATTCAACTACCACATCCCTTTTGACTCTGAGTCTTATGTGCACCGTATCGGTCGTACAGGTCGTGCCGGCAAGACTGGTGAGGCGATCACACTTGTGAGCCCAAATGAACTTAGAACCATTAAACGTATTGAAAAAGATGTAGGTGCAAAGCTTGTCACTCAAGTGATCCCTACCCGTATGGAAGTACAGAACAACCGTGCAGATGAGCTTATCGCGAAGATCGCTGAAACAAAAGTAACAGAAAATGCCATCAACCTTGTGAAGACACTTCAACATGACCTGGACATTGTCACCATCGCACATCTTCTTGCTTCTTTGGTACAGGAAGAGAGTTTTGTAAAAGGAAAAGACAACATCGGTCTTGGTCTTGAAGAGATAGAGCTTCTCATCGAAAGAGCGATGCAGAACCGTGGCGGCGGAGGCGGTGGCGGTCGTAACCGTGGGCGTAACAACCGTGGAAGTAGAAGTGGCGGTGGTGGTAGCAGACACGGTCGTAACGGACGTTCAGGTGGAGGAGATAGAGGTGGTCGCTCAGGTGGTGGTCGTGATAGCCGTAATGGTGGTCAGGGTAGTAGAAACTAATCCTCTCTATCTTACTTTTTTATCCCCGTATAGTAACGGGGATGATACATATCACTACTTCCAGAACAAACCTACCCTATACATAACACTTAATAGTGAGAAAATAAAAAACACTTCATCTTAATTTTCAATGATAATAAAATATAACAGTATATGCTTTACTTTGTATGTTATAATAAATCATATTTAACATAAGGATGAAATATGAAAACATTTAAATATAAAGCTTTGCTACTTGCTCTACTTGTAGGGTTTAGTACTTTTTCTATGGCAAAATCTGCTAAATCACTGGATCATGATTCAAATATGGCTATCAATAAATTTATTGATGAAGTAAAAGGCGGAGATGCATTTTTGGTTAAATCCAAAGCATTTCTTGTATTTCCAGAGATCAGAGAAGCAGGATTTTTTATAGGTGGCAAATATGCTGAAGGTGTACTTAGAAAAGGAAGAAAGACTCTGGGATACTATCGTATGACTTCAGCATCTGTCGGACTTCAAATGGGTGCACAGGAGTATTCGATGATCATTGCTTTCACTTCTGATGCAGCACTAGATAAATTTCTCATGGATGAGGATGAGTGGGAAGCGAATGCTAAAATGAATGCTAAGATCGTCGTAGCAGAATGGAATTCAAAAGAGGAACTTGTTGATAGTGACTACAAAGATTCCATGGTTGCTTTTGTCTTTGATTCCAAAGGACTCATGGGCAGTTACACCATGGAAGGTACTAAATTCAAGAGGATCAAAAAAAACGAGACTCTAAATAAAAAATAGCATAACCACCCTTCCCAAAAAAGCCCGGGAAGGATCAAACACTCCATGATGAATTATTATTTACTTTTAATTACACTTCTTTTTACTTTACTTGCACTCTTCCTTTTTTGGAAAGGCTTACAGTTTTTTCGTCGCATGCAACTTTATAAAAAAATAGAGGCCAGAGCATTTCCAGGATCCTATACCTCCATACTTGAAAATATACCCCAATATAAAATATTACCATTTGAAGAGAAAGAGAAGATCCATTTTCTGATCTTGCTCTTTATAGATCAAAAAGAGTTCATGGGCGCGAGAATGACCCTCAATGATGAAATCAAAGTCATTATTGCATTTTATGCTTCTTTGATGCGTCTTGGCTTTGACCCTGGAGAAAAAGACCATGTCAGCACGATCATTGTATATCCGGAACACTTTATTATACACGAAACACATAACAGTGGCGGCATTACACATCATGAAACCTCTATCCTGGAAGGGCAATCTACCAATGGTACAGTGGTCCTCTCCTGGCAGGATATACAGCAAGATATAGTACAAAATGAAAAAGAGAATGTCATCATCCATGAGTTTGCCCATGAGTTGGATTTTGAAGATGGTCAGGCAGACGGCACACCGGTGTTGGAAGGATCACGTTACCAAATCTGGTCTAAGGTATTTTCTCAAGCATTTGACACATTAAAAGAGCGATCAAACAAAGGCTTAAGCTCTGAAGGATTTATACTTTTAGGAGAATATGCCTTAAAGAATGAAGCAGAGTTCTTTGCCGTATGCAGCGAACGCTTTTTTCAAACACCCCAGGCACTCAAAACAACTTTTCCGGATATTTATCAGGAACTCAAACTCTTTTATAGACTTGATACACAAGCTTTATTTAAAGATTTACAATAGACTTGATCTCCTCAGCATATATCATCTCTTTTTCCAGCAATCTGCCTGAAAGAGCAAGGATCTCTTTTTTATGCTCTTTAAAGAGTTTTAAAACCTCTTTCTCTTTTTCTCTAATGATCTTTCGTACTTCATCATCGATCAATTTTGCAGTTGCTTCAGAGAAGTCTTTTGGCATTGCCATCTCACGTCCTAAAAAAACTTGCTCTTCACCTTTTTGATAATAGACAGGTCCAAGCATCTCACTCATACCCCATTGGCTGACCATATGTGTTGCCAGGTTGGTTGCTTCTTTAAGGTCAGAGGCAGCACCTGAGGAGAGATCACCCAGTAGAGTCAACTCGGCAACCCTGCCTCCAAGCATTACGCCTATTTTATCGAGGAGATAAGGCTGAGGGAAATTTTTCATCTCTATTAACGGTAGTTGTTCTGTCATACCCAGTGCCTGTCCTCTAGGTATGATAGAGACTTTTTCTATGGGATCGGCATGTTCCAAAAGCAGTGCAGCCAGAACATGCCCACTCTCATGAATAGCCACTCTTTTTTTATCTTCCTTATCCAAAACAAACTCCTGCTCCACACCCATAATGATACGATCACGGGCATATAAAAGATCATTTTGTGAAACTTCTTCCTGGCTTTCTCTAGCAGCATGCATCGCTGCTTCATTGACCAGGTTTGCCAAATCAGCACCAGAGAAACCAATACACATTTTGGCTATCTTTTCCATATCTACACTGTTATCCATGCGTACTTTTCGGGTATGTATATGCAATATCTTCACTCTTGCATGGACATCCGGTAAGCTCAATGTTATTTTACGATCAAATCTTCCCGGTCTCATAAGTGCAAAATCCAAAACATCCGGGCGATTGGTGGCTGCCAAGACTACAACTTTCTCCTCAGTATCAAACCCATCCATCTCTGCCAGTATCTGATTGAGGGTTTGCTCTTTCTCATCATGTCCACCGCCGACCCCAGCTCCCCTGGCTCGTCCTACAGAGTCGATCTCATCAATAAAGATGATAGAAGGAGCTTCCTTTTTTGCCTTTTTAAACAGATCCCGTACCCTTGAAGCACCTACGCCAACGAACATTTCGACAAATTCGGAACCAGAGATAGAAAAGAAAGGCACCTCTGCTTCTCCTGCGACAGCTTTTGCCAAAAGTGTCTTACCTGTACCAGGAGATCCCATCAACAGTATACCTCTGGGGATCTTGGCACCTATCTTTTCATACTTCTCCGGATATTTTAAAAAATCAACTACTTCATAAAGCTCTATTTTCGCATTTTCAACACCGGCTACATCATCAAAGGTGACAGAGATCTCTTTTTTGGCATATTTTTTTGCAGAAGTACGCATAAAATCAAATGCACCGCCGCCCATACCCCCTAATTGCTCTTTGATACGTTTGGTACCATAAAGCATAAATCCTAAAAAAAGGAAAAGTGGCAGTAATAAAATAAACATAAGTCCAAAATTTGACTCTTTTTGGGACTTAAAATGAATATCAACCTGATTTTTTTCCAGTAAAGCCAAAAAGCTTTTATCTTCAAAAGGTGGAAGTATTGTCTTCAAATAAACTGATTTTCTATCCATTTCAACTTTTAGAGATGCCACAACCTGATCTTTATTGATCCATATCTCTTTAATGCTGTTTTCTTCCACTCTCTTTTTAAAGTGACTATAAGAGAGTGTTTGAGTCTCTCCTTGTGATATAACATAAGAAAACAGTTCAAGTGCCAGCATCGCTATGATAGCAATGATCCAAATATTGGCAAAAGGTTTGAACTTTTTTCTGTCATTCTGCTCTTTTTTCATTTTACACCCTTTAGGTATGTATTAGATATGACTATTGTACCTAAATATGAACATATACATTTTTTTATAAATTTGATCTGCTTAACTTGTAGCACAATTACTTTTTTTCTTGCGCTGTGTCAATTTTATTTATATAATTTTTTGCTATTATAATAAGTTCCCATAATTAAAAAGGTAAGACTTATGCATATGCAATTCGGTGAAGACTCACAACATAGCTTTTTTTTCTCTCAGCCACATCAGCCTTTTTTCATTTTGGCTTTTGTGAATGCCATCATCACTATGATCATATTTCTACTCTCATACAATGCTGTCATACACCTTGCAGTGAATGCTGTGAGCTTCCATATTTATGCACTTACCTATCTTATGCTTACCCCTGCATTCCTGGCTTTTCTCTTTACGACTTTTCCTAGATTCACCTCTACTCCGGCACTAAAAAAGACGCTTTACATACGTATATTCAGTCTTTTTTATCTGGGATCTGCCATCTTTCTGCTGGGAAGTATTGTAAGTCCGGTCTTTTCCGGGATCGCCATGGTGATTCTTTTTATCGGACATGTTATGGGTGTTCTAGTACTGAGGAAAATATATAAAACCACTACGATGGAAGACAAACAGGATGTTTTCTGGATACTCCTTGCCATGAGTTTTGGATTAATTTCTCATTTTCTTTTTCTTATTGCTGCCTTTTTTTATAAACCACTAATGGGTCTGTCTACAGAAATCTCTGTCTACCTCTATCTCTTTTTGCTTACTTTCTCTGTGGCACAGCGTATGGTACCGTTCTTCTCCCACTCTATGGTAGAGAAAAACACTAAATTGCTTAAAGTTGTTTTTTCACTCCTGCTCCTGCACATTCTGCTTGAAGGGATCTATACCAACGCTTCCTTTGTCGTTGATCTGGCTTTGGCTTTTGTCATAGGGAAAGAACTTCTTAGATGGAAACTCCAATATCCCAATCCCAACCCTCTGCTTTGGATCCTGCAGACAGCCCTTTACTGGGTACCTATAGGTTTTTTCCTGGGTGCCGTGGCAAACTTTATTACCCTGATCAGCGGCACTTATTTTATGGCTCTGGATACCCATATCATTCTTCTTGGATTTATATTTACCATACTCATCGGCTTTGGTACCCGTGTAACACTGGGACACTCCGGTAACACCATGCAGGCAGACAAAGTAACCACCCTTCTTTTTTACTGGACTCAGGTCGTTGTTGCCCTGCGAATACTGCTTTCATTTGCAGCTGCGTTGGGATGGGATATCATGTCTCTGTTCAACCTTTCTATTATCGCTTGGCTTATACTGTTTTCAGCATGGGCATGGAAGTTCTTTGCTGTCTTGATCACAGGTAAAAAACTCACTTAAGCAACAAATTCGCTATAATACGACTTATGTGTGCCAAGACAAATCGGCACTTACTAGCAGGTGCGATACTTCAAAGTGTTTAGTCCTGCCTAAGTAGTCTTACAGATWAGWNCTTARKWTCKATTTCGGTAATAATTGAAAAGAAGGGTGCTGCGCCTTTAATTCCTTCCCAAATTAATTGCTCTTCTGTATTTATTTGATTTTTTTTTAAAGAAATAAATGTGCCATTACCCAAGAAACCTTTTATTGATTCAATATTATCAATTGCTAATCCGTAGGCTCTACTAAGTGGGCTTATTCCACCAGTAAGTAT
>NVUY01000040.1 GCA_002733215.1 Sulfurovum sp. | reverse complement strand
TTGAAAAGCCGTATGCGGGAAATCCGCACGTACGGATTTGTGAGGGTCCTACCTACAACTGAAACTTTGGTTGAGGGGTAGTTCTACTCGATGATAGATAACTCCTCGATAGAATCTTTAAAAAACAGTATTGATATTGTAGATGTGGTCGGTAGCTTTATAGAGTTGCGTAAAGCCGGAGCAAACTACAAAGCAAACTGTCCTTTTCATGGAGAAAAAACACCTTCTTTTGTGGTGAGTCCCAGCAAGCAGATCTACCATTGTTTTGGCTGCGGTGTAGGGGGAGACAGTATCAAGTTCGTGATGGAACTTGAAAAACTCTCTTACCCTGAAGCCATAGAAAAACTTGCTGCCATGAATAACTTTTCATTGACCTATACCAAAGGAAGTTCAGATTACTCTGATGCCAAACGTATACTCGAGGCACTGGGGCAGTGGTATGTCAAGAACTTAAATCAAAATGAAACAGCCATGAGATACCTCTTGGACAGAGGGATCAGCCAAAATTCCATTGAAAATTTTGAAATAGGTTATGTTCCCAAGGGGCAGAGTGTGATGCACTTTTTGCAAAGTGCACTGCTTCCTTTACCCAAGGCTGCAGAAGCGGGGATCATAGCGCAGAGTGAGAACGGCAGAGGATATTATGCGCGTTTGGTGGAACGTATTACCTTTCCTATTTACTCTCCCTCCGCAGCACTGGTCGGTTTTGGGGGTCGGACGATCAGCAATCATCCGGCAAAATATATTAACTCACCTCAGACAAAACTTTTCAATAAGTCCCGGCTGCTGTATGGCTACCATCTTGCCAAAGAGAGTATCTATAAAAATAAAAAGATCATTATTTGTGAAGGGTATCTGGATGTAGTCATGTTTCATCAGGCAGGTTTTAAAGAAGCTGTGGCAGGCATGGGCACCGCATTAACAACGGAACATTTGCCTCTGCTGCGTAAAGGTGACCCGAAAGTCATTTTGGCCTATGATGGTGACAAAGCAGGGGTGGCTGCCGCACTGAAGGCGGCACAGATGCTGTCTGCAGCAGGTTTTGACGGTGGCGTGGTACTTTTTCCTGATGGACTGGATCCTGCAGATCTCATAGCAAAGGGGCAGAGTGCAGAGGTCGCAAAGCTGCTTCGTGAAGCTAAACCTCTGATACCTTTTGTCCTGGAGATGATCGCCTCACAGTATGATCTCAATGACCCGCGTGCCAAAGAAGCTGCTTTTGGAGCATTGAAACAGTATCTCGATACTCTCAGTCAGATCATTAAAGATGCATACATTCCTATGGCAGCCACAGTACTGGGGCTTTCCCCTTCTTTTTTCGGAAAAGAGGCAAATCCGGCAAGAGCAAGGGAAAATTTCACGCAAAAAAAAGATGATGTGGCACAGTTAAGCATTTTAAAAACGCTTATCGAACACCCGGAGCTTATAGACAATGTATTGTCTGTGGTTGATGTAACGATGTTCGGCGGGTATGCAGGACTTTTTTCTGCACTGATCAATTCTGAAAATGAACATCCGGGACTGGTCGGGCTGAGCGTAGATGATAGTTTTGTAGTCATGTCTGAAGTAGAACTCAATAATGTTCTACGGAACTTCCTCATCAAACATTATGACCTGAAGTTAAAAAGTATCGCATCTTCCCAACAAATCTCTTTTGAGAAAAAAAGTTTTCTTATTCGTAAGATAAGAACAGATATAATCCCTAGATTAAAAAAAGGTGAACTGGTCGCATATGACCCGTCACTCTAAACTAAAGGAAATAATATGGCAATGGCATCAGCAAGACATATACTTGTAGACGACGAAGCGTTCTGTAAAGAATTAAAAGAAAAGATCAACGCCGGAGAGATCACGTTTGAAGAAGCGGCAAAAGAGAACTCTACTTGTCCGTCCGGAGCAAGCGGTGGTGCTTTAGGAAGTTTTGGTGAAGGGCAAATGGTACCAGAATTCGATAAAGTTGTTTTTAATGATGAGGTAGGTGTAGTTCACGGTCCTGTAGAAACACAGTTTGGCTACCACCTTCTTGAAGTGACAGAGCGTTCATAACGACACTTCTAGCATTGTCCGTTAAAAGGTAGGGGTCAACGCCATTAAGTTAAGAGTAAATCTTTTCTTGGAGTAGGGATTTCAATCCCGTCTTTACGGGACTTTAGTCCCTGCTCCTTGTATGGAAACAATCCTTAACTTAATGGCATTGAGGGGGCAACCCGAATTATGCAATAGAAATCACCAAACTAGGAAAAGTCATTGCATAATTCGGGTTTAACCTATCTTTTGATAAAATCTCTTTTTATTTCTACAACATTGGGGAATTAGCTCAGCTGGGAGAGCGCTTCGCTGGCAGCGAAGAGGTCGACGGTTCGATCCCGTTATTCTCCACCATCAATACACCTACATTAATATGATACATAATGCCATTTTGTCATCAGCGCTAAGGATAACCTTTTTATCAACCTTAAGATGTTTTTTCTTGATCTTATTAGGATAATCTATCTGATTGAGGATATGCTTGATGGTATTGATACGTGTCTTTTTCTTATCATTGGAATCAATGATTGTCCAACCTCTTTTTCAAAATGTAAACTCCAATTGGGGCAGATCTAAATAATGTTATTTTTTAGATTTCTTCTTAGCAGCTTTCTTCTTAGCAGCTTTCTTTTTTGCTTTTTTCTTAGCTTTTTTCTTTTCTACTTTGAGTAAAGCTTTCTTAGCTTTTTTCTTCTCTTCTTTCTTTTTAGCCATGATGACTCCTTTATGTAATAATATTTATATAACTTCGGGCATTATTACCCATATGTTATTACCGCTGTCTATATTTTAGTAGGATAATTACTTTTTGTCTAGTCAAAAAACAAAATTTAAATACCAGTGCGGATGCTATTGGATATAAAAAATCATTTTTGAAAGTTAAATCTTAACAAATAGAGGCATTTAGGTTTTTTGGCTAGACATTGACCTGGTTTTGCGCTATGCTATGCGTCAATTAAAAATTAAAGGATAACCCAATGATAAAAAAATAATAGCAGGAATACTGATCTCTACCATGGCACTTTTTGCCTTGCCAAACAACGAGGTTGAACTTGTTATGATCACTAAAGCGGCACAAAAAAAAGCGGTAGTACTGATGAATATGAATCTTAAAGATGAGGTCAAAGAAAACTTTGGGAAACTCTATGATGAATATCAAATAAAACTTATGAAACAGCGTATAGGCATGCTGACGCTTATTTCAAACTATGCAAAAGATCATAAAAATATGACCAATGAAAACTCTGATAAACTCATTGGTGAGTGGGTGACTGTGGAAGAGGCAGAACTTGCACTTAAAAAAGAGTATATGGTCAAGTTTAAAAAAGTCATGCTTTCTGCCGCCGTTATTCGTTATTTTCAGATCGAAAATCGTATTCAGCTTGCTAATGAAGCACTTAGAGCCAATGCAATTCCTCTGGCTACACCTAAAGCAGACTAATCAGACATAACATTGATTATTTAAGATGACCAGCCCTCTGTAAAATATGGGGTTGTTTGTCTCTACACTATTTTATGCTATGATTTAAATAGGTAAAATTTATCTAATAGAAAAAATTATTTATGTCAGAAGAGATACAACAAACTACACTCACTGAACCATATAACTCTCGGCAAAAACTTTTTAACAAATACATCGTTTTTATACTGATCAATCTTACAGTGCTTGGTTTCTTTAATCAGTATTGGGACTATCTTTATATAGAAACGTTTACTATCGCATTGCTTACTGCGGTGTTGCTTCAGTTTTTAATGCAGGGTGCACTTAAAATAGAACATCTTGCTGCACACTTTTTTGAAAGCAAGATGGGTATTAAGAGTAAAGCATTTCGAGCTTTCTCTGCATGGGTGATCATTTTTATTTCAAAATTAGTGATTTTGGAAGCGATCAATTTATTTTTTGGAGAGAGTGTTGTCTTTTCTGGTCCCATTCATGGTTTGGTCGCATTTCTGATCGTGGTCATAGTGATGATCATTGTAGAGCAGATCGTAGCATGGATCTACCGTTCACTTGCGGATAAAAATTAAAAAAAAGGAAAAATAATGGAAATGAAATTAAAATACGTAGGCGCTAAACCAAATGTGTCAGGCAGAGGGGTTTCCTTCAATCAAAGCAAACCGGATAGATATACCTTTTTAAATGCGGCGGTTGAACTGCTTGAAGCCTTGAGTTTCGAGCCGACTGAGGATAAAAAGATCTATCTCTATAATGTGGAAGGTAAAGAACGCAGCGGCAGTGAATTGATTACGCTGCTTAAAAAGCATTGTGCAAATCCGGAAGAAGCTTTTGCCAACCTTCAGGAAAAAACCAATGCATTGATCGAAAAGTATACTAATCGTGTGAAAGAGAATGATACGATCTCTACAGATGAGCGTAGAGCATGGCTTGGCAATATTGAGATCATGCGTGACTACTATCTGCAATATATTACGAATGAGAGTGCCTACCAATGCTCACTCAATGCATTGGCAGATAAGATACACAGGTCACACATAGAAGAGGTCACCGTTCCTCTGGGAAGAAACCACGGTTTAGTACTGAGTCATTTAGTTGATGTATTAAGAGACCATAAACCGCCTTATGATGCGACATTAAGTATTGAAGCCAAAGATGGTGAATCGTTTGGTAAACTCGATATGAATAGAGCCGCACCTTTAAATCTATAAGGACGTAACGGGATGGGTCTCATAAGTACCTGCCCATAATTTAAAAGGATAATAATGTTAACTAATGTTTGGGCATTTCTGGAACAGGCGACCTCCATTTTTCTAAGTCTATTTTTTATAGGTCTGGTACTTTTATTTATTTACGACCGTTTTGTACAGCGTAATCATTCTTTGTTGGTCAATTACCCCGTCATAGGACGTTTCCGTTATTTATTTGAAGCGTTGCGGGAACCGCTTCGTCAGTACTTTGCCGAAGAGACTTATTATGAATCCCGTGACAAAGTAGACTGGGTCTATAAAGCATCCAAAGATGTTCCCCATTACAAATCATTTTCAGTCGATCAGCCTTTTGCTCAAGATCGTTTTATCGTTAAACATGCTGTCAATGTGCTGAATGACAATGAAGTCTCAAATGATCTTTCCGTCACTTTTGGAGCCAACAGGGAACATCCTTTTGTAGCCAAGTCTCCTATTGTCCGCTCTGCCATGAGTGACGGGGCCTTGAGTCCCGAAGCAGTCCGTGCTTTCTCTTTAGGGGCAAAACTCTCGGATTATGTGGTCAATACAGGGGAAGGCAGCCTCACCTCCAATCACCTCTATACTCTTAGACCTGACTTGAAACATGCAGAGTACCTGGAGATCATTAAAAGCACTCCCCGGGCAGAATTTGTTTTTAAAGTGATGGACAAGCTGTTCAACCGTACCTATGCCATCAAAGCCTATCGTAAAGTACTTTTAAAGAAAAACAGAACAGAAAATACTTATATTTATGACCCCGATACCCATGTACTTTTCCGTGTGAACTGGAAAGCCCCGCTCAGTGCTTTCCCTCCGGAAGTTCCAGAGTCCCTTCCCGATACCATTTTCCAAATGAGTTCAGGACTTTACGGAGTACGTGATGAAGAGGGGGTCTTTGATGAAGACCGTTATGCCAAAGTGATGCGTTTTTGCAGGATGACAGAGATAAAGATCGCCCAGGGTGCCAAGCAGACAGGAGGGAAACTGGGTGCTTCAAAAGTGAATGCGGACATTGCGTATTATCGTGGGATAGAAGAGGGGAAAGATCTTTTTTCTCCCAACCGTTTTCCTTTTGCAGATACTCCTGAGCATCTTCTGGATTTTGTAGGCAGGCTGCAGGAGATATCTGCTAAACCAGTGGGCTTGAAGATCGTGATCTCTGATGCGAATGTCATAGACCAGCTGGCAGCCAAAGTAGCGGTACGAAAAGAAGCAGGGCTGGCAATCCCGGATTTCATTACTGTAGACAGCGGCGGAGGCGGTTCTGCAACCGCACCCTTGGAGCTGATGGAGTCTGTAGGGCTCAGTACTTACAATGCACTCTATGTACTTGATTCCGCATTGCGTAAACATGGGCTACGTGAAGATATCAAGATCATTGCAAGCGGGAAGATACTGACGCCGGATGATGTGATCATCACCATGTCTCTAGGAGCAGATGCCATAGGGATCGCGAGAGGATTTATGATGAGCGGCGGCTGTATACGTGCACGCATGTGTTCAGGATACGGCGGGCATAAATGTCCTATCGGTATGGCAACACAGGATCCTAAAAAGCGTGCCTCTTTCCTTGTCGTAAAACGGGCGCATCAAATGGCCAACTACCATAACAATCTTATTAAGGGAATGAAGATGATGCTGGCTGTCATGGGCTTTGACCACATCTCTAAGCTCTCCAAGAAAAATCTGACATTTAAAAACAGAAGTGGAGAGATCTATTTTAATGTAGAGGACTATTTCAAGAAAAAGCTTTATCTGTAATTCGTGTTAAAAAATGATATAATAGATAAATATAATAAGGAATGCAAATGAAACATGAAAAGATACAGCCCAGTAAAGCCGTGATCGAAGCATTAAAAAATCATAGCAGTGAAGGTTTGAGCAGAAGAGACGCGATTAAAATGCTAGGAATTGGAGGGGTGGTCGGTGTCATGGGAATGCCTCCTTCTTTATATGCAGATGAACCAAGCTCTAAAAGTGGGAAACAAGCAAAAATTTTAGTCGTGGGTGCCGGTTCAGGCGGGATCATGGCTTTGGCCAGACTTCGTTCTGCCTTACCAAATGCTGATATTACGATCATTGCACCGAATGAAATACATCTGTATCAGCCAGGGCAGGTATTTATGGCGGCAGGACTTTACACTATAGATGATATCGTCAAAGACAATAAAGATTTCATAGCTGATGATGTGACCTGGATCAAAGATGAAGTGGCTTCTTTTGATCCTGATAACAATAAAGTAGTCACACGTGCGGGAAAAGAAGTATCCTATGACTTCATGGTCGTTGCAACAGGAATGGAATACCATTATGACTGGATCAAAGGTCTTACAGAAGATGATATTGGTAAAAATGGTATCTCCTCTGTTTATTTGAGTGATCTGGAGAAGGGAACAGCCAAAGGTGGTACTGTAACCTGGGAATGGTTTGAAGCATTAAAAGAAGCTGCTGCCTCAGGCAAAAAGCCGACAGCTATCTATACGAGTCCAAATACAGCTATTAAATGTGGCGGAGCACCACAAAAAATGCTTTATCTTAGTGCAGACCATTTGAGAAAAGATGATTTGGGGGCTAATTATATTTTTGCAACAAACAGTGGAAAGCTCTTCAAGCATCCTGAAATTGTAGCATCATTAGAAAAAGTTCAGAAGGGATATGACACCATTACCAACAAGTTTAGCCATAATCTTGTTGCTATTGATGTAAAAAATAAAGTCGCAACCTTTGAAGCGACCTATGAGATCAAAGGTGAGTATGATGAGGATCTTGAAGAGTATGATATGACTGAAGAAAAAAGAATGGTGGATCTGAAGTATGACTTTATTCATATAGTACCACCTATGAGTGCATCTCAAGCTTTGATTGATTCTCCTTTGGGTTGGCAAAAAGGTACGGCAAAAGGTTGGCTGGAAGTAGATCCGTATTCACTGCAACACAGAAGATACAAAAATGTATTTGGTATTGGTGATGTATGTGGTATTCCACTATGTAGAACAGGGGGATCAGCAAGACACCAAGGTCCGGTTGTTGTAGGTAACTTGGTTTCTGCATTGGAAGATAAAGCACTTAAAGAAAAATTTGACGGTTATACGGTGTGTCCGATCAAAACTGAGTATGGTCGGATCATCATGGCAGAATTTAACTATGAAGGCTTAGCACCAACTATCCCTTTCCTGGATCCTGCAGAACCACGGTTCCTCTGGTGGGCATTTGACCTCTATCAGTTAAAACCTATGTATTGGTATCTAATGTTGAGAGGGTGGTTCTAGACAATACATAAGAGTGTAAAACTTATGGGAACCTCTAATAATACAAAGGACAAATGAATGACTTGGATGAAAAAAGTACTCACTATGGCAGTACTGAGCAGTACAATAATGCTTATTGCGGCAGAGAAGAGTGAGGGGGTAAAGACCTTTTCCCCTGTAGCATCAGCTATTTTACTGGATGCCTATCGTTATCTGGGGTCACTGGATCAGTTCTCTTTTGATGCGGTGACCAGTAATGATGATGTTTATCGTGATACGATGTTGGTATCGTATCAGCATAAGGTTCAAGTCAGTCTGCAGAGACCGGATAAACTTCATGTACATGTGCTTGGGGATCTTAAAAACAAAAGTACTTACCTATTTAACGATACGTTCACCATGATCGATAATGAGCATAACTTCTATGGACAGATCCAGGTACCTAACAATATTGACAGTGCTTTGGATCAGCTTTTTGAGAATTTTAATATCAAAACTCCTTTGGCAAATCTGCTTTATACCGATCTGGACAAACGATTGCCACCTAAACAACAAGGGTATTATTTCGGTACCACGCTGATCGATGCTAAGGTTTGTCACCATATAGGATTTACAAATGAAAACCGGGAACTTCAGGTATGGATAGAAAAGGGGCAAACTCCTTTGATCAAAAAGTTTGTCATCATTGACAAGGTCGAAAAGTTAACTCCCAGAAGTACAACAGTGCTCCGCTGGGATCTCCATCCCCGTTTTGACGAGAAACATTTTCGTTTTAAAGCACCTGAGGGTGCTGTGAAGATCTCCGTATCCGCAAAGGGGAGAAGATAATGAAATCAGTATATTTCTTTAAATTTTTTGTCGTTGCAGTGATGATAGGGTTCTTTTCTCCCTCGGTCAATATAGAGACAAGGCATAATAATGGAGTGAAATCACTCTCTTTTTCAATCCTGACTACAGCTGAAGCCAGAAGAGGAGGCGGTGGCATGAGGGGTGGTGGTATGCGTCGCGGAGGTATGAGTCACGCTGCTATGCGTGGTGGAGGCATGAGTCGCGGGGGGTATAGCCGAGGGTTGGGCAGCTCCAGGGGAAATCGTTATCATGGAGGGAATTTTTCCCGAAGCAATACGAACAGTTTCGGTCTTTCCACTTCCAGACATTCAACTCCAAGCCGAATGAATCTGAACAATACAATGCCTAAACGAGCCAGCACGAGAAAAACAACTCCCAGACGCACGACTAATTCAATGCCTAAACGGGCCAGCACGAGAAAAACAACTCCCAGGCGTACGACTAATTCAATACCTAAACGGACAAGTACGAAAAAAACAATCTCCAGTCGGCCAAGCAGCAAGAAATTAAACAGAACAGGAAGCGGAAAGAAACTTGCTGACAGGAATAAACTGGGTGTGGGAAGCAAACTTGGTATAGGAGGCGGATTGGCTGCGGGAAGCATACTGGGTGCTGGAAACAGACCAGGATTTGGCGATGGAGGTAGACTGGGTGACGGAAAGTTGTCCGGAAGCGACATTGCAAAAAGAAAATGGTACAGTAATCATCATGGCGGATATTACGGAGGGTATTATCCTTATTACGGATATGGTGGCTATTATGGAGGATACTACAGTAGTTATTACGGTGCTGCTATGCTGACGGGTGCGGCCATGGGGATCATTATCGCAACAGTTCCTGATGATTGTGAAACGCTGACCATTGACGGGACAACCTATAAAGAGTGTTCCGGTGATTATTATGAGCCTGTGTTTGAAGATGGTGAGTTACAGTATAGACGTGTAAATGCCCCTCTTTGAGCATTGAACCCTCTGTAAAGGGTTCAATCGTTTTATTAAAAAGGAGATGAAATGAATAAAATACTACTGTCAGTCATTTTGCTGCTCGGGTTGAGTGTGAATGTGTATGCAGAATTGGCTGAGCCTAAAAAGCAGAATAATTATGTATTTGATGAAACGCAGGGTTATGCTGTTCCTGAGGACTCTTATTGTGGTAAATATGTAGATATCATTAAAGAGAAAGATAAGCAGATCAAAACTTTAAAACAGGAAATTACCTCTTTGCAGAGGGGAGAGCAAGAGGATCTTCAAAAACAGCTTAAGACAAAATATGATCAAGAGATGAAAGAGATCGACGCGAAGAGAATCAAGAGAGACAAGAAGGAAACAAGCAACAGTATTATCGTCTCTGATAAGCCTGCACCCTAGATTTAAAGTGTATTTACTGCTTAGTCCACTCTTTTGGTGGGAGCGATATAGGCATCATGAAAGACTTTTCTGTAAGCAGGTAGAAGCTTTTTAAGTGTTTCCCGACTTCACCTACCAACCCAGACCAAACCCCATAAACACGGGGTTTTTCTAAAAAAGTAGGCACTACAAGAGATACGGTATTTTATTTATCCTCAC
>NVUY01000039.1 GCA_002733215.1 Sulfurovum sp. | reverse complement strand
ATTTGAAGTAAGATTCTAGCATTTAACCTCTTCAAATCTAAATTTACAACTTTTAATTTTCAAATTTTCAAAAATTGCACTTCAGATTTAAATTTTGGCCTTATTTGGAATAGTGCATAGCCATAACAAAATCAAAACAATTTAATAGTATACTAATGTCAAGATTTTATATTTAACTATCAAGGTGTTACCCCATGAAAAAACTCTCTCTGCTGCTTTCTGTTTTTGTACTTCTTTCCTTTACCGCCTGTGACGGGCCAAGCCTTTCAGGAAAGACAGTGAAGAAAACGTATTTTACGGGCGGAGGACTGCAAACTGAATTTATCATGGATGACAAGACCGGACAGAACGGAGTACTTAAAAAATATGGCTACAACGGTAAACTGACTTCATCGGTACGCATAGCCAATGGGGTAAAGAGTGGTATAGAGACAGGATATGATGAGAATGGACGTGTGCTCTGGAAATTGAACTATATCAACGGCAGACAAGAGGGTATACAAAGTGCCTACTACCCCAATGGTGACGTCATGGTTACTTACACCTACAAACATGGCGTAAAGCATGGTGCGGCACAAACCTACCGAAGAGACGGATCCGTAGAAAAAAGAGTGATGTATAAAAATGACAGACTCTCTAACTGATCCTCCAGATGAGTCTTCTACCGCAATATATACATATTGTCAACCCTAAACTAAAACACATTTACCTTAGCTTTGACAACGAGGGAAACCTCGTTGTCAAGTCTCCAAAAGTATCTTGGAAACAGATAGAACAGATTTTACTCAAAAAAGCTTCCTGGATAAATACGTCCAGAGAAAAGATCCAAAAGAAAAAAGGAAAAGCCTTAGACTTTTCAGGTCTTTTGGAGTTGTATTATCTGGGCGAGGTCTACCCCCTGACATTAACCCCTCATAATCAGAAAAAAATAAAACTTGATTTTGACGGAGAGTGCTTCACTCTCTTTTACCATAGCTATGATGAAACACTTTTTCAAAGGCACATAGACCGTTTCTACAAAACCGAGGCAGAACAATTCATCCCTTCCCGTGTCGCAGAATGGGCAGACAAAATGTCTCTTTCTCCTGCAGAGATACGTTTTCGAAAAACCAAACGCCAATGGGGAAGCTGCAGCGGTAAAAATGTGTTGAGTTTTAACACCATGATGCTCAAACTGCCTGAAGATATGATACAATACATCATCGTACATGAACTGGCACACATCAAGCACAAACATCATCAAAAAGTTTTTTGGCAACTGGTTGAAAGCTATTTACCCCAGTATAAAATGCAGGTAAAAGAACTGAAAAATTACACCACCCACTAAAGGAGGATATTATCGATTCATTTTATCTTTTAGCTTTTATGCTTATCATTCTTGTCGGGTCTGTGTTTGTTTACATCTATTACCTCAAAGAGAAAAAAGAACAGCTTGATGCCATAAAACGGGGTTTTTGTCCCAAGTGTCAACAGAAGAGCATCGAACTTACAGATAAACGTTCAAGTGGCTGTTCCGGACCACAGATGCTTACTTTTGAATGCATGGAGTGTGGCTATGTCAACAGCTTTGCCGTTGAAAATGGCGGAAGTTGCGGCACAGGCAGAGGTAAATAGTTGATACCTAAGCCTTTTCATGTTATAACCCTGATTATATAATAACAAAGGTATTTTTATGCAATTTGGCACATCCACTTTAGATTTTTCTATACAAGCATATCAGGAAGGAATCAATCCTCCTGTCACTAAACCCAACCCTGCTTTCTTAACCGACATCACAGAAGAAGGTATGCGTGCTTTACTCGACAGATTTTATATGGGTCTGTATGAGAGTCCGATCAAAGAGATCTTTCCCAAAGACAGGGAAGTGATGAAAAAGGCGGGACAGACCTCTGCAGATTTCTTCATACAGATCTGTGGAGGACCAACCTACTTTAACCAAAATAGAGGTGCCCCTCAAATGAGAGGAAGACATGCACCCTTCGCCATCACTCCCGATGCAAGACTGCACTGGCTTGTCACTTTTGAAGAGGCACTGCAGCCTATCATCTCTGAGAAGCTAAGTTCTGAAGAGAATATCCAGAGTTTCTGGAACTATCTGAATGTTTTTTCGCAGTGGATGATCAATACCAAGGCGTAGGTTTACGCGCTACTTTCCGCGTTATTTGGGATTTAATATATGTTTTGATTTATTTATGTTTTTATTAATTTCCTTTTTCTTGGATTGTGGCGTTGTTATTCCCTTTGTTCCTTTCTTTATTTGTTGATCCAACAAATAAAGAAACGAACCCAAAAAAACAAAATGCAAACTGCTAACGCTGGAAATTAAATATTATATTATGCACAGTGCAAGAAGTAAATAGATTATCATTGAAGATTAGAGATTTAAGATGTATTTGAATAAGAGAATAAGAGAATAGGTGAATCTCGGCGATAGCCTAGCTATATTAAAAACCTTGTCGTGGTGAACGCCCTTGAAAGCAGAGCGATTCGAGAGCCACGACGATTTTTTGCTTCGTTTTTTCTAAAAAAACGCCGTGAACAAAGTGAGGAAGTGCCCTTGGGGTAGAAGAGAGAAACAACGCCACAATAATACGGATTGGAAGTTCTATAAAATATAAAACTATTAAAGCTTCATTAAAACCTCTTCACACGTCTATGACAGTAAGGGGTTCCTCCCTTACGCATATAATGATTTTGATGATACGCTTCCGCAGAGTAAAAAGGTGCAAGGGGGATGACTTTGGTGGCAACCTTCAAACCCTTGGATTCTAAGATCTTTATCAGTTTTTCAATGGTTTTACGTTCTGCTTTTGTGCTCACAAAAACCGCAGAGAGATACTGGCTTCCTATGTCCGGGCCCTGTCCGTCTATTTGAGTCGGATCGTGTATCTCAAAAAAGGTTTTTGCCAGGGTTTCATAGCTCACTTTTTTAGGATCATAAAGCACTTCCACTGTCTCCAAATGTCCTGTCTTTTTACGCATCACATCATAATACCCGGGGTTTTTAAGCTGCCCTCCCATAAAACCGGAAGTCACCTCCTTGACCCCTTTGATCTTTTCAAGATAATACTCCACACCCCAGAAACATCCTCCTGCAAAGTACGCTTTTTTCAGTGTTGACTCCGTTGCTTTCTTTTTGTCAAAATTCAAAGAGACCGAGTTGACACAGTGGCGTGTGTTTTTCTTGGTATAGCCTTCACCTTTAAAGACATGTCCCATGTGTGCTCCACAGTTGGCACAAACGATCTCCGTACGTCTTCCGTCTGCATCAGGCACTTCTTTGATGGCTCCGGGGATGGCACCATCAAAACTCGGCCATCCGCAATCAGAAGAAAATTTGTCATCAGAGGTGTAAAGTGCTGCATCACATACTTTACATTTATAGACACCTTTATCTGTCGTGTTTACATATTTGCCACTGAATGCGCGTTCCGTTCCTTTGTTAACGATGACATTTTTTTCAAAGGTAGAAAGTTTATTGAGCTGGGCTGCCCATGGCTTCATGTCTTGTGCCATTGACAGGGTAATCCCTATCGCCATTAGTATAATGATCATTTTTCGCATTGTTTACCTTTTTTGTGAATCCTCTGAAGAACCTAAGGCTCCAGAGGATTTATTTTTTAGTACTATAGATAAACACTGTGTAATTTTGATGTACTAATCTCTGATTATGGCATATTTGCCTGAACCCAAAAACATCACCACCAAAGCAGATAAAAGATAGAACATCGGTGTTTCCACTGCCCAGGCACCATGTTCACCAAGTTTCAGCATGGCAGACCACTGCGTTAAGTAGACAGCAAATGCCATATTGACAACGATCACCCCTGCCCACACTCTGCTTTGCCAACCGATGATCAAAAAGATCGGCGCCAGTATCTCCCCCACAAACACCCCATACGCCAAAGCTTCAGGCAAGCCGTGCACATGCATGATCCCCTTGAGGAAGGCGATGCCGTGCAAAGCTTTATCGATACCATGAAAAAGCATCATCCCTCCGAGCATTAAACGTAAGAGTAGTTTTCCTATATTGTCTGACATATGAGATCCTTTTATATGATTATAGCAAAGATCTGCTCTGAGAGATAGAGAGGGTTAATAATATATGGTCACCTCCAATGCTATCAAGCTAAGAGTTTCGGAGTAGGGACTTTAGTCCCGTTTTATGGGACTGAAGTCCCTACTCCAAGAAGAAATTTATGCTTAACTTAATGGTAATGATGGGCACTTCTAATAACTCTATACAGTGATCTCCACCCTGTTCTTACCACGTTTCTTCGCTAGGAACAATCCTTTATCGGCACGACCGACAACCGTACTTAAAGTATCTCCCCTGGTGAGTGTGGCTAAACCGAATGAAGCTGTTTGCTGGCCTATTCTTGGGCAGTCTATTGCGCTGACCTTGGCGCTGAGTCTCAAAGCCATCTTTTTAGCTTCCTCAAGAGAAGTTCGAGGCAGCAAGATGAGAAACTCTTCTCCGCCCCAACGCCCGATCATATCTACGTTGCGAAAAAACTCAGTCAGTGTCCCTGCCAATTCTCTAAGATAGTTATCCCCTATATTATGTCCGTAATTATCATTTATGGCTTTAAAATTATCCAGATCCATGAGTATCATCGAGAAGTCATCTCCATGACGAAAGAACTGCTTTTGTTCATACAAAAATACTTCTTCCATTTTAACTCTATTGTATAGACCGGTCAAGGGGTCTGTAGTAGATTTTTTTAACAGTACCTCTTTTCCCAACCTAAGCAGACGGTTCTCTTCCTGCAGTGCTTCCATGTTCTGTTCTGTATGGTTCTGTAGATTTTCATGCTGGACAGCAGAGAGCTTTGAAATGCTGTAGCCCTCATCTATCCTGTTTTCAATGATATCATCCGCCAGTTTAGCTCTCAATCGTCGTACTAAAGCCCGTAAGGCATCCATACTCATAGACATCATGTTCTATCATATCATAGGTGACCGTATGGGTTTGATTGTCCAGGAGAAGATTGAGCAGTACTTTCTCTTTTTTGGTTAAAACCTCTCTTGTATCTTTCAAGTCTACCAGAGAGACCGAATGTTCTCTTTCACTCTTCAGGCGATTGATCTTTGCTCTAATTTCTGTAATGTGAAAAGGTTTTTTCAGATAATCCACACATCCCAGATCATAGGCTGTTTGCAAGGATTTGAGATTGGTATTGGAAGATATCATGATCACTTTTGCCTGAGAGTTTTGCGCTAAAATAATGTCTAAAAGTTCCAGTCCGGAGATATTGGGGACATTGATATCAAGTATATAGAGTTCATACCTCTGCGCTAAAGAATCGATCAGTTCTTGTCCGTCTGTGAAAGTGCTCACGGTATGATGATCGAGTTCCAATACTCTTCTTATGGCTTTATTGAGTGCGATATATTAGGCTTTTTTTTATTTGGAGCATGGGTACTTTGGCAAGTATCGGCTAGAGATTATATTTTGCAAAGTTTTGATTTTTATGGAGGATCAGGGATGATACTTCCACAGCTTGAAATAGTAGAGATAACCTACCTACTATTAAAAGAAAGAACCTTATTTATTTATAATCAATTTGTAGGGTTGATTTTATTTTTAGTGAGTCCTTTTATTTGGCTTTATAGTCAATTTTCAAGGCTATCAGACTATTTCAAAGCCAAACAGGGAGAAAGAGCAGATAAAAAGGCTTATGAGAAATACTATCAGGATGATTTTAAAAAACAACAAAAAGCAGAATGGGAAAAAGAACAAGCAAGACTATAAAGAAACAAAACAAGAAGAGAAAAAGGCTTATTCAAGATGGGATTCTAGCAATTATTATGAAGTTTTAGGGGTTGATGAAACAGCTACAAAGCAAGAGATCAAAAAGTCATATAGAAAACTAGCAAAAATCTATCATCCCGATTTAGCACTTGTAAACAAAGATAAAGCTGAAGAGATTTTTAAGAAGATTAGTAATGCTTATGAGGGCTTAAAGTAATACATGAAAAGTGTTACAAAACTGCCAAGTAGTTATTTTTGTAAAATTCCAAAGACACTATATTTTTTAGGTGACTAATAGGTGACTAAAATTATTTTTAATTTTCTGAAAGTCTCTGAAAGCTCGTAATTTAGGGGGTTAATTGGGGTTGTAAAAAGTATGGCCGGGAGAGGGGGATTCGAACCCCCGGAGGTATAACCCTCACCGGTTTTCAAGACCGGCACATTCGACCACTCTGACATCTCCCGACATTTTGAAGAATAGAATATTATCTAAAAAAAGATAAACTCTAGTTTATATATGGAGGAGCCAACCAGACTCGAACTGGTGAATAGCAGATTTGCAATCTACGGCCTTACCAACTTGGCGATGGCTCCATATAAAAAATATAAAAAGACCATCAAATAAGCAAAGATGAATTGATTAAAGCGACTAGTCGCGAGAGCTTTCTGCTGAAGAAAACGTAGCGTTAGCGTAAATCAAGATGAACTTTGTTCATTTGATGGTCTATTTTATGGTACCCGGAGCCGGACTTGAACCGGCACGGTCGCAATGACCGGGGGATTTTAAGTCCCCTGTGTCTACCATTCCACCACCCGGGCTTACTGATACCATTTATTTTTTGAAATTTTAATTTATGGAGCGGGCGAACGGGTTCGAACCGTCGACCCCAACCTTGGCAAGGTTATGCTCTACCGCTGAGCTACGCCCGCAAATCCATACCGCTTTTAAGATTTAGCTTAAAATTGGAGTGCGATTATAACCTAATAAATTTTAAATGTAAATAGTATTTGTGTTATAATCCAAAAAATATTAACATAAGGCTCAATATCATGAGAAGTAATGAAATTAAAGAAGGATTTTCACGTGCACCACATAGATCTTTGCTTCGTGCAACAGGTGTAAAAGATGAGGATTTTGAAAAACCGTTTATCGGTGTGGCAAATTCATTTATAGAAATAATTCCAGGGCATTTTTTCCTAAATAAAGTGGCCGAAGTCATTAAAGAAGAGATCCGTGCAAACGGTTGTGTACCTTTTGAGTTCAATACCATAGGAGTAGATGACGGCATAGCTATGGGGCATGATGGTATGCTTTATTCCCTACCAAGCCGTGAAATTATCGCTAACTCTATAGAAACGGTTATGAATGCGCATAAGCTTGATGCAATGATTGCCATACCTAACTGTGATAAAATCGTTCCTGGGATGATTATGGGTGCTTTGCGTGTGAATGTGCCAACAGTATTTGTTTCTGGCGGACCTATGGAAAAAGGGTATACCCAAGATGGTACACCTATAGACCTTGCGACTGCATTTGAAGCTGTTGGGAAACATGAAGCTGGTGAAATGACAGATGAAGAATTACTTGATATTGAGTGTAATGCCTGTCCAAGTGGAGGATCATGTTCTGGGATGTTTACAGCTAACTCCATGAACACTCTTATGGAAGCTATGGGAATTGCGCTTCCAGGCAACGGTACTATTTTGGCACTCACTCCTGAAAGAACAGAACTTTACAAAAAAGCTGCTCGCCGTATTTGTGAGATAGCCAAACTTGAAGCATCTGAACAGGAAAAATATCGCATGAAGAATATTCTCAATGAAAATGCTGTACGTAATGCATTTGCAGTAGATATGGCTATGGGGGGATCTTCCAATACTGTGCTTCACATGCTTGCTATTGCTATAGAAGCTGACGTTGATTTCAAGCTTTCTGATGTCAATGCTATATCCAAACGCGTTTCACACATCGCTAAAATATCTCCATCACTTTCGACGGTACACATGGAAGACATTGACAGAGCAGGTGGAGTTAATGCTGTTATGCATGAGATGATGAAACGTGGTAAAGGTATATTATTTGACAACCTTTCAATCACAGGGGAAACACTCTATGAAAAAGTCAAAGATGCTGAGATTCTTGATACTGATATCATTCATACTATTGATAATGCTTATTCTGAAGTGGGTGGATTGGCAATTCTTTATGGTAATTTAGCTGAACAAGGTGCAGTGATTAAGACTGCGGGGATTACTGGAGATAGAGTTTTTACGGGTACAGCAATATGCTTTAACTCTCAAGATGAATGTATAGAAGGTATTTTAGCGGGGAAGGTGAAAGCTGGCAATGTAGTAGTCATTCGCTACGAAGGTCCTCGTGGAGGTCCAGGTATGCAAGAGATGTTGAGTCCTACATCACTCATCATGGGTATGGGATTAGGTGCGAGTGTTGCACTTATTACTGATGGCAGGTTTTCAGGAGCAACAAGAGGAGCAAGCATAGGTCACGTAAGCCCAGAGGCTGCAGAAGGTGGTCTCATAGGTCTACTTGAAGACGGAGATGAGATACACATCGATGTAGATGAATACATCTTACGTGCAAACCTCAGTGATGAAGTCATAGCAAGCAGAAGAGCAACCTTTAAACCGCTTGTAAAGCCGTTAAAAAGCAAATGGTTAAAACAATACAGAGCATTGGTTACCAATGCGAGTTCTGGCGCTGTATTAGAAGCTGAGTAAGTGCTAAGTGCTAAGTGCTAAGTGCTAAGTGCTAAGTGCTATTATGGAATTTTGCACATTTCTTTACCTCTTGTCAAATATTTAAACTTATTTCACTCAAAACTTTCGTATACATTCCCACGAAGATCGTGGGAACGAGATTAAACAACACCTCAGTTAAGATAAAAGGAACTTTTGAAAAATGAATGAATAAAATTTAGGGGGATTATTTAGCGGCTCAAGTGAAGTCTTGAAATTAGTTTTCCTATAAATGTGGACTTTAAAGGCGCTAATGCAATATCAGTCAAACTATTGTTCCCTACAGTAGGAATAGCATGAGTACCTAACATAACACTTTGTCTCGAATGCACTTCACCACAGCTTGCACACTGTTTCCATACTCCGTTCAAGACAATATTTGTATTGTTACATTTTCTACAAACATTCATGAAGCTTCCTTTACACTATTATGATGGACGTCTCGCACCTTTATAACGCTTCCCATAAAACTTACTTAAACTTGATACAACAACTTTTTTCTTCGCTGAAGAAGCATGGATAAACTTGTTATTTCCAAGATAGATACCTACATGATTTACATAACCTTTACGTCTTTTAGACGTATCAAAGAAGATCAGGTCACCTTTTTTAAGATCTTTTCTTTTCACATATTTACCATGTTTTGACTGCATGATAGAAGTTCTTGGGATAGCGATACCGTTCTTTTTATAGACATATTTGGTAAAACTGGAACAGTCATAAGTATTTTTAGTACCACTTGCTCCCCATACATATCTTTTACCCAATTTCTTTTTAGCATCTGCCTCAATTCTTTTACATTTATCCAAATCTTTTTTTGAACCGCCAAAGAAAATATCATTGACTGTAAATTTCTTTTTCTTTGTTGATGTTGATATAGTTGTTCCCAATTTGACCGTATCTAAATTAGAAAGTGATGCTGCGAACTTTTTATTTGATTTTTTTGTCTTCGTTTTTACTATTCTATAACTTGTTTTAGGTACTTTTACCACACGACCGGACTTTAATACTGCACCTTTTTTCATGCCGTTTGCTTTTCTGATCTTTGCTACTGTCGTATGATTTTTTCTTGCGATACTCGAAAGTGTATCACCTCTTTTAATACGGTATTTCGCTAATGTAGTAGTCTTTTTTCTAGTACTTTTGTTCACTACTTTTTTCTTTTTCTTAGAAGAAGTTACTTGTTTAGGCACCTTTATCACTTTGCCCATTTTAAGCACTTGCCCTTTTTTCATACCATTTACTTTTCGTATTTTTGTGACCGTTGTGTTATTCTTATGGGCTATTCGGTAAAGAGAGTCACCGCTCTTGACCTTGTATTTAACAGTTTTTGTAGCAGCTTGCGTTGTCACTGCAACGAGGGAGAAAGTAAGTAGTAGGGTATAGAGTTTCTTCAATTAATGCTCCTTAGAAGTAATAAATCAAAATAGTATAGGTAATGTTAAGGTAATAGAGTTTAATTATAATTCCATTAGCACTAAGTTATAATCTATACTAAAAAATATCTGTTATTGTAACGGTTAATGCTTAATCAAAAATAAACATAAATTTAAATTTGTCTTAAAGCACGGGTATCCGTCAAAAGAGAAGAAAATATTTTTAATGCAGAAATTCACATATAAATATTGGCAACCTGGCGATCTATTTAAGACCCATAGCTTTCTGTCCCTACTTCGCAATAGGTTTAGCTTTTTCAACATCTTTACAAACATAGTATCAGAATCAACTTTAAAATAAAATAAAATCAGGTTATAAGTCAATATAAATCCAAAATTTAAATCTGAAGTGCAATTTTTGAAAATTTGAAAATTAAAAGTTGTAAATTTAGATTTGAAGAGGTTAAATGCTAGAATCTTACTTCAA
>NVUY01000038.1 GCA_002733215.1 Sulfurovum sp. | reverse complement strand
TGACAATTGCTTCTTCACTTGTTATGAGGTCAGAGAGTGCATAGAATCCATTTTCATCGGTTGTTGCGGTAGATTCACCGATACTCACCTTGACATCTGTCAGACCATTTCCAGTGAGACTGTCTTTGACTTGTCCCTGCTGAATAGCTTCTACGCCTTGTACAAATACAAACTTAACAGCATCAGCACTGGTACCTCCTGATTCTACATCATGCAAAAGGGTGACATTGCCACTGCTACCTGCATTGAATGTAAAAAGACCCAGTAGGACCCAGTCTCCTGAACCTTGGTTTTGGTTGACCACTATGCTCTCTGAACCTTCGGCATGATTGACGGTATAGTCTGCATTTGTATCACGATCATATTCACTAGAGCCGGAATACCATACATAAACATCATACGAGCCTGCCTCCGGTAAAGTAGGTGTCCATGTCGTACTGCTCCCCAGGCTTCTACTAAACAAAGAACTTCCGGCATACTCATCAGCTGCTCCTGATTCTGACCAGCTACCGCTTGTACTGAACTTTGGATCAAGATTATCTATTATTATTTCAATATTGTCCTCTATTGGAGTTGGTTCCGGTGTTGGTTCAGGAGTTGGTTCTGGCTCAGGAGTTGGTTCCGGTGTTGGTTCTGGTTCAGGTGTTGGTTCAAGAGTTATAAAAGTATTATCTCTGCTTACAACCTTCTTACCATTCTTGTCTTCTGAGACTATTCTATAGTGATATAGTGTATTAGACTGTAAGTTGAATAAGATAATAGTACCTTCTTCTTCTACTGAAAGTTCTGAATCATACTTCTTGCTAGTACCATACTCTACTAGTTTTGAGGTATAGCCATTTGCTTCCCACTCAATGGTGGCAGAATTTTCTGTGGTAATGGGTTCGTTGATTTGAAGTGCCACTACTTTTAAAGTTGCTGTTGTATCTGTTGCTGTTGTATCTGTTGAACCTCCACTTGCAGTAGTATTGGAAGTGGCTGTAGATCCACCGCCTCCACCACCACATCCAGAAAAGAAAAAGAGCAGAGCAGTAAGAGCAAAGATATTTTTTATATTTGAGATAAGAGACATTTTATTCACCTTAGTTTAAATTTTAAAAATTGTTATATTTAAACCGGTTAAAGGTGAAGGAGTTAAAAAAGCTATATCTGTCGAATTGCAGTAATCATCTAATTAAAGATACTAAACATATCAAGATCGATCAATATATTTTGGCAACCCGGCTATCTCTAGAAAGAGACCCGTGGCTTTCCGTCCCCACTTCACAATGGGTTTGGCAATAACATTAATAATAAATATGAAAAAGGTTCATTCGAAAGAGAGAATGCAACATCAAACAACATGCTTGATGGTAACCCGGCTATCTCTAGAAAGAGACCCGTGGCTTTCCGTCCCCGCTTCACAACGGGTTTGGCCTTAATACATAATTGTTATTATTACAGGAATTAACTTAATGTTTGATAAATAAAAACTTAAAAATATGTTTAAATTTTCCGAACGTAATACAAAAAGAATTTTTTGTATGATACTATAATACTATGATGCTTAACAGTTGATTGGTTGATATGCACACGAGGCAAATGATGATCCAAATACAGATATTATATGGGCTACTATGAGAGATGTCTAAGGCACCTTGTCTACGGCACTTATTGTTATTGTTGAAGATAGTGGTACAAATAGTTACGGCAACTATAAGGTCACTGCTTCTAGTGATTAGAATTGAAAAATATTAAAGGATTTTATCCTATAATTGGTTAGATAAATATATTATACGAAGGAATAGAGATGAGAATAAATACAAGAAACAGACTTGCAGTCAGTGCATGTGCAGCTTTATTGTTAGTAGGTACAGGAGAACTATTTGGGTCACCATCAGACAACATATTACCTCCATCAAAAAGTACTACATCCAATAAAGCAAATAACATTTTAACCAACAGTAAAGGTGTCAAATATGTCAAAGGTGAAGTTATTGTCAAATACAAAAGTATTGTAGGGATTAACAGAGCTATGGATACTATAGGATCATTTAATGTATCCAAAATAGAAGAATTTAAAACTTTGTCGAAATCTTTGAAAAAGTCTGTGATTCTGATACGTTCCAAAACATTAAGCACAGAGGAGATGCTAGAGGAGTACAGAAACGATCCCGATGTGGAATATGTAGAGCCGAACTACATTTATAATCCATTTAAAACACCGAACGATCCAAAATTCAATCTTCTCTGGGGGCAGCACAATACAGGACAAATTGTCAATGGACAGAGTGGAACCCCAGATAAAGACATTGATGCACCGGAAGCCTGGGACAAGGGGACCGGAAGTGGCTCAGTTGTCATCGCAGTCATAGATACAGGTGTTGACTACCTGCATGAAGATTTAGCTGCAAATATGTGGGTTAACACAGGCGAAATACCCGGAAACGGAATCGATGATGATAACAATGGATATATTGATGATATTCATGGGATCAATTCTATCAACAACAGCGGTGACCCAATGGATGTTGTTGCAGAGGATGGAGGACATGGGACACATGTTGCAGGAACCATCGCAGCCGTAGGAAACAATAGTAAAGGGGTCGTAGGAGTAAGCTGGAATGCAAAAATAATGGCACTCAAATTTCTAGGCACAAATGGTAACCAAACAAGTATGGCTATTAAATGCCTCGAATATGTAGTTGAGCAAAAGAATGCAGGTGTGAATGTTGTGGCAAGTAATAATTCTTGGGGTGGCGGAGGGTTCTCTCAGGCACTCAAGGATGCCATTGAGGCAACGACAAATGCCGGTGCCCTCTTTTTGGCTGCTGCCGGAAACGGTGGCATTGACGGAGTCGGGGATGACAATGATGCAACACCTGCTTATCCGGCTTCCTATACACTTCCCGGTATCATCGCCGTAGCAGCAACGGATCAGAATGATGATCTTGCTTCCTTTTCCAATTATGGTGTAACCTCAGTTGACCTATCGGCACCGGGTACAAATATCTACAGTACTGAACCACGTGCATATCAACCAAGCGCTGGTGATATGTTTTTTGACGATTTTGAGAGTGGTGATTCGGGTTGGATTAAGCAAGGAACTTGGGCTATTAGTGACAATCAGGAAATTTTCGAAAATCCTGTTTTTCCCGTACCTAGTCCTACGCATTTTTTGAGTGATAGCCCTGGAGTGGACTATGCTCCCAATACCGATTCGTTGGTTTATAGATGTATGGATCTTTCCAGTGTCACCGATGATGTCTATCTTGGTTTTGGATCAGCTGTTCTGATCGAGGGGTTTGATGATCATGGCTATACTGTAGTAAGAGGAGACGGTAGCGGTTGGCAAGTTCTTTCTGATTTTTCCGGCTATGCACATTATTGGAGAAACCCCTATAGTTTTAAGGTACCTGATGCTGTGAAGACATCAAATTTTTGTTTTGGCTTTAGGCTAACATCTGACGGTACAGAACAGTATGCCGGTTGGCTGATCGATGATGTAGGTGTGGGGACAAATATCACTCATCCTTATGGCTATAAAAATGGAACATCAATGGCAACACCACAAGTTGCAGGTGCAGTAGCACTGATCGTATCGGTGTGTGGTAACGAAACGCTTCAGCAACGTAAAAACAGAATAATGAACAGTGTCGATCAAGTAACTGCTCTTAATGGTAAAGTAGTAACAGGAGGAAGACTGAATGTTAATAGTGCGATTGATAATTGTAGTGGCAATTCATCTTCCTTTTTGATGAATCCCATATATTATCTGCTGGGCTTGTAATACGGAAGCTCCTGAATTCAGAAGAAGCAGGAGCTGATGAAAGACACCTTACCTGGTCGCAGATATTATATAGGAAGAGGAATTAATACCTTTTCTGGATGGGTTAAATTAGGAAAGTATCTTCTTCTTAATCTATCCTATAAATTTTTATGCCTTCATGCCTTAAACAAAGGTCACCTTGATAAGGGAAATCTTAAAAAAAGAAACTACTTACTACCACCAACTTTTATGCATACTTAAATGAGGACAAAACTTTTTAGGGATAGACTTATGATTTTTACCTAATTTATATGCAAGTAGTTTTGCACCGTTTCTAATGAAAGATAAAGGGATCAAATGAATACTCTTTATCTCAATCAAATATTTTAACTCTTCTTTAACAAATCGTTTACCTTCACCTGCTGCACTACCAAATTCTTTTTGTAGTTCTGGCTTCAATGAATGAAATACTCCAATATCAAAGTAACGTTTAAATTCTTGTACTACCGTATAGTCATGAGAATGGTACACTTTTGCATCTGCTACATAACATACCTTTCCCCCGGCTCTTAAAATCTTTGCAGCTGCATACATGTCTTCACTTAAAATTAAACGGTTTTCAAAATATCCAACCTCTTCCAAAGAAGATTTTCTATAAGCACAAAAAGCGTTAGACACAAAAGCTGCTCGTAACCCGTAAGACTTTTTATCTTCATAAACACGTTCATTTGAATGATCAGGGTAATTGAATTTTCTTAAAAAAGTTCCAAATGGACCTGAATGTTCATAAGCAACTTGTTGCCCATAGCAAATAGAGGTGTTCTTGTCTTCAAATTTTTTCACTAGGTTTTCTATAGATTTATTATCAAATGGTAGAGCATCCTGTGTCATAAATACAATAACTTCACCATTAGCTTGTTTGGCTATTTCTGTTCTTGTACCACCGTGATCAAATTTCTTTTGAGGAATGACTATTATTTTATCAGTATATTGTTTAGCAATATTCTCGGTCTTATCTAAGGATGAAGAATCAACTAGTATAAGCTCAAACGATATACTCTGCTGTTTTAATGTAGGAAGCAATACAGAAAGGTACTGCTCAGCATTATATGTTGGTATAATCAGTGATATCTGCATTAGAGTTTTCCCTCACACGCGGTAGCTCTTTTTTTGATTTTTTCTTCAAGTTTTTTTCGTAGATTGAAACCACCCTCTTCAATAAAATAATAACTCATAGTTGAGATAGAAAAAAGAAGTATTAAAAAGAAAACTGCAGCTTCAAAAAGTGATAGATACTCTAAGATATGACTCTTATTCATTACAAAAAGTATGGGCATATGCCACAAATAGAGTGAATATGATATTTTGCCTATCCATTCTAGCGTTCTCATCCATTTTGGCTTACTATGATATAGTAAAATGAATAAAGTAGCAACAGTAAAAAGAATAAAAAGATTATTTACTAAAAAGCTTTTATTTATATTGTATTGACTTGTTATATAGATAAAAAGAACAATAATGAATATGGAGTAAATATATTTACTTGTTGCAGAAATTGAAATCTGTTTGTACAAATATTTGTAGATAAAGATTCCTGCTAAGAAATAAATTAATTGCCCGGGTAATTGAAATGATAAATAAAATAATTCTAATATATAATGAGATGTATTTTTCTTTAGATCAAATATTATGTCGTAAAAAGAGAGATCAAGACCAAGTAAATATAGCAAACTCATTATAAATAATAGTACTAGATATCTGTCTTTCTTTATATATATAAATAATAAAGGTGCGACCATATACCAAAGCATTTCTATACTAAGTGTCCAATAAGCACCATTAATTCCAAGTCCTGCATCCTTATATATGAAATAGGAGAAAAAAGTTAAGTGGGATAAAACTTGTTTAAAAAAACTGAATGAATATAAATAATCAGAAGCTATAATAAAAGTTGCCATGATGAATACAATTGCAAAGTTAAAATAGTATGCAGGTAAGATGCGAAATAGTCTATGGCTCATGTAGTTTTTTAAGCCTATCTTAATCCCCCGACTTGATATACTGTAATCTACGGAACGATAAATTAAATAGCCACTGATGACAAAAAATAGGGAAACACCAAATAGTCCAAAGGAATGTATATAGGGGAATATAGGGCTATTAATCAAGCCTAATATAACAAAAAAATGGTATATTATCACTGCACTGACTGCCATTCCTCTCAAGAGGTCAATTCCTTCTAATCTCATTTTACACTACAATCATTTTGAAATTTTCTAATCGTACCTAAAATAGAATTAGTACTTATGTCGCTAATAATATACCCTTTTTCATAGTTGAGTACTCTTTCTGAAGGAGCACCAAGGTTAAACACCATCAATGGTATTTCCATCATCATTATCTCCTGAGTAGTGTAGGAAAATGTCTCTGGCCATACAGATGGTATCAGAAATATATCTATATGATGATGTTGTATAATATTTGGGAGGTCATCTCGTTTATATCTACCTGTTACATGAAGGTATTTACTATTTATATGTTCAGAAATTTCTCCAATAATAACAATATCTATTACAAGGTTTTCTTTTTCAATTATTTTAAGTAAATCTTTAATTACATGCAAGCCTTTGGCATAGTTTATTGCTCCCAATATGCCTATGGTTATTTTATCTGAATCCTTTTTGGAAGTTAGTTTAACAGGATCTATTCTCTCTACCTCATGGGGAATGATCTCTATCTTGTTCGGGAGTAGTTTTGGATATGCTTTTAGTAAAATTACTTTTGAAGAACTGGAAAAACATAATATTGAAGCACTTTGATCCAGTAATTTGAACCATAACTCTCTCCATTGTGTCATATCAACTTTATCAGCAAAATAGGTTGTCCATTCCAAATTATTCTTTTTCATGCAGGTCTTGCATGTCTCGAGAGACGGGATATCACAATATTCACCTTCGTCATTAAGTAGGGTATAGCTTGGGCAAATAGGATAAAAATCATGAATTGGTACAATCAGTTGAATATGTTTTTGCTTTACCAAGTTGCTAAAATAGATTAAAAGTTCATAACTATTTTTAAAACTGACCAAGTTATTCAAAAAGAGTTCTTTTATATTTAGTTGCTCTATAAATTCTTTTAACTCCGTTAATGAAGAGATAAGTATATTAAAATTATACGTCTTATATTTGTAATAAAGTTTGAAGTGGTTACTGTAGAAATCATACTTTATAGTTAAAATTATTTTATTGTCCTGTCTATATTTTTCTATGAGTTCATTCGTATAGATATTGGCTCCACCACCCAATGCGTGGTCAAAAATCATATGTATACCAGTTTTTTTACTCGAAGCCAATATAATCAAGATATTTCTCAATGTTTTATGTGGATCTTGTTTTATGTAGCTGTGCACGTCTTTATCGTAATTGGGATGTTTCTTTAGCAGTTTCATGTAATTATTGCTGATAAGCTTCTGTCTTTCTTCTGAAGGAAATGACCCACCATGCTTATGATATACAAACAAGTTCGGTACTAACAGGTTAGTATATCCATTTTCAATAGCACGTTGACACCAGTCATTTTCTTCACAATAACCTTTACCAAAAGCTTTTTCATCAAAAAAGCCAATTTTTTGAACCAATTCATAATTCACACCCATACAAAATCCTACTCCGGTTGGAAGTTCCGTATAAAAATCTTTAGGATTTATCTTAGAAAATGTTTTATCTAAGTCATTGACACTTAAGTTCTCAAAAATGTCATTATCTTCTAAGAAATTTGGGAAACTTGCAATAGTTCCTGCATTTGTAAATGGTGTTGTTGATGCAACGTTATTAAAACTAAAAATAGGATACATTAGTCTTTCCAACCAATATGGCGGAACTTCTGTATCGGTATTGAGTATTACAAAATTATTTTGTATATACTGCACTGCTTTATTGACACTTTTGACAAAACCTAAATTAATTTCATTATCAATGAAAATGGCACTAGGATAATTTTTTAATCTTTTTTCAAGTAAAAGTTTAACATTTTTATCTGGACTACAATCATTAATAACTATCAACCTATAACTGGAAGAAGTATTTTTTTCTATGCTGTAAAAAAGTGCTTCTAAGTATTCAAGACCATTGTATACAGGGATGACAATGTCAATTGTATTGCTACCAAGAGAATAATCTTCTACGTCAAATTTTTTAAAATATCTCTTCGGTTTTATTTCAATGAGTTTTGTTACCTCTGAAAGGTTATTTGTACTTTTTTCATTTACTTTAGTCCAAATATATCTTACCTCACCACGTTTTAAATAGTAAAAAACCTTCTTTAGTACCGCAGGGTTTGTTTTAATGAGTTTAAGAACTTGTATAGTTCTATTAGGTATAAACTTTTTAATTCTATTTTTAATTCTCAATGATTGAGCAAGCTCATGATAATAGTGAATCTGCTGTTCCTTCTCCTGAATCTGCTGTTCTTTCTCCTGGACCTGCTGTTCTTTCTCCTGAATTATCTGTTTCTGCATAGAGAACATATCATCCCCAATATATTGTTGCGATAATACAAGTGATGCTGTTTCATTGAGTGTTTGATCCTCCATGCGAGAATACAGAGCAGGGCTTTTAACGATTTTTCTCTCTTTTGCTTGACATAAGATACCGAAAAAACGTTCAATTGCATGTGCTAAGGTATGATCTTTCTGGCCAGCTTCTTTTTCAAAGTCTAGCTGATCATTTGCAAATAATTTAATAATAGGTGCAATAATCTCAGGACGGGTCCAAAACATTGTACCAGCAGGAAATAGATAGTTCTCATCATAGATGATTTTTGATTTTTCTGCTAGTAGGTTTATTTTCTCGTTGTTTCCACATATGTATTTTTGTGCGTCCAAAATGGTATTTTTACCTGTAACCATACCTATGTTTTCATCATTTTCAAAAAGATTGACGATCCCTTTGACAGTTTCATTTGAACCCAGTAGGTCAAAGTAGAGTAGTTTCCTCCAAACATCTCCTAAAAGATGCTCCCCTGTCTTTTTTGTATGCAGTTTGCAAATGTATTTATAATTTTCTATGCCAATAATGTTCATAACTTGTAAAAAAGGCAAAACATCACGACCTCTATTTTCTGTCATATAGATATATACATCAGGAGTGCTTTTAAAAATATTTATGATTTCATTTTCTGCTGTGTCTTTTGGTACTGTAATAAAAAGATCATATTCCATTTCAAGTTCAGATAAGTAGTGCGTTATCTCGTTCCAAATGTCCAAATAAAAAACGTGAATGATAATAGCTATATTTTTTGATGATTCGTTTATTTTATTTGGTTCACTACTTGAGAGTTTATTATCAAAATAAACTAGTTCTTGTATTTTTTGATTCAAAATATATTAATTCCTGTTAGTTTATATATGAAAGTATACCTTATTTTCTTTGTCAGTTTTTATAATTTCAGAGATTGTTGTCTTGACTTGGTTTTATGTGCGAAAGTTGAGCTATATTATGTAAAAAGATGTTTTATTATCTGACTCTTTATCCAGACACAAAACTATAATAAAACTTTTTCTTGTTATAATAAAAATACACTAAATAAAAGGATTTAAAATGAAAAAGATTTTTGTGGCTACAATCGTGGCAAGTTTAATGAGCATGAGTGCAGTTGCTGGTACGTTAGCAACTGTGAAGAGTGTGAACCAATATGCTAGCGGAGGAACATCTCTAACTTTTATAAATGAAGGTAGCACTTCTGAAACAGCTCAAATTACATTAGTTGGTGCAGAGAATGCAATAAAGTCAATGATTGCTATAGCATTAACTGCAAAAACAAGTGGTGCAACAGTTGAATATAATGTTGTTCAATATCAGGGAGCTTGGGGTTTAGGTCAATTATTTCTAAAATAATTAAGATTGGCTATGTCCGCACTAAAGGTTGGCATACCATTCCTCTTCTCTCTACAATCTGTAGTGTTCTTTATCTGTCGTGGTGGTCTTAAGGCTTCGGATACAAGGATTATATACCTATTATAATGTTCCCTTTTTTTCAGACCAGTACAACAACTTTTTTTATTTCACCTCACTATGACGCTTTTGGTAACTTCTTTTCTCCTTTTGGTGCTAAATTATTGATGTAGTTATAATACACTTCATTTGGTGTTTTATAGTCAATAGCTGAATGTAATCTTTTTGAGTTGTACTTGGTCATATAATTTTCAATAGCTTTTCTAAGTACTTTTATGTTCTTGTATTCATTGAGATAAATTTCTTCATATTTGATGCTTCTCCAGAATCGTTCAATACAAATATTATCAGTAGCTCTGCCTTTACCATCCATAGAGATTTTAATGTCATATTTCTTTAAAATTTCCACATGTGCTTTAGCGGTATATTGGCTACCTTGATCTGTATTGAATATCTCAGGTTTAGGATAAAGTGAAAGAGACTCTTTAAGTACACCTTTTGGCAAGGCAAGTAAACGAGGTATCTCTCCAGAACAAACTTCTGTACTTGTAATCAGAGATAGAAATGGTAATACAACTGATGCCATTCTAGCAAAGAGCTATCAAGTGTAAATTTCACTCCCATCCTTCCACYCATTTCACTTTAACCTTTCCACCTGTTTCAGAAACATCTTTCCAGTCATTTCACTTTTATCCTTCCACTTTTGGAAGGTTTTGTGAAATGACTTGGGGA
>NVUY01000037.1 GCA_002733215.1 Sulfurovum sp. | reverse complement strand
CAGAGGTGAAGGAATGCAGAAACGCAGTATGCAAGCTATGACAGATGCCGCCGAAGCACAACAGGCATATATACAAAATATTGCCGGCATATCAACTGCCGATGAACTCTCTAAACTTGCAGAGTTGAAAGAAAAAGGTGTGATCACCGAAAGTGAATTTGAAGCCCAAAAAGCCAAATTGCTTAAGTAAAAACCGTTATGTTTACCACGTGCAACGTGGGAACCAAGGGATCTTCAAAAGTCATCAACTCCACAATTTTTTCAGATCGATCTCCACCCAGTCAGTAAGGTATTTCGGGTTGGGTACTTTAAGCCATACTTTGCGCTGTGCTATGTCGGTCACCATCTGATGCGTGGTCTGATCCGCATCTTGTTTTGTAGGTTTCGTACACCCGCCATTTTTCTTCAAGGTTCCGTCCTCATTGAAAAGTCGAATATCCATAAGATCTCGAACTTTCTGCGCATCAATATCCCCTTTGTTTTCTGCCAGTTGGGCTGTCATATTGTCGAAACGTTCCAGTGAGTGACTCACCGTATTGCGTTTATGGATCCCCCAATCCGGATTCAAGAAGCTGTTAACAACAACCATAGTATCTCCATCAGATCGGCGAACTCTGTGATCGCCCCAGCTCGCACATTCCATTGAAGCACCACTGTTTTGGTCAGCCAGACTCAATATCAAGCCCAGCGAAGTTCGTGATGCATTTAACCTGCTTACGGTGGCATCAAGTGACTTGGTTTCACTTAATATATCGACCAATACATTCATAAAAGGTGCCCTGTCAGCAAAAACAACAGATCCCCCCATTGACGACCCATCGTGCAGGTCGATGTAAACACCATGTTCGTTAATACCCGTGTATAAGGTAATCATGCCGGGCCAGCCCAAGTTGACATAACGATATCCTCCGTCTGTTGGGTTTACAACAGTGAGTACCTGGGAGAACTCGCTAAACGAAGCAGACCAATCCATGTTTCGGCCAATATACGAATTACCATCTTTAGATGCAGTATCCCAGGCCATAATTGACGTACAACCGGCAAAAGAATGCATCTTCGATTGAAAGATTCCAAATTCGGTAACCTGATCGAGTATGCCTATTTTGTCCATTGCCCAGCCTGTGCTTTGCTGTAAGCCTTCATAGAAATCTTTGTTTCTGCTTGAGAAAGTGGCTAAAGCCCGATTTGTCCATTGCTTTGCAACATCAGTAGTGATAATTCCACTGTTGATCTGTGGTTGTATCACGATATCATAAACCTTTTGCATATCATCTTTCATCAATTCACCGTATTGCATTCCCATTTCTTTATAAGTACCCTTAAGAACGGGTATTAAAAAAGTGCCTATGGTATAGAGTATTCCATTACCTGATTGACTGATTTTTTTCATTGTATTTTATTCTCCTGATTGATTAATTTGTCTAAGTCCGCATTAAGGATTGGCATAACCTTTTATTTAATATTATAGTGGCTGTTATCATTCCAATAAGCACTGCGATTAAGAAAGGTGAGCCGAAGGCGAGTGCAATGATAATGCCCGTTATAGTCCCGATCATGATGAAACCTACAATATCCATCTTAATTATATCACAGAACCAGAGAAAGACATTATTTTAATTTTTAGATATACTAATACAAATAAAAGTTAAAAGGACAATATGATGAATAAAACAGATATTTTAGATTTTTTACGTTCTCATAAAGATGAGATGCATGAAAAATTTGGTCTTATAAAAATCGGTCTTTTTGGAAGTTATGTGAGAGGTGAGCAGAGGGAAGATAGCGATATTGACTTAGCAGTTGAGATTGAAAGTAGCAATAAGTTTAGAAGTTTCTTTGAGTTAAAAACATATCTTGAAGATGGTTTACAAAAGAGGATTGATCTTGGCATTGAAGGCAGCCTTAAACCAGTTGTTCACGAATATGTAGAAAAAGAGATAGTGTATGCCTAAGAGAGATAAAAGGCTATATATTGAAGACATACTTGACTCTGCAGAAGCTATAAAGGAATTTACTAAAGATTTAAACTTTGCAGATTTTATAGATGATAGAAAAACATATAGTGCAACGATTAGAGAATACATTGTTATAGGTGAGGCTATCTCAACCCTGATAGATACTTTAGAGGAAGAAGCTCCAACATATCCATGGCGCATGGTTAAAGATTTTAGAAATTTGATTGTACATGAATATTTTGGTGTTGATGCCCAGATCATATGGGACTTAACCACCCAGGAACTGGATGAACTTGTTGATCATATTAAAAAAGTGGAGATAGTTAATTGATGCTATCACTATCACCTCGTATAGGCTACCCACGTGCAACGTGGGAAGCAGTCATCAGTAAAAACGTTTAAGCTCCACTGTTTGGCTCAAAAGAAGCATTGGGAGTTTTCTTCTTTTCTTCTTTGAAAACTGATTTTATTTCATGCTGTCTTCCTTTTTCGTATTGATTGCAGATATCCATAACAATATCCAAATTTATCTCTACAAAATTCTTTTGAAAACCAACTCCTACGTTAATAGCATCTTCGGCTAATTCATACAGCCTTTCTTTACTGACTTTCCCTGTCTGTATAATGTTACTAATGTCTTCTTCATCTTTTGACGCAAAACGTACTAATTTTGAAATAATTAAATCTTCTGGAGACAATAAATTTATCTCAAACTTATCACTTATAGTTGCCAAATGAGTTGCTCTATCTTCATAATCTTCTTGCAGTAAACCCAAGGTACTATTATATGTATGATCGTAATGTACTTCTTCCAGTATGCCATCCTCATTGAGCCATACTACAAAAAGATCATCGGGTACTGTGACAGCATATTGCATAATTATATCAACATCGTCAGAAACCCTCTTATTGCAATAGAAGTGAACTGCACCACCCCCTGTTAAATATGATTTAACAGGGGCTTGCTTATGTTCATCAGGAATACATTTGGCTATTTCTTCCATCATTTGCATAATGGCTTCCGCGAAACTTTTAGCGATCATTTAAAATCTGCCCGTCATTTTATATTGATTAAATCTTCTCATATCTATACCGTTTTCAAGACCATACAACTTGGCTAAACCATTTCCTGTTTGATTTCTATTCCCATGATAAAAACCTGTATCAGGAGGAGTCTTGAATGATAGCTTTGTCGGCTTTCTTGTCAAGAAGCTATAGAGATATGATGCTCTCGCTCTCGCTGATTTCGAGAGTGTGGTATCATTAGAGAGCTTTAGCCAAATATCACTACTCCTTCCAGAGGTAAGTACCTCATAAAGATCTTTCTCAAAGTCCCGTTCAGAATGATAGTGTTGTTCATTTTCAAGAAGTTTTTTTAAATCGTCATTGTTGTTTTGAGCAAGTAGTTTTTTTGCTGTATTATAATCTATGGTTTCAAGTAACTTATAGAGTTCACTTCTGTTACTTTTCTTCCAATCCCTCAAAGTTCTCTCTGGTACACCTAAAAGTTCTTGCATTTGCTGTTGTTTCATTAGAAAAACCTTTTTTTGTAAATTATAGGCAATTACCGCCTATTTGTCAAGAAAATATGCTCATATATTATTTTGCTAAAACGTGGGAAGCTGTGAAAGTTAAGACAATAATGTAGCAAGTCGCTGCTCCAAAAGTGCTTAACTTAATGACATTGAGGGGGGATCAGATTTTCGTATGGGTTACCCACGTGCAGCGTGGGAAGCAGTGAATTTTCTACAAAGGTGCGTGAATACGCACCCTACTTCTTAAGGTAAAACAAACCCAATGGCATCTGCGTGCTAACGATTTTGCGGGCATTACTGCCGTCCATATCTGATTGCCAGATAGCACCTGACTTTTCCGAAATAATGACTTCTGTGTAATAGAGCTTGTTATTTTCTCGGTCAACAGTGACACCGATGGGTGCTAGTAACCCCGTGATAATAGGGGTGAGGCTACTTCCATCCATGTCATTCCCGTCAACATCTTCACAGTAAAGGCCTCCGGTTTCGCGGGCAGTCCAGTAGATCGAACGGGTCTTGAGGTCAATCGCCAGGTCCACCGGGTATTTAGTATCTTTGACCACGATCTCAATGTTCGTGCCATCCAGGTTGGCGCGCTTGATAGTATTGGCATAGCGATCCGAAAAGTAGAGCTTTCCCTTGGCAAGATCCAGGGCGATGCCAACCGGGCTCATTACGTCGGTGAAAATCAGTGTTTCTATCTCAGAACCATCAAGGTTTGCACGCATGACTTTCGGGTCAACATTTTTACCGCCAACATCACCACGGTCACACCAGTAAACCTTGCCGCCCGCCACATCAAGTGCCAGCTGCTTTGGCGTGGTTGTTATGCCCTTGGGAACCAGCGTTTCAATATTTTTGCCATCCAGGTCGGCCCGCATGATCCTGCCATCTTTATCGGCTACAGATTTATCGGCTGCACCTCCCGGTCCCATATCTGTCCAGTACATCTTGCCAGCTTCTACATCAATTTCAATGCCATCAGGTTCTACAATAATGCTGCCAGAAGCCAGAACTGTTTCATTCGAACCATCTGCATCAATAACTTTGACTGCTCCGACGCTATCGAGGCTCCCGGATACAAAATAGAGTTTTGCTTCAGTACTGTTTTGTTCAATAGACATAATTTCTTCCTTTTATGAGGGATCATATTTTCGTATGGGTTACCCACGTGCAACGTGGGAACCAGTGATATAATGTTATCCTCTAAAAGCGTATGTTCAAACGACTACCGGCTACCCAGGCGTCTTTACTGGTCCTGAGCCCCTGATCGATGTACTGTATATCGGCAGAAACTTGAAGCCATGGAGTGATGGCAAAGTTGTAGTAAGCTTCGACTCCCAACTCGTCTTTAAGAAGTGCATCCAAGAGAAAGGATGAATCTTTAAATTCGTTAGATGCCCACATACCATAGATACCAATACCCATGCGGTCATTAGGTCGACTGTTAAAAACACCGCGACCTCCAAACCCGCCGCTCATCGTCAGATTATACATGTTTCGGTTCTCAGGCATGTAGCCAAGTCGGTAGAAGAAACCGATGCCAGGAGGATTGTTGGCAAAATCCTGTGTCCCGGTGGCGTAATCTGCACTTCCTTCCGGGGTCCAGAGATGCTGCTGAAGATTAAATGTGACCAACCAGTTATCGGTCTTGGTGGGCATCCCACTCTTGATGCTGATAAAGTCGGTTGATGAGTTTGGACTGATCCTTGGGTTCTCGAAGCCGCTGGTATCTGCAGATGAATAGGCATAGGTGATCTGGGCCTTTCCCTTCTTCCCACCGAGGTGATAGCTGTACATAGGGTTGATAACAGCTGCCCAGCTGCCCCAGTCACCACTATAGTCGTCGGGCTGTGTCTCCGGAGTCCAGGCTCCGACAGCGAAGGAAAACTTCTCATCTACCGGCACAATTAATAGCGCCGCATACGTAGAGAATGTCAGCATATTACCCCACATCAAGTCATTGTTCAAACTCGCATTCAGGAACTGAGACTCGGGGATGTTCGCATATAAATTCGTATCAAGAAAATTGGTAGCATCAAGTCGTCCCACGATCAATAACATATTGTTAGGCAAACCCTGAGTCAGGTAGAGTTCCGTAAATCTCGCTCTGTTATCGAATGGAACCGGCCAGAAAGGGGTCATGTTGACCGGTGATAGATTACCCGCCTCACTCGACAGCGGGTTACCCCAGCTGCTTTGAAATGTTGTCGCCAATAGCCCGCCAGACCACCAACCCATTTTGGCAGTATCGAGGTATCCGTTGATCTCTAACAAACCGTTATAGGCTCCTCTGTGGTTACTCGGTACAGTACCGCCTGAGGTCACCCCCTGGTAAACCTGAGTAACTTGCGCGTCCAGAGAAAAGCCCTCGTCATACCACTTGCTGCGGAGACCATCAAGATCACCAAGCATTGTGTTTCGTTCCCAGATATCTCCGCTATAATCAGAGACTCTCGTGATCGGCGGTGCCAGCTTGGTGATGGAGATCAAACCGTTCTCGAGCTGTCCCGGAACGGGCTTTTTAGCCTCAACGTCACCTCCGGCATAGACAGGAGAGGCGCAAAGCAATGTTAACAGTGCGGTGAAGCCTAAAATATTTTTATTATTTTTCATCTTGTTTTTTCCTTGTTTATTCTTTTAACTGTAAAGCGGGCTTAGGAAGATCTTCAAACCCCTGTATTCATGTGGAATACTTGGGTCTAAAGATCTGCTGTTATTTCCCCGACTCTTTTTGTTTTTACTTAATTCGAGTTATGGGATCCCACGTGCAACGTGGGATCCAGTAAACCTTACTTCTTTGTCAGCCATACCGGATAGCTTGCACCAGGAGGTTCCGTTATCGGATCTCTCCATTTCTCTGGTGTCTTGGACATCTCAACGACAGATCCGATCACCGTGGTGTCTCCCCAGGCTGTTTTTCCTGAGATCGTATGAGGCTTGATAGGCTGGTGCTCCGGACCCTTTTTATCGAAGTCTATCAGATCTTTCTTAGGGATCAATCCGAGGCTCATCAACCAGGTTGCACCTTGTGCAAGTGAAACACTTACTTTATAGCTGCCACCTTCTTTTGCTCTGCGAAGCAGTGCCGCCTGGATACCGATGGCCAACATCTTACCCGTAAGCAAGTCACAAATAACATTAACGGCGTTAGGGAATGCCGGTGCTTCTTCTGTACCACACTCCGTGAATAAACCAGAAATAGCGCCTGCATTAAAGTCGAAACCAGGCATCTGAGAGTATGGACCAGGCACGTTCAGTTTGACAGTAGCTGAGATAAGACCGGGTCGTATCGCCGCCAATTGCTCTGCACCATAACCTTCTTTATCAACCAGTCCGGGGCGTAGATTCTCTATGTAGATATCGGCATCTTCGATCAACTTGTAAACCAGATCGCGCTCTTTGAATGGATCTACGGCAGCATGACGATAGCCGATATGGGTACTGAAAAAGAACATTTCCTCCTCATACCATTGTTTGGGATGAATATTCAGACCTTCAGCACCCGCTCCACAAATCGTTGCCTGTGTATGTGGTGCGGCAACCACATGTACCATACTCAATGAACGAAGACCCGAAAGTGGCTGATCCCCACCTTTAGGGAAAGGCTCAGGAGCACTGTCTCCTATTTTTTCTATATTAATAATAGGTGTATTGATGTGGTATGGCCAATGTTCTGATTCTTGAAACTCTTTCTGCGTACGAACTTTAGTGATCGGGAGCATAGCGGAATTTCCCGTCGCTTCCCAGTCATCAGCAGTGCGCTTGATAGAGGCTGCTGCCAGTTGTTCCTGCGTCCAGCCTGAGTTAAAGATCTCGGTCATCTTCAAGAATTGAGAAGGATAACAACCCGAAAGCATCACATATTTGTTGTCCAAGGTTGGTAAAAGGTGGAGGTTATCCATTTCACCGAATGCGTTGGGACCTACGATCCGGGATTGACCGTTAACTGTAACGCAGTCTGCCAGGGTATCTTGCCATTTACTTTGATTGACATAGGCCATACGGAGATCCACATGAATGTCCTGACCTTCACCGGTTCTTTCCTGATGGATCAATGCACTCATGATGGCATTCGCTGCACCCACAGCCGCACCGGCCGCACCAACTTTAAGCACCGTTGGACGGATCGGATCTAAGCCGGAAAACGTCAGTTTACCTTTGAGATCATTCCGATCAACACCGACTTCAGCCAGTAAGTTATCGATGACCTTGATCAGATCCTCGTGATTTTCTACAGTTTGTGAAATATTCATTCTTTTCCCCTAGTATTTGATAATGTTTCTTAGCTTTCGCACCGCAATACATACTAACATACTAACATACTAACATACTAACATGCTAACATGCCATCTGATATATCTACATATTAATTGTACCACAGAAAATCGAGAATAAGTATCCGAAAAGTCCGACTTTTAAAAATTTTGGATTGATTTTTGTGTAGGGGTGCGTAAATACGCACCTCATTGACATATTAATTTGGGTACTCACTGGTTCCCGCGTGCAACGTGGGAACCAGTGAGAGTGGCAGTCATATCTTTCAGATATTACCCGATCTCAACTTTACCGTCTTCATACACTTTGATAGGTTCGCCGGTGCTAACTGCATCCAGGAAATCCTGCCCAAGTAGATCGATCGTGATGATACGCTTCTCCATCCAAATGTCTGCCATTAACAGTCCACCAATGGCCAGAGAATCAACGTGATTGGCAAATAACATTGCTTTGGGTGCTAAACCCATTTTTGCCACGCCCATCAAAACAAAACCACCTGTTGTTGAACCAATGGTTTGTGGAAGGCAGAGGATAGCCCCGCCGATGTCCTTGCCGTAGAGATCTTTGTTGTCTCCGTCAGAACAGACTGCTTTGTCTGTCACACCGCCCATGATGTTTGCCTTATAGGTTGAAAGGGTGTTGAATCCGATATGGGAAACCATCGCTGAACCTTCGACTTTTCCGGGTAGTAGTGCTCTTCCATGAAATGTTTTTATAGCCATTTTTATTACCTCCAGTAATTATTTGTTCTTTATTGTATATTTAATAATTTGATCTCTTCTACAAGTCCCAAAATTTAAATCTGAAGTGCAATTTTTGAAAATTTGAAAATTAAAAGTTGTAAATTTAGATTTGAAGAGGTTAAATGCTAGAATCTTACTTCAAAGTGATAAAGAATTCAGTTTCCGTGATACCCGGTATACCGGCAAATGTCAATGGACAAGTATTGGTAAAGTTAACCCCTACACGTTTCAAGTCACGAACCAATTCTGAATGCTCGTCCAAGAAGTGATCAAATACCAACGGTGAACAGAACAGGTGCAATGGAATGGCCACTTTTGCTTGACCACGGTTGGCCAATGCATGCGTAACCTTCATACCCCAATCGTAGAGCTGATGGAAAGAATTATGAGGACAACCTACAAAGGCTCGCGTCGGTTTCGCGTCTTTCTGCGACCAGAGGTTCGGGTAGTCTTTACGTACTCTATCGATCTCGGCATCATCGATCACGTAAGTCTGGTAGCCTTCAGCGAGTAGATCACGACCCTGCTCTATCGCTTCTGGTGTGATGTTTTCTACGTGATAGAGGCCAACTGCACCGTTTGTGGCAGTTGCTGCTCCCATATCTTTAAGCTTCCCACAGGAAATACTGTCAACCTGACCCAGATAACGGTCAATACCGGCAATAAACGGAACATCTTCCATTACCTTCATACCGATAGCACCACCCACTACAGACCATTGCGGTTCAACCGTGGTTTTCACCTCTATCAGCCATTTTGCCTTACGTCCTTCATCGGTCATCAGACCAAAATGAGGGGCTTTTCCAAGAATGTTACATAACATTTCGATACCGCCGGAGTTACGGTTCGAGCGTGAACCTAACACCGAATTGGAATAGTTAACTGCTGAAGACTCAGACCATGCAAGATTTGTGCCCTCAGCAGGGGCATTACCTACTTCTGGCCAGTAACAGGTACAAGACCAGAAGTTCATGTTCTTAGCTCCGAGTCGTAGATGCACCTTTTCCATTTCATCCTGGCGGTTGTAACACTGTTGAATTTTATACTGCATCTCAGGTTCGATTTCGAGGTTATACAAGTCATTCGGTCGTGGATCAAGTGTATAAGGAGCATAAGCCTTAAGACCCGCATCAGCACATTCGTTGAAAATGTCAATGATCGGTATAACCGAATCGTTACCAAACATGAGAACTGTGTGAGGGTTACCACCGAGGTCCACAAGTTTGTCAGCGCCAAAGGCTTCACCATATTGGACCACTGTTTTCATCAATTTTGCAAGTACTTTGCCTTTCTTGCCGTCCATGATGTCCTGTTCTTCTTTTGTCAGCGTCATTTTATGCGCCGGCGCAGACGGATCATGTTTAACGTGGGCTCTAGAGTGACCGGTACCGGTACACATAGCACCATGCGGATCCGGTCCCAGCTCTAAATGTTTGTCGAGTTTTTCATCGCCTGTTAGAATTGTCTTTGTATCAATATTCATCTTCTTCTCCTTAATATTTGATGTTTCTTCACTTTCCATGCAATAAGTTCTACCGATTAGTTTATGTGCATAATTTATTGTATCACACAAAATAGAGAATTGTTTATCCGAAAAATACGAATTTTAACTTTCTTGCAAATTCGGGCTTTTGGGATAATATAATTCGATTTATTGTGTTATCATGTAAATATGCATCAAAAGATGCAAAATCAATCAATACGGAGTTTAAATGGAATTTTTAAATGTTATAGGATCGATCTTCATGTTTTTCCTCTTCGTCGCCTGGATCTGGGTTGTTATCAGTGTTATCACAGATATCTTTCGCAGTGATGATCTGGACGGATGGGGAAAAGGACTGTGGATGATGTTTGTCATAATTACGCCTTGGTTAGGTGTATTACTCTACCTGATCTTCAGAGGTGAAGGAATGCAGAAACGCAGTATGCAA